>NZ_JBWCCT010000002.1:0-861376 GCF_056279605.1 Paraburkholderia sp. TE9906
CAGGCGATTGAACGAGCGTCCCAGAAAGACGCTGGACTACGAAACGCCAGCTGAGCGATTCCAGCAAACTATTGCATCCACCGGTTGAATCCGCCCACGCCATGTTGCCGCCCATCGTTGACACGTTCCGACGCACGATAGAACTGTATCGCTTCCGACGTCTTCTCCCTGCGCACTGCCTCATCGCATCGAACAGGCGAAAGGGCTGCCGCTCGATGGTGCTTTCTGGGGCTTCCTCCGACAGGCCGTCGGCCCAGACCTCAATCAAACTGGAGGCACACCGCTCGGCCTAAGATAGTCAGAAAATGGAGGTGCGCCGCCGTGCCAACGTCAACCGCCACGCTATATCCTGTGTGGCCTTTCCGTACGCTCGCACCGAGCATGAGCTGTTCTCTAGGATTCGACCTTCATTGTGTGTAGTCAGACGTCGACGACGACGCTTTCTGATTGTGGGTTCTCTTCTCCTCCCCGTTTCATCACGTGCGAAAACAGGTTCATCAACTCCTGCGAGCTGCGATTTTTCACCGCGAACTCAAGCAACTGCTGCTGATGCGCTTTGCGTATGCTCTGGAGCGATGCGTATGCCCGTGCTTCACCTGCACGCAAGTTACCGAAATACATCTGACTGTAGATTTGTCCGATAAGCTCACCTGCGTGAGCGCGAACTGACGTGTCCACATCAGTTCCACTTCCTGCCCACGGAAATACGGCATACGTCCGATTGCTGCGGCTTCCCGGAAGCTCCCTTAAGGTTCGGACGCGCCGGTGCTCTGACTCACCTTCCCAGCTCCCCGTAACGTAGAACGTGCTGACAATCGCGAAAGCAAAGATGGCGAGGTGTTCCGCATTTCCATGCACCTTGTGTGCGTTGCGCTTCTCCCCACCTCCTCGACCTGGTACGTAGTGGTCACGCAATGCGAAGCTCCACTCCGCTGCTAGCTCAATGTTTTCCTGCGTCATAGGCAGGTCGAACAAGTTGCCATCAATAAACCGCCCGCTGGACCCGAAGAAGTGGGACAGCAAATCAACGAGCCCGGCCTTTTGACCCTCCCTGTTGTCAGCCCAGTCCTCTATGACCGCCGGTACGAAATCGAATCCGTGTGCATTAAACTGGCTTAGAAATTCAAAGCTCACCACCGCGGCCTCGCGTCCGAGCTTGTCTTTACGGCACCACTCAAACAGCGCACGGTTGACGGCTTGGTTGGCGGCAATTCGTGCAGGAAGACTCGGGGGCAGCGTGCCCACCAAAGATGAGTCCGCACACCATTCACTGACCTGCCGTTTCATTTGCGACAGCACTTCAAACGAACATGCTCGAGTAATCTCGACAGGAGTGGTCATATGGACCGACCATCCGGCTGCGACATGTTTGGCATAGCTGCAATCTAACGTTCGCCCGTCCTGCCACGTTTCTAGCCACGCGAGGGCAGCACCGAATTCGCAATCTCCGTTCAGCGGCAACTGCGTGTTAGTGGAAAACGAAGCCGGCGGCAACCACCTCGTCATACTGTGATACGGGCTGAATTCGTCGTCAAGCGCATCTACAAGCAGCCGTCTGGCTTCCAAAAACGTATGCCCCTCCGACCCGATGTCGGCATCTGAGCCGATTTGTGTCAGAAAGCGCATAGACTCGTCGCCCTGCGGAACGATATAGCGCTCACCCTCGGGGCTCGTACCCCACCGTTCGGTCGGCAGTCCAGCCAGAAGCCACAACATCCATTTGTTATGTACGCGGTTCGCCGGCGCCTTGAACGCCCGTGCGAGAACGGCAATGTCGTCGCGCGGCGCCGCACGCAGGATTTCGGCAGCCTGCGGTTGTGAAATAGACAGAATTGCTGCCGTCTTGGGTTTTACCGTACGCCAGTCGCTATCTCGTTGTTCCGCCGTTGTCATCGTGCTTTCCTAATTTCGTTCTTTAAGGCCGGACCGCGATTCGCGGCCCAGCTTTCTGTCGGCTACACCGGGTCGCGGAAGTCTTCGCCGTCGCCGCAATCGCCATCGTCCGGCCCGTTGCACTCCAGGCAGTGTCCATCGACATGGCCGCTGTTACGAATGTCGACGTCAAGCATTTCGTCGATGTGGTCGCATTGGTACGCGGCCAGTGTTTCGTCGGTCACGTGCGCATCGAACATCGTTGGGTCGTCCTGCGGGCAAGTGTCGCAGGCAATAGGGCGGTGATTCTTGTCGTGTTTCATAGTCGTGTCCTCTGTTGCCTCCGCGACTTCGCGGAGAGCGGGTTCCAAGTGTTACCGGTTCGATTTCAGCAGACGACGTCGAAAAAATCACGGATTGCAAATCCCACTCCCCCCGCTATGACGCGGAAACTGGTGACTCGACCCAAGGTTTCGGCCAACCGCTGACGTTGGTGACCGACGAGTCGCACGGTCTCACCGCGGAACGAGGGTGAACCCCTCGCTTCATCTGCGTGGGTTTGAGCACTTTTCTCTCGTATAGAACCAGTTTTTCGAGAATGCCCCTCGGTGAAGTTGAGCCTCTCCTTATCCTATGCACGGCCTTCAGACACGTTCCGAGTATCGTGAGATGCCCCTCGGAGCCAGCGTCGCCCGTCAGCCGTTCGCCTCAAGGCGCTAACTTCGCCACCCTGTCCGGTATCTCAAGGCTATCCCACAGTACCGGCTATCCCGTGACCGCTGCCGTTGATGTCCGACCAGTCACGCGCCTGGTCCGCGGAACGGCCAGCGGTATGTATACCGTGCCGGAGGGGATGACTTCGCATTGGGAGGAAGTGGTCGAAAATCTGGTTACGAGCGACGGAGATTTGCCTGCAAAAAATTTCGGAAGGGCTGGCCTTGGGTGGCCGGAGGACGGACGTCGATGATGTCTGCTGCACTCCATGGCAACGCTCCGCTTCGCTGTCGTGCAAACGGCGAGGTCGAGTGTGAACGATTATGGACGGCAAGCCAGCGTGTGACGCCCCCAAGTGTTACGGAGAGTTCGTAAAATGACTATCCCCCATTTGGTGCTCCGTTCTCATGCAGCAGGACCTTATCCTCAACCCCTACCTGGCATCCGAGCCTGGTGAATCCAATCCATACACGGCCGGCATGCACGCGGTCTATGAGAAGCTGGCGCCGTTCCTCACGCCAAAGCAATTGACGAATTTGAGGCAAAAGCTTCAGCTGAATAAAGCCGTGCTCAATGAGGTTCAATATCTACAAGCTGCTTGTGAGCTGTCTATCTGTGGATACTTCGCGAGTAAATTTCCGACCAAATTTCAGTATGAACCTGTCGTAACCGCACCGAAGGACGTCGACTGCTCCTTCGAATCGCGTGGCCTCAGGTTCAATGTCGAGGTGAAGTGCGCAGACTATTCGAAAAAGAACGAATTAGACCAAACCGAGGGCTATCAACTCGGGGTATGGGGGCGCCACCCGGAACTTGAGCAGGTGTATGAGGACCTCCAGAAAGCGTTGTCGCACGCCCCGAACGCGCAGCCGTTGCGTAAGCAGCCTCACATGGACAACAAGCTCAAAGACTTTCTTATATCTGCCCACGGAAAGTTCGCCGACTCGACTCATGACGATACACTGAATGTGCTTGCAGTTTGCGGTGACGGTCCCAGCGATTTGCAAAAGTGGGTTGGCTACATGTTCGGTCGGCAGGGTCTTCTCACAAAGGACTCGTACCATCCGGTGGCTGACTACAACAGGGTGGATGTTGTTCTGCTAACGAACCTCTATCACCGTCACTATAACTATCGAGAGAAGGACCGACTCGCTGACCACTGGGACTTGGGCAAGGCGTTCAGCGTAAGCTTTAGCAATCCGTTTCGCCAGCGCGATAAGCGGGTTGCGATTGAGCAGTTCACGACGACCATGCCTAATCAATCCTGGAAGCTTGCCAATTACCGAGTCAAAGGCGACGACGTTCCTCCCGAAATTGATGAAGCCATCAGGTTGAGTTCCTACATCGGGGAGGAACTCGCCGATTCCGGGATGTTCCAGATGCCGCGGGAATCGGCCGACGGTTCGCATAGCTCGTAGGTTCGAGGTAATCAGGAGACCAGCTGTTCGTGTCGCATGCGCGAAGTTAGCTCCCGCGGCAACCTCGGTCTTTCTGGTTGCCGCGTGGCTTCGTGTTCAGCAAAAGTTGCGACTGATGGCCGTTAGGCCGCCGAGCAGGTGCGATAAGTCGACGAGCCGTTGGGCGACAAGGTGGCGGACTTCGCCCTCGCACTGCCATGTGCCGTACACCGCGAGTAGGGATGCGCCCAACGTCTCCTGCCGGAACCGCTCTTGGATTGACGGCCAGATGATGACATTCACGTTCCCCGTCTCGTCCTCGATGGTGACGAACATCACGCCCTTCGCCGTCCCTGGGCGCTGACGGACCGTGACCAGTCCACAGCCTCGAGCGAGCCGGCCATTGCGGTAGGTCATCAGCGTCGCCGCCGGCACGAGCCGTTGTTCGAGCAGCGCCGGCCGCAGCAGCGAGAGCGGATGGCGACCGAGCGTAAGGCTCATCGAGTTGTAGTCAGCGACGATGTCTTCCCCTTCCGACGGCGCGCCGAGCACCGGCGTCTCATCATCCACGCGTGCATCGGCAAGGAGGTCGCGGTCGGGCACCGCGGCGACCGACGCCCAAAGCGCTTCGCGCCGGTTGCCGGCGAGCGATGACAGCGAGTTCGCTGCCGCGAGCACCTGAAGGTCTTTCCGGTCGAGCTGCGCACGTTTGGCGAGGTCACTGACGCTAGCGAGCTGCCTCACGGCTCTCGCGGCTTCAATGCGTTCCGCGGCCCCGTCTTTCATGCCCTTCAGCAGCGACATGCCAAGGCGTACTGCCGGCCGCGATTTGGGTTCGTGACATTCGAGGACAGAATCCCAGCCGCTGATGGTGACGTCCGCCGGCAGCACCTTAACGCCGTGACGCTGAGCATCCTGAATGAGCTGCGACGCAGAGTAAAAGCCGAGCGGCATGCTGTTCAGCATCGCGGCAAGAAACGCCTCCGGCTCATGGCACTTGAGCCAACTGCTCGCGTACACCAGCAAAGCGAAGCTTGCCGCGTGACTTTCGGGAAAGCCGTATTCGCCGAAGCCATGAATCTGCTGGAAGATGGATTCGGCAAAGTCCTTCTCGTAACCGCCCTCCATCATCCCGTTGACGATGCGGTCGTAGTATTTGTCGAGGCCGCCCTTGCGCTTCCAGGCGGCCATCGCGCGGCGCAGCTGGTCCGCTTCACCCGGCGTAAAGCCGGCAGCCAGGATGGCGACCTGCATCACCTGCTCCTGGAAGATGGGCACGCCCAGCGTCCGGCCGAGCGCGACCTCTAGCGCTTCGCTCGGGTACGTCACCGGTTCCAGCCCTTGACGACGACGCAGGTACGGATGAACGGCGCCGCCCTGAATCGGGCCGGGCCGCACGATGGCGACCTCGATGACAAGGTCGTAGAACTCGCGCGGCTTCATCCGGGGCAACATGCTCATCTGGGCGCGTGACTCAATCTGGAACACGCCCACCGTGTCGGCGCGCGAAATCATTTCATAGGTCGCCGCGTCTTCAGCCGGTATGTCCTGCATCTCGAAGCGCTCGCCGCGTTGCTCCGACACGATGTCGAGCGTGCGCCGGATTGCTGACAGCATTCCGAGCGCGAGTACGTCGATTTTCAGTAGCCCGAGCGCTTCGAGGTCGTCCTTGTCCCACTGGATTGCGGAGCGGTCCGCCATCGCCGCATTCTCGACGGGCACCAGGCGCGTGAGTTTGCCGCGGCTGATGACGAAGCCACCGGAGTGCTGCGACAGATGGCGCGGGAAGTTGAGAATCTGCGCGGCCAGCTTTGCCCAGAGGCCGATGAGCGGATTCTCCGGGTCGAGTCCCGATTCCGCGAAACGCTGGAGCAGGTCGGCCGAGTGGTCAAACCACTGATGCGACTTCGCGACCTTGTCCACAATCTGCGGGTCAACGCCGAGCGCCTTCCCGCTTTCACGCAGCGCGCCGCGCGGTCGGTACGTCGATACTGCCGCGGCAATCGCAGCGCGGTCACGCCCATACTTCCGGTAGATGTACTGGATGACTTCCTCGCGACGCTGGTGCTCGAAGTCCACGTCTATGTCGGGCGGTTCGCCGCGTTCCTTGCTGATGAAGCGCTCGAACAGCATGTTGCCGCGCGCGGGGTCCACTTCCGTCACCCCAAGGCAATAGCAGACCGCACTGTTTGCAGCGGACCCACGCCCCTGACACAGGATGTGCTGGCTACGCGCGAAACGCACGATGTCGTAGACCGTGAGGAAGTACGCCTCGTAGTCCAGTTCGCGGATAAGCTGCAGCTCATGCTCAATCTGCTCCTGCACGTTGTGCGGAATGCCATTGGGATAGCGCCGGTGCGCGCCGATGTACGTCTCCTGCCGCAGATACGCTTCGTGGGTGAAGCCCTCTGGCACAAGCTCATCCGGATATTCGTACCGAAGCTCGTCGAGTGAGAAATGGCACCGCTCGAGAATGTTGAGCGTCTCGTAGAGCGCGCGAGTTGGATAGAGGTTGCCCAGCCTAAACCGCGAGCGCAGATGCCCTTCGGCATTGGGCGCGAGGTCATAGCCGCATTCAGCAACGGTCTTCCGAAGCCTAATTGCCGTCATCGTGTCCTGCAGCGGCTTGCGCGAGCGGACGTGCATGACGACACTTCCTGTCGCCACCACCGGCACCCGATACTGGTCAGCCACATGTTCGACGATGCCGCGGTGGATGTCGTCCATCGCGCGCTGGTGCATGGTGAGTCCGACCCATGCTCGGCCTGAGAATACATCGTTCATCCATTCGAGCTGGACGGCGAGCGTGTGCTCTTTCACGGGGAAGCCCGGCACCAGTATGGCAAGGCAGTTCGGCATGCCGCGGAGATGTGTATAGCCTTTCTCGGGTTTCGAGATGTCGTGCGGCGTGAGCAGATATTCACCCTTCGCTGCGCGCGTGCGTCCCAGCGTAATGAACTCGGAGAGGTTGCCATAGCCGTCGCGATTCTGTGCCAGCAGGATGAGGCCGAATGCCGGCGTCCGGTCCGCATTCACGAGCTGGAAGTACGAACCGATGACCAGCGGCAGCTTCTCTTTCTTCGCCTCGACATGGGCGCGCACGACGCCGGCGAGCGAACACTCGTCGGTTATCGCAAGCCCCGAGTATCCAAGCCGGGATGCACGTTGCACCAGCTCTTCCCCGTGCGACGCGCCATGGAGAAACGTGAAGTTGGTGAATGCGAAAAGCTCCGCATAATCTGGAAGCATTGACGATGGAAAGTCCACGAGCGCGCCGTCCTATCCGCTCAGCCGAACAGGCCGTGTAGGAACCAGCGGACTTCCTCGGTTTTCACGACGGGCCGTTCGCGAAAAATCCAGTAGCAGCTTTTGTCGGCAGCTTCAGCGACGTAGTAGTCGCGTGTGACTGCTTCACTGTCATGCCATCCCGCCTCAATGCGTTCGCCCATCGAGACGAGCCTGAGCGGCGAACCATAAAACGGTCGATGATTCTTCATCATGAGCTTGATGGGTTCCTCAAGCAGCCAGGTCGGTCGAGGTAGTTCAACGGGCAGCGCCTGCGTCTTCGCGTCGTTCTGGATGGGCACCCAGCGGTTCGCCATCTCCGGTCTATGGTCGGATGTTGGCGCCGCGCGCTCCACGTTCTCGGAGCCGAGCCGCGCGACCAGCAACTCGATGAGACGGTTGTGGTCTTCGGCTGAACCACCCGGGTCGGGGAAAAGCGAATCGCTTGGCGGCTCTGCGGGCTGCACGCGGGATGCGGTCAGGCGCACTGCGAGGACGGCGGCTGGGAGTTCGATGCGACCAAGGCGCTCCTTCAGCAAGCGGACGAGATGCTCCTCGTGCCATGTCGGTTCTGCGAGCGCGACTTCGAGGGTGGTTGGCTCGACGGCTTCGCGGCCACGCTCATGTTCGAGCGACACGGTGGCGTGAGTGAGCGCGAGTTGCTGAGCGCTCAACCAGCCACACATCTGGACGATGAGGCGCTTCGCCGAAAACAGGATGGCTTCGGCATGCTCGACACGGTCAGGGAGCTCGGTGCGCGCGCTGAAGGTCGGTGGCATCTCGAGCCATTGATACAGCTCTGGCGAAAGGCCGTAGGCGCGGTCGAGCGCATCGAGTAAGCCTGCACCGCAGCGCTTCTTCAGCCCGGCGCGCGGCAAGCGGCGGACGTCACCCAACACCCGGCAGCCAAGTCCCTGGAACCAGTCCGCGAACGGACGCAGTTCTTGCACGACCGTGAACGGCAACACGTTCAGGTTGCGCTCAAGAGACGGCATCTTGAGCACGCGGCAGCGGCCGCGCTTTGCGAGCAGCCACGCGCCTTGGCCAGTTGGGGCGACGCTCATGCGTACCGTCACGCCGATGGACTTCACCACGTCGTGCATCAATTCGCAGACGCGGCGGATGCCACCGAAGAGGCGCAGGCTGGCCGTGACATCCATGACGATGGTTTCCTCGTCGCAGACCGCGACCTGCGGCGAGAAAGGCAGCAAACCGAACGCGACCTCGCGTTGCATCTCGCGCTCGCGCTCGACGCTCCGGTCGTACATCAACGCATCGGGCAAAAGTGTCGTCACTCCGCCCCGTTTCATGCCGGGCAGCACACCGGCTTCCCGCGCCATCGTATCCACCACTACAACCTTGTCGCGCTCGAGCACGACGCACCCGTGCTCAGTGCGAGGCGACCACCTCGGACGGAACACCTCCAGCGAAAGCCGGGGAAGGAAGATGGCGACGAACACGGCCATAGGGGCTGAGCAGAATCGGTGACGGTTGCAGGGTAATGGACAGCATTTCGCTTCGTATTGGGCCCCGTCGCTTGACGACGTCGACGACGAGGCCTCCGTCAGCCGGTCTGACTCCCAGCCGCAGCACGGCAGGCGAGGCGTCCTGCGCGCTGGCCAGCGGCCGGATGAGCACAAGCAACGTTTCCGACGCCTGCGCCGCGAGGTGTAATCGCCGTAGCGCGTCGGTCCGGATGTGCTGCTGCCATAGGATGAGTGCACCACAGCTCGCCGCCTGCAACACGCGCTCCGCACACCAGAGCGCATCTGCCGTCTTCGGCGCGCGCAATCTCATAAGACGTTCCACCGGTACGCCGAGATAGCTGAACGCCAGCGAATTGGGGACATGCGGCGGTTGCAGCAGCGCAATCGGCCGCGCGCTCAGCTCGGCGAGCGCCGGCTTCAGAAGCCGCATCTCGCCAATCCCTGGTTGCTGGACCAGCAGTTCCACCAGTGCGCCCAATGGCCACCCACCGCCGGGCAGCTCCGCCGACAGGGCCGCGTAGCCCGTATCGACCGTCCTGCCGTGGGCACGCGCGAGCTGTGCCCCGCGCCATAGCGTTATTCCCCCCGAGTCAGAATACATAGTTGCTTCCAGCGCAGCATCGATGGAACGTGCCCTTTCGTCTGTGGTTCGTAGCTGCTGTGCGGCTGCGGTAGTTCGGCTCACGATCGCCCCGAATACTGTATAAATATACAGGTATTCTAGCGCAAGTTATGAAGTTGCAACTCGGGGCTGGCTTGATTTTCCTTTCGTTTTCGCGCCAGATCGTTCGAGTCCTGCAAGCGGCTTGCCTTTCGTCTCTCTTTCTAATTAATGGTGTGCAGACTCGCCCTCTCGAGCACAAACGGGAGGGGCAATGTCGTGAAAGTCGCTGGGAAGCCGTGGCCGCCTTCAACTCCTGATGGTGGCGACGGACCGAGCGCCTCCCGCCGATGTCATGCGGTCGCGACCGGCAAGCGCCGAAGGCGAGAGGCGCCTCCGGCCCAACCCGCTCAGACAACTTCCTCCTAACCGGATGCTTAGTCTTAACCTTGATCTTGAAGACCTGAAAGCCCCAAACCGGCCGGTGGCGACCTCACCCAATCGGCTAGGAAGAGACAATCGGTCTTTCCAACTCCGAGCCGTTCGAACGGCAGAAGCCAGAGGTGAAGCGGACGTGCGCATGGAGTCGCAGATCTATCCGTCGTTTCATTGAGCGAGGAGCGAGGAGAGAGGCGCGAGTTGAAGTATCGACTATTTACGATAAGGAGGCGGGCTAAGGCGCCTTTGTCCTGCGCAATGTCGGACGAAGCCAGAGAATGCTTTCGCCGATGGACGAGCCCGCCGCTGCTTACCGGCTGAAGTCGTCGTTATGCTCTTGCGCTCCTTGATGGTACCGAGCCACCTGCTTGAGACTGGCAGCTTTGAGTCTTCGACATTATGCGGCGAGCACTTGACTCATCGCCTCAACGTCTCCAGTAACAATTTTCGAAACCATTGTTCGCCCTCGTACGACTAATAAAGCTCATGCCAGTGAATGGTCGATTCGAAATGCGGTAGATCGATGGGCGGCGGACAAACCGCAAACTGACCTGCGTCGTTGAAAATGTCGGCGACGCCGCGAGGAAGCGTCACGACCCAGCCCGTGCGCATGAGTGTCGCTAGCGCAACGTTGAAGTGTGAGACGCGCATCGCAATTCGGCGGTACGCCCCCCCCGAGCCGCAAATATTCCTCGATCAACACGTGGCTCCGATCCAACGATGCGACTGCGTATGGAAGGACCTCTGTTTGGGTCCATTGTTCCGCGCCTCCTTAGTCCAGTTTGAATCGCATCACTGCGCTTGCGAGACTCGCCGCCTGGATCTGCAACGATGCCGCAGCAGCCGCGGATTCCTCGACCAAGGCTGCGTTCTGCTGAACCATTTCGTCAAGCTGGCTAACAGCCCGATTCACCTCCTGGATCCCGCCGGTCTGTTCATTGGCCGCTCTGGTGATTTCGGAAATGATAATCGTCACGTTGGCGACATTGCTAACGATCTCAGTCATTGTCTTGCCGGCCTGACGCACTTGGCGCGAACCGGAGATCACACTTGCCACTGTCGTTTCGATCAGTGTCTTAATTTCCTTCGCTGCTTCCGCGCTGCGTTGCGCAAGGTTGCGTACCTCGCCCGCTACTACAGCGAACCCGCGGCCGAATTCGCCGGCGCGCGCAGCTTCCACCGCAGCGTTCAGCGCTAGGATATTGGTCTGGAAGGCGATGCCGTCGATCACGCCAATGATGTCTGAAATCTTGACGGAGGCCTGTTCGATCTGCCCCATCGACGCAATTGCCTCGGAGATCACCACGCCACCGCGCGAGGCGACCTCCGAGGCGGACATCACAGTAGCATCTGCCTGCTTGGCTGCGTTTGCCGATTGCGTCACAGTCGAGGTGATTTGTTCCATCGAGGCCGCGGTCTGCTGCAGGTTCGCTGCGGCGGATTCCGTGCGAATCGACAGATCGCCGTTGCCGGCCGCGATTTCGTTGCTGGCCACACGCACGGATTCGCTGGCATCGCGAATCTGGAGCATGACGTGACCGAGTCTCTCGATGAAAGTATTGAATGAGCACGCGATCTGCGTTACTTCATCATTACCGACGGCGGGCAAACGTTGCGTTAGATCGCCTTCGCCCGACCCGATCGCGTCCATCGCATCCCGTACTTTCGATAGACGCTGAAACGATACCGCGGTGACAGTCGTAGCCACCGCCGCGGCAATGGCTACGATCACGATGAGCGCTATCACCGACGCGATAAGCAGCGAACGCATGCCGGCCGTTGCCTCCGATTTATCGAGCGCGACGATCACGTACCAGTCAGTACCAGCAATCGCCTGCGCACGCAACAGCTTGGCGCGACCGCTGAAGTCGAATTCGACCGGACGATCTGCGCGTAACAACGCCGTCAGTTTCTCACTGGTAAGAGCCGGTGCAATATCCGACACCGGTTTGAGTGTCAGTCTGACGTCCGGATGCGCGACGATATGGCCACTCGTGTCTATAAGCATCCCAAAGCTCGAGCGCGTCGGGTGGATCGCCCTGACGTTGGCAATTACGGTGTCCATCTCTACGTCTCCCGCCACTACAGCCTTTACCACACCATCGCGTATCACCGGCGTGGCAAAGGCGACCACGAGCTTTCCTGTGCCGGCTTCAACGTAAGGCCGCGTGACCACCAGCTTGTTTGCTGTTGTTGCCCGCTTATACCATGGGCGGCGGGTCGGATCGTAATCGGCCGGCAGGAGAGTGGGGGGGGAAAACATCGCAGTCTTGTTTGGGTAACCGACATACACGCTGGTGAACTTGCCGGCCGCGCCGATCTGCTTCAACACAGCCGAAGGGTCTGGCAGGAGCACGGCGTCTTGAAGCGAGTTGATCATTTGGCCATGCATCGCGATCCAACCGCCTATGCCGTCCGCGTGACCGTCCGCGATGGCGTTTAGGCTATTGTCGATCGCATCGACGTTGTATGCGCTGGCGACGAGGTAGTTGAGAACTGTGTTGGCTGCGAGCGAAACCACGACAATAGCGACGCACATAGCCACGACGCGCGCGCGAATAGAAGAGAACATATTCAGTGTTTTTCCGAGGAAACGGTCATACGGCGTGGTCACTGAGGACTTAGGTCGAGCAATGGCCACGCTTCACCGAGAGTTGTGGGAGGTCGCGCCCCGACCCAATTTAGCGAATACCTTCACTGCTCCGGCTCACAACTTAAGCGAGCGGTGAGGTTCCCGTTTCGCAGGGCACACTCGGACGTACATGATAACGAAAACGATTTCGAACGGAACGATAGCAGTCGATCTTTAGAATTTCAAGACGGTGATCGCCGGCGCACGAATGAACTCGTCGTCCACGAGTCGGTGGCACATGGGAAAATCGGATATTCCTGGTCGCAGGTTTCGGCGATTCCCCTGATCGCCTCGTCGCGTACTGGTATCAAGCCTTGCTACCGCAACCGCTGGACCTGCAAATCACGGCATCGGTCATTACCTCCCGCTTGCAAGGTCTATGGCGGATGGCGCTCGTCAACTACGACCGACCAGATTTCGAGCGACAGATCGATGCGTTCCTGACAGGAAGGGTTCTCATGCAGCACAGGGCGCGGACCTCACCGCCGAAGCGTGCGTGACCGTTTGGGTGGACTGGCGTTGCTTTCAGCCGGATTGGGGATGCGGTGAGGACCGTCTGACGCGCGAATGATCAGTTCCGGAGCCCAAACCTCCTGCAGATCGTGCGGTGACCTGCCGGCGAACCGCTCGAGCAGCATTTCCGCCATCCGCTTCCCTGCGCGATGCGTCTCCGCGGAAAAAGTGGTCAGCGCGGGCTGCACATAGCGCCCGATTGGATGATCGTCTCCACCGATTACACCGATGTCACGACCCGGCGCTTTGCCTGTTTCCGAAATCCCCCGCATTACGCCTAGTGCTATCAGATCGTGCCCACAGACGATGGCCGTCGGCGGGTCGGGGAGCGCCAGCAACCGGCGTGCGGCGTCCGCTCCGCCTTCTTCGGATATCGCCGCCTCGATGCAGAGCGTTTTGTCGTATTTGATCCCTGCAGCCCGCAACGCTTCAACATATCCCCCCCGTTCGAGGTGACTAAACATCAGGTACTCCGGCGCATGAACGAGTGCTATGCGCCGATGCCCCAATGAAATGAATCGTGCACACCCTGCGCGGCCTACGACGTGATGATCGATATCGACGTAAGGAAAATCGTTGGACGTTTCGCTTCTGCCAAAAGCGACGAACGGGATATCCTGGTCGAGAAGATAGGCAATGCGCTCGTCCTGCCGGCGCGTGCGACCGAACAGCAGTGCGTCGACGCGCTGGCGCTCTATCAGACGCTTGAAGACGTCCATTTCCGTTTCCACACTTCGTGCTGACGCGACGATGACCTGATAGCCGCTGTTGTCCATCGCATCGTTCACCCCCATCAGCATGTCCAAAAAGAACGGGTGAGCGAACGACGTTTGCGGAGGCGACACGACGAAGGCGATGGTATCGGCCGTTTGCCTGCGCAAGCGGCGCGCGGACGGATCCGGAGAAAAACCGTGCAGCTCAGCCGCTTCGAGTACGCGCTTACGGGTCGCCGGGCTGACGTCGTCGCGGCCGTTCAGTGCCTTCGACACCGTGCTGATGGACAGCTTAAGCATGGCCGCAAATTCCTGGATGTTCATTTCACATTCTCTGGATCTGAGTGAGTGAGGTCTATCGAAAACGATTTTGCCATTCTACGCGACAGACGAACAGCAGCAACTTTGACGCGTACTCTCGCCAGCTATGACGCCGGCCGCGCCTTCCCGCGCTCGGATGGTTCGTAATGGCAGAAATCAGTGTTTACACGCACAACCGTTATGTCAAAGTGGGCCTGCGACAGTGCTGCCATGCGGCTAACAAGCCTTGCACGAGACGGCTCTGGCGAAGTTCCGGACTTTCCAATGCAGACGGAAATCGATTTCGTAAGATTTTTTCAACGCTTGTATTTTGCCGAGCCGGCTGCTATCTTTTAATCGAAATCGTTTTCGCTCCATCGCCAAAGCTGTACCAACGAGCTGCGGCCGCTGATTGGCCCGAACGGGCGTACATCAGTTTTGCTGACGAGCGGGCTCGTGCGATCGAAAGACGGAACTGGAATTGCGGACGCGCGACGGCCGCAGATGAATGCAACGTAAGCCTTCGCTTACTGGCGGTGATTTGTGATTAACCGCTATTTCCTCTTGATGGTGAGCGTTTTGATAGAACACATCGTGACTGATAAGGCGCCGTTGCCGCGCGGGCACTACGCACAAGCGACCAAAGCAAACGGGTTGGTATTCGTTTCGGGCCAACTGCCACTGACGGCCGGCGCCAACTTCACGCTCGTCGAAGGTCTCGACGCGCAGGTTCTTCAGGCACTTTCAAACGTGCGAGAAGTACTGGTAGCGGCGGGAAGCGACCTAAGCAAGCTGCTGAGCGTGCAGGTGTTCGTTTCCGACATAGAAGTCTGGCCGCGCGTGAACGAGCTTTACCGGGAATTCATCGGCGACCCGGCGCCCGCGCGAACGGTCGTGCCGTGTGGGCGTCTCCACTACGGCGCACAGGTGGAAATCAGTGCAATTGCGTTGAGCAATGACGCGCGCTAGAGACCAATCAGATAAATAGCGCGCCGGGTCGAGAAGGACAGTCGGCCGGATTATCGGCGTGGCCCAATCGGCAAACAGGAACACGGCACTGCATACGCGGACCGTCTGGAGCAAAGAGGAGATCGAAATGCAAATGTTTGACTGGTATCGGGCGGCGACGCCGGTGGAACGGCGAACGTTCTGGGGATGCTTTTGCGGTTGGAGTCTGGATACGTTCGACAATCAGGTTCTGGCATTTCTTTTGCCGGTCCTGATGGCGGCGTGGCACTTCTCCAAGACGGAGGCGGGCTTGATCGCCACTTCGTCTTTGCTTGCCGCGGCGTTTGGGGGATGGGTATCCGGAATTCTAAGCGATCGCCACGGGCGCGTGCGCGTTTTGACTTGGTCGATCATCTGGTTCACCGCGTTCAGCGTCATCGGCGGGCTGACCAGTTCGTATCATCAGCTACTGGTCGTGCGAGCGCTGCAAGGTTTGGGCTTCGGCGCGGAATGGGCCGTCGGCGCCGCGCTGATGGCGGAGGTGATCAACCCCGCGCATCGAGGCAAAGCGCTCGGTCTGGTTCAGAGCGGATTCTCGGTAGGGTGGGCGCTTGCCGCGGTTGTCACCGGTTTGCTTCTCGCGTACCTGCCTTCATGGCTCGCATGGAGATCAGCGTTCTGGGTCGGTGTTATTCCGGCGCTGATCGTGTTGGCCATCCGCCGATATATTCCGGAGCCTGAAATATTCCGCGAGATGAAAGAAGCGACCGGCAGCAGGACGGTAGCAAGCTGGCGCTCGTCGTTTCGCAAAGACGTCCGGCGTTCGAGCCTTCTTGCCGCGTTGCTGGTTACCGGGCTTCAAGGCAGCAGCTATGCGGTCATGATCTGGTTGCCGACGATGCTGGTCCAGATCCGCCATTTGCCGCCGTCGTCGGTCGCGATGATGGTGACGATGATGAGTATCGGCTCGTTCATCGGACAGGTGGGCTTCGCTTATATCAACGACTCACTGGGCCGCCGCTTCACCGCGATTGGCTTCTGTCTGTTCTCCGCCCTCGTGACCGGCTGTTATCTGCTGGTGCCGATGAACCCGTGGTTATTCGCGGTACTAGGACTGCCCGTGGGGATGGGTATCAATGGCGCATTCGCTGGCATTGGCCCGATGTTGTCGGAGCTTTTCCCGACGCAGATCCGCACGACCTGCATGGGCTTCTCATACAACGTCGGCAAGTCGCTTGGCGCACTGAGTGTCGCGCTGGTCGGCCTTGGGGCTGAACACCTGGGGCTGATCGGATCGATCGCGCTGTTCTGCTTTATCGGCTACTTCTGTGCGCTGCTCGCGCTGGCATTCCTGCCGGAAACGCGCGGACGCGATCTGTCGAATATTGTGCCGATCGACGATTCGTACGATCAGGCGGATATGTTGGAGTCGGCAACGCCTCTACGCAGATGGAAGCGTCGATCTTTCCCGCGCACCTAGACACTCGTTTTGGTCACCTTGCTTTTGCGCACGTTCAGACATATTGGAGATACGCATGAGTCGTAATTCAGGAATCGATGTCGTTGATTCCGATGCGGAGGTCGAATTCTATGATCCCGCCGCAGGACATGGTTTGCCCCACGATCCGTTCAAGGCGATCGTCGCTCCGCGCCTGATTGGTTGGATATCCACATGTTCGTCGAGCGGTCAGCCGAATCTCGCTCCGTACAGCTTTTTCGGTGCATTCGCGGCATTCCCGCCGATCATCGGGTTTTGCAGTGAAGGCCGCAAAGACAGTCTCCGCAATGTCGAGCAAACGCGCGAATTTGTGTGGAATCTGGCGACGCGTCCGCTTGCCGAGCAGATGAACCGGACGTCGGCCACTGTTGCTCCCGATGTCGACGAGTTTCTGCTGGCGGGCGTTACACCGGTCGCGGGACGCAACGTAGCGGTGCCGCGTGTCGGCGAATCGCCGACGGCACTCGAATGCCGGTTGCTGCAGATTTCTCAACTGCACGATCTGCACGGCCAACCGACGGACAACTGGCTCGTGCTCGGCCAGGTGGTCGGCGTGCATATTCAGAAGGCGTATCTGAAGGACGGTCTGTTCGACACGTATGCCGCGCAACCGATCATGCGGGCCGGCTACCGCGGTGATTACGCCGGGATCGGCGAGAGATTCGAAATGATTCGTCCAGTGTCGTGAATTTTTCCGTCGCCCGGAAAATCGAAATCGTTTCACCCCACCCTGTGTTTGTGCTTGACCACTAACCGTTGCTGTGCAAACATAATTTATCGAAATCGTTTTCGGAAGTGAGAATGACCATGACTCAGATCGACAGCGAAGTGTCCATGATCCGGGAAACCGCGCGCCGTTTCGTGCGCAACCGGCTCGTGCCGCTAGAGCAGCAAATTGAAACAGATGACGATGTAAGCACGCAATTGCTGGCGCAACTGCGTTCGGAAGTTGCCGCGCTCGGTCTGTACGGCTTCAATCTTCCCGAGAGCATCGGCGGACCGGGGCTGTCGGCGGCTGCAAAAGTGGCGATTCTGGAGGAGCTCACGCATACGTCGGTGCCGCTGAGCGAGGTCTTCGGTCATCTTCCGCTGCAACTGACACAGACCAATGAAAGTCAACGAACCGAGCTCCTACCAGACATCCTGTCCGGAAAGAAGATCGTCACCTATGCGTTGACGGAGCCAAACGCCGGATCGGATCTCAGCGGGCTTCGCACCCGGGCGGAAAAAGTGGCGGGCGGATGGGTACTCAACGGCAGCAAGCATTTCATTTCGCACGCCGAGACTGCCGACTACATCATCGTGCTCGCGGTCACTGAGCCGTCCGCTGCGTTGAAGAACAAGCTGACCACCTTTATAGTCCGGCGCGGCAATCCCGGTGTAGTGGGCATGACGCGGTACCGGAAGATGGGATGGCGCGGTTATCACCTAAACGGTTTCACCCTCGAAAACTGTTTCGTTCCCGACGATGATCTGCTGGGTGAGATCAACGCCGGCTTTCTCGGAATGATGCAATCGATCAATCAGGACCGGTTGCTGTCGGCCAGCCGCTCGCTCGGTCTTTCGTCGCGCGCGCAGGCCATGGCCTGCGAGTATGCGCTCGAACGCAAGGCATTCGGCGCGAATCTGTCGCAGCACCAGGGCATCCAGTTCATGGTCGCCGATAACGACGTGGAGATCGAGGCGGCGCGAATGTTGATCCGCACGGCCGCGGAAATGATCGAGCAGGAAGATCCGCAGGCTCACGTCGCGGCATGCCGTGCGAAGCTCTATGCGAGCGAGATGGGATGCCGCGTAACGGATCGCGTGCTGCAGATCTTCGGCGGCATGGGTTACATGACCGAACTGCCGATCGAACGCTTCTATCGCGATGCACGCGCATTCCGTATCGGCGAAGGCACGTCGGAAATGCAGCGAATCCAGATCGCACGAGCCGCGTTTGCCGTGTCTGGAGGACGTCATGGCATTTGATCTGCTCGAATCGGGCGACGCCGATCTGGTCGCCGTGTATCACGGCGAAAGAACGATGAGCCGCGGTGAGTTGCGGATCGCGTCGCGACGAGCCGCTTCGTTTCTGTCTGAGTTGGGAGTAAGGCGGGGCGACACCATCGCCGTCTGGTTGCCGGACGGCGGCGTGTGGCTGCAACTGCTCTTCGCGGCGGCACAGCTCGGCGTGCTGATGGTGCCGGTGAGTACGCGCTTCAAACAGCAGGAAGCCCAACACGTCGTCGATACCGCGCAAGCGCGAGTCCTGCTCGTGCCGCAGCGCTTTCTGGATTTCGACTATGCAGGCGCGGCCCGTGAGATCCAGGCGTCGAGCGATGTATTGCAGCACGTCGTAGAAGTGAGCCAATTCGATGCATTCGAATGGGATGCCTATGAGCCGTATTCGAAGTGGGAAGGACGCGACACCGATCTGTTGTGCACCTTCACGACATCCGGCACGACCGGCCGGCCCAAGCTAGCGGTTCATACGGCGGGCGGCATTGCCCGCCATGCACGCAATGCTGCCCGCTTCAACGACATGAACACCGGCGACGTGGTGCTTTGCGCGTTGCCTCTGTACGGCGTGCTCGGATTCGTGCAGGCGATCGCGGCGCTCGCGTCAGGCGGTGCCTGCGTGCTGTTGCCTGTGTTCAAGGCGCAAGCCGCTGCCGAAGCTATCGAGCGTCATCGCGTCACGCATTTCTTCGGCTCGGACGCGATGATGGACATGGTGTTGAATGCCGGGGATTACTCGTTGGCCACATGGCGTCGCGGCGCGTTTGCCGAGTATGCGAGCCTCGGTCAAAGCGTGATCGCGCAGGCATGGTCGGCGTGGGGCGTGCGCTTGACGGGCCTCTATGGGATGTCCGAATGTCTTGCAATGACCGCCATCGGCGATCGTGACGGCGATGCACAGCAAAGAGGCCTACCCGGCGGTACGCCGATTTCTGCCGAGATTTCGTTTCGGATCGTCGATCCCGTCACCGGTGCGCCGTTGCTGGACCGACAGCAGGGCGAACTGCAGCTTCGCGGCTATAACGTGATGGCGGGCTATCTGAACAATCCCGCCGCGACCGCCGAAGCGCTGACACCTGACGGCTGGTTCAGAACGGGCGATCTCGCCTACGCCGATGGCGCCGCGTTCTGCTACTCGGCGCGGATCGGGGACAGCCTGCGTTTGCGCGGTTATCTGGTCGATCCGGTCGAGATCGAGAACTTTCTCGCACAACATCCGGGCGTTCAGGCAGTGCAGGTCGTCGGCGTTCATATCGACGGCGAGGGGGACGCGGCGGTTGCCTTCGTCCGCAATTCCAGCAACCCTGCAACCGAGCAGGAACTGCTCGCCTGGTGCAAGCAGGGGATTGCCGGTTTCAAGATTCCGCGCCGCATTCTGGCAGTCGAGTCTTTTCCGCAGCAGGATGGCCCCAATGGCGTGAAGATCCTGAAGAGCGTGCTGCGTGACATGGCCGCGCAATGTCTTGGCGTTGCTCAACACTCATCCACAACGCGAGAAATCCATCATGAAGCAAGCTGAAATTCGCTCCGACATCGCGTGGGCGACACCGACGAAGGTCGTCGTTCACGGTCTGGACCTGTGCGAGGACATCGTTGGCAAACTCGACTTCGGGCAAATGGCGTTTCTGCAACTGTTTGCCCGATTGCCTGAAGAGCGCGAGTTGCGCATGTTCAACGCGATGATGGTCATTCTGGTCGAGCACGGCATTACGCCTTCGTCGCTGGCTACGCGTATGACTTATGCCGGCGCGCCCGAAGCGGTCCAAGCAGCGGTCGCGGCAGGCTTGCTGGGGTTGGGTTCGGTCTTCGTCGGATCGCTGGACAACGCCGCGCGGCTGTTGCAGGCGTCGCTTCCCGATCCAACGAATGTGCCGGACATCAACGTGCTCGCCCGTGAAATCGTCAATGACTACCGCGCGCGCAAGGAGATCCTGCCGGGCATCGGGCATCCGTTTCATAAGCCGATCGATCCGCGCGCGCCGGCCCTGTTCAAGGTTGCCGAGGAGACCGGCTATGCGGGCCCTTACATTCGCCTGATGAACGCGATCGGCAAAGAAGCCGAGTCGCAACTGAACCGTCCTTTGCCGGTGAACGTGACCGGTGCGATGGCCGCGGTTGCATCGGAAATGAAGATTCCCTGGCAGATCTGCCGTGGGCTGGCGGTTGCCGCGCGCTCGGTTGGGCTCGTCGGGCACATCCTCGAAGAAATGCGTCAACCGTTCGCGACCGCGCTTTATTTGCGTACTGAACACGAAGCCAGCGCGCATCTGATCCCGAAGGAGTAACAGGAGAGCAAGTATGAATGCCTTCGAATCGGAACGGATGTCGTCGACGTCACACGCGGCTGCGCAGTGCGCTGAGTTTCGCTTCTGGACGGAAGAGAAGCTGAGGAACGCCGACACCGATCAGTTCAGACACGTCAACAACGCCGTTATCGCGACTTTTTTCGAAGCCGCGCGCATGGAGATCGTTGCGCCGCCGTCGATTCGCGCGCTGATGGACGGCGCGAACCTCGCGGTCGTCAGACTGTTGATCGAGTTCGACGAGGAGGTGCATTTTCCCGGACGTGTGTGTGTCGGAACCACGGTCGTAGAAGTAGGAAGGACATCGTTCAAGGTACGACAGGGGTTGTTCGTGGACGGGGACGATCGCTGTCGCGCGAAAGCGGAGGCCGTCTGCGTGCTGGTGCATGGCGAGACCGGACGTCCGCATCCTGTTACACCGGAATTGCGCTCTTATCTTCTGACCAGCAGTGGAAAGGAGTCTTTCGCATGAATGGCAATAAAGTTGTTTATGAGCGGCGTGGCGACATTGCGCTGCTGACACTCAATGACCCCGGTCGCCGCAATGCGCTGTCGCGGGAAATCGTCCGCGGATTGTCGCGTGCGTTGGACACCGCATTGACCGACGGGATGCGCGCGGTCGTGATCGCCGCACAGGGGCCGACCTTTTGCGCGGGCGCCAATATCGACGACCTGCGCGACGGATGGATGGAAAGTCCGGCGCCCGATGAAGATCCCGCGGTGATGTTCAAACGTATCGCGCAATTCGACAGGCCCGTGATAGCCGTTGTTCATGGCGCCGCGGTGGGCGGTGGGATGGAGCTCACGCTTGCATGCGATCTCGTCGTGGCGGCCGACTCCGCATGGTTCTGCATGCCCGAACTGGGTCACGGCGTGATTCCGAATACCGGGCTCGCGTTGCTATCTCGTGTGATTGGCCTGCGCCGTGCATCCGAGCTGATATTGACGCGCCGGCGCGTGCCCGCGGACGAGGCGGTGGCCATCGGCCTCGTCAATCGTGTGTTGCCGGCTGACCAGCTTCTCGACGAAGCGTTGTTGCTTGCCGGAAAAGTCGTCGAGTCGGTACCGCCGGGTGCTCTCAAGGCAGCGAAGCTCAACCTGCTCGCGCACACGTCGATCGACTGGCGCCGCGTCGTCGAATCGCCACTCGACGTTCCGAAAGAAGAGTGGCAGGAAGGGCTCGCCGCGTTCAATCAGAAGAGAGCGCCGAACTATGAGCGCTTTTGGGGAATAGGTAATTGACGGTCGCGACATCCAGATTGAAGGGTGATTCGCCGGGCAAATGCGGTCTGTGAAGGAGAGCGATGTGAAGGTGTTGGTTGCGGTTAAACGATCGGTGGACGCGAACGTGAAGGTCAGCGTGAAGCGGGACCAGACGGGCGTCGACCTCGCGAACGTGAAGATGTCGATGAATCCATTCGACGAAATCGGCGTCGAGGAAGCGGTGCGCCTGCGCGAGGCCGGCGTGGCGACAGAGGTGATCGCGGTGTCGGCGGGCGTCGCCCAATGTCAGGAAACGCTGCGCACGGCGCTGGCGATCGGCGCGGACCGCGCGATCCTGATCGAGTCGAACGAAGAACTGCAGCCGCTGGCAGTCGCAAAACTGCTCAAGGCGGTGGTCGACAGGGAACAGCCTTCGCTGGTCATTCTGGGCAAGCAGGCGATCGACGACGATTCGAACCAGACGGGCCAGATGCTCGCCGCGTTAGTGGGTTTGCCGCAAGCGACGTTTGCTTCGAAGCTCGTCGTAGCGAACGGCAACGCGACCGTTTCGCGCGAAGTGGACGGCGGCACCGAAACGCTGGCGCTGACACTGCCGGCCGTCGTGACGACGGATCTACGTCTGAACGAGCCACGCTACGTGACGCTGCCGAACATCATGAAGGCAAAGAAAAAGCCGCTGGAGACCGTCAAACCCGGCGATCTGGGCGTCGACGTGACGCCGCGTCTGAAGACCTTGAAGCTCAGCGAGCCGCCGAAACGCGCGGCTGGCGTGAAGGTGGCGGACGTCAGGGCACTCGTCGAAAAGCTGAAAACCGAAGCGAAAGTGCTTTGATGCACGGATATGCGGAGAAAGATCACATGTCGATTCTGGTCATTGCCGAACACGATAACGCGTCGCTGAAAGCGGCAACGCTCAACACGATCGCGGCTGCCGCGATCGTTGCGACATTCACGAATCAGGCGGTGCACGTGCTGGTCGCAGGACACGGAGCCAAGGCCGCGGCGGAAGCCGCCGCGAAAGTCGCCGGTGTCGCCAAAGTACTGCTCGCGGATTCGCCGGCATTGGCCGACGGTCTCGCGGAGAACATCGAAGCCACGGTGCTCGGCGTTGCGAGCGGCTATTCGCACATCCTTGCGCCGGCAACCGCCTACGGCAAGAACATCGCGCCACGCATTGCGGCGCGGCTCGACGTTGCGCAGATCAGCGACATCATTGCCGTCATGGCCGGCAACACATTCGAGCGGCCGATCTACGCGGGCAATGTGATCGCACAGGTGGAATCGGGCGATCCGGTCAAGGTGGTCACGGTCCGCACCACGGCCTTCGATCCGGCCTCGCCGGAAGGCGGCAGTGCGTCGATCGAAGAGATTGCGGCCCCGGCCGATACGGGAACGTCGAAATTCGTGAGCCGCGAAGTGACGAAACTCGATCGGCCGGAATTGACGTCGGCGAACATCATCGTGTCGGGTGGGCGAGGTCTGGGCAGCGGCGACAACTACCGCAGCGTGCTCGAACCGCTGGCCGACAAACTCGGCGCGGCGATAGGCGCGTCGCGTGCGGCCGTCGATGCGGGCTATGCACCGAACGACTACCAGGTCGGCCAGACCGGCAAGATCGTCGCGCCGCAGTTGTATATCGCCGTCGGCATCTCCGGCGCGATCCAGCATCTGGCCGGGATGAAAGACTCGAAGGTGATCGTCGCGATCAACATGGACGAAGAGGCGCCGATTTTCAGCGTCGCCGACTACGGCCTCGTCGGTGATCTGTTCGATTGCGTTCCTTCGCTTCTTCACGAGTTGGACGCGAGTTCATGAACGCGCCGGTTTCCACTGGCTGGAAAAGCCGTGCAAATCCGGTCGACATCGGCCGCCTGCAGGGAGTCGCAACCGCGAATGCGGAAGACGCCAGCTTGTGGCGATGGTTCTCGTTGATGGTGCAGGACTCGCGCATCAGATGGTGTCTGGCCCATGGGGCCTGGCTGGTGTCGGTCGACCACCGGCACGTGGCGACGGAAATGAGCTTCGACGAGGCAATGCGCGCAGCCAAGGCGAGGGTCGACGGGACCGTCGCTTTTTCTTGTAAGGTCAAGACTACGGAGTAGAACATGAGCTTTCGCACTATCAACCCTGCCACGGGGGAGTTGATCAAGGAATTCCCGCTGCAGACCGACGCAGAAGTTTTCGCGGCGCTGGAAACGGCCGACAAACTTTATCGCGAAGACTGGAAATTCAGGCCGGTTGCCGAACGGGTCCGGATTGTCGCGCGAGCTGCGCAGATCCTGCGCGAGAAGCGCGACGAATACGCGAAGTACCCGACGCTCGAAATGGGCAAGGTGGTGCGCTTCGGGTACATGGAAATCGATCTGGTCGCCGACATCCTCGACTACTACGCGCAACACGGCGAGCGGCTTCTGGCGGAGCAATCGTTGCCGGGAGAACCGGGCGCCACGCTGCTATCCGAGCCGATCGGTGTGATTCTCGCGATCGAGCCGTGGAATTTCCCGTACTACCAACTCGCCCGCGTCGCCGCGCCGCAACTGATCGCAGGCAACGTGGTGCTGATGAAACACGCGGAAAACGTGCCGCAATGTGCGCTCGCTTTCGCGCGGCTGTTCGAGGAAGCCGGAGCGCCGAAGGGTGCCTATACCAATCTCTTTTGCAGCATCGAGCAGGTCGCCGGTCTGATCGACGACTTTCGCGTGCGCGGCGTCGCGCTCACGGGGAGCGAAAGAGCAGGGATTTCGGTCGGTGAACGCGCCGGGCGCAATCTGAAGAAGGTGATCCTCGAACTGGGCGGCAGCGACCCCGCGCTGATTCTGCCGGGCGCGCCGCTCGAACATGCGGTCGAGCAGTGCGTCATGGGCCGCACGTTCAACTCGGGACAAGGCTGCGTCAATATCAAGCGCGTCATCGTGGTCGGCAAGGAGCGCGGCGAGCAGATGCTGGCGGCGCTGAAGGAGCGCTTCGCGGCGATCAAGGTGGGCGATCCGACAGACGAAGCGACCGAGCTCGGCCCGCTCGTCAGTGAACGCGCGCTGGAAGGTCTGCTCAAGCAGATCGCGGACGCCGAGGCCGCCGGCGCGCGGATCGTTTATGGCGGCAAGCGGGTCGATCGTCCCGGCTTCTTTCTCGAGCCGACGATCGTCACGAATATCGCCGAAGACAATCCGCTGTTTCAGCAGGAAGCGTTCGGGCCGGTGCTGTCTTTCTATGTCGTCGATACAGAGGAAGAAGCGATCAAGCTGGCAAATGCGACGAAGTACGGGCTCGGTGGCTATGTGTTCGACGCGGATATCGCGCACGCCAAACAGGTTGCGTCGCGCATCGAGTCGGGGATGGTGTACATCAATTCGTGTTTCGTCGACTCGCCGGGGCTGCCTTTTGGCGGCGTCAAGAATGCCGGTTTCGGTCGCGAGCTGTCGGAATTGGGCATTGGCGAATTCCTTAACCGCAAGCTCGTGCGGGTCGCCGACGCAGCGTGACGTTCTCGCACCGTGAAGCCGTATGTCGCTGCGCAAGTTAGTGGCGACAAACGCTGCTATTCGTCCGCGGAGGAGCCCGCCGGCTCCTCCGCAATTTTTAGTCTGGTAGATAAATCATGCAGATTCGAAAGGGTGGTTGCTTATGCGGCGCGGTGCGTTACGTCATCAAGGGGGAGCCGACGGCCGCCGCAATATGTCATTGCAGGCACTGCCAGAAGGCGGGTGGAACGTTGTTTTCCTTTAACCTGTTCGTAAGCGAGGCCGACTACGAGCAGGAAGGGCAGACGATGATCTATGAAGACAAGGGCGATAGCGGCCAGCCCTCATATCGTCATTTCTGCGGGAATTGCGGTTCTCCGGTCATTACGAAGGTTCCGGCGCTACCAGGGCAGGTTCTCGTGAAAGCTGGCACGCTCGATAGCATGGAAGGCTTGCAGCCTCCGCAAATCGAAATCTATACGGAGCGCGCTGCGCAATGGCTCGCGCCTATCGCCGGCACTACGCGCTTTGCACTGAGTCCGTGACAGTCAAGTCCGAATGGAGAAACTCGCATGACGAAAATCAGCGACGTTCTGTTCGCTCTATAAGGCACCCTCTTCGACGTACATTCAGCCGTGGAGCAATCCGACCAGTTGTTCCCGGGCCGCGGGATTGAAATCAGTCCGTAGTGGCGACAGAAGCAGCTCGAATATATGTGAGCACGTGGCCTGATGCGACGCTATTGTCCGTTCCGGCTCCATCTGGCGTTGAACGGGCGCGACCGTGCGGACCCTTGCGATGCATACTTTGAGGCTGGATCCGTTTCCGGCTACGGCCGCCACACTGGAGATGTTGCGTAGTATCGGCGCTCCGTGAAGTGTTGTCTAATGGTTCAGCGCAATCCATACGCCGGGTCGTTCACCATTCCGCTTTGCAAACGTACTTCCCCCATCTGATCAGCACGGAACCCGTACGAGCATATAAGCCACAGGCGGCGGGCTATGAATTGGGCGAACAGGCAGTCGGCGCCTCGCGAAAAATGATCCTGTTCGTCTCGTCCAAAGGCCTGGATACCGCCGGCGCTAAAAACTTCGGGTACACGGTCGCATGGATCGATCGCACCGGTAGTCCCTTTAAAGGGCTCGAAGTTCGGCCGGACGTTGAAGTGCTTTCTCTTGCGGCGCTGTCCGGATGGCTGCGCGAACGCGATCCATCGAAACATCGTTGAGAGCCGGTGCCGCCCGCGGCATGGACGGCACGACCCCCACAAGTCGACAGTTATCAGCTCCCCGTGTATTCGGGCGGCCGGCGTTCGGTAAATGCGGTGACACCCTCGTGCGAGTCACGGCTCAGCAGTAGTTCCCTCTGCAGCTGCGCTTCTTGAAGCAGACCGTCCGCGAGATCGAGCCCGTAGCTGGCGATGACCGCGCGGCGCGCGGCAACGACCGCGAGTGGACCGTTCGCGACCAGCCGGCGAGCGATCGTCAGCGCGGTTTGCTGCAACTCCTGCGCGGATACCAGCTCGGTCACGAGGCCATGATTGAACGCGAAGTTGGCGTCGAAGGTGTCGCCTGTCAGGATCATCCTCATTGCGATTCCCAGGCCCGTGACCTTCGCGAGTCGCTGCGTGCCGCCGCCGCCGGGGAGAATGCCCAGCCTGACCTCGGGCAACCCGAAGCGCGATTCGAACGTGGCCACGCGGATGTCGCAAGCGAGAGCCAGTTCGAGGCCACCGGCCACGCAGAACCCGTCTATCGCGGCAATCGTCGGCTTGACGATGTCCTTGGCGCCCGTCAGGCCGCCGAAGCTGATGACCGACGTCGGCGCATTACTCGCCGCGATTTCACGCCTGTGCGGCAGGTAGTCGCCGATATCGGCACCGGTGCAAAACGCCTGTCCTCCACTTCCGGACAGAATGGCTACCTTTAACTGCGGGTCTTCATCGAAGCGCTGCAATGCACGCGCGAGGTCGCGATCGTGCTCGACGTCGAGAGCATTGTGAAGCTCGGGACGGTTGATCACGATATGGGCAATAGCGTGATCGATGATCTGGAAATCGATGGACATGAATGTACCGTTGAAGTCGGAACCCGGCCATTGCGTGTGATCCTGAGCAGTGGCGCGGGCTCATGTGTGGAAAGGGGGCGCACGATGCGGTTCGGGCATGCCATCTTCCGCATAGGTTCAGCGCACGCTGTTGGGCAGCCTTCTCGAAACGTACCGCTCCAGCCATTCGAGCGCGGAGTTCAGGCATACGCCGATGATTCCGACGATTAACAGCAACGCAAAGACGGTGGGCGCATCGAAGTCGCGTTGAGCAGATAGAAGCGTGCCGCCGATGCCGGGCCGGGTTGCGAGCATTTCGACCAGAAGCGCGACGATGATCGCCAGGGGTACCGCGACGCGCAGTCCAGCAATGATGCCTGGCAGGACGCATGGAGCGTAGATGTTGATGAGCGTGCTCCGCGCGGAAAGTCTCAGCGTGCGGCCCGTGCCGGTCAAAGTCGGGTGGATCAACCGGGTTGCCTGTAGCACATTAAGCAGGACCGGCCAGAGCGTCGCCAGCGTGACGACCGAGACTTCCAGTCCGGCGCCGGTGCCGATCAACAGCATCGCGGCGGGAACGATCGTCGGCGGTGGGATCGAGCGAAGAAATTCGAGTGTCGGCGTCACGGCTTCGGAGAGGGCAAGCCGCGCGCCGAGGACCGCGCCGATCAGCGTGCCGATCACGCCGGCGACTGCGGTGGAAAGCACGACGGTCTTCAGTGTGGCCAACACCGCCAATTGAAGATCGCCTGTTGCCAGCATCGTGGCCGCTTGCGGCAACCAGGCCTGCGGTGCCGGCGCAACCGGTGACGACGGATCTCCCCACGCGCACCATGCGCATAACAAGGCGATCGGCAGGACAAGGCCTGCAAGCATACGAGAAATGTTGTTCACGGGTGACTTTCCTTTCAGTTCCGCTGGTACAAGCCAGGAAGCAGACGCCCGACCGCGAAGTCCAACGCGAAGTTCGCGAACACACCGAGCGTTCCGATGGCAAAGAGATAGGCAAACATCTCGCTTGCTTTCATGGCTTCTTGTGCTCTGACCAGTCCCCAACCGAGGCCGGCCGGATTGCCCACCATCTCCGCGACGACGCTCACGACGAGGCATAGACTGAAGCTGAGCCTCGCGCCGACGAGAATCTCGCGAAGGGCGGCCGGCGTGACGACGCTCCGTAGCGCATGCGACCTGCTGAGGTGCAAGGTGGCGGCGACCTCGAACATTCTGGCGTGCAGCCGCTCGATGCCTGACTTGCTGCTGAACAGCACGGGCCACACACTCGCAAACACGGTGACGCTGATCTCGGTTTGCAACGAGAATCCAAACGCCAGAATCGCGAGCGGAATCAGCGCGACCGCGGGCACGGGCCTCAGCAGTTCGATAAAGAGCGACAACATGATGCGAAGCTTTGCCGAACTGCCCAGCGCCATGCCTAGCGGTATGCCGACGACGAGGCAGATGCCCCAGCTCGCGAGCGCTGCGCCGAAGGTATGCAATGCATCGGCGGGCAGACGTCCGCTCACCAGCGCATCGAGCAGCGCCTCGCCGATCTGCATGGGCGTCGGCAGAACGTTAGGCCCGTCGGAGGTTGTGGTCGCCAGTTGCCAGGCTGCCAGTAGTGCAATGGGCAGCAGCCATTGGCGTCTCTCGCGCGAGAGGCTCGTCATCGCGCGGCTCCATGCAGAAGGTTCAGAAGCTCGTGGCGCGCCTGCAGATATTCGGGCATCTCCTTCGTGGAAATCTGATCCCGCGACGTGGGGAGCGCGGGGCGTATTTCTGACGCGATTCTTCCTGGCGAGCCGGCCAGCAGCACGACCCGGTCTCCCAGATAGATGGCCTCGTCGACATCATGTGTGATGAAGACGATGGTGGCTCCGGTGCTGGCCTGGATATGGCGCAACTGGTCCTGCAGTTTCGCTTTGGTCATCGCATCGAGCGCGCCGAAGGGTTCGTCCATCAGCAGGACTTTCGGCTGCAGGGCCAACGCGCGCGCGATCTGCAGCCGTTGCTGCATGCCGCCGGACAGCTTGGCCGGATATTCCTTCTCGACATGCTTGAGTCCGACCAGCGTCAGGGCCGTGTCGATCCGCTGGTCGAGTTCCTTGCCGGAAATCTTCTCCTCGATACCAAGCGCTACGTTACCCTTGACCGTTCTCCATGGCAGCAACGCGTTGCCGTAGTCCTGAAACACCGTGACGACGCCCTCGGGCGGTCCGCTGAAAGTCTTACCCTCGTACAGGACCTTGCCGCCCGTTGGTTCGCAAAAGCCGCCCAATGCGCGCAGCAACGTTGTCTTGCCGGTGCCCGACCCGCCGACCAGACAAAGAAATTCCCGGCGGCCGATACGCAGGTCGATGCTTTGGAGAATCACTTTCTCTCCGCTCGCCGATGCCAATCTGACCTCGGTCTGGTCACAGCAAAATGCAGGTGCGTTCATGTTTATCCGTCAAAGAGGCTGTTGTGTCGCGCGAAGCCGCTGCGCCCGCTAGAACCGATGGGTTACGCCCAATTCGACGCCTGTCTGATTGGCGCCGACGACCACCCCGGACCCAAAGCCAGCAACTCCGAGGTTGGATCCATGACTGTTTTTCACGTAGCTGATTGCCGCGTAGAGGTTGGTGCGTTTCGAAAGAAAATAGGCTGTGTTGATGCCGAAATCGATCGGATGCTGGCCTGCCGATGTGATGTCCGTGTAGTAAGTGGCCACGGAAACAAACAAGGCGGGCGTGGCGCGATACTGGACTCCGCCGTAGTACATATTGGAGCGCGCTGCAGTAGCCGGAATGGAGCTGTTGAACCACTTGAATCCAGCGAATAGTTTCAGTGGCGAAATCACTTGATAACTGAGTCCGGCGCCAATGCGTTGCTCCTTGTTGCTCTGCGTGGCGGTCGATGTGCCACGGCGTATGTCGTACACGAGAGCCGCCAGAATCGGACCGGTGGCATAGCTGACACCGCCGCTGATCTCCTGGCCGACGTGGAATTCGCCTGGAACCTGTGCGCCGTTCGGGATGGTTGTGTCGTAACCGGTGCTGAAAAGCGCGTCGAAATGCAAAGGTCCGGCGAACGCGACGTATTTGATCGAGTTGTCCGCCCGGTTCGCGTACTGGGCGTCCTGGGCAACCAGCGACCAGTTGTAATAGCCTAGCGGATCGAGCTGGATGAAATAGTCGAAGAGCGGAACGTTCTGACGACCCAGCGTTACCGTGCCGTACGGTGTCTGAAGGCCCACGAATGCTTGCCGGCCAAACAGGCGCTCACCCTGTTGAAGCGTACCGTTGGCGATATTGAAGCCGCTTTCAAGCGTGAATATTGCTTTCATGCCGCCGCCCAGGTCTTCCTTGCCCTGAATCCCGAACCGGTCGCTTGCATCGCCGCCAGTGATCATCTGAACCACGCTGTGATTCTGAGCGTTGCTTTTTCCGGCGTTGGTGACGTATGCAATGCCACTGTCGACGATGCCATAGAGCGTCACGCTCGACTGCGCATGTGCGGTGCTTGCGGCTGACACGATGGTCAAACCTGCTGCGTACTGGGCAAAGTGGACTGCGGTTGCCGGATACCGTTGTTTCATTACTGCGTCTCCTGTGTTTTTTTGGGGTGCTCTATTACCGCGTCTGTTCTTCTAGTTGGCGCTCGATCCCGCTGCGCTCACGTTCTCACTAATCGCACCGACCGCAAGTGAAGCCTTTATCCAGATCTCGATATCGGCGTCGTCGAGTTGCGTGTGATAAGCAGGCAAGCGTGTGGATTTGGCGATTTCGTCCGGTAGGTGCGTCCATTTCGCGAGTACCGCGCGGGATGCTTTGTCGTCCTTTTGGATGTACTGAATCGCATCGTCGAGCGCGGCACGCCACGCGACGAGCGTCGCGTGATTCGACCTGGCCCACTGACCGTTGGTCATCCAGCAGGTCAGAACCACGGGGTCGCCGACGGAAAGCATCGGATTGCCGAGGCTATTGACGCTTGTCTTCATCGATGCGGATGCGTACGGTTCGACGATCTCGGCCGCGGCGATGCGTCCCACGGCCAGCTGGTCGCCCATATTCGCGAAGGACATCTCCTGGAAGCGGATGCTCTTCGGGTCGACGCCGCGCTCGCGGAGCGCGTTCAACGTAGCAATGTGAATCACCCCGTTCAGCGATGGCGTGGCGACGACTTGTCCTGTGAGATCGGCCATGCTTTTTATCGGGCCGTTAGCCGTGACCACCAGCCGCATTTGCTGGTTCGACGATCGCTCCTGCGTGTTACCTGAAATGCCGACGATATCGAGCTTCCTGAGCCGCGCCTTGATGATGTCGATCGGCGTGCAGCCCGACATCTCGAACTGTCGGCCGAGCGCGCCAACGACGGTCGAAACGTTCTGCACGGTCGTGATGTCGACGTCCAACCCATGAGCGTCGAAGATGCCTTTGTCCTTGGCGACCCACAACGGCAGCCAGGCGGCCGACACGACGGACGCCACGCGCAGCTTCGTGCGGACAGGCGTATCCGCCATCGCGGCCGAAGGGGATGCGAATGAAGCCGCTATCAAAGCAAAAGCCAGCAAACGGAAAAGGTGTGACACGGTGTCTCCTAGTCGGACTCGTGAATGACGTCGACAGTCTTCCCCGGCGCGAAGCGCAGCTTTCGGCGGGAAATCTGCACGCGGCGCAGATCGATGCGGGTTGAACGAAAACGATTTCGGTTAATGCTAATCAGGAAAGAAACCAAGGTCAAGCTGAGTTGGGTAAACATTGCACGAAAGCGATTTCGTACGTCCGTTCGCCTTTAATTGGCTTCGGCTGACAGAGGGATGCGCCACGAATGCCGCGACGCTGCGTTCGAGTCGCGACGTGCGACCGTATGCGTCGCTCGGCAATCGGAGTCGTATTGCGGAGGACGCGCTACAACGAATCCCAAGGAAAGTTTGGGGATGCGGCTGCCGCCGTCAAGGCATAGCTACTGACTGGCATCCGGCGGAGATGTCGGGCCTCGCTTTCCTAAAGCGGCGTCGATGGCGCTTCTTGCCCCGAATTCGGTCATCGTCCCATACTCTTCCCCGACGGCCGGTTAGGGTCCGGGCTGAGACCATCCGCGCTTCAAACTCATCGCCGCAAACCGGTCGTGTATTTCGCCTCCCGGAAGCGGCCGATCGTCAACGCGCACTTCCGTTAAGCGTTGTTCGATGCCTGCCCTTGTCCGCAGCCCATAAGTACACGGCGACGCATGCGGGCAGGCGTTGGACAAGGCTCGAGGGAGGAAACCACGGAGTGAACCGACGCGGCCGGACCCTTGATCGGCTATGGAGAATAAAGCGAGCTCACCGTCAGCCTTGCCACCGGATGCTGAAGCGAACCTGGGTCGGAATGGTGTCGAACGCGGTTTCGAAGGTGTCGACCGGGATGATGTGACGATGCCGCGAGCGGCGCCAGGGGCTGCCTGGAGCGGCAGACGCGAGTGTCTCCTGTTGGCGCTCGTTGCCGAAGAGCCGACGGTCCGAATGAAGATCTTGGTCATTTGCGCTCATACGCTGCCTCGGAATGTCGGGGCGCGCGAATCGGATGGGTGCGCGGGAGGGTCTCGATGATGATCATCGGGGCGCCGCAGTGTCTGCAGACAAAGGTCCAGCTTCCCGAAATCCGCTTCCTTTGTGGCTTCGAAGTTGTCGCCGGCGCGGGTGTTCTAATGAGAGATCTCAACCGTCAAAGTAGTGACTTAATTCGAGGGTAGGGTAATCGCTTTTTTCTGTCGAGCGATGTTCGTCAGCATCAGAGCAAAGGTCTTCACGGACGAAACCGGCGTTTACGCCGAAATTCCCGCGATACTCACCGCGTCGGGGATTCTTGAACCGCTCATCGACTATTTTCTGCATCGCAGCCATGACCGGAGTCTGGAGTGGATGCGGAAGGTAACGCGATCCGTTCGGCTCTTTCTCGAATACATTCAAGTCAATCCGGTTGAGCGTGATCCTCACCAACTGTTTCAAAACTTCGCGCAGCGTCTGTACACAGGAACCTTCAATCGCGCAACTGGAATCGACACGACTCGCCTTTGCTGGCCCCCTCGTTCGCCACACGACGCAGCGCGAATCATCACCCATCTAAGCGACTTCTTCAATTGGCTGGGCGAGATTCGTCCGGAAGCGTCCACCGTCAATCCTCGATATGTTGGCAGCGCTTTCGATCGACAGACCGATGAAGCCGCCTACCAGTACCGCCGAAACAGAGCCTTTCTCGGGCATATATGGGCGTCGAACGCAACGCCGCGCTCAACCGCGTATCGGCTCCGTTATCGTGGCCTGCCGAAGGTCGCACAGGGAGAGCCGCCGACTTTTCCAGAGCGCCACTTTGAAGCGTTGCTATTTAAGGGCTTTCGCAACGGTGACCACTACGATTATCGCGGCATCTTGATTACATTACTGCTCCATGGTGCGGGATTTCGAGAGTCGGAGCCTTTTCACCTTTACGTTCAGGATGTGTTTTCGGACCCACAGAGCCCCCGTCAGGCGAAGGTCCTTATTCACCATCCGCGTTATGGAAGCGCACCTGCCGATTGGTGTGACGAGCGAGGCAGGCCGCGCAAGTCGAACCGAGCGGAATACCTTGGTCAATGCTTTGGCCTCGTGCCGCGCACGGACTTGATGGACCGTCGGCATGCCGGCTGGAAGGGCGGCATGCACGATGGTCCTTACTACAAGCAGGCTTACTGGTTCGTGCCGGAATATGGCGAGTGGTTCCTCGAGTTATGGCACTCCTATCTCAAGCAGCTCGCGCACTTTGAGCGAGATCATCCTTTTGCCTTCGTGAATCTCTCGCGGGCGCCGCACGGCGCGATGTACACGCTGACGCAATATAACAAGGCTCACGCGGCCGCGTGCAAACGCATAGGGCTGGAGGTCGGGAAGGTGCGGGGCACGACACCTCATGGGCATCGACACGCCTATGGGCAGCGGCTGAAGCACGCGGGGGTCGAGAAGTCGATGATCCGCCGTTTCATGCATCACGCGTCCATTGACAGCCAGGAGGTCTACACGCAGGCAAGCTTCAGCGAAGCCAGAAAGGCGCTCGAGGAAGCTGCGCACAGGCTGGACGGGGCAAGCCACGCTCGCTTCGGGGTTGGCCCGTTCGTTCGACCCGCCATATCTTCCAGTGACTAAACATACACATGACCAAGAACTATCCGACCGCACCCGTGGGAAGCCGCAAGGCAGCGAGAGTTGAACGCAGCGTGCGGCGCGACTCCGATGCAACGCTCGCTTGGGTGGACGAGCGTTATCCAGAACTCGGTGCTTGGCGAGCTCTGGCGTTGGAGTGGCTCAGTGGGGAAACTCATGGTCTCAGCCAGCGACTCCAGGCGCTGGCGAACTTCTTTGAGCGTTATCTGGTTGCTCAGGGACTACCTCTCGATCCAAACCTATTGCTGGCGCAGACGACCTCGCTTCCCGATTTTTACCAAACGGCGTGCCCCGATACTGCGTGGGGCATCGACGCAAACAATCTCATCCATACCTTCCTGCAGTTTGTTTTGCTGCGGCGCTTCAGTCAGATTGGCAAAGATGGCAGAGCTATGGTGTTGCATGGCTATCACAACCCGGTACCTCGCATGTCGAAAACAGCTTTACCGAAGCGGCGCGAGAGCGTCTACTCGCCGCTTCCTTATGGCTATATTGATCAACTTCGGCAGATGCTCGCAGCTGGACCCCATTTTCTTGATTGGGAATGGGCTCAGGGTGCGCTCGGGAGCAAGATCGGTGATCTGGGTCCGAGCGCGCCTGACTGGTTCGAAGTGACCGAAGACCAGATTGATCGTGACGATCCGGATTGCGTCTGGCGTATGCGTAAGCTGAGCCGGAACTACCGCGGTGGGCAAGTGTTGCAGATGTGGAGCCCGGTCCGATGGGTGGCATTGCTTGTTAAGCTAATCCTGCCACTGCGCACCAGCCAGGTCCGTGTGCTGGACTCTGGAGAGGCGGATACCTGGCGCTACACGGCGGCCCGTTGGGAGTTGAACAGTAGCGAGATTGCACAGGGTAGCGAATCTCGACCGCTGCAACAGGGTGTGTTCCGGCGCGACTACGATCACAGCGACAATGATAGCGCGCTGACCGTCCTCTATATCAATACGAACAAGACCGCGGACATATCGAAGTCGGGGCCAGAGAAAGGCTATCTGCTGCCGTGGACTCACGGGGGAGCGGTCCACCAGAACGTTTTCTACTGGCTCGAGAAGCTGCGCAATTGGCAAGAGAAATACAACGGCATTACGCGTCGGACGTCATGGGCAGAATTGGATCGCCGGCATATCATCGCTAAGACTGACTTTCAGTTGGCACGCTATCCCGACGCGTGCTTTCTCTTCCGATTGCCAGAGTACCCGACTGCACAGATGCGTAACTATCCGCTTCAGGATCAGGCGCTCAACGTGTGCTGGTTCCATTTGCTGAAGGCATTCGAATCTCGGCTCGCCGGGCGAGGCGAGGCCCATCAAAATGGGACACCGATTCGACTGCTGGCACCCCAGTCCAAAAAGAGAACTTTATTCCCTCTACACAGCTTACGCGTATCCCTTATAACTGCACTGGCCCTTGAAGGGCAGGTGCCGTTTCCCGTGCTACAAAAGCTCGTCGGTCATAGCCGTTTAGTCATGACGTTGTATTACACCAAGCCAGGAGCCACTCATATTCACGACGTGCTCATGGATGCGAAGGCGCGCCTGGATGCAAATAAGAACGCAAGTATTCAGAACTTCCTGCTCGACACCGCGCACGAGGAGCTTGTGCAAAGAGCGATTTGCAGTAGTGTGGCCAGTGTTGCAGATGCAATTCCAGAACATCCGGCGGCAAGAAATGCATTGGGTTGGATGCCAATGCACCATGGTTTGTGCCTTGTTGGAGGGAACGCCAGCGATTCTGTGGAGAACCGCGCAATTGGCGGATGCCACAACGGAGGCGCGAGGATTCTGTCGGGTAATCTTGTTGGCAACGCAAAGCACGCTCCTGTTCCGGGAGGGAATCGCAACTGCATTCGATGCCGGTGGTTCGTAACGGAGCCTCACTATCTGCCAGCGCTTGTCGCGCACTTCAACACGATCGCCTACCATTTTGATGAGTCACGCAATGCTTGCCTCGCGAATGAGCGTGTGCTTCTTGATCTGAAGAAGCAAAAGGCTGACGCGGAAGAGGCAGGGCAAGTGTTTCTCCGTCTCGATACCTTTCGCTAGGCGGAACGCGTGTGGGAAGGAGCGATGAAGCGATTCAACGACTTCGCGGAGGATCTTGCTGCCTGTTGGCGGCTAATTGAACGCTGCAAGTCGGCGCTCGAGAGGCCAGCCGAAGATTCTACCCAGTTAGTGGCCGTGGGTACTGCAAGTGACGTACACATTGCGTTTGAAGAGACCGAATCGGAACTGCTGCAACTTGCAGGCGTCTGCGAGGACGTCGAGCTTTATCCAGATCTCGATGCCGGCAAGGCGATATTCCGTCGTAGTCAGTTGCTCGACGCTGTGCTTTATCGCGATAACAGGCCACCCCTCTTCATGATGCTGGGCGAGGAGGAACAGCTTCGCGCTGGCAACGCTTTCATGCGAAATCTCGCGCGGCGGATGAACCCGACGAATCCAGCGCTGGGTAGGCTGGAAATCGTTAATCTGATGGACGCTGGTCGAAGTTTGAGTGAGCGATTCGGCGTGGATTTCTCCGCTCTATTGCCGAGATGCGATTCCGCCGGAATGTTCACGCGCAAATCTCAATCAATCAAAGAGGTCCAAGCATGAGTGGTGCGGAAACCGGACATCCGGACGTTGTTCTCGACGCGCTGCTCGCCAAAGGTGGCCGGTCTCATCGGCTCGCCAGACTGGCAGCGCTGCACGAGATTTGCCGAAAACATCACGAGTCTGGCTCGCGCGATTTTTCACTCCCAACCATTGGTCGCCTCGTTGAGGCGACCGGAATTCTGAAGGGGCGCGTTCTCTACAATACGCAATCGGCGGACTACCGCGAGCTGATATCAGCTTGGGTCACTTATGCCGGGCCACAGATACTTCAGTCATCGAAGCCGCTGGCAAGCCACGAGTACCTCATGCGTATTCATGACCCCGCGATCCGCTCTGTCATGCAAACGATCATCGGAGAGCGTGACAAGCTCAGGGCTGAGGTGAACCTTTTGAAGGCAAACACCCAGGTTGTCGTGGACCGGCGTCCGATCGGCGGTCGCATGTCAGCGGCTGCCACGGTATTGCCAACGATGACAGATGGTCACAACGCAGCGCAACTCACGCCTTCGGAACGGGAGGCGTTGGAAAAGGCGATCTGCGCAGGGCACCTCGAAAAACAGGGATTACGGGAGGGGACCCACGGTGAGATCGTGAACGAGCACGGCCGCACGATCCTAGATATCGGTTTCGCTCGCGCGATTCGCAAAATACTCCGCAACTGACTGGCCACCAAATAATGTATTTCGATGTACTCATACATCGAAAAGAAGTCGCCGCTGAAGTCAAGCTGCAGGCGGCGTCTTCCCCGTCAGTCTACGAAGTATGTACTTCTTGGGTAAAGGTCCACAAGGCTGGGTGAATCGACTCGACATGTTGGGGCAAGGCAGACATTGGCACCGACCACTGTATGTATGTACAGTATCGTATATCAAAAACCTGTCTTGTGAAGAGTCCCTTTTTGGTCGCGACGGGAGACGACGATGGATATGCCTGTACGCAAGCACCCGATGCCTGAGATAGCGGCGTTTGTGGCCGAATTGCGTCACGCGTTCGGGGATGCGACTATTGACGAGGCGGTCACGCGCGGCAGAGCGGGCGAGCCAACGTTTTTCGCAAGCGAGAACGACCGAACGGTGGGCACCAGGTCACCTGACACCGCGAACAGCTGGCGAGTCGACGGCAGCGTGCGCGACCGGTACTTCTGCCGCGGATGTGACGGGTCATGCATCGGCACCGACATACGATGCAGTCAACGGAGATGACGCATGTGCTATTCGGCTCAAATCTTGGCGGACTATCGCCGGTACGTTCGGATGTTCGGCGCGCACATGGACATCGCCGAGTTTGCGCGTCTCTACTTCCTTCAGGCGGAAGGAAGCAGTGTGAAGACGCCGAAGGCGCTCGACGATGCCTTTCGCGACCCGCAGAACGATGGTGAGCGCGAGGTTTGGCACCTCATCGAAAAGACGCGCGCCGAGCAGAAGACGAAGCTCGAGCAGGACCTCTTCAAACAGCGCACCCGCCTAACAGAGGCCGAGCGCAAGTTGGAATTGAAGGTGACGAAGGTTGCGACCGAGAGCCGCCGCATCGCCACGGATAAAATTGAAGCCGCGCTGCGTCGCATCGAGGACATCAACAGGACCGAGTCGAAGCCGCGTGACACCCGCATCTTCCCCGGCACCTACGCGCCGGTGCTCGTGATGGAGAACGGCGAATACGTGGTCAGGCCGATGCGATACCAGTGCCGGATTGCGGGCAAGCCCGCGAACTACGATGCGAAATTCCCAGGCACCTATAACGCGCGCCGGGACAATCTGGAGGGATTCTGGAAGCCGTGCTTCGGCCATACGCACGGCGTGATGCTCGTCGAGGTCTTCTACGAGAACGTGAAGAAGGCGAAGATGGAAGGCACGGTGCTGGAAACGCATGACAAGGACGAGAACGTCGTCCTTGAGTTTCGTCCCAGCAACCGGCAACTGATGCACGTCGCCTGCCTTTGGTCGCGATGGACCAAACCGGGTGAGCCTGACTTGTTGTCGTTCGCGGCCATCACCGACGAGCCGCCGCCCGAGATTGAAGCCGCTGGCCATGACCGCTGCATCATCCCCATCAAGCCCGAGAACATCGAGGCCTGGCTGAATCCAGAGGCATCAAGCCTAAATGCGATGTACGCCATCCTCGATGACAAGGACCGCCCGTACTACGAGCACAAGCTTGCGGCCTGATGGCCCAATGCGTCATGGTTTACTGATATTGTCTTGTAAAAGATAATGTAAGGCAGGCACTTGGCGGGATTCCACGGGCCAGACGCAGTTCGCTATAGCGTTAAATAACAGTTGAGAGAAGAAGGTGAGAAATGGGCGAAGGGGATTGGTTTTCTCAGTTTTGTAGTGCGCTTCGTATCAATGCTGAAAAACGCGGTTCGATTGGTTATCGGACCGGCCGCATCGTTGCTCAATTGAATCATGACCTCCGCGACAAGCTAGACTCGAAAACGGCATATCGGTTTTACGTCGGCTCGTACGGTCGCAGCACAGCTATCCCGAGTGTTAGCGATGTCGACCTGCTCTACGAACTTCCATATGCCCTGTATCAGCGTTTCCACGGGCACGCTGGAAATGGCCAGTCCGCATTGCTAGCGCTCGTCAGAAACTCAATCCGGAACACCTACAAAACCTCCGAGGTGTCAGGGGACGGTCAAGTCGTAGTCATCAATTTTGACGATGGCATACGGTTCGAGATTCTGCCCGCATTCGTCAATACCGACGACAGCTACACCTTTGCAGACTCGAACGGTGGCGGCTCATGGCGTATCTGCAAGCCGAAACAAGAGATGAACGCGTTTTCGGTCAGGAACGCGGCCTGCAATCAGAATCTGGTCGAACTCAGTCGAATGGCGCGAGCATGGCGCGACACGAACAACGTGTCGATGAGTGGAATGCTAGTCGACACGCTTGCTTACCAGTTCATTGCGAACTGGGAATATCGGGACAAGTCGTATGTCTATTACGACTATATGACCCGGGACTTCTTCCGGTATTTGGCGAACCTGGACACATCGCAGACGTATTGGCTTGCGCCTGGCAGCGGTTCATATGTGTACCGAAGCGACGTGTTCCAGTACAAGGCGCGCTCTGCGGAGCTCAGGGCCATTGAGGCGATTGCGCATATCGCTGCTGGCGAAAACTGGTCGGCACGGCAAAAATTTCGGGCAATCTATGGAACAGCATTTCCAGACTAACGAATCACAACTGCAGTTGGCGGCTTCGCTCGAGGGGCAGTTGCGGGAGATGTACGCGCGCGCCGCGTACACCCACAAGACCCACGAGAAGATGGCCGACCGATACATTGCTCGCTACAAGCTTATCAAAAACGCGGAAATCTTCCTGTCGGCTGTGACAACAAGCAGCTTGTTACTGGCAGTTCTTGGAGATACCCATCCATACACCCTCGTGGGCGCGGTGCTCTCGACAATTTTGCTGGCTTTCACGCTGTATTTCAAAGAGGCCAGCCTGGGCGAGCAGGCGCAGAAGCACACTATTGTTGCATCCAAGTTGTGGGGAGTCCGCGAAGCGCTTCTTTCTCTTCTGGTCGACATGAATGACGGTCGCGCGGTCGATGAAATCCGCGCTGCCCGTGACCGACTGAACGCGACCCTCGAAGACATCTACAAAGCAGCTCCCCGAACGAGCGGCAAAGCCTACGCAGATGCGCAAAAAGCGCTCAAGCAAGCTGAGGAGCTTTTCTTCACCGACGATGAGCTCAACAGACTGCTGCCAAAAGAGCTTCGCACTAAGCGCAGCCAGCCGTAGCTACGCTAGGCGCTCTTCCGGCAGCACTTCATTCTGAAAGCGACAGAAACGATGACGTACGCCGAGGCCATTCGGCCAATCCGCAACCGGCTCCGGAAGTTTTCCTACGCTAGCGTATTGGCCCAGCTGTCTCAGTTCATCGGGACCGAGTCGACGGCAGACGACGGAAAACCACGAGCCCCGTGGCTAGCAGAGCGCGTCGCAGTCTGGGTATTGCGCGATGAGCCGCGGATGTATGGCTTCGAGGCAATCACACGGCAAGAGCTGAGGCGGTGTATCGACTTGGCTTGGAAGCTCGCTGAGCTAGCCTTCACCGGATTCGGGCCGGGCCGCTCGTTTCACCTCGCGCTCCGGTCGTGGATTCTCCCGCAAATTCCGCATCAACGAGAGCAAGAGCTCGGGCCCTTTGCGCGTCAGATTGACCTCATAAACCAACTGCAACCGAACTCGCAGCTCTACCGTCTTTTCGAAGAGAGCTTGGGCATGCCGCCCATGGACTTCCTCGGCCTTGCAACCCTCTTTCGCAAACACTCACTCGAAGATATTTCGACCGTCATGGCTCCGAGATATAGGGTGGCTTTGCAGGGAATTTTTGGGCGAGCACCCGTCGAAGAATTCTATCAAACGATGCTCATCCCCCGAACGGTGACTGCAGAGCATTTTGATGACGTCAGCTCCGACGAGTGGTTCCAGCCTAACCTGCTGTACCGGTCACCCTTCACGCGTCTGGACAACAACACCTGGTATTTCTGGGGGCGCTGTTGCCTCGACCGAAACCTCGGATACGCGTTGAGTGACATCGTCGGCCGCAGCGAGAACCCTGGAATTCGGCAGAGCTTCGAAAAGCTGTTCGAACAGTATGTCGGGCGTAGCCTCAGTCTTACTGGCCTTGAGATTCTGAATGAAGAGCAAGTTCGGACGCGTTTCTCGGTCAGCGGCAAGTGCTGCGATTTCGCGGTGTTAGATGGGACTGATGTCGTGCTGCTCGAGGTCAAGAACAAGGCCTTGACCCACACGCTACCTGCAACAGGCACCGCGCGTGATTACGCCTCGAAGCTCAGCGCAACCGTGAAGAAGGCGGATGAACAGCTGAGGAACGTCGAGGCTTTCGTACGGAAGACCAACTCCACCGCAGCCGTGCACAAGGTCGTCATCACTTATGGTGACCTTTTTGCGGCCGAAACGGACCAGTTCTTCTCAGCAAGTGTAGACCACTTCGCGTCGGGAAACCCGGTCTACATTCTCAGCGTCGACCATCTCGACCGGCTTATCGAGGCTGTTCGGCTGAAAAATCGCGGGTTCGCGATGTTCTTTGAAGACTACACGCGACGTCGAGCCATCCCGGAAAAACGTCTCTTGCTGCTGTCCGACCTCCTGAACGAGGCCCCCTACCGTAGCCCAGAGCTGCCGCGTCACCTTTCCAATGTCTACGCTCCGTTCTATGAGAATTTGATGGAGAGGGCGAGGCCGAATCAGATGGCGACCGCTTCCTGACGATGCCCAATGTCGACACTTTCGCAGGCACAGGCTGATTCACCGTGATGCCCTGCTCGCGTTCGGGCATACTTTATTTGATTGCACGTCTGGATTCGAGAAGAACAACAGCCTGCGCTGCAGGCGAGAAACCGCCGGCATGATTGCCGAACGCGCAGGGAATCGCGAGGCCGTTCGGCAGTCACAGGGACGGGATGAGTGGGTCACCAATGCTGAAGGACAGTTCCTCTCCCTGATAAACCGTCTCGAGGGCAAACCCGAGCGCACAGCGAATCCAAAACCGCCGCCCAAGCCGGCGCTCGATACTCGCCGGATTCTGGGACTCAAAACCAAGCTCATTGAGCTCTCGTCCTTGCCTCCACATCCGCGAGGTTACGCGTTCGAGACGTGGCTCAAGGAAGCGTTCGATTGCTTCGGTCTTGAAGCGAGAGAGCCGTTTCGCCATCGCGGCGAGCAGATAGACGGCAGCTTTGTGCTGCAAGGCGAAACCTACCTCGTCGAGGCGAAGTGGCACTCGGCCCAGACGCCCGCTGCCGATTTACACGCATTTCACGGGAAGCTGGAACAGAAAGCGGCATGGGCCCGCGGCCTGTTCGTAAGCAATAGCGGCTTCACGCCGGACGGGTTGGCCGCCTTCGGTCGAGCAAAGCGCGTTATCTGTATGGACGGACTCGACCTGTTCGACGCCCTCGACCGGCAGATTCCTTTGAATTATGTGCTCGAACGGAAGGTTCGGCGCGCCGCCGAATCGGGGCTCCCTTTCGAACGCGTGCGCGACCTCTTCGCCTGAATGCAGGCAGGAATAAAATACGCTCCAGCCACAAGTTGGCGAGCCCCTGATACAAGCCCGGAGCCACCGATGGAAATCATCGTTGAAACGTATGTGCCATCTGGCGAACCGTCGTCAGCAGGTTTGCGCGTGAGGCCACTACCTGGACAGGGCGTCAACCCTGCGCTTAAAGTTGAATGCAGTCGGTCCATGCGCCAGCAGTATCCCGCTGGGTCATTGTTCCGCCTCACGGTGAAGCTGACTGACCGAGAAGGCACGCAGTTCCTGTACGCTCACCACGCCGCGCCGTTTGAGCACGTGAGCCGCGAAGAAGCAAAACGCTTTATTTCGACAATGTTCGGCGCATAGCAGGTCAAACCAACTCCATAGGAACACGAACAAGATGCAGCAGGCTACCTATAAAGGTTACGTGCTATGGGGCCACGCCATTGAGCAAAAAGAGGAGGTTCTAGCCCCCGAGCGGTATGCGGCGAGCGGAACGGTTACTCAGGAGCGGAAATTCGTAGAAGCTTCGGGAATCCTTGGTGTTTTCGATACCGAGGAAGAGGCGCAAGAAGCCGGTCTGTCGTGGGCACACGCTTGGGTCGACTCGCACGGTTAATCGAAAGCGGTGCCATGAGGCGTGAGTGGGCTGACCGCCATCGAGGCACAAACCCCTTTCCTTCGTTTATAGCGGGCCGCTTGGCATCAGGCTGATTCGAACGTCCTGGACGAGCCGGTTCTCGAACTGGCTGAGACCCATGAAATAGAGGTGTCGCTGACGCATCGCATCCAGCATTTCGTCCAAGGTATCGGGGCGCCCCGAATTTTCCCAAACAATCTGCCCAATTTGCGTCGGCAGCCCATACTCATCTAGCGCATTGACGACGGGCGAACGGCCCAAGTTTTCAACTTGGCCGATGAATGCATCATAGTTGCCAGCTGACAGCCCATATTTTTCAAATACATGGCGTTGAATCCGGTCAACCGCGGATAACAGATTTGGCGCTCGAAATTCCGCCCACTGACGCTGAAAGTCGAGCAGCGTCTCGATGGCCTCGTCGATGTGTCGGCCGTCTCGGTGGAAGAGCGCTATCGCGTCACTGAATCTGGGAACCTGCAGGACACGCATAAGAAGGAAGGCCAACTGCCTTGCGGTATGCGCTCCTGACCGTAGGCGACCGCCGGTGAAGTGTTTCCAAAGGAGCTCGCAAGGATAAGCGAGCTGTTCATACGTTGGAAAACCTCGCCACGACATCATCGTGTGCGCCTTCTGAAGGTCATTGACGATTGCTTGTGCCACATCAAGTTGAGCGGCAGGGTCAATGCCTGCGTTTTCTCGCAAAACGTCGAGACTCAGAAGAGGGTCGTCGAAGTATTGTTTGACGCGTCCTGAAGATGATGCGCTGAGCTCGGCTGGCTCAAGCTGGATGAGCAACGCATCGCTAGCCTCATCCGATTGCGTCACCACCGGGATGTCGACCAACGGCAATTCGGGTTGCGGCGGCTCGTGGTAGAGATAGACATGCCCGATGAAATGCTTGAGCATCCGTCCCGAGCGTCCCTTAATGTTGGCGAATGTGAAATAGTCAAATTTCTTGCTGGCTACCTTGTTGTCTAGCACGATGACATGCTTCGCACGCGTATTGACTCCCTCAATCAACGTCGAGGTGCAAACGAGATAGCGAAGCGCGCCCTCGTTGAAACGACGTACGACGAGTTGAGTAAGTGAGCGTGGCAGCCTGCCGTGATGGACGCCGACCCCAGCATCAAACGCTTTGGCGAAAGACCAGTCCCGGTGATAGCGCTCTCTGACCCAAGCAGCCGTTTCCTTAGCCGACTCGGTGCCATTGTTCCCCAACGCATTGGCCAGCTGTATGGCTATCGACTGAGCGCGTGCCGGAGACCGAACGTAAATTAGCGTCGGCTCCTTCAGCCGCAGGCAGAGATTCACAGCATGAGCCGAGTCGTCCTTCACATCGAAGCGGTGAATCTCGGAGGCGACGGTATTGAAGTCGGTCCTGATGAACCGACACTGATACTTCTCGATGAAGCTGTCCGGGATGTTCTGGATGTTCGGGCCGAGCATATAAAACTGGCGCGCTTGCTTGGCGAGCTTGTGAAACGCCAAGTTGAGCATCTGCGCGCGGCCGTCATCTTCTCCGGGATTCAGCTTATAAAACTCGTCGATAACGAAGAAATCGGTGTGCTGGATGTGTTTGTTCTCGACCACTCTCTCTTGAGTGTGGACAAAGATGTTGCGTTCACCGGGGATTTGTGAGGAATGAGTGATTATCTTGTACCGTTCGCCGTGAACGGTAAGCCGACGTCGAGTTTCGTCAAGCAGCGCGAGAGTCGGCACAACAATAGCGATGTTGCGATAACGACCTGAGTTCACCACGGCGTCGATAATCAGGCTTTTGCCAAAGCTCGTCGGCGCGCTCAATACGACACTTCTGCCCGCCATGAGGTGGTCGAACACCTGCGCTTGCGCTCTGTGAAAAACCGTTTCCGAGCTCGCGGTCGGCCTGTGCATCTCGTATGCGAGTGCGTCAGCGATACCAAGTCGGTCCGGCTGCAAATAAGGGAAAAGTCCCGATTCACGGACGAACGAATCCAGAATGGCCGCGTGGTCTTCAAAGATATGCTTGGCGTCCAGCAATCGGATGACGAGTTCTTGGCCCAAATGCTCATCGCTCGTGCCCTTCGTCAAGTTCAGATAGCCAGATACTTCCCGCAGCAACGCAAACGAGTCCGAGACGCCGGCCGCGGCGGCCGTGGATATTCGTGCGCGAATTTCGTGGAATTTCAAAGGCATCGATAGGTCTCCAGCCGCTTATGGAGTGCGTCAATGAGCAGCTTCTTCTCCCGCATGGGGAAGAGAATCAGACGCACTTCGATGTGCGTCAGGTTGTTTTTCGACGTGAACGTCGAGTAGTGCCGCTCAAGTTCAGTCGTTAGCGCGCTTAGATAAGCCTCGGTGCTTCGGTCGTGAAGCGCGGCCGTCGGGCTGTTGTACGTCAGCAAGACGGGTACGACGACGACATCGAAAACTTCATCTAGGGACGTGCTTTCGTGAAGAAGCTTATTCAGCGCTCCCGCGTGCGGCCACGCCTCATCAATCTTCCCGCGGATAAGAAGGAACTCCTCTCTCAGATACTCGCGTTCGAAATGCGCGTCGAGCTCTTTGCAGACGTCGGTGATGGCTTTCGCGATGTCCTGATAGAACTTCACCTCACCCAGCCACAATTCAAGACCAGTCTGAGTTGGAATGACATGAACAGCGTCAAAGCCCTTCACTGCATGATTGCTTGAATCCTTGAAGAAGATTTTCGAAATCGCAGGTATGGAGTTGAATATTTTTTTGAGCGCAACATGCAAAATGAGCTCGCCGAATTCCCCCCTGTTTCGATACGCGTCGGTCTGGTAAACCTTCCGCGCGGCCTCGCCCAATCTCTCGGCGGCATTTTCGGCATCGATGCTTTGATACTCTGAATATCGGAGACAGAAATCAGGAAGAGACTGGAACAGCAGCTTCGACAGCTGGTCGGCGCGCCACTCGCCGAGTTCGAATCCAGCGCAGATGCCCATGAGCCCGGGGTTCCGAGCCAGGTCATTGACCACCACTTTGAAAAAAGGCCCCGCCATATTGCGACTCTTCTACTTAGAATAGCTTTGGTCGATTGTTTGGAGACTTGTCCGGTGCTCGACAACGACCTACACACGAGCGGCCGACGGGCAATATCCGTGGAGAGCGGATAATCACGTACCGACAGACCGTATCAAGAGATAGGCAAACTGGAATGCTGGCCAGATGTATACCACGTTTTCTGTGCCGGTTTTCGTATCTACTTCAAAGCTACAACGTCCGAAACTGCTTTTCGCCGATACCTGCTGGCATCCACGAGCGCCGGATTTCCGCGTCTCGATGCATAACGCATCGCTGGAAAACACAAAACAAGATACACGGACCAGTCCACAAGTGAAATTCGAGCTGTTCGAGAAGTATGAAGCTACTATCCGGGACTACCGGGGCCCGCGAGGCGAGCCGCAATCTACCGCTCTCCGTATGCATCGAAACAGCGATTTGGCGGTGTATTACGCGAATGGGTGAATCCGACGGCGAAGCTCGTGCTGGTCGACCTCACTCCCCGAAATTCCCAAGCCGACGTTGCGCTGACCGAAGCGCAACGCGCCCTCGCTGAAGCGCTACCGTTGCCCGATGTTCTTCGTCGCGCCAATCGCGCTGCAGCTTTCGCTGGGCCGTCGCGCCAACGGGTCATATCGCTCCTCGACCACATTGGGGTGCACCAATGGTTGGGCCTGCGCTCAAGCGAAGACCTGTTCGGCGAGGCAGGCGATTTGGTGCAGCTGACGTCCGTACTTCAGTTTCCCGTGTTCAGGAACGGTGAGAACTTCAGGGCGGGCGTTCATCCCGAGAGAGACCCGATGCTCCGCCAGCAGATGCGAGACCACTTCGGGAAGATGGCCAAGGCCATGCCAGAAGCAGTCGTCATCCCTGTGGGAACGACGACTTCGAAAGGCGTTGAATGGCTGACCAAGGAGGGATTCTTGAGCAAGGAGCGCGTGCTTCATGGTCTTCCGCATCCGCGGTCGGAGACTGCTGAGCAAACAGCATATTTCCTTGGCGAGAAGGAGCGAACAGACTTGAGCAAGCCCATCAACCCGGACAAGATTGACGCGTCGCGTGAGTACCTGCGGAGCGCGGTGGCGGCGTTGAAGTAACGGCGTGCGGCGGCCCGGCCAAGCCCGGCCAAGCCAGGCCAGGCCAGGCCAGGCCAGGCCAGGCCAGGCCAGGCCAGGCAAGGCAAGGCAAGGCAAGGCAAGGCAAGGCCAGAGTATGGTGTGGCGGGCGGTGAAGCGGGTACTCAAAGTGGAGAAGCGAAACGGGCGGCCCAAGGCTGCGCGGTTTCAGAATGATTTCGACTATCGCGCGCCGTGCTGATACCATGAGTGCATAAAAACTATAAAGGAGAATCACTCATGAATTCAGCTCATACGTCCTGCCGCGAAGCTCGCGCGACTCAGACGATTGCCCGTTTGTACGAGGCAGAGGCGGAACAAAACAGCTCATACTGCCCCGTCCGCGCGGCAAACATCCGGCGCTGGGCAAAGTATCTCGAAAACTCGCCGAAAAAGCCAACAAGCGCAAGCAAACAAGCGATGCCGTCCTATGGAAGCTCCACGCTAGTGTCTTCTTAGCGACGTAGCAGCTTCGCACCGGAGCGTGCGTTTTTGACTCCGGCTAAAACGAAACGGGCGGGCCAAAGCCGAAGCCCCGGTCCGCCCGTTTGGCAAATTCATTCGCTGACACTTTTCAGGAATTTCCCCTTCGAAAGCGGGCGATTTGGTGTCTTCGGATTAGAAGTGTTTACCTTGCAAATTCAATTGCTTGGAAGCGTGTAACGGCTTCTTTAGCGGAGATTTCGGCATTGTGTAACGACTTCTAATCCGTGTTGCCATACGAGAATCTTCCCGCCGCGCGCTCGCTCCACCGTCACCGACTTCGCCAGATTTCACTCTTTTTGGCCGGCATCAGATAGGACGGCATCAACGGAAGGTGCGCCCAAAAATCTCAGCCTACGGTCCCCGCTACAACTGTGTTATCGCGGATCTTGAGCTTGGAAGAGTTCGGCGATGGTGACGCCCAGCCCGATTGCGAGCTTTTCAATATTGTCGATGGAAATGTTTCTCGCCGATCTTTCGACGTGCGCGATGAAGGACCGGTCGAGGCCAGCCGCTGCTGCGAGATCTTCTTGTGACCACTCTCGCTCGGCGCGCATACGGCGAAGGCTTAGTGCGAGTTGTTCACGAGCACTCGCGGGGCGGTATGGGAGTGGCGGATGAGGCATCCGCAAGATGTTGTGTATGTGCTGCTACCACGTCAGTAGCTTTTGAGTCACAATCGCACTTTGCTCACACAATTTAGATTCGATTGCGATGTTCTTAACACATGAAGATTGGGGCGCCGATGGTGCCGCTCGCGATATTTCTGCTCCGTTCTTACCTTGGAAAGTGCTTACGATGACTGCGGTCGAGTCGACGTTTATGGTCAAGGCGGACGTGGGAAAGCTAGGAGGCCCGGCCATCTGGTTCATATCGGGAATCAGTGCTCTGTTGGACCTGACCAATCAACTTGATCGGCGAGTTCGCAAGGTCTTCCTGTTTTGTGAAAGCGACCCGGAAAGGGAATCGATGCCGCTGACTAGCGTGACCGAAATCAGAGACATTGGGGAGCGCGGAGAACTGCCCTTGTATGTTTACCGAGGCGCTGACAGGCAGTGGCGCAAAATGCCGTGCGCCATTGGTCGGGCATCCTCGTCCTTGGCCGCAGAGGAGGGGCAACTGGTGTTCCGACTTGCGGACGCGACTGAAGGTTGATTTTTGCGCTGGTTGAAAGAATCCAAATTCGCGCCCGCGGCAACACATTATTTCATAATGTGCAAAAACAACATCAAAACGACTTCCATGGCCTTGTTGTCTACCTAGTTCATTTCTGAGAAAACTACGGTTGGCGTCATAAGATCCGTCGGACGGGAAAGTCGAAGCCGCAGTTTTGCAGCGCCGCGCGCACGCGCTCGCGACTTTCGCGCACTTCCAGGTCTGGAAGGCCGACGATCGAAAATGAGGGTAATCCGTTCGCGAGGTGAACCTCGACAGTGACTTCGGGCGCGCGGCCGGAGGCCGGCGCGCGACTGCGCACCACGGCAAGCGACATATTTTCTCCCGTCGGACGGCACGCCGAAGGCGTGCGCAGATCCCCTAAAACGCTGATGACGTCACGGCTCGCTTGCCTGTGATGTGCAGCACTGCGCAACTAGTGCGCTGCAAACGACGCGTTACGGCGTTTGCGAGGTGACCGGCAGCTTCTGTTCGAGCTCGGCGACGCGGCGCTCCAACTCTTCGAGGCGGGCGCGGGTGCGTACCAGTACCTGGGTCTGCGTATCGAATTCCTCGCGCGTGACGAGATCGAGTTTCGAAAAACCCTGCGACAGCATGGCCTTCACGTTGCGTTCGACATCTTTGGCCGGCGAGTTCTTGAACAGCTCGCTCATGCGAGCCTGAAAGTCGTTAAAAACATCGTTCGGTTGTTTCATGGTGTTCCCCTTTGTGCACAAAAAATGTGCATATTTCATTACGCCTGTGCTTTGTCATCGCGCATGGGCTGTCTTGGTGCGCGCCCATCTGCGCGCCGCCGCGGCATGAGCGCCTTTGGTGCGCCGCCCTCGCGTTCAAAACCTTCGAACACTCTAGCAACGATCCATACGCCGCGCCAGCGTGCCCGGCCATCGTTAGCCATCCGGCCAGGGCCGCTTGCGCGCCTTTCCTGGCGCGCGCGGTGCGCAGTCTGACACAACATGGCATGCGAGTTGCTGTTACTGCCCCGCGCGCACTGCCGGACGCTTTCTGCCGGCAGAGGAACGAGACCACGCGAACGGGTTACGGGTACGCAAAACGGTTACGCAACGGGTTACGCAACTTAGCGAGGGATTTCATGAAGCTCATTACCGCAATCATCAAGCCGTTCAAGCTCGATGAGGCGCGCGAAGCCTTGTCGGCCATCGGCGTCTCGGGCATCACGGTGACGGAAGTCAAGGGCTTCGGCCGCCAGAAGGGGCACACAGAGCTGTATCGGGGTGCTGAATATGTCGTCGATTTCCTGCCGAAAGTGAAGATCGAGGCAGCTGTCTCGGACGACATCGTCGACCAGGCGATCGAGGCGCTCGAACGCGCAGCGCGCACCGGCAAGATCGGCGACGGCAAGATTTTCGTCACGCCGATCGAGCAGGTGATCCGGATTCGCACCGGGGAGACCGGCGCGGACGCTCTGTAACACGAAAAGATAGCGACACAGATAGCGATAAGAGGAAACGAAAGATGCGCAAATTATTGATGTCCCTGCTGATGGCCGGTTCGCTGCTCGCGGGCGGTATGGGCGCCGCCCTCGCGGACGACGCTTCCGCTCCCGCAGCCGCTTCGGCTCCCGATACGACCGCCAGCGCCCCGGCGCCGGACGCGTCGGCACCGGCCGCCGCAGCAGCTTCGGCACCGGCCGCCGACGCCTCCGCCGCACCCGCGGCATCGGCTCCCGCAGCCGACGCCGCACCGGCGGCACCGACCGCGCCGTTCTCGGTCGATTCGTCGAAGATCAATTCGGGCGACACCGCCTGGATGCTGACCTCCACCGCGCTCGTGCTGTTCATGACGATCCCGGGTCTGGCGCTGTTCTACGGCGGCATGGTCCGCAAGAAGAACGTGCTCGCGACGCTGATGCAAAGCTTCGCGATCACCTGCCTCGTGACGATCGTCTGGACGGTGGTGGGCTACAGCCTCGCCTTCACGCCGGGCAGTTCGTTCATCGGCGGCTTCTCGCGCGTCTTCATGGCGGGCATGAACTACATCAAGGGCGACAAGGCCACGACGCTGACCGTCAGCCATCTGGCTCCGACGATTCCCGAAACGGTCTACTTCGTCTATCAGATGACCTTCGCGATCATCACCCCGGCGCTGATCACGGGCGCGTTTGCCGACCGTATGAAGTTCTCGGCAATGCTGGTGTTCATGACGCTGTGGTCGATCATCGTCTACTCGCCGATCGCGCACATGGTCTGGGAACCGACCGGCTGGCTGGCTAGCGCGGGCATCCTCGACTTCGCGGGCGGCACGGTGGTGCACATCAACGCCGGTATCGCGGCGCTGGTCTGCGCGCTGGTGCTCGGCAAGCGTGTCGGTTACGGCAAGGAAGCCATGGCTCCGCACAACCTGACGCTCACGCTGATCGGTGGCGCGATGCTGTGGGTGGGCTGGTTCGGCTTCAACGCGGGTTCGGCGGTCGCGGCTGACGGCCGTGCCGGTTTCGCGATGTTCACGACGCAAGTGGCCACCGCAGCGGCGGCGCTCGCATGGATGTTCGCCGAATGGGCGGCCAAGGGTAAGCCGTCGGTGCTCGGTATCGTCTCGGGTGCGGTGGCGGGTCTGGTGGCAATTACGCCGGCTTCGGGCTTCGTCGGCACGCTCGGCGCGCTGGTGATCGGTATCGTGGCGGGTGTGGTCTGCTTCTGGTCGGCCACGTGGCTCAAGCACAAGCTCGGTTACGACGACTCGCTCGACGCGTTCGGCGTGCACTGCATCGGCGGTATCGTGGGTGCGCTCCTGACCGGCGTGTTCGCGGTCAAGGACATCGGCGGCGCGGACGGCAGCGTCATCGTGCAAGCCAAGGGCGTGCTGACGACGCTGATCTACAGCGGTGTGGTGAGCTACATCCTGCTGAAGATCATCGACATGGTGATGGGCATCCGCGTGACGGAAGAGCAGGAACGCGAAGGCCTGGACGTGAGCCTGCACGGCGAACACGTCGAATAAAGACTTCTGCGGGCCCGTGCTCCCGGGCTCGTCTGATCACGAATAAGCGCAGCGATTTGGCCCGCCTTCATGGCGGGCTTTTTTCTTGCTGGCTCTCTTGTGAGCGATGGATTTTCCCGCCTATCATGACCATAGTGAGAATGCATTCGCGTCCGCTTGCGAATGGAGAAACCGTCCCCAAATGGGCAAAGCATTTGCTCTACAATCTTTTTTCTCCAGTCTGCGAGTGATCAATGGTTCCGCACCTAGTTACGGCGTTAAACGGCCCGCTGCTCGATCTCGAGCGGAAGATCCTCGACGCCACACCCGCCATCGAACGCTGGTTCCGGCTCGAATGGCAGGAGCACACGCCGCCGTTCTACTGTTCCGTCGATCTGCGTAACGCGGGGTTCAAGCTCGCGCCGGTCGACACCAATCTGTTCCCCGGCGCATTCAACAATCTGCCGCAGGAAGTGCTGCCGCTCGCGGTGCAAGCCGCCATGGCGTCGATCGAGAAGATCTGCCCGGACGCGAAGAATCTGCTGGTGATTCCCGAGCGCCACACGCGCAACGCGTTTTACCTCGAAAACGTCGCCCGTCTGGCCGCGATCATGCGCCAGGCTGGCCTGAACGTGCGTTTCGGCACGCTTGACGAAAGCATCAACGGTCCGGTCACGATTGCGCTGTCGGACGGCCAGAAGCTCGTGCTCGAACCGCTCGAACGTTCGCAGCGCCGTCTCGGCCTGAAGAACTTCGACCCCTGCTCGATCCTGCTGAACAACGACCTGTCAGGCGGTATCCCGCCCATACTCGAAAATCTGCATGAGCAGTACCTGCTGCCGCCGTTGCACGCCGGCTGGGCGGTTCGCCGCAAATCCACGCATTTCTCGTGTTATGACGACGTCGCGAAGAAGTTCGCGAAGATGGTCGAAATCGATCCATGGATGATCAATCCGTACTTCGCACATGTCGAAGGCGTCGATTTCCAGGAGCGCACCGGTGAAGAAGCGCTGACCGACGCGATCGACGGCGTGCTCAAAAAGATCGCGAGGAAGTACCGCGAGTACGGTATTTCCGAAAAGCCGTATGTCGTCATCAAATCGGACGCGGGCACGTACGGCATGGGCGTGATGACCGTGCACGACGCGTCGGAAGTGGCCGCGCTCACCAAGCGCGAGCGCGCCAAGATGGCGGCCACCAAAGACGGCCTCGAAGTGCACGACGTGATCGTGCAGGAAGGCGTGTACACGTTCGAGCGCATCGGCGAGGAAGTCGCGGAGCCGGTCGTCTACATGATCGACCGCTATGTGGTGGGCGGCTTCTATCGGGTGCACGGCAGCCGCGAGCGCGACCAGAACCTGAACGCGCCCGGCATGCACTTCGTGCCGCTCGGCTTCGAGCATACGGCGCTGCCGGACGCGCACGCGAAGCCCGGCGCGGCGCCGCCGAACCGCTTCTACATGTACGGGGTGGTGGCGCGGCTCGGGCTGCTCGCCGCATCGGTCGAACTGGAAAAGACCGATCCGGAAGCGATCCAGGTCTAAGCCATCCTGAATGGGCGATGGCGGCATGCGTGCCGCCATCGCCATTTTCAACGACTATATTTACGAACAATGCCACGCCCGTCAGGGCGCAACGGGACCTTCATGGACATTCTTTTCATCGCCGATCCGCTCTCCCAGTTCAAGATCTACAAAGATTCGACCTACGCGATGATGGCCGAAGCCGCACGCCGCGGGCACGTGGTGTACACGTGCGAGCCGAAGCATCTGGCGTGGACGGGCGGCGACGTCGAAGCGAACGTGCGGCGGATTGCGATCGTCGGCGACGTGACCGATCTGCATCGCGACGAGTGGCACGCCGCCGACGCGGCCGCGCCTCGCGCGCTGAAGAGCTTCAGCGCAGTGGTGATGCGCAAGGATCCGCCGTTCGACATGGAATACGTCACGTCGACGTGGCTGCTCGAAATGGCCGAACGCGGCGGCGCGCGCATCTTCAACAAGCCGCAGGCGATTCGCGATCATTCGGAAAAACTGGCGATCGGCGAGTTCGCACAGTTCGTCACGCCCACCCTGGTCACGCGCGACGCGACCCGTTTGCGCGCATTCCATGAACAGCACGGCGACGTGATCCTCAAGCCGCTCGACGGCATGGGCGGCATGGGCGTGTTCCGCGTGAAGGCCGACGGCATGAACCTGGGCTCGATCATCGAAATGCTGAGCCACGACGGCGCGCGCTCGGTGATGGCGCAAAAGTTCATCCCCGAGATCAAGGACGGCGACAAGCGCATTTTGCTGATCGGCGGCGCAGCGGTGCCGTATTCGCTCGCCCGTATTCCTCAGGGTAATGAAGTGCGCGGCAATCTTGCAGCCGGCGGCCTGGGCGTGGCGCGTCCGCTTACCGAGCATGATCGCAAGATCGCCGACACGCTCGCGCCGGTGCTCGCGGCGCGCGGTCTGCTGCTGGTCGGGCTGGACGCGATCGGCGACTGGCTGACCGAAGTCAACGTGACGAGCCCGACGTGTTTCCGCGAGATCATGGATCAGACCGGCTTCGACGTGGCGGCGATGTTCATCGATGCGCTGGAGCGCGCGGCGGCCTGACGTGCGGCCTTGAATGCCCGCCATGACCCCCAACCTGTGTAGTAAATCCGCATCAAGCGCAGCGCCGGATTTGGCGCGAAAATGAGCCTGCTACAATGCCCGCTCTTCCGCGCCAAGCCGGTTCGATGGCTTCAATCGAGGCCACGGGCACGGATTGCGGACGGTGAACGAGCCATTCCCAAGCGGCGCCGGCATGGCGCAGCGCGGGCGCACGGCTCGTCAAATGATGCGTTCCGGCTCTCATGACCTACGGCCGGTCGAGGGCGCTGACGAACCGGGCGTCGTCCCGGTCCACGGTTTGGGGCCGTTCTTTTGCAGTAAGGCTGACATGGCAGGCATTCTGATCATTGCGCACGCTCCGTTCGCCACCGCGTTGCGCGATTGTATTTCGCACATCTACGGCGGCTTGCCGGCTCGCATCGGCGTCATCGACGTATCGCCCGATTGCGACCCCGCGCAACAGGTTGCGTTTGCGAACTCGGAAATCGAGCGTTTGAAGGAAGAAAACGGCGCACTCGTGCTCACGGATATGTTCGGTGCTACGCCCGCGAATATCGCGGGCCGGCTCGCCACGGTGCCGAATGTGCGCGTGCTCTGCGGCGTCAATTTGCCGATGCTGGTGCGCGCGGTCTGCTATCGCGCCACGCCGCTCGACACGCTGGTCGACAAGGCGCTCGCCGGCGCGACCAAGGGCGTGCATGCAATTGGACCGGCTACGCCGGCCTCCGTGGCGTGCGCGGCGGCTGTCAGCGAGTGCATGCCGGGTTTGCCGCCCGACGCGGCTGCGGGCGACTGTCTACCCGCACTCCCGGCCGACGCCGATCTGACCCAGAAGACCGACGCGGCTGGTTTGTAGCCCGCGCGGAGGCCGTTCAAAAGCCCGATGCCCAATGCTTCAAATGCAGTGCAACGGGTGTGTGCAAATTCACCTTCGTAACCATACTTACCCGCGCTTTCGGACCATCACATGCTGCAACAGGAAACGACTATTGTGAACAAGCTGGGGCTGCACGCACGTGCGTCGGCCAAGTTGACGCAACTCGCGGGCAACTACCAGGCGGAAATCTGGATGAGCCGCAACGGCCGCCGCATCAATGCCAAGAGCATCATGGGTGTGATGATGCTGGCCGCGGGCATCGGCAGCACGGTGCTGATCGAAACGGAAGGCACTGACGAAAAGGAAGCGATGGACGCACTGTTGAAACTGATTGCCGATAAATTCGGCGAGGGTCAGTGAAGTCGCGCGTGCACGTTTGCAACGAGTATCCACGCCGCGGCTGTCCGCGGCGTTTTTTTTAGCGCGAGAAAATGGATGGATAGGCGCGGGGAAATCGGCTTGCCTGTCTGCGCATAGGCGCGATCAACTTGCCGGAATGCAACCCTGCCGAGGGCGCATTGTCATGTCGATGACGATAATTCGTGCTGCGCTGCACATAGCCTTGCCGTACTTGCAGAGGGTGCGGAATTTATAATGATCAGCAGAGTCTGAGAGCATTGCAGCGGTTTGCCGCAGCATCACACAACTAGAGGAGGTGCGCGTGTCCTTCACGCTGCATGGAATTCCCGTGTCACGCGGTATCGCCATCGGGCGGGCCTATCTGATCGCCCCGGCAGCACTTGACGTAGACCACTATCTGATCGAACCCGCCCAGATCGAGGGCGAGGTCGAGCGTTTTCGCGCGGCTCAGCAACACGTGCATCGGGAGCTCGACACGCTGCGCGCCGATCTCGCCGCAGACGCGCCCAGCGAAATGGGCGCGTTCATCAATGTTCATTCAATGATCCTGAACGATGCGATGCTCGTGCAGGAAACCATCGACCTGATCCGCACGCGCCGCTACAACGTGGAGTGGGCGCTGACCGAGCAACTCGAGCGCCTGTCGCGTCACTTCGACGACATCGAAGACGAGTACCTGCGCGAGCGCAAAGCCGACATCGAGCAGGTGGTGGAGCGCGTGCTGAAGGCGCTCGCGGGCGCATCGGCGACGCTCGGCGGCGGCGTGCACGGTGCGTGCGACGAGATGATCGTGGTCGCGCACGACATCGCGCCGGCCGACATGATGCAGTTCAAGACGCAGACGTTTCAGGGCTTCGTCACGGACCTCGGCGGCCGCACATCGCATACGGCGATCGTCGCGCGCAGCCTGGGCATTCCGGCCGCGGTCGGCGTGCAGCACGCGAGCGCGTTGATCCGGCAGGACGATCTGATCATCGTCGACGGTGATCATGGCATCGTGATCGTCGATCCCGCGCCGATCGTGCTCGAAGAATATTCGTATCGGCAAAGCGAAAAAGAACTGGAGCAACGCAAGCTGCAGCGCCTGAAATTTTCGCCGACGCAAACGCTGTGCGGCACGCGCATCGAACTGTGCGCGAATATCGAGCTGCCGGAAGACGCGCGCGCCGCAGTCAACTCGGGTGCGAGCGGCGTGGGCCTGTTCCGCACCGAGTTCCTGTTCATGAATCACAAGCACCGCTTGCCCGAGGAGGAAGAGCAGTTCGCCGCGTACCGCCGGGCCGTCGAGTTGATGAACGGTTTGCCGGTCACGATCCGCACCATCGACGTCGGCGCCGATAAGCCGCTCGACTCGATGGGCGGTGGTGACGGCTACGAGACCGCCGCGAATCCCGCGTTGGGGCTGCGGGCGATTCGCTGGAGCCTCTCGGAGCCGCAGATGTTCCTCACGCAGTTGCGCGCGATTCTGCGCGCGTCGGCGTTCGGCACGGTGAAGATTCTGATTCCGATGCTCGCGCACGCGCAGGAAATCGACCAGACGCTCGATCTGCTGCGCGAGGCCAAGCGCCAACTCGACGATGCGGGTATTGCCTACGATCCGAACGTGCAAGTCGGCGCGATGATCGAAATCCCGGCGGCCGCCATCGCATTGCCGCTGTTCCTGAAGCGGCTCGACTTTCTGTCGATCGGCACCAACGATCTGATCCAGTACACGCTGGCGATCGATCGCGCGGACAACGCGGTGGCGCATCTGTACGACCCGCTGCACCCGGCCGTGCTGCATCTGATCGCATTCACGTTGCGCGAGGCGAAGCGCGCGGGCGTGCCGGTGTCGGTGTGCGGCGAGATGGCGGGGGATCCGGCATTGACGCGCTTGTTGTTGGGCATGGGCCTCACCGAGTTCTCGATGCACCCGAGCCAGTTGCTGGTGGTCAAGCAGGAGGTGCTGCGTTCGCATCTCAAAACGCTGGAGAAGCCCGTGGCCGACGTGCTGGCTTCGTTCGAACCGGAAGAGGTGCAGGCCGCACTCAAGCGTGTCGCGCAGGCCTGAGCGCGAGGCAGGCGTAGTCGCATGAAAAAACGCCGCATGCGGCGTTTTTCTATTCAGCGGTTCGCGGGCGTAGGCATCGCGCCGTCAAGGGTGGTGCCTTTGTCCACATACCGGGCAATCCGGTTGGCGGCCGATTCGCATGGTGTTCCACTCCATCCGCAGCGAATCGAGCATCATCAGACGTCCCTGTAGCGGCGTGCCGATTGCCCCGATCACCTTGAGCGCTTCAGCGGCCTGCATTGAACCGATGATGCCCACCGTCGGCGCGAACACACCCATCGTCGAGCACGCGACTTCCTCGAACGGTTGGTCCTCGGGAAAGACGCATGCATAGCAGGGCGATGCTTCGTCGCGGAAATCGAACGTGCTGATCTGGCCGTCGAAACGCAACGCCGCGCCCGACACCAGCGGCACGCCATGCTTCACGCAGGCGCGGTTGATTGCGTGGCGCGTCGCGAAGTTATCGGTGCAATCGAGCACGACGCTCGCGTGCGGTACTTCGCGATCGAGCCAGGCGTCATCGACGCGCTCGGCCACCGCGTTCACCGTCACCTCGGGATTGATCTGCGCAAGCGTGTCGCGTCCCGACTCCACCTTTTTGCGCCCGACCGATGCGCTCGCGTGCAGGATCTGCCGCTGCAGATTGGTTAGGTCGACCGTATCGGCATCGACCAGCGTCAAGCGGCCGACGCCGGCCGCCGCGAGATACATCGCGGCGGGCGAACCCAAGCCGCCCGCGCCGACGATGATCGCGTGCGCGTCGATAAAGCGCTGCTGCGCCTCGATGCCGATTTCATCGACGAGAATATGGCGGGAGTAGCGAAGGAGTTGATCGTCGTTCATGGCGGAGCGCGTGAGTATGTCGCGCAAAGGGAAGCAGACTTGCGGTCTGCCGTGCGCGTTTCGTTGTTGTTATTTTAATCGCGCGAAGGGTGAGGCTTGTTGCGGGTGATGCTGCGTGTCTGCGCAGCAGGATGCGCTGCGAAGACACGCGAGGGTGTGCTGCTTACTTGCTTTGCGTAGCCGGAACCGAAGCGGGCGCGACGCCCGATGCACCCGGAACCGGTTGCGTCGGCTTCACCGCGACCGGCGCGGACGCCGACGTGGCCGGCTTGCTCTGCGCGAGACGGCGCTCGGTCAGCGACTTCGATTCCTGCACCGTCTTGCCCTGGAGCTTGGCCAGTGCCTGTTGCAGCATGAAGTCGTCGGCCGAACCGAATTCCACCGGCTTGCGCTCACGATCCTTCTGACGCTGTTCCGGCGTCTTCTTGTCGTTCGCTTCTTCAAGCTGGCGCAACTGGTCCATGCGTTCCTGTTCGCGCTGTTCCGCTTCCTTCTTCTCGTTCGGGTCCTGCGTGTTCGCAAGGTGGTTAGAGTAGTCGACTTCACGGGTCACGAGCGCGTCGTCCGGATCGCCTTCCGCGTATTGATCGACCGCGATATCAGGACGGATGCCCTTGTTCTGGATCGAGCGGCCGCTCGGCGTGTAGTAGTACGCGGTGGTCAGGCGCAGCGCGGTATCCGCGGTCATGGGGCGCACGGTCTGCACCGAGCCCTTGCCGAAGGTGGTCTTGCCGACGATCAGCGCACGATGCTGATCCTGCAGCGCACCCGCGACGATTTCCGAAGCCGACGCCGAGTAGGCGTTGGTCAGCACGATCATCGGCACGGTCTTGAAGATGGCCGGGATGTCCTTCAGCGGATCGCTGTCGAAGGATTGCAGGCGGTAGTTGTCGTACGTGTCGCGATACACCTGCTTCGAATCCGGAATCTGGCCGTTGGTCGACACCACCACCGAATTCGGCGGCAGGAAAGCACCGGCTACGCCGACCGCGCTTTGCAGCAAGCCGCCGCCGTTGTTGCGCAGGTCGAGCACGAGGCCCTTCAGATTCGGCTCCTGACGCGCGATGTCCTGCAGCTTCGCCGCGAGATCAGGCGTGGTGCGCTCCTGGAAGCTGGTGATGCGGACATACGCGAATCCCGGCGCAACGACTTTGCCCTTGACCGACTGGACCTTGATGATCGCGCGCGTCACCGTGAGCGGGAACGTGCGGTCGTCGGACTTGCGGAAGATCGTGAGCGTGACCTTGGTGCCCGGCTCGCCGCGCATCTGCTTGACCGCCTGGTCGAGCGTCATGCCGCGCACGGGTTTGTCGTTGATACGCGTAATCAGGTCGCCCGGACGGATGCCGGCGCGAAACGCGGGCGTGTCTTCAATCGGCGAAATCACCTTGATCAGGCCGTCTTCCGACGAAATTTCGATGCCCAAACCCGCGAAGCGGCCCTTGGTCTGCTCTTGCAGTTCCTCGTAATCGGTCTTGTCGAGGTACGACGAGTGCGGGTCAAGGCTCGACACCATGCCCTTGATCGCGGAGGTGAGGAGCTTTTTATCGTCGACCGGTTCGACGTATTCGTGCTTGATTTGCCCGAACACTTCGGCAAAGAGCCTGAGCTGGTCTAACGGCAGGGGTGCGGCGGCGGCACTAGCGGGTTGCTGGGCCGAGGCGGAAAGTTGCAGGGTGGCAAATGCACCGGTAGCAAGGCCCGCGGCAATCAGGCCGATATTTTTCAGGTTCTTTCGCATAGAGTCTGTTGCGGTCGGAAGCGCGTGGCAGCGTCGATAGGATTTGGACGGACAAGTATAACTGCACACCCGCCTACTCAGGGGGGAGGGCGGGCAATCGTGATTCGACAGTGCGAACCGGAGCGGGTTCGTGAGATTGAGGCCGCGCTAGCGAAGTAATGTGCCGTAACACGCGCAAGGCGGCCAGAAGGGCGCGCTTGCCTGATGCGAGCCGTGCCAACCGGTAGGTGTTGCCGGTCGGCGCAGCCGGCGGACCGCGGCGCCCGTGCATGTTCAATGCACGAGGCCCGCGGCCGGCTGGGCGAAATCAGCCTGCCTTGCCCTGCTTGGCGACCGCGGCTTGCGCCTTGGCGATCGCTTCCTGGTCGCCCAGATAGTAGTGCTTGATCGGCTTCAGGTTCTCGTCGAGTTCATAGACGAGCGGCACGCCGTTCGGAATATTGAGGCCGACGATGTCGCTGTCCGAGATGTCGTCGAGGTACTTGACGAGCGCGCGGATCGAGTTGCCGTGCGCGGCGATCACGATCTTGCGGCCCGACTTGATGGCCGGGGCGATCGACTCGTTCCACAGCGGCAGCACGCGAGCAACGGTGTCTTTCAGGCACTCGGTGAGCGGCAGTTGTTCGCGCGGCACCTTCGCGTAACGCGGGTCGTCGTACGGCGCGCGTTCGTCCGTCGGCTCCAGCGCCGGCGGCGGCGTGTCGTAGCTGCGACGCCAGACCAGCACCTGCTCGTCGCCGAACTTCGCGGCGGTTTCCGCCTTGTTCAGGCCCGACAGCGCGCCGTAATGACGCTCGTTCAGGCGCCATGAATGGACGACCGGCAGGTACATCAGATCCATCTTGTCCTGCACGTGCCACAACGTGCGGATCGCGCGCTTGAGCACCGACGTGTAGGCGATATCGAATGTGTAGCCGGATTCCTTCAGCAGCACGCCCGCCTGCTGCGCTTCACTGTTGCCCTGTTCGGTGAGGTCGACGTCGACCCAGCCGGTGAAGCGGTTTTCCTTGTTCCACGTCGATTCGCCGTGGCGGATGAGAACGAGTTTGTACATGAGATTGCCGGTCGGTAGTAAGGAAGCGGTAAAGCGCAGCGGGGATTCCTCTGGAGGAGCACCGCCATCGCGTCAGACGGTTATTTTATAATGGGTGGATTGCCCTTTTCGATTTCTCTCTTTTTCGGCGGATTTTCCGTGAAGTTTTTCACTGATTACACAAACCTTGTACTGATCGCGATCGTCCTCATCTCCGGTGGGTTGCTGCTGTGGCCGACGATCATCCGGCGCGGCCGCGGTGGCCTGTCGGCCGCTGAAGCCACCCAACTGATCAACCGGCGCAATGCGGCGGTCATCGATCTTCGTTCGTCCGCCGACTTCGCCCTGGGGCATTTGCCCTCGGCACGGCACCTTGAATTTGCGGAGTTGCAGGCGAAAGTCGCGCAACTCGTAAAGAACAAGAGCAACCCGGTGCTGCTGGTGTGCCAGACCGGCCAGCAGTCGAACAAGGCAGCGCGTATCGTGCAGGATGCGGGATACGCGGAAGTCCACGTTCTCGAAGGCGGTGTCGACGCCTGGCAGAAAGCCGGTATGCCGGTTGTGAAACAAGGAGCAGCCAAGTGAACAAAGTGATCATGTACAGCACCCAGGTGTGCCCGTATTGCCAGATGGCCGAACGTCTTTTAAAGTCGCGCGGCGTCGAGCACGTTGAGAAGGTACTGATCGATAAGGACCCGGCTCGTCGTGAGGAGATGATGACCCGGACCGGTCGTCGCACGGTGCCGCAGGTGTTCATCGGCGAGACGCATGTCGGCGGGTACGATGACCTGTCCGCGCTCGACCGCGCGGGCGGTCTGATGCCGCTGCTCGAAGCCGCCTGAATTCGCGCGTCCTCCGCACATCTGCGGAAGGCGTGAGCCGGCGCGTGAAATACAAGCTGGCGCATGCCTGCCCTGCGAGGGCGGGCGGCGCGCCGCAACGATCCGGCGGCCCATGGAATCATGGGCCGCCACCATGCATACCTATCAGGGAATCACTCAATCATGTCCGACGAGAATAACCAGCCGTTCTTCAACATCCAGCGTATCTATTTGAAGGACATGTCGCTCGAGCAGCCGAATTCGCCGGGCATCTTCCTCGAGCAGGAAATGCCGTCAGTCGAAGTCGAAGTCGACGTGAAGGCCGAGCGTCTCGCCGACACCGTGTTCGAAATCCTCGTGACGGGCACTGTCACGGCCAAGGTGTCGGACAAGGTTGCATTCCTGATCGAAGCCAAGCAAGCCGGTATTTTCGACATCCGCAACATCCCCGCAGAGCAGATCGATCCGCTCGTCGGCATCGCCTGCCCGACGATCCTGTTCCCGTACCTGCGCTCGAACATTGCCGACGCGATCACCCGCGCCGGCTTCCCGCCGATCCACCTCGCCGAAATCAACTTCCAGGCGCTGTACGAGCAACGTCTCGCGCAGATGGGCAGCCAGGAAGGCGCGGCGCAAAACGGCGTCACGCACTAAGGTGACGCAAGCAGTGCCGGCTATGAAGGTTGCTGTCCTCGGCGCCGGCGCATGGGGCACAGCCCTCGCCGGCCATCTGGCCTTACGGCACGACACGGTGTTGTGGGCGCGCGAGCCTGCGCTCATTGCCGATCTCTGCGCGACGCACGAAAACGTCCGCTACCTGGCGGGCGTTGCTTTGTCGCCCGCGCTTCGCTACGAAGCGGACCTGAACGCGGCGCTCGACCACGCCCTCGCCGATGACGCGCTATGCGTCGTGGCCACCCCCGTGGCCGGCCTGCGTGGTCTGCTTCGAACGATGCGCGACGCTGGCAAGGTGCCTGCGCATCTGGTGTGGTTGTGCAAGGGTTTCGAAGCCGATCCGCAATTGCTGCCGCATCAGGTGGTCGCGGCCGAGCTGCCGACGCATGGCAGCAACGGTGTGCTGTCCGGTCCGAGCTTCGCGCGCGAAGTCGGGCAGGGCTTGCCGGTCGCATTGACGATCGCCAGCGCGTCGGCGGCATGCCGCGAGAACACGGTTGCCGCGTTTCACCACGACGCCATGCGCATCTATACCGGCGACGACGTCGTCGGCGTGGAAGTGGGCGGGGCAGTGAAGAACGTGCTGGCCATCGCAACGGGCATTGCCGACGGTCTCGGGCTCGGTCTCAATGCGCGCGCGGCGCTGATCACGCGCGGGCTGGCGGAAATGTCGCGCCTCGGCGTAACGCTCGGCGGACGGGCTGAGACGTTCACCGGCCTGACCGGTCTCGGCGATCTGATCCTGACCGCGACCGGCGACCTGTCGCGCAATCGCACAGTTGGCGTGCAACTCGCCGCGGGCCGCACACTCGACGACATTCTCGGTGCCTTGGGGCACGTGGCCGAAGGTGTCCGCTGCGCGCAAGCGGTTCTCGCAATTGCCCGCGCGCACGCGATCGAAATGCCGATCACGCAAGCGGTGTGCGCCGTGCTGTTCGACGGCGTAGCGCCTCGCGACGCCGTCAGCGCCCTGCTGCGGCGCGATTCCAAGGCGGAATAAGCGCTGTTCTTGAATCGATCAGTTTCAGCCGTTTAGCGCGTCATCGCGTTGAACGGCTGCCCTCTATCGCTGTCCACGTTTTTATCGACGCTTCGGATCAGCGAGGTTCCCATGCTCACTGTCAATGCTTGCACGCTGGAAGCACGTGTAGTCGACATCACCACGCTTGCAGTGGACGCGATCGTCAACGCTGCGAATACGTCGCTGCTGGGCGGCGGCGGTGTGGATGGTGCGATTCATCGCGCAGCCGGCCGCGACTTGCTGCGCGAATGCGAAACGTTGGGCGGTTGTGCGACCGGCGACGCCAAGCTCACCGGCGGCTACCGCTTGCCGGCCAAACATGTGATCCACGCAGTCGGCCCCGTCTGGCGGGGTGGGGCGCATGGCGAAGCCGATCTGCTCGCGTCCTGCTATCAGCGCTCGCTGGAGGTGGCGCGCGAGGCGCAATGCAGGAGCATTGCGTTTCCCGCGATCAGCTGTGGCATCTACCGTTTCCCCGCCGACGATGCGGTGCGGATCGCGCTCGCGACGGTGCTCGGCACCTTGCCGCGCGCGCCGCACATCGAACAGGTGTTGTTCGCCTGCTTCGACGACGCGATGTTCGCCCGCTACGAGGCCGAGTTGAAACGCCGTCAGGCGCCGCCGTCAAAGCCGGTCTGACGCCAGGCCTCGAACACCACGACCGCGACGGTATTCGACAAGTTCAGGCTGCGGTTGCCGGGGCGCATCGGCAGGCGCACGCGCTGTTCGTTCGCGAATTCGTCGAGCACGGCGTCGGGCAGGCCGCGCGTTTCGGCGCCGAACACGAACCAGTCGCCCGCCTGAAACGCGTGCTCGTGAAAGCGGCCCGAACCGCGCGTGGTGAACGCGAACATGCGCGCCGGATCCGGCGATTCTTTGGCGACTAACGCGGCCCAATCGGCATGCACGTTCATCTGCGCATACTCGTGATAGTCGAGGCCGGCGCGGCGCAGCTTGGCGTCGTCGAGCGGAAAGCCGAGCGGCTCGATCAGGTGCAGCCGCGCGCCGGTGTTGGCGCACAGGCGAATCACGTTGCCGGTGTTCGGCGGAATTTCCGGTTCTACGAGAACGACATTGAACATAGTGAGACCAGGTAAAGACTAGTTTTTCGGTGTGCGCAGCGCGACGAAGTTCGTGACCTGCCGCGCGCCGGCAGCTTTTAGCGTACGGGCGAGCGCTTCGAGCGTCGCGCCGGTCGTCATCACATCGTCGACCACGCCGACGTGCAGCCCGCTCACCGACCGCGCGACCCGGAATGCGCGGCCGACGTTCAGCCGGCGCGCGTCGAGGTCGAGCCGCGATTGCGGTGCGGTGTGGATCACTCGCTGCAGCAAGGTGGCGTCGCCGCGCACGTCGAGCGTGCGGGCCAATGGCTTCGCGATCTGCCATGCCTGGTTGTAGCCGCGCTCGGTGAGACGCCGGCCCGCCAGCGGCACCGGCGCGATTACGTCGGGCCGCTCGGACTCATCCTGCCATGCGTCTTGCGCAAGCCGCGCGAGGCGCTGCGCGAACTCCTGCGCCAGCATCAGCCGGGCGCGGAATTTCAGGCCGACCGCGAGCGTGTCGAGCGGTGCGCGATAGTCGGCAAGCGCGAAGGTCGCATCGAACGGCGGCGCTTCGGCGACGCAATCCGCACAGCGATATCGCGCATGTGCGGCCCATCGCGTTGCCGGCAAGGGCACCGCGCATACCGTGCATCGCAACCGGCTCTCGTTCCAGTAGGCCTTGTCGCAACCGGCGCACAACGTCTTATGCGACAAATTGCCGCACAGCGCGCAGAGGTTCGGCAGTGCCGCGTGCATCAGGTGTGGCCATGCCGAATGCAAGCCACATGTGAAACGCGCGAATCTGCCGCGTGAAGCCGAAGAAAACAGTCGAAATAGCACGAGTGGGCGCCCGCGAAGGCCTTTCACACTGAATGGAAGGAAGCGAACGAGTATACTTCGTGCTCTACGCCAGCACGACACTCATGCCCCCAACTTCCGCTCAATCAGGCCGTCCGGCCTATGATTCACGGCGCCTCAGGCGTATTTTCGACCGCCGCGCCGCACGGTTCGATGAGGTTGCGTTCCTGCCGCGCGAGATCGCGCAACGCATGCGCGAGCGTCTCGATTACATCAAGGTCGCGCCGTCGAGCGTGCTCGACGCGGGCTGCGGTGCGGGCGAAGACATCCCCGCATTGCGCGAGCGCTTCCCCGAAGCGCCGGTATTCGGCTCCGATCTGTCGCACGGCATGCTGACGCGCGCACTCCATCACGATGCCGGCGACACGAGCTGGCGGCGCTTCCTGCCGGCCTCGCTCGGCAAGGCGCTCGGCGCCCGCGGTCCGCGCTTCGCGCAAGCCGACTTCTCCGCGCTGCCGTTCGCGGCCGGCGCCTTCGAATTCATCTGGTCCAATCTCGCGCTGCACTGGCACTCGCGGCCCGATCTCGTGTTCCCGGAGTGGCAGCGCGTGCTGAAGGTCAATGGCCTGCTGATGTTCAGCACGCTCGGCCCCGACACGCTCAAGGAATTGCGCGGCGCCTACGCCGAAGTCGAGGCCGCGCATGGCGTCGCCTCGCGCAAGCACGTGATCGACTTTGTCGATATGCATGACCTCGGCGACATGCTGGTCGAAAGCGGCTTCGAAATTCCAGTGATGGACCAGGAAGTGCTCACCATCACCTACAAGTCGCCGGACTCGCTGCTCGCGGACGTGCGCCGCTGGGGCGCGTATCCGTTCGAGCGGGAAGCGTCCTCGAGCGCGGCCGCGCGCAGGCTGCACAAAGCGCTGCTGGCCGCGCTCGAAGCCCGTCGCCGGGCCGACGGCACGATCGCGCTGACCTTCGAGGTGATCTATGGACACGCATGGAAAGCGGTGCCGCGCACCACGGCCGAAGGGCATGGCATCGTGCGCATCGAGGATATCGGACGCGGTTCGTCGAGGAATCGTTGAAGCGGTAAAGACGACATCTGTTATGTCTGAAATTTGCACTTCGAAAGACCCGCAAAAGGCGGGTCAAAACGGCGCTAAGGCTTGTCGCGCCTGGCTTGTGGGCCAATCGGGGCTTGCTTGTGGATGCTATGGATCGCGCCTATAATGCGTCAGTTTGTCGCCCGGAGTTCCCACATTTGGGGCGGCAGGCCCGAGGCGTAGGGTTGCAACATGCGGTGACGCGGTAGAGGGTTCGCGCGGCCGGAATCGATGGCCGCAAGGAATGGCCGAAGTCGGCGATTCGCAGGAGGCGGCGGTGGGCGCATCAGATCTGCTGGCGGATTCAGAACCAGTTCTCAAAGACTGGACGATGAAGCGCAACTGTTCGATATCGCCCCGGCAGTTCATCTGTCTCTACGTTTCGCTTGCGCTGTTCTCGTTGGCAATTGCTTTCATGCTGGTTCTGGTCGGCGCCTGGCTGGTGTTGCCGTTCACCGGTATCGAATTGCTCGCGGTGGGCATCGCCTTTGCCATTTATGCGCGTCATGCTGTCGATTACGAACGTATCCGGTTGTTCCAGAGCCGGTTGGTGATCGAGCAGGTCAGCGCCGAGCAGCTCACGCAGTTTGAATTCAATCCGCGCTGGGTGCGGATCGAGCCGGGCGCAACGCCGCGTGACCAGATCAAACTGGTCTCGCGCGGCCAGACGATCATGATCGGGCAACATCTCGCGCAGTATCGGCGCGCGCAGTTCGCAGGCGAATTGCGTATGTGGCTCTCCCGTTGTTAGATGGGGCGAGGCACGCGGCGTTCAAGGGGAGTGCGAGAGAGGCTGCCAGCGGGGTCGAGGGTTTGAATGGAAAATTTGGGTAAGGAAGCTATGAAAACAATCAAGCGAGCGCTCATGAGCGTGCTGGCGATGAGCGGACTGCTTTTCGCCGGTGCTGCCCTGGCAGTGGGCGATGCTCCGGGCGGCCCTGCCGTCAACGCGATCAATCTCCAGCCGCCTGCGACGAGAATCGCCGAGGAGCTCTTCAGCCTCCACATGTTCATGCTGGCTCTTTGCACGGTGATCTTTGTCGGCGTGTTCGCCGTCATGTTCTATTCGATCTTCGCGCACCGCAAATCGAAGGGCCACAAGGCTTCGAATTTCCACGAAAGCACCACCGTCGAAATCATCTGGACGATCGTGCCGTTCGTCATCGTCGTGCTGATGGCGCTGCCCGCCACCCGCACCGTCGTCGCGATGAAGGACACCACGAACGCCGACCTCACGATCAAGGTCACCGGCTACCAGTGGAAATGGGGCTACGACTACGTGAAGGGTCCGGGCGAGGGCATCAACTTCCTGTCCACCCTGGCTACGCCGCGCGCGGAGACCGATGGCCAAAAGCCGATTTCCACGCTGTATCTGCAGGAAGTCGACAATCCGCTGGTCGTTCCGGTCGACAAGAAAATCCGCATCATCACCACCGCGAACGACGTGGTCCACTCCTGGTACGTGCCGGCCTTCGGCGTGAAGCAGGACGCGATTCCGGGTTTCGTGCGCGACACGTGGTTCAAGGCTAACCGGGTCGGCACGTTCCGTGGCTTCTGTACTGAGCTGTGCGGCAAGGAACACGCGTTCATGCCGGTCGTGGTCGAAGTGCTCTCCGACGACGACTACGCGAAGTGGGTCGACGCCCAGAAGAAGAAAATGGCCGCTGGCCAGGACGATCCCAACAAGACCTACACGATGGCCGAGCTAATGGAGCGCGGCGGCAAGGTGTACGCGGCGAACTGCGCGGTCTGCCACCAGCCGACCGGCAAGGGCGCAGGCGCATTCCCGGCGCTCGATGGGAGCAAGATCGCCAACGGCGCGATCGCCGAGCACGTGAGCCTCGTGCTGAAGGGTAAGAACGCGATGCCTTCGTGGGCGCCGACGTTGAACGATGTCGAAATCGCATCGGTGGTCACGTACGAGCGCAACTCGTGGGGCAATCACACCGGTGACATTCTCCAGCCGAAGCAGGTTGCGGATGCCCGTAACGGCAAGCTGCCGGAAGGCGGCAACCATCTGGCCGACGCGGGTGCCGCGGCAAGCGGGGCAACGGCGGCTTCGGGCGCGGAAGCTGCCGCGCCCAGTTCGGACAGCGCGGCCGCAACGCAGGCTGCACTGCCGGCAAGCATTTACTTCGAGACGGGCAAGAGCACGCTGCCGGCCGACGCGCAAGCGGCGGTCGACGCGGCCGCCGCCTACGCGAAGGCGCATCCGGACGCGAAATTCACGCTGTCGGGCTTCACCGACGCCACCGGGTCCGCCGACCTCAACGCGAAGCTCGCGAAGAGTCGTGCCGAAGCCGTGCGCGACGCACTGAAAGCAGCCGGCATTGCCGAAGATCACATCATTTTGAAGAAGCCGGAAACGATCACGGGCGGCACCGACGCGAAAGAAGCCCGGCGTGTTCAGATCAGCCCGGCTGCCTGACGTGTTCATGATCAGCACCGCAGAATTCGCTTTAGGAGATTGTCATGTCTAGCATCGGACACGATGTAGTCGCGGGCCACGAGCACGTGCACGGCGACCATGCCCACGAAACGCCGCATGGCTGGCGCCGTTGGCTGTTCGCAACCAATCACAAGGACATCGGTACGCTGTACCTGATCTTCTCGTTCACCATGTTCCTCTCCGGGGGCGTGATGGCGCTGGCGATCCGGGCCGAGCTGTTCGAGCCGGGCCTGCAGATCATGCGTCCCGAGTTCTTCAACCAGTTGACCACCATGCACGGCCTGATCATGGTGTTCGGCGCGATCATGCCGGCCTTCGTCGGGTTCGCGAACTGGATGGTGCCGCTGCAGATCGGCGCATCGGACATGGCTTTCGCGCGGATGAACAACTTCAGCTTCTGGCTGCTGCCGGTGGCGGCGGTGCTGCTGGTTGGTTCGTTCTTCTCGCCGGGCGGCGCGACCGCCGCGGGCTGGACGCTCTACGCGCCGTTGTCCACGCAGATGGGCCCGGGCATGGACTTCGCGATTTTCGCGGTCCACTTGATGGGAGCGTCGTCGATCATGGGCGGCATCAACATCGTCGTGACGATCCTGAACATGCGCGCACCCGGCCTCACACTGATGAAGATGCCGATGTTCGTCTGGACGTGGCTGATCACCGCTTACCTGCTGATCGCCGTGATGCCGGTTCTCGCAGGCGCGATCACGATGGTGCTGTTCGATCGTCACTTCGGCACGTCGTTCTTCAACGCGGCAGGCGGCGGCGACCCGGTGATGTACCAGCACATCTTCTGGTTCTTCGGGCACCCCGAGGTGTACATCATGATCTTGCCGGCGTTCGGCATCGTGTCGCAGGTGATCCCGGCGTTCTCGCGCAAGCCGCTGTTCGGCTATAGCTCGATGGTGTACGCAACCGCATCGATCGCGATTCTGTCGTTCATGGTCTGGGCGCACCACATGTTCACGACCGGCATGCCGGTGACGGGCCAGCTGTTCTTCATGTACGCGACGATGCTGATCGCGGTGCCGACCGGCGTGAAGGTGTTCAACTGGGTCGCGACGATGTGGCGCGGTTCGCTCAGCTTCGAAACGCCGATGCTGTTCGCAGTCGGCTTCCTGCTGGTGTTCACGTTCGGCGGTCTGTCGGGCCTGATGCTGGCAATGGCGCCGCTCGACATCCAGTACCACGGCACCTACTTCGTGGTGGCGCACTTCCACTACGTGCTGGTGGCGGGTTCCCTCTTCGCGCTGTTCTCCGGCTGGTACTACTGGGCGCCGAAGTGGACCGGCTGGATGTACAACGAAACGCGCGGCAAGATTCACTTCTGGGCGTCGATGTTCTTCTTTAACCTCGCGTTCCTGCCGATGCACTTCGTCGGTCTCGCCGGTATGCCGCGTCGTTATGCCGACTACCCGGCACAGTTCACCGATTGGAACCAGGTCATCTCGATCGGCGCGTTCGGCTTCGGTCTCGCACAGGTCTACTTCCTGTTCGCGGTTGCGCTGCCGGCCTACCGTGGCGGCGGCGAGCACGAAGAAGCGGGCGACAAGCCGTGGGACGGCGCAACGGGCCTCGAGTGGACCGTGCCGAGCCCGGCTCCGTTCCACACGTTCGAACATCCGCCGACCGTCGAATAAACGGTCTTCGGCGAGATGCCCGGCTCCGGCGTCGCATTACTGCGTGACGAGGAACCGGGCACCCGCCGGGCGGCGGCCGCAACTCGCCAGTCACGGAAAGTATTCAGAAAGTCGAGCATGACGCGCAATCCACAGGAACGACGTACACCGGAGCAGATCCGCGCGGGCAACAGGCGAATAGGTCTTGTGATGTTCGCCATCGCAGCGATCTTTTTCGCGAGCGTCATCATCAAGCAGTGCTGGTTCGCCTGAGGCAGCCCAGGCCGTTCGAGTCTGTATGCAGGTTTGTTGAGGATTGAGATGTCGACGCAACCGCCGGCTCAGGCCGACCGCTCTTTCAACCGTTCGATGCTGATCAAACTGTTCGTTGTCGCGTTGATGATGTTCGGTTTCGGCTTCGCGCTGATACCGATGTATCGCGCGATCTGCCAGATCACCGGCGTGAACAACCTCGTGCAGCGCGATGCCACGGCGCGCGAGGCGAAGAATACGCAGGTCGACATGAGCCGCACGATTTCGATCGAGTTCGACGCGAACGCGCGCGGCCCGTTGGGTTTCAAGCCGGAGCAGCGCAGCCTCGACGTGCATCCGGGCGAAGTGACGACGGTGATGTACGAGGTCAGCAACGAACAGCCGCGCACGATTCAGGCGCAGGCCATTCCGAGCTACGCGCCTAAGCAGGCTACCGAGTACTTCAAGAAGATCGAGTGCTTTTGCTTTACGCAGCAGACGTTGACAGCGAATCAGACCAGACGGATGCCGGTGGTGTTCGTGGTCGATCCGAAGTTGCCGAAGGATGTGAAGACGATCACGCTGTCGTACACGTTCTTTGAGTTGAGCACGCCGGCAGCGGCGAAGGCCGGGAGCGCGGGGCCCACGGCCAATACGGCGGCAACCGCCGCCAACCCCGCCTGATGGCGCGAGCCGCGGGCGAAGGAACGAGACAAGATGAACGAGAACGGCGGCAGTCCGCGCAAGAGTAGTTTCGGTCAGTCGATGCGGGCCGTGCTGTGGTCGTTTTTCGGCGTGCGCAAGCGCCGCGATCTGGAAGCGGATGCGACGCAGTTGAACCCGCTGCATGTGGTCGCGGCGGCGCTGATCGCCGCGGCTATCCTGATTGGCGTGCTGATCCTGGTCGTGCGTGTCGTGGTGGGATAGGCGTTCAGGCAGACGTTCAGGCACGCGAGCAGCGAGCAGGGCGAGACGAAGCAGAGCCCACGAATTAGAGTGAAGCGGTGCGGTATCGACGCGCCGCCGAAGATACAGCCGGTGATTCCGGAACAACTGGACTGAAGTGGAGAATCAAGAATGAGCGGTCAAAACGAGAGCCCGTACTATTTCGTACCGCATCCGTCGCGGCATCCGATCAGCGCCGCCACCGGCTTGCTGGTCATGCTCGGATCGCTTGCGGCCTGGATCAACGAACAAAGCTGGGCGCCGATCGGCGTCTTCGCCGGCTTGTTGTGGCTGCTCTTTACACTGTGGCACTGGTTCGGCGACGCGATCGCCGAATCGGAAGGCGGCATGTACGGCAAGAATGTCGACAAGTCGTATCGCTGGAGCATGAGTTGGTTCATCTTCTCCGAAGTGATGTTCTTCGGCGCGTTTTTCGGTGCGCTGTTCTATGCGCGTGAAATCGCGATGCATCAACTCGGCAGTCTCGATTACAAACTGATCTGGCCGGATTTCTCGGCGGTGTGGCCGAACAACGGTCCGGCTGCGCTCGTATCGACCTACAAGTCGATGCAGCCGTGGCCGGTGCCGACCATCAACACGGCGTTGCTGTTGTCCTCGGGCGCCACGCTGACGGTATCGCACCACGCGCTGCGTGAAAATCATCGCAAGAAGGCGATCATCTGGCTCGCGGCGACGCTCGTGCTCGGCGTCTGCTTCCTGTTCCTGCAAGGCTTCGAGTATTTCCACGCCTACAACGAACTGAATCTGACGCTGTCGTCGGGCGTGTATGGTTCGACGTTCTTCCTGCTGACGGGCTTCCACGGTTTCCACGTGTTCCTCGGCGGCACGATGCTCGCGGTGGTGCTGGCGCGCTTGATCCGCGGCCACTTCACGGCGGAGCATCACTTCGCCTTCGAAGGTGCCGCATGGTACTGGCACTTCGTGGACGTCGTGTGGCTCGGGTTGTACGTCGTTGTGTACTGGCTGTAACGGAGTCTGGCCTGCGCCGACCGGCTAACCGGACCGCGTGCAGGCCGTTCGCGCGACGTCCTTCGGGGCGGGGCGCACGAGCAGTATGCAAGCACAAGCAGCGCCGCCCTCGACCCTGTCAGGGCGGCGTTTTGTTTGGATGCGAGTGGCTGTGAGTGGCTGCAATGGGCGGCGTGAGGGTTCGTCCGCCTGACTCGATTAACGCCCGTAAGGAATGCCGGTCGACTGAATCCAGCCCATCCAGTGTGCGAACAGGATGAACAGAAACAGCGAGATCGAGAGGCCCACCCGTGTGGCGAGCGACCAGACCATCCGTTTGGTTTTGCCCTTGTCATGCATCATGAAATACAGCGCCGACACCATGCTGGCGATGATCAGAGCAAAGGCAATGGGAACGAGAATGTGCATGGAACCGGCTCAAACCAGGAAGCGCAGAGGCAAGAGGTTTATTATCGCACCGCGCGTGAGCGTTTGCCGCCGGTGGCAGCTGGTGTCGCAAGCCGTGTCGGAGCGTGCTCGATGAAGTTCCGGCTGATTCCCGCGCTGCTGATTCTGGTGGTGATCGTCGTGACGGTGCGGCTCGGTTTCTGGCAGCGCGAGCGCGCGCATCAGAAGGAGGCGCTCGAAGCGCACATCACGCAGTTCGAAAATGCGCCCGCGCAGCCGGTGAGTGCCGCGCCGGTCGAACTGAAGGACATCGAATTTCATCGCGTGAAGGCGCGCGGCACTTTTGTCGCAGACAAGGTCGTGTACCTGGATAATCGTCCGTATAACGATCAACCGGGCTTTTACGTCGTGATGCCTTTTAAACTGGCCGACGGCGGTTATGTGCTGGTCAACCGCGGCTGGCTGCCGCGCAACATGAGCAGTCGCGAGACCATCGCGCCGTACACGACGCCGCAAGGCGAAATCGAGATCGAAGGGATCGCGCGGGCTGACGCGTCGCGCGCGTTCGAGTTGGGGCAGGGCGGTTCCGCCGCGCATCAACTGATCCGTCAGAATCTGGATATCGCCGCGTATGCCGCGGAAACCGGGCTGCCGTTGCACTCGTTCGTGATTCAGCAACTGAGCGACGACGGCGACAAACTGGTGCGTGACTGGCCCGCGCCGACCAGCGGTGTCGAGCGCAACTACGGCTACATGTTCCAGTGGTGGGGCATGGCGGCCGCGGCCCTGGCTTTCGGTCTGTATGCCGCGCGCCGCGCCGGCAAGAGAGAGCATGCACCGGGCGCGTAATCGGAACGTGGCCTCGCGCTCGGGCCTCGTCGTGAGAGCACGCGCGGGGTGCGTAACGAAACAGAGCACACGCTGCGCGCGTGACGCAGCACATTCGGCTTAACGGTCCGGTAAATCACGGCCAGGCCGCGCAATCATTGAAAGAGGTCCTGTAGTGTCGACGCAATCTCCCCGTTCGCCGCGAGCCGGCAAACCCGCCGCATCGAAAGCGATGCCCGGCCAACCCAATGGCAAAGGTTCCTGGCAGCGCGGCCGCTGGATGCTGCTGCTGCTGGCGATCATCTGCGCCGCGCCGATCGCCGTGTCGTATTTCATGTACTACGTGATCAAGCCGAGTGGCGGCAGCACGAGCTATGGCACGCTGGTCGACCCGCAGCGGCCGATTCCCGACTCGCTCGTGGTCACGGGCGAAGACGGCAAGCCGCTCAAGCTGGCGACGCTGCGCGGCCGCTGGCTGCTGGTCTCGGTCGACAACAGCGCATGCGACAAAGCGTGTGTCACCAAGCTCTACTTCATGCGACAAATCCGCGCAGCCCAAGGCCCGGAACGCGAGCGCGTCGTGGAAGTGTGGCTGCGCACCGATGCAGGCAAGGTCGCCGACGTGATACAAACCGCCTACCCGGACACCAACATGCTGGTCGCCGATCCGGCGCAGGTGTCCGCGTGGCTGCCCGCCGACACGGGCACCCAGATCACCGACCACATCTACATGGTCGATCCGAACGGCAATCTGATGATGCGTTTTCCGAAAGATCCGAACCCCAGCAAGATCAAGGGCGACGTGACCAAGCTGCTCAAATGGTCGAGCATCGGCTGATGCCGCAACCAGGCTAAGACGACAGAGTAAAAAAAGATGTTCGTATTGCAACTGGCCCTGATCGGCTTGTGTATTGCGTTGCTGCCGCTGTCCTATGTATGGGTCAAGGTCGACGACAATAAATTCCGCAAGCTGGTCTGGCTGACCACCTTTCTCACGCTCGATCTCGTGATGTTCGGCGGCTTCACTCGCCTCACCGACTCCGGACTCGGCTGCCCGGACTGGCCGGGCTGCTACGGCACCTCGTCGCCGTTCATCGCGCACGCGGCGATTTCAGCCGCGCACCAGGCGATGCCCACCGGGCCGGTCAGCATGACCAAGGCCTGGATCGAAATGATCCACCGTTACTTTGCGATGGCGATCGGCGTGCTGATCATCGCGCAGACGATCATTGCGTGGTCCGCGCGCATCAAGCGCCGCCCGCTGCATGTGTCGCCGTGGTGGCCGACCTCGCTGCTGCTGCTGATTCTCGTGCAGGGCGCGTTCGGCGCGTGGACCGTGACGATGAAGCTGCAACCGGTCATCGTGACGACGCACCTCCTGCTCGGCCTCGCGCTGCTCGGCACGCTCGGCTGGCTGGCGGCGCGGCTCACGCCCTTGCCGGCTTACGAGCCCGAAGCCGCGCGCTGGCGCGCGGCGGCGCTGGCGGGCCTCGCGCTGCTGGTCGTGCAGATCGCGTTGGGCGGCTGGGTCAGCACGAACTACGCGGTGCTCGCGTGCACCGACTTCCCGACCTGCAACGGCCAATGGATTCCGCCGATGGACTTCGCGCACGGCTTTCACCTGTGGCGTGCGCTCGGCATGACCGGCGACGGCGACGTGATCACCCAGGACGCGCTGGTGGCGATCCACTGGACGCATCGCACGTTTGCGTTCGTGGTGATTGGCTATCTGCTATGGTTCGCGGCGAAGCTGCGCCGCTTCGAATCGCTGCGCGCGCCGGCGAACGGCGTGCTGCTGGTGGTGCTGATCCAGTTCATCACCGGGCTGTCGAACATCGTTCTGCAATGGCCTTTGCCGATTGCAGTCGCCCATAACGGCGGGGCCGCGATCCTGCTGCTTTTGCTCGTTATGTTAAACTTTCGGATCGCTTATAGCCGTCCCGGCCGCGCCGTGCTCCCAGCGCGCGATGCCGCGCCAGCGTGACTCCACATGGACAGCACAACACTCTCCCAAACGCCCGGTAGCCGGGTTTCCCAGTACATCGCCCTGACGAAGCCGCGCGTCACGCAACTCGCCGTGTTCTGCGCCGTCATCGGCATGTTCCTGTCGACGCCCGGCATGGTGCCGTGGACCGTGCTGATCGGCGGCACCGTCGGCATCTGGCTGCTGGCCGGCGCCGCGTTCGCGATCAATTGCCTCGTCGAACAGAAGATCGATGCGAAGATGCGCCGCACTTCGTGGCGTCCGTCCGCGCGCGGTGAAATCACCACGTCGCAGATTCTGTTGTTTTCGGCCGTGCTCGGCGGCATCGGCATGTGGACGCTCTACACGTTCGCCAATCCGCTGACCATGTGGCTCACGCTGGCCACCTTCGTCGGCTATGCGGTCATCTATACGCTGTTGCTCAAGCCGGCTACGCCGCAGAACATCGTGATCGGCGGCGCGTCGGGCGCGATGCCGCCCGCGCTCGGCTGGGCTGCGGTCACGGGTCACGTGCCGGGCGATGCCTGGATTCTGGTGCTGATCATCTTCGTGTGGACGCCGCCGCATTTCTGGGCGCTCGCGCTGTATCGCCGCAAAGACTACGAGAACGCCGGCCTGCCGATGCTGCCGAACACGCACGGCGAGAAGTACACGCGCCTGCATATTCTGCTGTACACGGTGATCCTGTTCGCGGTCACGCTGATGCCGTTCATCTCCGGCATGAGCGGCGTCGTGTACCTCGCCGCGGCCGTGCTGTTGGGCGCCGTGTTTCTCGCGTATGCGTGGAAGATCTATCGGGAATACTCGGACGATCTGGCGCGCAGCACCTTCCGTTACTCGATCGTCTATCTGTCGCTGCTGTTCGCCGCGCTGCTGATCGACCACTATGCGCGCGTCCTGATTGGCGCGTAATACCATGCTCACAAACCGCTTCGCGCGCATCGCGCGTGCTGCCGTGATCGCTTGCGCGCTGGGCGGCGCGATGCTGGTGGCGGGCTGCGGCAAACAGCCGCCGGCGTTCACCAATCTAGACATCACCGGTAATACCCAATTCGCGAGCGATTTCTCGCTGCCCGATACGTCCGGCAAAATCCGCACGATGGCGGATTACAAGGGCAAGGTGGTGGTGCTGTTCTTCGGCTACACGCATTGCCCGGACGTCTGCCCGACCACGATGGCCGAACTCTCGCAAGCGTTGCAGCAACTCGGCCCCGAGGACGCGAAGCGCGTGCAGGTGCTGTTCGTCACCGTTGATCCCGAGCGCGATACGCCGGAATTGCTGGGGCAATACGTACCGGCGTTCAATCCGACTTTCGTCGGCTTGCGTCCCGCCGATGCGGCGCAACTCGCCAAGCTCGCGAAAGACTTCCGCGTCTATTACGCGAAGGTGCCGGGCAAGACGCCCGACAGCTACACGATGGATCACACGGCCGCGAGCTATGTGTTCGACACGCAAGGCAAGCTGCGTCTGTTCGCGCGCGACGGCCAGGGCGCCACGCCGTGGGTGCACGATATCAAGCTGCTGCTCGACTGAGTCGCGGCACCATCAAAATGGGCGCGTGATCGGATCACGCGCCCATTTTCAAATCTCCTCGCTGCAACCCATCCCCTCCAAATTTCAGACAGGCATCGGTAGATTCAACCCCGGTGCGAGACGCGTCGTCTTGAACTCCGTCACTTCGTAACGCGCGAGCTTCTGCTCGGCGAATGGGTCGCTGGCGAGGATCCGGTCCAGCCTCTCGCGCTCGATGCGCACCGCCAGGATGATGCCGCCATCGCGTGGCACTTTCGGTCCGGCGGCGACGAATATCCCCGCTTCAAACTGCTTCGCCAGAAACGCGCGGTGCGCGTCGAGTGCGTCGTCGATGCGTTCGAACGAGGCGGTGTAGATAAGGTTGATGACGTACATGAGCGTTCTCGCGGGCAATTGAACGAGCCGCGCGCCTGTGCGCTCGCGGCTACGACCTTGAATTATCGGTCAGCGAGCGATTTATTGCGTGAAACCAACTCATCCGCGCGCCGCCATGCGGCGCAGCCAGGTCCCTCAAGTTGGCCGTCCGGCATGCCGATATAACTGAGGCAATCGTTTGCGCTCAGCGCGCGGCCACACGCTCGCGCCGCGAATCGAAGACGAATCACACGAGAGAGACCACAACAATGAGCAGGATGAGTTTGAATCGCAAACTATGGCTGTCGCTCGCGCTGGTATGGCTGGGGCTGCTTGGCGTCGGCCTGTGGAGCGCGGTCGAAACCCGCAGCACGATGCTGGCCGAGCGCAAGGCGGGCATGGCGAACCTCGTCGAGGCGGCGCAGGGCGTGGTGAGCGGCTACTACGCGCTGTCGCAGAGCGGCAGGATGAGCGAGGCCGATGCGCAGCGCGAGGCGCTCGCCCGGCTTGCCACGATGCGCTACGGCGAATCCGGCTATCTGTTCGTGATGGACTCGAAGCCGGTCGTGCTGATGCACCCGACGCTGCCGCAAATGACCGGCAAGCCTGTCGGCGACTTCAAGGATCCGGACGGCAAGCTGCTGTACGTGGCGATCGTCGATGCGGCCAAGGCAAGCGGCCGCGGCTTCGCGCAGTATCGCGGACGTTTGCCGCACAGCGAAACGGCGGTGCCGAAAATCAGTTACGTGGTGCGGTTCGCGCCGTGGGACTGGAACATCACGAGCGGCGTGTTCATCAAGGACATCGACACGGTGTACTACGAAACGCTGCTTGGTCACCTCGTGGTCGTGCTGGTGATCGGCGCGGTCATTTCGCTCGCGATGGTGCTGATCATCCGCAACGTGCGCGCGAGTCTCGGCGGCGAACCGGACCAGGCGGCGCGGCTGGCGGCGAGTATCGCGCAGGGTGATCTGACCCACGCGGTCGAGGTTCGTGCGCAGGACACGACGAGCATGATGGCCGCGATGCGCGACATGCAGAACCGTTTGCAGCGCACGATCGGCGAGATCCGGCGCTCGGCGGAATCGATCGCGTCGGCGACGCAGCAGATAGCCGCCGGCAACGGCGATCTGTCGCAGCGCACCGAACAGCAGGCGGCGTCGTTGCAGGAGACTGCGGCGAGCATGGAAGAGCTGACCGCGACGGTCAAGCAGAACGCCGACAACGCGCGCCAGGCGAGCGGCCTTGCGCACAACGCGTCCGAAATCGCGACCCGGGGCAATGATGTCGTGAGCCGCGTGATTGGCACGATGGGCGAGATCAACGACAGTTCGCGGCAGATTGCCGACATCATCGGCGTGATCGAAGGGATCGCGTTCCAGACCAATATCCTGGCCTTGAACGCGGCGGTGGAAGCCGCGCGCGCCGGCGAGCAGGGGCGCGGCTTCGCGGTCGTCGCGGGCGAGGTGCGCAGCCTCGCGCAGCGCTCGGCCACGGCGGCCAAGGAGATCAAGCAGTTGATCGGCGCGTCGGTAGAGCGGGTGCACAACGGGTCGACGCTGGTGCAGCAGGCCGGCGCGACGATGGGCGAGATTCTGCAGGCGGTGCAGCGCGTGACCGACATCATGGGCGAAATCGCGGCGGCGTCCGAGGAGCAGAGCAGCGGCATCTCGCAGGTCGGCCGCGCCGTCACGCAGATGGACGAAGTGACGCAGCAGAATGCCGCGCTGGTCGAGCAGGCGGCTGCGGCGGCGGCATCGTTGCAGGACCAGGCTGGGCGTCTGCGCGATACGGTGAGTGCGTTTCGTGTGAATGGTGGGGCGAGTGGCGCGGTGGACGCGGCTGAACGCGCGGTTGCCGGGAGAGCGCGTGAAGCGGCACCAGCGGCGCTCGCAGGGGCGACACGGGACGGCAGCACGGCGGCTGAGGTCAAGGAGGCATCCATACGCGCCGAGCCGAAACTCGCCGCGACGGCTTCAGCAGCCGGTTCGGCGAGGACCACACCGGCCGCATCGGCCGCATCGACTGCGAACAACGGGGCCGCCGCAAAGCGTTCGTCCGCCGCCTCGGCAAGGCCCGCCCCCGCAAGCACCCGCACCCCCGACGACGACTGGACCACCTTCTAGCCACCACTCCCGTCGCGTACCGCGTGTTCAGCGGACGCGGTCCCGCGCCGTTCATATGCATACCGATATGCCATCGCGCTATTTCCCATCTCGACGCGCATATGAGACCATTTAGGGCTTGGTTGGCGGCGCGCTCGCATCTGTAAGCGCCGCCGCCGGCTTCCACCTGAATCCGACACCGGGCAAAGCATCGGTGAGAAACAGTCGATTAGAAACAGCGAGAATCACATGCAGCGCAGAAACCTCCTCAAAGCCCTCTCCGCCGTCGTCGCCGGCGCGGCGATCTTCACCAGCGTCGGCGCCCATGCCGACGACAAGGTGATCAAGGTCGGCACCATCGGCGGCCCGGATGCGCAAATCTGGGAAGTCGTCACCAAAGTGGCGAAGCGCGAAGGCCTGAACGTGAAGGTCGTCGAATTCAACGATTACGTGCAGCCGAACGCCGCGCTCGACGCAGGCGATCTCGACGCGAACAGCTTCCAGCACCAGCCATACCTCGACAGCCAGATCAAGCAGCGCGGCTACAAGCTCGTCAACGCCGGTCTCACCTACATCTCGCCGCTCGGCGTCTATTCGAAGAAGCTGAAGTCGCTGAAGGACCTGGCGCCGGGCGCGAAGGTCGCGGTGCCGAACGATCCGTCGAACGAAAACCGCGCGCTGCTGTTGCTGCAGTCACAAGGTCTGATCAAGCTGAAGGCCGGCGCGGGCACGGGCGGCAATAACGCGACGCCGCTGGACATCGCCGAGAATCCGAAGAAGATCAAGTTCGTCGAACTCGACGCCGCGCAACTACCGCGCTCGCTGTCGGACGTCGACGCCGCCGTGATCAACACGAACTTCGCGCTGGCCGCCGGCCTGCAGCCGACCAGGGATGCGATCGCGCTGGAAGACATCCACAGCCCGTACGCGAACCTGATCGCCGTGCGCGCGCAGGACAAGGACAAGCCGTGGGTGAAGAAGCTGGTCGCGGCCTATCAGTCGGAAGACGTGCGCCAGTTCATCAAGACCCAGTTCAAGGGTTCGATGGTGCCGTCGTTCTAAGCGAGCGGCACTGAGCACGCAGGCGCGCGCGGCCATGTCCGCTGCGCGCCTTCTGCTACAACTCCAGTTCCCATCTTTCGATCATCAGATCCTTGCCGAAACGGCGCTCAGCCGCCGTGCCGCCGAGCCTGAACCCGGCGCGCTCGCAAAGCCGCCGCGGTTCCCCGAGCGAGCTGGCGGTCGTCAGCGTGAGCTTCGTATAACCCGCCCGCCGCGCGAACCGCATCGACTCGCTGAGCAGTTGCGTGCCGATGCCGAGGCGTTGCACGTCCGGTTCGACCCACAGCAGCCGCACGCCGGCCACCGTCGTCGACACTCCGACGACGCACACCGAACCGACCACCATACCGTCCTGTTCGGCGACCCAGCACATCTCGCGCAACGGGTCGTCACGCTGAGTGTAATCGGCGACCACGCGCGCCAGCACCCCCTCGAACGATCGATCCCAACCGTATTGCGCGGCGAACCATTGGGCCTGCCGATGCACGAGCCAGCCGCACTCGCCGGCACGCGGCTGCCGCAGGGTCACGAGTTCGTGTTTCGGCCTGTCGCGCAGCAGCCGCTCGATGAGCTTCATCGCGGCAATCAGCTGTTCCTGCGAAAGCACGGTGAGGCGGCCGAGCAGCGCCGACACTTCGTCGATGGCGGCGGCGTCGAGCGGGGCGTAAGCCGCGTGGCCATCCTCGGTGAGGGCGATCAGCGACTGGCGCGCGTCCGACTCGGACGGGCGGCGCGTGATCAGGCCGCGTCGTTCGAAACTGGTCAGCAGGCGGCTGAGATAGCCGCTGTCGAGACCGAGCGCGCGGCCCAGCACGGAGGCCGTCTGCGCACGGCCACGTGAGAGTTCGTGCAACACGCGCACCTCCGTCAGCGAGAACTCGCTCTTCGCGAGATGCTCATGCAATGCGCCAATGTGCTGGATGTAGAAGCGGTTGAAATGGCGGACGACCTGAGCGCGCCGCCGCGCTTCGGAATCGGTCAAGTGCGGCTCCCCGGGAATTTTTATGGCTTGGTATCCCGCACTATATTTGAACGCCTGTCGGGAGCAAAGCCGCGCCGGACAAGGGTGCCCCGAACTGGTATTAAACAGGTATCAATCAGGACCTCCCCTTCGGCTGAAATAGCAGCTGGCTAAGACCACGAAAACCCCTTCTGATGGGACGAGTGCGGGTAAATCCTGGTCATCGACACATCCTCTCCGCCGCCTTTCAAGACCTGTGTGTGCCTTACCTGGCAAGGCTTTGCGGCCATTTATACCAGCATGGAACCAGTTGGTTGACTGGTATTATGTTGGTTATATAATGGGCTCTCACTTTTCGTAGGCCTATCTGTTCGTGACGGCCGCCGGAGTCCCATGGAAACTCGCTGGTCCGCACTGATGCCTGACGCCCGCAACGTCACGCCGCTCTATTTGCAGCTCGCGCGCAATCTGGCGACGGCGATCCATTGCGGCGTGTGGTCCGCGGGCGAGGCGCTGCCGTCGGAGCGCACGCTGTCGGATGCGATCGGCGTGTCGCGCATCACGGCGCGCAAGGCGATCGAGCTGCTGGTCGAACAAGGTCTGATCCGGCGCGCACGCGGCGCGGGCAGCTTCATCACGCCGCGTGTCGAAGACCCGCTGTCGCGCCTCACCGGTTTCACGAAGAAGATGCAGCAGCGCGGTTTCCGGCCGGATTCGGTGTGGCTCGAGCGCGATATCCGCGCCGCCAACCGCGACGAGCTGGTGCACCTCGGACTGTCGCCCGGCGCGGCGGTCGCGAGTCTGCGGCGGCTGAGGCGCGCGGACGGCATCGTGATGGCGGTCGAGCATTCGGCGCTGCCGGCGTCGATCGTGCCCGACCCGCAGGCCATCGGCGTATCGCTATACAGCTATCTGGAGCAGCGTGGCGCGGCGGTCGTGCGCGCGTTGCAGCACTTCCGGGCGGTCAACGCGTCGAGCGAGATCGCTTCGTTGATGGACATCGAACCGCGCACGGCGCTGCTGGTCATTACCCGTATCGGCTATAGCGCGGACCAGCGCGCGATTGAACTGACCGATACCTATTGCCGCGACGACTACTACGACTTCGTCGCCGAATTGCGCACGTGAGTTGCGCGTCTGACTTGCCGCAGCCGGTTGCGCCGCCGGGCGGTCCGCGTGGCCGGCCGTCAGACGCGGCGCCGGCGAGCGCAAGTCGGCCACACCCGTATCACGCCTCACCAGGAAGACTCATGCTGACCGGAAACATACTCACCACCGATGGGTGGATTCACGGCACGCTCGAATACGAAAACGGCCGCATCACGGCGCTCACCGGCGAGCGCGTCGATCCGTCGACGAACGACGCGCCGTACATCCTGCCGGGCTTCATCGATCTGCACGTGCACGGCGGCGGCGGTTCCGACGTGATGGAAGCCGGCGACGCGATCGAAGTGATCTCCCGCACGCATGCGCGCTACGGCACGACGAGCCTGCTCGCCACCACGATGACCGCGCCGCGCGACGAACTGATGAACGTGGTCGCCGGCCTGGGCAACAACGCGAAGGTGCGCACGCCGGGCGGCGCGCGCGTGCTCGGCGTGCATCTGGAAGGGCCGTACATCAACCCCGGCAAGCTCGGCGCGCAGCCGGACGCGGCGGTCTCGGCGGTGATGGACGAAGTGCTGAAGTATCTGTCGATCGCGCCGATCCGCGTGGTTACGCTGGCGCCCGAAATCGCCGGCCATATGGAGATCATCTCGGCGATGGCGGCGCGCGGCGTGCGCGTGCAGCTCGGCCATTCGCTCGGCACCTACGACGACGCCGTCGCCGCGCTCAAGCACGGCGCGTGCGGCTTCACACACCTGTTCAACGCGATGTCGCCGCTGCATCACCGCAATCCTGGGCTGGTGGGCGCGGCGCTCGCGCACGCCGAGTTCGCCGAAATCATTCCCGACCTGCTGCACGTCCATCCGGGCGCGATCCGCGCCGCGTTGCGCGCGATTCCGCGCCTGTACGTGGTGACGGACAGCACGTCGGCCACCGGCATGCCCGATGGCGAATACCGCCTCGGCAGCCAGCACGTGACGAAGTGCCTGGGCGGCGTACGTCTCGCCGACGGCACGCTCGCCGGCAGCACCCTGACGATGGATCAGGCGCTGCGCAATCTCGTATCGATTGGCCTGCCGATCGCCGATGTATCAAACCGTTTGTCGCGCTATGCCGCCGACTATCTCGGCATCGAGGACCGCGGCCGTATCGCGCGCGGCGCTTGGGCCGATGTGGTCGTGTTCGATCGTGAACTGGCGTTGACCGCGACCTACGTCGAAGGAGAAGCAATTGTCGAATATGCTTAAAGAGGCGCTGGCGTCCGCTGAAACGGTCGCCGCGCAACTCACGGACACCTCGCGCGTCGCGGCGCTCGCCGCGACGCTGGCGCAACAGCCGCGCCACGTCGCGCTGACGGTCGCACGCGGCAGCTCGGACCATGCGGCGAGTTACTTCGCATCGCTGACGATGAGCCGCCTCGGCGTGCCGGTCGCATCGCTGCCGATGTCGGTCGCGACCCTCCAGCAAGCGCCGCTGCAGGTGCGCGACCAGCTCGCGCTGGCGTTCTCGCAATCGGGCAAGAGCCCGGACCTGGTCGGCACGATGCAGGCATTGCGTCAGGCGGGCGCATTGACGGTTGCCGCCGTGAATGCGCCGAGTTCACCCTTGGCCGATGCGTGCGAATGGCAACTGCCGCTTGTCGCCGGTCCTGAACTGAGCGTCGCGGCCACCAAAAGCTATATCGCGATGCTGTCGATTTCCGCGCAACTGGTCGCGCACTGGCAGAAGGATGCCGAATTGCTCGGCGCGCTGAACACGCTGCCCGACGCTTTGCAGACCGCAGGCAAGCTCGACTGGTCGAAGGCCGTGGATGAGCTGCGCGGCATCGAGCGCATGATCGTGATCGGCCGGGGTCTGGGTCTCGCGATCGCGCAGGAAGCCGCGCTGAAGCTGAAGGAAACCTCCGGCATTCAGGCCGAAGCGTTTTCGAGTGCGGAAGTGCGTCACGGTCCGATGGAACTGATCGACCGCGATTACCCGCTGCTGGTGTTCGCTCCGCGCGGTCCCGAGCAAGCCGGCTTGTTGCAACTCGCGCACGACATGCGCGCGCGCGGCGCGCGCGTGCTGCTCGCCGCACCGGACGACGTGCCCGATGCCACCTTGCCGCTGGCCGCCACCGCTCACGCGGCGCTCGACCCGATCGCCGCCATCCTGTCCTTTTACGTGATGGCCGCCGGCCTTGCCGCCGCGCGCGGGCGCAATCCCGATGCGCCGCGCCATCTCAACAAAGTCACCGAAACTCACTGACGAGACATCAGATGCGACGTGTCGAGGAGTCCCGCTTGAAGAGCCATTCTGAAGGCCATATTGTTTTGCTCGCGCCGCTGACCGGTCCGGTCGTGCCGCTCGCGCAGGTGCCCGACCCGGTGTTTTCGGGCGGCATGTTCGGTGATGGCATCGGCATCGATCCTTTGGAGGGGCGACTGGTCGCGCCGTGCGACGGCACCGTTACCCATCTCGCGCGCACCGGTCATGCGCTCACGCTGGCCACCGCCGAAGGCGCCGAGATCTTGCTACACATCGGTATCGACACGGTCGAGCTGAACGGCAAAGGCTTTGCACCGATGGTCGAGCAGGGCGCGCACGTCCGTGCCGGCGACGTGCTGATCGAGTTCGATCAGGATCAGGTCGCATTGAATGCGCCGAGCCTCGTGTCGGTGATCGCGATCGCCAATTCGGATGCGTTCGAGATCGTCGAGCGTGCGCAAGGCGGTGTGCTGAAGGCGGGCGAAACGCCGCTGCTCATGCTGCGTGCCCGCGATGGCGCGGCAGCCGACGCGTCGCGCCAGCACAGCGCGACGAAGGTGATGGAGGAAGCGCGCCGTCAGGTCACGCTGGTTCACGCAGGCGGTCTGCATGCGCGTCCCGCGGCGCGCGCGCGCGAAGCGGCGCGCGGTTTCGATGCGCGTGTCGAAGTGCGATACGAAGGGCGTAAAGCGGCGATCGAAAGCGTGGTCGGTCTGCTCGGTCTTGGCGCGGGTGAGGGCGCGAGCGTCGAATTGCTCGGCGTCGGTCCGCAAGCGCAAGCCGCAGTCGACGCGATCGCTCATGAGCTGACGCGCGAAGCGCACGGTGAAGTCGAAGAGAAACCGGCGCGGCAAAGTTCGCCTGCGCCGCAGACGGTGCCGCGTGCGGCGGGCGAAGCGCTCGCGCCGAATACGCTCGCCGGTGTCTGCGCGGCGCCCGGCATTGCGGTCGGCAAGCTGGTGCGTTGGGACGATGCGGACATCGATCCGCCGGAGCAGGCGAGCGGCACGTCCGCGGCTGAAAGCCGTTTGCTCGACAAAGCGATCGCCACTGTCGACACCGATCTCGACACGACGGTGCGCGACGCGTCGCAACGCGGCGCGCACGGCGAGGCGGGTATTTTCGCGGTGCATCGCGTGCTGCTCGAAGACCCCACGCTGCTCGATGCCGCGCGCGATCTGATCAGTCTCGGCAAGAGCGCCGGCTTTGCATGGCGCGAGACGATTCGCGCACAGATCGGCATCCTAAGTAATGTGGAAGACGCGTTGCTCGCGGAACGAGCCGCCGATCTGCGCGACATCGACAAGCGCGTGCTACGCGCGCTCGGTTATACGAATGCCGCGGCGCGCACATTGCCGGAAGAAGCCGTGCTCGCGGCGGAAGAGTTCACGCCGTCCGATCTGTCGTCGCTGGATCGCTCGCGCGTCACCGCGCTGGTGATGGCGCGCGGCGGCGCGACCTCGCACGCGGCGATTCTCGCGCGCCAGGCGGGCATTCCCGCGCTGGTCGCGGTCGGCGACGCGCTGCATGCGATTCCGCCAGGCACGCAAGTGGTGGTGAACGCCAGCACCGGCCGCCTCGAATTCGCGCCGACCGAACTCGACGTCGAGCAGGCTCGCCGTGAGCGCAGCCGTCTTGCCGACGTGCGCGAAGCGAATCGCCGCACGTCGCAGCAGGCCGCGGTGACCTCCGACGGCCGTGCGATCGAAGTGGCCGCGAACATCGCCACGCTCGACGACGCGAAAGCCGCCGTCGACAACGGCGCCGATGCAGTGGGCCTGCTGCGCACCGAGCTGCTGTTCATCCATCGCGCGGCTGCGCCGACCACCGACGAACATCGTCAGAGCTACCAGGGAATCGTCGACGCATTGAGCGGCCGCACCGCGATCATCCGCACGCTGGATGTCGGCGCGGATAAGGAAGTGGACTACCTCACGCTGCCGCCCGAACCGAATCCGGCGCTCGGCCTGCGCGGCATTCGCCTCGCTCAGGTGCGCCCGGATCTGCTCGACGATCAGTTGCGCGGCTTGCTCGCGGTGCAGCCGCTCGGCGCGGTGCGCATCCTGTTGCCGATGGTCACCGATGTCGGTGAGCTGATCCGCATCCGCAAGCGTATCGACGAACTGGCGAGCGAAGCGGGCCGCACGGAGCCGATCGAAGTCGGCGTGATGATCGAAGTGCCGTCGGCGGCGCTGCTGGCCGATCAACTCGCGCAACACGCGGACTTTCTGTCGATCGGCACCAACGATCTCACGCAATACACCCTCGCGATGGACCGTTGCCAGGCCGATCTCGCCGCGCAAGCCGACGGCTTGCACCCGGCGGTGCTGCGCCTGATCGCGGCCGCCGTGCAAGGCGCGGACAGGTATGGCAAATGGGTCGGCGTGTGCGGTGCGCTGGCGGGCGATCCGCTCGCGATGCCGCTGCTCATCGGCCTCGGCGTGACCGAGCTGTCGGTTGACCCGGTGTCGGTGCCGGGCATCAAGGCGCGGGTGCGCAACCTCGATTATCAGCTGTGCCGTCAACGCGCTCAGGATGCTCTCGCGCTCAAATCGGCGCAGGCGGTAAGAGCAGCAAGCCGCGAAACCTGGCCTCTGGACTGAACCGCACACAGTCCGCAACCAGCTTCGCACAGTTACTTCGTATAGCTACAAAAACTCAACGACGACGTTCGACCACGAGACAAGGATTGGAGATATCAATGGATGGGAATCCGTTTCTGAAGATTCAGCGCCTGGGACGCGCGCTGATGCTGCCTATCGCGGTGCTGCCGGTTGCCGGCCTGCTGCTGCGCCTCGGCCAGCCCGATGTGTTCAACATCAAGATGATCGCCGACGCCGGCGGCGCGATCTTCGACAACCTGCCGCTGCTGTTCGCGATCGGCGTGGCGGTCGGTTTCGCGAAAGACAACAACGGTGTCGCGGGGCTTGCGGGGGCGATCGGCTATCTGGTGCAGATCGCGGTGATGAAGGACATCAACGACAAGCTCAACATGGGCGTGTTGTCGGGGATCGTGGCGGGTATCGTCGCGGGCTTGCTGTACAACAAATACAAAGACATCAAGCTGCCCGACTACCTCGCGTTCTTCGGAGGGAAACGCTTCGTGCCGATTGCCACGGGGGTGGTCTGTCTCGGGCTCGGCATAGCGTTCGGCTACGTATGGCAGCCGGTGCAGGCCGTGATCGATACGGCCGGCCACTGGCTGACCACCGCGGGCGCGCTCGGCGCATTCGTGTTCGGTGTGCTGAACCGGCTGCTGCTCGTCACGGGCTTGCATCACATCCTCAACTCGCTGACGTGGTTCGTGTTCGGCACCTTCACGCCGCCGGGCGGCGTAGCGGTGACGGGCGACCTGCATCGCTTCTTCGCGGGCGACCCGACCGCGGGCACCTTCATGACCGGCTTCTTCCCGGTGATGATGTTCGGCCTGCCGGCCGCGTGTCTCGCCATGTTCCATGAAGCGCCGAAGGAGCGCCGCGCGGTGGTCGGCGGCCTGCTGTTCTCGATGGCATTGACCTCGTTCCTGACGGGCGTGACCGAGCCGATCGAATTCAGCTTCATGTTCCTCGCGCCGGTGCTGTACGTGATCCACGCGCTGTTGACCGGTCTGTCGCTCGCGGTCTGTTCGGCGCTCGGCATTCACCTCGGTTTCACGTTCTCCGCGGGTTTCATCGACTACGTGCTGAACTTCGGCCTGTCGACCAAGGGCTGGTGGGCGATTCCGATCGGCCTCGTGTATTCGGTCGCGTACTACGGGCTGTTCCGCTTCTTCATCCGCAAGTTCAACATGGCGACGCCGGGCCGCGAACCCGCAGCCGCCGATGAGCAGGCCGAGTCGTTCGCGGCGGGCGGTTTCGTTTCGCCGGCAGCCGGTGCGGCCGTGCCGCGCGCGCAACGCTATATCGCCGCGCTCGGCGGCGCGTCGAATCTGTCGGTGGTGGATGCGTGCACGACGCGTCTGCGTCTGTCGGTGGTCGATGCGAACAAGGTCTCCGAAAGCGAACTGAAGACGATCGGCGCGCGTGGCGTGCTCAAGCGCGGCTCGACCAATGTGCAGGTGATCATCGGACCGGAAGCGGACATCATCGCGGATGAAATGCGTGCGGTGATCGCGCAGGGTGGGGGCGAGGCGGTGGCGCCGGTGGCGGCTGCTGTTCCGGCCGCTGTCGTTGCGAGCGCCGCGAGCGCGCCGGCTGCTGCTACTACGGGTGCGACGGGCGGCCCGCTCGACCCGGACCCGCTGCGCTGGCTCGCCGTGTTCGGCGGCGCGGGCAACGTGGTGTCGCTGGATGCGGTGGCGTCGACGCGTCTGCGTATCGTCGTGCGCGATCCGTCGGCGGTCGATCGTCAGCGTCTGGCCTCGCTCGACACCGCATGGGTCTCCGGCGACACGTTCCACATCGTCGTCGGCGAAGCGGCGCAGCGCTATGCCGCGAGGCTGGCGACGCGGATGTCGGAAAGCGGCGGCGCAACGCCGTTGCCCGCGTAAAGCGTGCAGGGTGCTAACGAAGTGGCCTGCCATGCCGCGCATTCATTGATACGGCGGTAAAGCGATCATGAGGCGGCAATAAGCCAGCAACAAAAAAGCGGCACCTTGCTTCAAGGTGCCGCTTTTACGTTTACCGGCTCGAGGCCGGTTCGTACTGCATCAGTGCGCTTTGATTTTTGCCGCTTCCGACGGCCTGCGCGATTCGAGCCACATCACATTGATGATGCCAAACGCCAACGCGACACCGATACCGAGCAGCCAGCTGAAATACCACATCATGAACTCCTGTTAAGCGTAGTGCCGTTCAATACATCGTATGGTGATTCTCTTTGAGCGCCGCGGCGGTCACCTTGCCGCGCAGCACGCGATACACCCAGCTCGTGTACAGCAGGATGATCGGCAGGAAGATGATCACGGCGAACAGCATGATCTCCAGCGTCAGGCGGCTCGAAGTCGAGTCCCACATGGTCAGGCTGCTGCGGCCGTCGAGCGAAGAGGGCATGATGAACGGGAACATCGAGAAGCCTGCCGTCAGGATCACGCCGATGATCATCAGCCCGGTCGACAGAAACGCGCTCTTCTCGAAGCGTGAGCGCGCAAGCGCCGCGGCCAGCAAGCCGCCGACCAGAGCGGCCACGGGCGCGATCACCGTCCACGGATAAAGTGCGTAATTGGAGAGCCACAGGCCGGGCGCGCTGATCACGGTCTTCATCAACGGATTGGCGACCGCGTCGAGAGGCGGGGCGTCGACGATCTGATAGCCGGGGATCATCGTGGCGACCAGCGCGCCGGCCACCAGGAACAGCACCACGCCGCTCGCCGCTGCGATGCGCAGCGCCAGCGACGCGCGCGCGGCGATCACACCATCCGACTTCAGCTTCACGAAGGCGGCGCCGTGCGCAGCCAGCATCGCGACGCTCACGAGGCCGCACAGCAGCGCGAACGGGTTGAGCAGACCGAAGAAGCCGCCGTGATAGGTGACACGCAGGTCGGTATCGAACGAGAACGGCGCGCCTTGCAGCAGGTTGCCGAACGCGACGCCGAACACCAGCGCCGGCACGAAGCCGCCGATAAAGAGTCCCCAGTCCCACGCGGCGCGCCAGCGCGGGTCTTCACGTTTGCTGCGGTAGTCGAACCCGACCGGCCGGAAGAACAGCGCGAACAACACCAGCAGCATCGCGAAGTAGAAGCCGGAGAACGACGCCGCGTAAGCCAGCGGCCACGCCGCGAACATCGCGCCGCCTGCCGTGACGAACCACACCTGGTTGCCTTCCCACGTCGCGCCGACCGTGTTCACGACGATGCGCCGCTCGGCGTCGGTCTTGCCGATGAACGGCAGCAGAATCGCCGCGCCCATGTCGAAGCCGTCAGTGAGCGCGAAGCCGATCAGCAGCACGCCGATCAATACCCACCAGATCAGTTTGAGGGTTGCGTAATCCATGATGAACTTTCCCTTGGAACAGAGTGGCGGTGAATCATGCAGCCGGGTTGGCCGACAGCGGCTGGTCGAGCGGCTCTTTCACTTCGTGGTGATAGCGGCCCGTATGCAACGACGAAGGGCCGAGCCGCGCGTACTTGAACATCAGCATGATCTCGATGATGAACAGCACGGTGTAGAACAGCACGAAGCCGGCGATACTCAGGTACAGGTCGCGCGGCGTCAGGCTCGATGCGGCGAGGCTGGTCGGCAGGATGCCGGCGATGCTCCACGGTTGACGGCCCACTTCCGCGACGATCCAGCCGAATTCGGCTGCGAGCCACGGCAGCGGAATCGCCCACACGGCCCAGCGCAGGAACCAGCGGCGCTTTTCCAGCAGCAGCGTACGTTGCGCGCAGAACCAGAACGCCAGGATGAAGGTCGCGAGGAACAGCAGGCCGAGGCCGACCATCAGGCGGAACGAGAAGAACAGCGGTGCGACCGGCGGAATCGTTCTTTTGGCCGCCTGGGCGATCTGATCCGGTGTGGCGTCGGTCACGTTCGCCGTGAACGGCTTGAGCAGCAGGCCGTAGCCGAGATCCTGCTTGTGGAGTTCGAAGGCGGCGTGGGCTTCGTCGGTTGCGTCGCCTTGCTTCAACTTCTGCAGCGCGGCGTAGGCCAGCATGCCGTTCTTGATGCGCCCTTCGTTGCGTGCGATCAGGTCTCTCAGACCCACCACCGGCTCGCTGATCGAGCGTGTGGCGATGATGCCGAGCGCGTACGGAACCCGAATCGCGTAGTCCGTGCGCTGCTCCGCCTGGTTCGGAATGCCGAAGATCGTGAACGGGGCCGGTGCGGGTGCGGTTTCCCATTCGGATTCGATCGCGGCCAGCTTCACCTGCTGAACTTCGCCGGTGCGGTAGCCCGATTCGTCGCCGAGCACGATCACGCACAACGTCGACGCGAGACCGAAGCCCGCGGCGATTGCGAACGAGCGCAGCGCGAATTCGGTATCGCGGCGCTTCAGCAGATACCACGACGACACGCCGAGCACGAACATCGCCGCGGTCACATACCCGGCCGAGACGGTATGCACGAACTTCACCTGCGCGACCGGGTTGAACAGGACGGAGCCGATGCTGTCGAGTTCCATGCGCATGGTCTGGTAGTTGAAGACGGCGCCGACCGGATTGTTCATCCAGCCGTTGGCCACCAGAATCCACAGCGCCGACAGGTTCGAGCCAAGCGCGACGAGGAACGTGACGATCAGATGCTGCACCTTCGACAGCCGTTTCCAGCCGAAGAAGAACAGGCCGACGAAGGTCGATTCGAGGAAGAAGGCCATCAGACCTTCGACGGCGAGCGGCACGCCGAAAATGTCACCGACGTAATGCGAGTAGTACGCCCAATTGGTGCCGAACTGGAATTCGAGCGTGAGACCCGTGGTGACGCCCATCGCAAAATTAATACCGAACAGCTTGCCCCAAAACTGGGTCATGTCTTTGTAGATCTGCTTGCCGGTCATCACATAGACGGACTCCATGATGACGAGCAACCATGCGAGGCCGAGCGTGAGCGGCACGAACAGAAAGTGATAGAGCGCCGTGATGGCGAACTGGAGGCGCGACAGTTCTACGACTTCGCTAACGGGCATGTTGATCACCTTGAGACGAATGCGAGACAGGCGCGGACAGCAGCGCCTGCGCGACCTGTTCAGGCGGCAGCGACATATGCTCCGCCTGCGGATGATTGAAAAAGGTGTATTTGAGCGCCATCAGCAGAACGAATTTGATGGCGAGGACGATGGCGATATCCCGCGCCAGCGTTGGACCGCGCACCCAGCCGGCGAGCCGCTTGCGCCAGCGCGACCGGAGAGTGGTACTGCGATTGAGGGCTATGGTCATAGTCGGTCGAAAGCGACTTCACACCGGTGAATCCGGCTGGATCCAGGCCGCCTGAGCGGTCTGGCGAGTGCATCCCGATTTTAGGAGCGGAACCTCGCGCACATCGATTCGGCAGTGCGGCATTGAGTCGCTAAACTCGCCGTGTTTATCCAGTATTGCTATCTGGTTTGTCATACGTCAAGAAAGCTATCGTGGCAGGCCGTCGTCAGGCGACCTCATCCAGCCGGTGTGGGCGTGCGCGAGTGCGCCGCCGCGTGGGCGAAAAAAAGCCCCGCCGTCTTGCGAGGGCGGGGCTCGGGGCCAGGTGGCGCACGCCGGGCGAACCGGTGTGCCGACAGCTTCAGGCCTTATGCATATTCGGTCAGTGCGCCGCGCATCTTCTTCATTGCGCTCGCTTCGATCTGCCGGATACGCTCGGCGGACACGCCGAACTCGTCAGCCAGTTCGTGCAGCGTCGAGCCGCCCGAACCGTCGTCTTCCACCTTCAGCCAGCGTGCCTCGATGATGCGGCGGCTGCGGGCGTCCAACGCGTCCAGCGCACTGGCGATACCGTCGCTTTGCAGGCGGTCGCGCTGACGCGAAGCCAGCACGGCAGTCGGTTCGCTATGCGAGTCGGCCAGATAGGCGATCGGCGCATACGACTCTTCGCCGTCCTCGACCTGGCCTTCCAGCGCGATGTCGCCGCCGGACAAGCGCGTTTCCATTTCGGAGACTTCTTCGCGCTTCACGTTCAGTTCCTTCGCGAGACCTTCGATCTCGTCCGGTGTGAACGCGCCCAGCCCCTGCTTGTGGCTGCGCAGGTTGAAGAACAGCTTGCGCTGCGCCTTGGTGGTGGCGACCTTCACCATCCGCCAGTTGCGCAGAATGTATTCGTGGATCTCAGCCTTGATCCAGTGCATCGCGTACGACACGAGGCGCACGTTCTGCTCCGGATCGAAGCGCTTCACGGCCTTCATCAGGCCGATATTGCCTTCCTGGATCAGGTCGGCGTGCGGCAGTCCGTAACCGAGATAGTTGCGCGCGATCGATACGACCAGCCGCAGGTGCGACAGCACGAGACGGCGCGCAGACTCCAGGTTGTCCTGCTCGCGAAATTCGGTGGCGAACTGGCGTTCTTCCGCCGGCGTCAGCATCGGAATCCGATTAACGGCCTGGATGTAGGCGTCGATATTGCCCAGTTGACCGGGCAGCAGCGAGGAATGCGAGAGCGCCAGTGCACCTGCCGAAGCGGCCTTAGCCGACGACGGGCTCAAAACACTCGGAAGGGTCATTGCATGGCTCACGTAGAAAACTCCTTTGGAATCAGACAAAAGCGTATTCAGTAAACGACTCCAGCGTTGGATGTTAGCACTCTGATTTGGGGAGTGCTAATACTTAGAGGCAGTAGGGGCATCCAAGTTCCGTAAAGTCCTATTGAAATTCGCGTTCTAATAGCCATAGCGTACACCAACGGGGCATCTTGCGCAGTACGTGGAATTTGCCCGTTCCTTCCTGCTTAGTCTCACAAAAGACCGATATTTTCAGAATCAGTAGTGACTGATTGCGTGAAATGAGCATTTTTCATACGATCGACCAAATCGACTTTCTATCTAGGATAAGCAAAACTGTTATGCATTTTTAACCTCAGTAGGTTCGGGTGTTAGATGGACAACCAAAACATATGTTTTGCGTGGTCCGGCTCTAAAAACCGGCATGGTTGGGCTGTTCTCCGTGGCCCCGGATCTTGCGTCCGCCGGTCAGTTTGGCGTGCAGGTCGCCGTCGACGCGGGCGATCATCACGTCAAGAAATTCGACCTTGGCGCGGCCTGGGAGCCAGGGCTGTATGGTGACGGATTGGCGACTGGCATTTCGCGCTGATCGGCGAAGCGCACGCGGCCTGGTGGCATATCGACGAAGGGAACGTGCACAGCGACATCGGCGTGACGCCGGTGATTCGCTTCATCAAGATATCGGGATGGGTGCGCCCTTTCGTCGAAGTGGCAGCGGGCATCCGGCTGTTGTCGAGTCCCCCGGATTGCTTCGGACCTTACGCTCGGCACCGCGTTCCAGTTTGCCGACATGGCGGGCGTCGGCGTGCAGTTCGGCCACCGCCAGCCGTACCTCGCGGGCTACGCTTCCAGCATATTTCCAACGGCGGTATCAAAGAGCCGAATCCTGGTATAAATTTCAGCCAGCTATATTTGCAATATAACTTCTGACGACCGAGGCCGCGTTCGGCTTACCGGTGTGGGGGCTGAGCAATGGCGGCAAAGATGATCGAAGCGATTCGCGGGCTGGAGCGAGAGCGCTTCCGTGCGATGGTCGAAGGCGACGGACAATCGCTCGACACGCTGCTCGCGGACAACGTGAGCTATGTGCACACGAATGGCAAACGCGAAACGAAGCGGCAGTTCATCGACGGGATTACCGGAGGGCGCCGCCGTTACCGGCAGATCGAAGTGCAGTCGCAGGAGGTGCTGCCGGCCGGACGGGAAACGTATGTCGTCACCGGCCGCGCGCTGATCGAGATGGAGGCGAATAACGGCGCGTTGCTGTTTCCGATCGCCTACACCGCGATTCACACGCAGGAAGACGGGCAATGGCGCCTGATTGCGTGGCAGGCCACACGGTGCGCGCTCGAGTGAGCCTTTTGGGTTCACCTCGTCAGGCCGGTCGCGTCTCGTGAACGCGCCGGCAGCCTGAGAGCGCGGGGTACGCGCTCGTTCTCGTCGCTTTTCTCATACTTCCCGCACAGATATCAGGCGGCGACGCGCTGCGGCTCCTCGTCGCGGGACCCGGCACGATCCTCCGTGCCGTTTGCGCTCGCTGCCCCTTCCTGATCCGCCGCGACGCTCTGGCCGCGGGCCGCATCGGCCGCCCGCATCACCGCATCGCCCGCATACGGATGCCGTGGATGCACCGGAAGCTGATTGCAACGTTCGACCACGCGCCGCACCGCCGACATATCGGAGAAATCGAGGCCGGTGGTGATGCCCTGCGCGTCGAGATTCATTGCCAGACCGACGAGATCGAGATTGCCCGTACGCTCGCCATTGCCGAACAGACATCCTTCGACGCGGTCCGCGCCTGCGAGCAGCGCCAGTTCCGCCGCAGCCACCGCGGTGCCGCGATCGTTATGCGGATGCACCGACAGCACGATGCTGTCGCGATAAGCAAGATGACGGTCCATCCATTCGATCTGGTCGGCGAAGACGTTCGGCGTTGCCGCTTCGACGCTCGCCGGCAGATTGAGGATCATCTTGCGCGCGCGCGTGGGCCGCCACGTTTGCGCGACGGCATCGCAGATCTCGCGGGCAAACGGAAGCTCGGCGGTATTGAAGGTTTCGGGCGAATACTGGAACGTCCAGTGTGTGTCCGGGCGCGCCTGCGCGTGTTCCTTGATTAAACGGGTGCCGTCCACGGCCAGCGCCTTGATTCCGGCTTTCGACTGGTTGTAGACGATCCGCCGGAACGATGGGCAGATCGCGTTATACAGATGCACGATGGCGCGCGGCGCGCCTTCGAGCGCCTCGAACGTACGGGCGATCAGGTCCGCGCGCGACGGCATGAAGACCTCGATGGTCACGTCGTCAGGAATGCGCTTTTCCTCGATCAGCTTGCGCACGAAATCGAAGTCGGTCTGCGACGCCGACGGAAAGCCGACTTCGATCTCCTTGAAGCCGATCGCGACCAGCATCTCGAAGAACTCGAGCTTTTGCGCGGCGTTCATCGGTTCGATCAGCGCCTGGTTGCCGTCGCGCAGGTCAGTGCTCATCCAGACGGGAGCCTGGTCGATCGTGCGGCTCGGCCATTTGCGGCCGGTGAGGCGCACGGGAGGGAAGGGGCGGTATTTTTCAGCGGGATTGCGCAACATGATGTGCCTCGTTCGTTGTGTCGTATGCGAAAGGGAGTGGCATTGAGCGGTTGGCGGACTGCCACGGATGCACGGCCCGCCAGCCGATGGCTAGCGGCAACAATGAACGGGCGCGAACGAACAACGTCACGACGATGACGAAAACGAACGTGGATGATGCCCATGCAACGTGCATTTGACCCTCGCGCTTCGTCCGCACGGTAAACGGACGAATGCAAACGACTACTGGTTGTGAAGAACTACGCTGGGGTGTGAAACGGGAACTGCGAAACTGCCTGGAGGACCGCCCGACGGCAACAAGGGTTGCCAACGAACGGCGCTACGCCTGACTTACGCCAGGCGTAGCGATAGGGGCCGCGCGAGGCGGCCGAAAGTAATTCGGAGGGTGTTCGGAAGGGAACGCATGGGCCTAAATGTATGACGGTATGAAGCGGTGTGTCAACCCGCGACCACCGCTTCCTCATGCCATAGGAGCGCCCGACGGCGGCTCACGCGTCGTGCGTCGATCTCGGCTTCAACTTCATTTTCAACGCCTCACACCGGCGTTTTCGCGACGTCCGCGATCAGTTCCACTTGCCGTTCGATCGCGCTCGGCACCGGCGCTTCGCCGCGCAGCACGGCGCTGATCCACGCGGCCGTGGTGGCGGCATCGCGCGCTTCGGGCAAGTCGACTTCCGGCGCATCGGGCGACGAACGTTCGTGCGGCACGCGCGTTTCGCAGACGCCGTCGTGCAGCCAGTCCACCTGCACCTGACGCCGCGTGTCGGCCACCGCCTCGCCTTCGGTGCCGCGCGCAAGCAGCGCACCGCCCACGGCCGCATCCGGATGCGAGTTGAACAACTGTGTGAGGCTGTCGCGATACGGCGGATGCGTGTAGTTCACAAGGCGCAGCCCCGCCGGCGCGAACGGCTGCAGGATTTTCACCAGCGTGTGCGTCGAGTTGCGCACGCCCATGCGCCGACGCAGCGCAAGCAGGCGCGCGAGCTTCGGTGCGAGCACGTCGATCGGCGCGAACGCGAGACGGTGCTCGGCGAGACCGTCTTCGATATCGGCATGCGAGCGCGCGTGCTGGATCTGCAGATGCGTGAAGATCTCCGCGCTCGTTACGCGGCCCGGATCTTCGGTGACGCCGTGCACCAGCACCGGCACGCCTTCGCGCGCCAGCAGCAGGGCCAGCAGCGGGACCAGGTTCGGCTGTTTGCGCGCGCCGTTGTAGGTGGGGATCGACACGGGCCGGAATGCGCCGTGCGGCAAATGGATCGGCTCGAACGACGCGTGCGCGCCCGCCAGCATCGCGGCGAGTTCGTCGGCGGTTTCGCCTTTCACGCGATAAGCGAGCAGCACCGCGCCGAGTTCGAGCTCGGCCACGCGACCATCGAGCATCGCGGTGTAGAGCGCGCGCGTATCGTCGGCGGTCAGCGCGCGGGCGCCATTCGGGCCGCGGCCGATTTCCTTGATGAAGCGGGCGCAGGGGAACGGAGTGTCAATGGCGGTATCGGCGGAGTCGGTCATCGGGCGCAAGGGGACGTGATGGCGTGCCGCGCGCTGGCGGCTCGCCACGGTATTCAAGGGAAGCTGTTGGGTCGCAGGTTGGTGTCAGTATCGCATCTATGGCGATACTGCGAGGCATGGCGCGCGGCCGTGCGCCCGGGTGCGCGCTTGCCCGACTGCCGCGCGCGGCGCTTTGCCGCGCGTTACACTCGATGTTTTCTCGCCGCGTCGTCGGCACAAATCAAGCAACGGAGAACGGGATGAGTTACGTATTTGAACCCGCACCGCAGGTGGCGGTGCCGGTTGTGGGGTCCAGCGAGCAGTTCGCGGTGCGTCGCATCTACTGCGTGGGACGCAACTACGAAGCGCACGCGCGCGAGATGGGTCACGATCCCGACCGCGAGCCGCCGTTCTTCTTCACCAAGCCGGCCGATGCCGTGCTGTACGTCGCGGCCGGTGCCACCGGCGAATTCCCCTATCCGACGCAGTCGAAAAACGTCCACTTCGAAATGGAACTGGTGGCCGCGATTGGTAAAGGCGGCAAGGACATTCCGGCCGAGAGCGCGCTCGACCACGTCTACGGCTACGCGCTCGGCCTCGACATGACGCGCCGCGATCTGCAAGCCGAAGCGAAGAAGCTGGGCCGTCCGTGGGATACCGCGAAGGGCTTCGACCACTCGGCGCCGCTCGGCCCGATCCATCCGGTGACGGCGATCAGCCATGTCGGCAACGGCGCGATCTGGTTGTCGGTGAACGGCGAGGAAAAGCAACGCTCGGACGTGTCGCAGCTGATCTGGTCGGTGGCGGAGACGGTCGCCTATCTGTCGACGCTGTTCGAACTGCAGCCCGGCGATCTGATTTTCACCGGCACGCCTGAAGGCGTCGGCGCGGTGGTGAAGGGCGATCTGATGAAGGGTGGTGTGGACGGACTCGGCGAATTCAGCGTACGCGTCGTCTGACAGGCGGCGGCTTGGAGGAGACAGACAACATGAAGCTCTACAGCTATTTCCGGAGCTCGGCGGCCTATCGCGTGCGCATTGCGCTGAACGTGAAGAAGCTGCCGTACGACTATGTGGCCGTGCACCTCGTGCGTGATGGCGGCGAGCAACTGAAGCCGGAGTATCGCAAGGTCAATGTGGACGGCATCGTGCCGACGCTCGTCGACGGCAACGAGCTGTTGCCGCAGTCGCTTGCGATCATCGAATATCTGGAGGAGACGCATCCCGAGCCGCCCTTGCTGCCCAAAGCGCCGGGCGACCGCGCGTACGTTCGCTCACTCGCGTTGCAGGTCGCGTGCGAGATTCATCCGTTGAACAATCTGCGCGTGCTGAAGTATCTGAAGCACACGCTGTGTGTCGACGACGACGCCAAAGACGCCTGGTACCGGCACTGGGTCGAGGCGGGTTTCGCGACGCTCGAAGCCCATCTGGCCGGCAACGCACGCACCGGCAAGCTGTGTTTCCGCGATACGCCGACGCTCGCCGACGCCTGTCTGATCCCGCAGGTCTTCAACGCGCAGCGCTTCAAGGTCGACACGACGCGGTTTCCGACGATCCAGCGCATCTACGATCACGCGATGCAGATCGACGCGTTTGCCCGTGCGGCGCCTGGCGTGCAGCCCGACGCCGAGTGACAACGGGTGGTGTTAAATGAAAAAGGGCACTCCGTGGAGTGCCCTTTTTGCTGGCGCGTGCGTGGAACGTTGCGCGGCCGGGACGTTCAACCGCCCAGCAACGCGTCCGAAAACTCTTCTGCGCTGAACGGCTGCAAGTCCTCGACCTTTTCGCCCACGCCGATGAAGTACACCGGAATCGGACGCTGCCGCGCGATCGCGGCGAGAATGCCGCCCTTCGCGGTGCCGTCGAGCTTGGTGACGATCAGGCCCGTGAGGCCGAGCGCGTCGTCGAAGGCCTTCACTTGCGCGAGCGCGTTCTGGCCGGTGTTCGCGTCGATCACGAGCAGTACCTCGTGCGGTGCGCCGTCGTGCGCCTTGCCGATCACGCGTTTCACCTTGCGCAGCTCTTCCATCAGATGCAGCTGGGTCGGCAGACGGCCGGCCGTGTCCGCCATCATCACGTCGATCTTGCGTGCGCGCGCGGCGCCGACCGCGTCGAAGATCACCGCCGCTGGGTCGCCACTTTCCTGCGACACCACGGACACGTTGTTGCGCTGACCCCAGATCGCCAGCTGCTCGCGTGCGGCGGCGCGGAACGTGTCACCCGCGGCCAGCAGTACCGATTGATTGAAGCTCTGCAGATGCTTGGCGAGCTTGCCGATGCTGGTGGTCTTGCCCGCGCCGTTGACGCCCGCGATCATCATCACGAGCGGCTGCGCGCGGCCGAGCATCAGCGATTTTTCCAGCGGCTTGAGCAGGTCGACCAGCAGCGTGCGCAGCGCGCCTTTGACCTGTTGCGGGTCGGTGAGGCGCTCGCTGCGCACTTTCTCGCGCAGCGATTCGAGCAGGAATTCGGTGGCCTCGACGCCCGCGTCCGACATCAGCAGCGCGGTTTCGAGCTCTTCGTACAGGTCTTCGTCGATCTTCGCGCCGACGAAAATACCGGTCAGGTTCGAACTCGTCTTCGACAGGCCGGTTTTCAGGCGCGTGAGCCACGAGCGCTTCGCGCCCGCGTCCTGCGCGGGCGGCGGGACGATTTCGATGGTGTCGAGCGCGGATTGTTCCGGTTCGAGTTCCGGCTCAGGTTCCGGTTCCGGCTCCGGCTCGATTGCGGCCGGGGCGGGCGCAGGCGCTTCGACGCCAACGGAGGCTGCAGGACGCGCAGCCGGCTGCGCGACAGGCACTGCCGGCGCTTCTGCGGCGGCCTCGGGCGTCGAGCCTTCGGGTGCCGCCTGCGATTCGTCTGCCGCGGTATCGGACTCTTTCGAACCCTTGAATCGTTTGAAAAAGCTGAACATGATCTGGCGTGGTGAGAGCGCGCGCCGATGCGCGCAGCCGGCACAAGACCGGCGGGAGCAGCAGGCAGCGTTGCAGGGGTAGACAAAGCGCGAGATGCAAGGCGCTGGAAGCCGGACATTTTATCAGGCGCGCCGCCGCCCGTCGTATCGGCCGATCGGCCAAGCTGGACGCGGGCCGCCCCTGTGGTAACGTTGGCGCTCCGACCCCGCGCGTATCGACGTCGCGGGTGCATTCATCACGTCATTGAAACTGCATGCCTCGTTCCGCACCCTCACGCGCCCACGGCGCTTCGTCCAAAGGCGGCAAGCCGCACGCCATCCGTATCATCGGTGGCGACTGGAAGCGCACGCCTTTGCCTGTGCTCGATCTCGACGGCTTGCGCCCCACGCCCGACCGCGTGCGCGAAACGCTGTTCAACTGGCTGGGCCAGCGCCTCGACGGCCAGCGCTGCCTGGACCTGTTCGCCGGCAGCGGCGCGCTGGGCTTCGAGGCGGCGTCGCGCGGCGCGGCGCGGGTGCTGATGGTGGAGCGCAACGCGCGGGCCGCCGGCCAGTTGCGCGCGAACCAGGAACGGCTGGCGGCGCGCACGATCGAAATTGCCGAGGCGGACGGCTTGCGTCTTGCCGCGAGTCTCGCACCCGGCTCGTTCGACGTGGTGTTCCTCGATCCGCCGTTCGACGGCGACCTGCTCGCCAAAGCGCTCGCGCTGGCCGTGCCGCTCGTCAGCGCGAAAGGGTTTCTGTATGTGGAAGCGGGCGACGCGCTCGAACTCGACGGGAACGAGACGCTCGCCGGTTGGGAAGTCGTGCGGCAGGGGAAAGCGGGCGCTGTCCACTTTCATTTGCTGCAGCGCGAAAATAAGGAATAATGCGCGTTCCAAAACAGGCGCCGGGCGGTTTGACGTCACGAGCGCGGTCGGTGCCAAATGCGTCGTGTGGACGCTTTTGACGTGCCCTTTGTCTGAAAAGAGGAGAAGTCTCATGGTAGTCGCCGTGTACCCGGGCACGTTTGACCCGCTGACGCGCGGTCACGAAGACCTCGTTCGGCGCGCGTCGAGCATTTTCGACACGCTGGTGGTGGGCGTTGCGGACAGCCGCAACAAGAAGCCGTTCTTCACGCTGGAAGAACGCCTCGACATCGCTCACGAGGTGCTCGGGCACTACCCGAACGTCCAGGTGATGAGCTTCAAGGGGCTGCTGAAGGACTTCGTGCGCAGCAATAACGCCCGGGTGATCGTGCGTGGCCTGCGCGCCGTGTCGGACTTCGAATACGAGTTCCAGATGGCGGGCATGAACCGCTATTTGCTGCCTGACGTCGAAACCATGTTCATGACGCCGTCCGACCAGTACCAGTTCATCTCGGGCACGATCGTGCGCGAGATCGCGCAGTTGGGCGGCGACGTCAGCAAGTTCGTGTTCCCGTCGGTCGAAAAATGGCTGCACGAGAAGGTCGCCGCGCTGGATCCGGACAACGGCGCTTCGGCGGCACAGCCGTAACCGGCGTAAACTGTCGGTTTGACGGATCAAAGCCGGCTGCGGCCGGCATGAAGTGAGAGAAGTATGGCCTTGATGATTACCGACGAGTGCATCAATTGCGACGTGTGCGAGCCCGAGTGCCCGAACGACGCGATTTCGATGGGCCCGGAAATCTACGTGATCGACCCGAAGAAATGCACCGAGTGTGTCGGCCATTTCGACGAGCCGCAGTGCATTCAGGTATGCCCGGTCGAGTGCATTCCGCGCGACCCTGACCATCTGGAAACGCCCGATGGCTTGATGGCGAAGTACCACGCGCTGCAGGCAGCGAAGGGCGCATAAGATCCGCGAAGTGGACGAGAAAGCGGCGAGGCCTTGGCCTCGCCGCTTTCCTTTTGCCGCGGCGCTTTTTCGTCGTGCGCGGACTAGCCGACGTAAGCGCTGAAGATGTCGCGCAACGCGTCCAGCAGAATGTCGCATTCGGCGTCGGTGCCGACCGAGATCCGCAGATGCTGGTCGATTCGCGGCGCCTTGAAGTGGCGCACGAAAATCTCCTTTCCTCTTAACCGCAAGACGAGCGTGGCCGCATCGTAGCCTTCATGGCGAGCGAACAGCAAATTGGCTGCCGACGGCACGACCTCGAAGCCGAGCGCCGTCAATCCCGCCGCCAGCCGCTCACGGCTCGCCACCACCTTGGCGCAGTTGTCGCGGAACCACGCGTCGTCTTCGTACGCGGCGTTGGCCGCGGTTTGCGCGAGGCGGTCGAGTGGATAGGAGTTGAAGCTGTCTTTCACGCGGTTCAGTGCGTCGATCAGCGCGAGATTGCCGAATGCGAAACCTACACGCATGCCGGCCAGCGAGCGTGACTTCGAGGTTGTCTGAACGACCAGCAGGTTCGGATAGCGGTCGATCAGCGCAATGGCCGACTCCGCGCCGAAATCCACGTACGCCTCGTCGATCACGACGACCGATTCCGTGTTGCTCGCCACCAGACGCTCGATGTCCGCTAGCGGCAGAGGACGGCCGGTCGGTGCGTTCGGGTTCGGGAACAGCACCCCGCCATTGGGCACTGTGTAGTCGTCGACATTGATTGCGAAACTGTCGTCGAGCGCGATGGTCCGGTAGTCGACGTCGAACAGCCGCGCGTAGGTCGGATAGAAGCTGTACGTGATGTCCGGGAACAGCAGCGGCTTGTCGTGCTTCAGCAACGCCTGGAACGTGAGCGCTAGCACTTCATCCGAACCGTTGCCCGCGAATACCTGGTCTGCGCGGATGCCGTGGTATGCGGCGACCGTCTCGCGCAGTTTGAGCGCGGTCGGATCGGGATAGCGCCGCAGCGATTCACCGGCGTCGCCCAGTTCCCGGCGGATCGCCTCGAGCACGCGCGGCGACGGCGGATAGGGATTCTCGTTGGTGTTCAGCTTCACCGGATGCGCGAGCACGGGCTGCTCGCCCGGCACATACGGCGTCAGACGATGAACGATGTCACTCCAATAGCGGCTCAAACGATTCTCCTGTGTCGACCAGAGTTAGCGCTTGAGCGCTTACTCTGGTCCCATGCCAAGGCGGTCGACCAGAGTTAGCGCTTGAGCGCTTACTCTGGTCCCATGCCAAGGCGGTCGACCAGAGTTAGCGCTTGAGCGCTTACTCTGGTCCCATGCCAAGGCGGTCGACCAGAGTTAGCGCTTTAGCGATTACTCTGGTCCCATGCCAAGGCAGTCCCATGCCAAGACGGTCGGTCCCATGCAAGCTAGTTGCTGTAGCGAGCGATAACGCTACGCCAATACGTCGGCAAGCGTGGCAGCTCAAGGGTTGAGATGCAACTGCATCATCGCGCGCTCCAGCTCGCCTGCGATAATCTTCGGCATCACGGCAAGCGCCCGCTCGAGCGATGCGTCGATCACCTCCTGCTCTTCCCGCCGCGGCGGCTTGAGCACATAGTTGGCGACATCCGGCTTGGCGCCGGCGCGTGCGCTTTCGGGAATCAGGTCGCGCGGATGGCCGATACCGATCCGCAGCCGCCAGTATTGTTGCGACGACAGATGCGCGGTGATGTCCTTCAACCCGTTATGGCCGCCGCTGCCGCCGCCGAGCTTCAGCTTGACGCTGCCAGGCGGCATGTCGAGTTCGTCGTGCGCGACCAGAATTTCGTCGGGAAGAATCTTGAAGAATTGCGCGACCGCCACGACCGACTGGCCGGAGCGGTTCATATACGTCTGGGGTTCCAGCAGATGCACTTCCTCGCCGTGCAGCCGCGCTTTCGCGTAGAAACCGTGGAAGCGCCGCTCGTCGCGCAGCGTCGTGCCTGCTTCGCGCGCCAGTTGATCGACCAGCCAGAAGCCGGCGTTATGGCGCGTCGCGGTGTATTCGGCGCCCGGATTGCCGAGCCCGACGATCAGCTTGATCATGATTGTGTAGGTCCATCTGGCCAGGGAGCCGAACTCGACCGGGCCGAAAAAAACCAAAAAAAACCCGCCGGGGCGAACCTCGGCGGGTCACATCGACCGTTTCATTGAAAACGGATCGAGAGGATTGCTTGGCTAGAACCCGAAAGGTCCTTAAGCAGCCGGCGTTTCGCCTTCAGCAGCAGCAGCGGCGTCGCCTTCAGCGATTGCGCCAGCCGGGATCGTCGCAGCTGCGACCACCGGGTTTTCTGCGTCGAGGTGAGCGACCAGCGATACACCTGCCGGCAGCGCGATGTCCTTAGCGTGAACCGATTGACCCGCTTCGATCTTCGCCAGGTCGACTTCGATGAATTCCGGCAGTGCCGACGGCAGGCACTCGATTTCCAGTTCATTGAGGACGTGCGAGATCACTGCGCTCGACAGCTTCACTGCCGGGTTCGATTCCTGGTTCATGAAGTGCAGCGGCACCTTGGTGTGCAGCTTCTTCGACGCGTCGACACGTTGGAAGTCCACGTGCAGCACGAGCTGACGGAACGGGTGGTATTGCACGTCGCGCAGCAGAACCTGTTGCGACTTGCCTGCCACTTCCAGGTCGAGGATCGACGAGTGGAAAACTTCTTTCTTCAGCGCGTGCCACAGCGCGTTGTGGTCCAGTTCGACCAATTGCGTTTCAGCACCAGCGCCATATACGATGCCCGGGGTCTTGCCCGAGTTACGCAGGCGGCGGCTCGCACCCGTACCTTGCAAAGAACGCTCGAAAGCGACTACTTTCATGTTGAATCTCCAATGCACTGCCCGCGACCAGGCAGTAAAAACGGGGCCTCCAAGCCAATATGGCTGAGGCCCCAGAGCTGCGGCACGAACCTTCGTTCGCTCGCGCCGATTGTGCAAAAGCGCAGCGTGCCGCCTGAAGCGATACGCTGCGCCTTCGCAAATACTTAACTTTCAGCGAACAGCGACATGACCGAATCGCCGCGACGAATGCGCGAGAACGTTTCGGCAAGCAGGCCGGCGCTGGTCAACGAACGGATCTTTGCGCACGAGCGGGCTTCTTCGCCGAGCGGGATCGTGTCCGTGACAACGAGTTCGTCGAGTGCGGAAGCTGCGATACGCTCGCCTGCGCCGCCCGACAGAACCGGGTGGGTAGCGTAAGCGAACACCTGCTTCGCACCGCGCTCCTTCAAAACCTGTGCTGCCTTGCAGAGCGTGCCCGCGGTGTCGACCATGTCGTCCATGATCACGCAGGTACGGCCTTCGACTTCACCGATGATGTTCATCACTTCGGCGACGTTCGCCTTCGGACGACGCTTGTCGATGATCGCGAGATCGCAATTGAGCTGCTTCGCCAGTGCACGGGCGCGCACCACGCCGCCGACGTCCGGCGAAACGACCAGCAGGTTCTCGTAGTTCTGCTTGCGCAGATCGCCGAGCAGCACGGGCGTAGCGTAGATGTTGTCGACGGGGATGTCGAAGAAGCCCTGGATCTGGTCGGCGTGCAGATCCATCGTGATGATCCGCTCGACGCCGGCGATTTCCAGCATGTTCGCCACGATCTTCGCCGAAATGGCGACGCGCGCGGAACGCGGGCGACGATCTTGACGGGCATAACCGAAGTAGGGGATGGCTGCGGTGATCCGGCCAGCGGATGCGCGCTTGAGCGCATCGACCATGATCATCAGTTCCATCAGGTTGTCATTCGCCGGCGCGCACGTGGATTGCAGGACGAAGACGTCCTTGCCACGCACGTTTTCCTGAATCTCGACCTGGATTTCACCGTCCGAGAAACGGCTAACCATTGCTTTGCCGAGGGGAATACCGAGGATTTTGACGACTTCCTGTGCAAGCGCGGGATTCGCGTTGCCAGTAAAAACCATCAGGCCGTCATGGCTGCTCATCATGCACCTGCTTCAGGCTGGGGGCGAGGGGAAATGCGAGAAATTTTGGCAGGGGAGAAAGGATTCGAACCTTTGCATGCCGGAATCAAAATCCGGTGCCTTAACCAGCTTGGCGACTCCCCTACACTAACTCTGAGCTCCGCCGAACGTGGAGTTTCGTTCGACGATGCAAAACTTATGACGCGAAAGTAAAGAGTGGATGCTGATCCAGACCGGCGGCCACTGCGCTATTCCATTCGGCTGGCAGCTTGGCTTGCACCGCTTCTGCTTCAGCTTTACTACGGAACGCTGCAAAAACACTTGCACCTGATCCAGACATCCGCGCCGGCGCGACGTTTTCAAACCATCGCAGCACTTGCGCTACTTCCGCGTACTTTCCTACGACAACCTGCTGCATATCATTCCGGCCAAAACTTTCCGGCCATTCAGTGTTGCAGCTAAGTTCTGCAGGAAAGTCCGTAATTATGAGGGGCTTTGAATCTCTTGTCAACGCTTTTTCGGAAAAAATCGCTGCAGTCGGAACCTGTACCCTCGGTGTCACCACCAGGAAGTGGCGCGGCGGCAATTGTACAACGTCTAAAGCTTCACCGACACCCTCTGCAAACGCATTTTTTCCAAAAACAAAAAACGGCACGTCCGCGCCCAGCTTCAATGCCAACACCTGCAATTCCAGACGCGGCAAATCGAGCTTCCAGAGGCGATTCAGCGCGAGCAGCGTGGTCGCCGCGTCGGAGCTGCCGCCGCCGAGGCCGGCGCCCATCGGCAGGCGCTTCTCAATTTCGATCTCGACACCCTCGGGCGAGCCCGTATGCGCCTTGAGCAAAGTCGCGGCGCGCACGGTCAGGTCATGCTCAGGCGGCACGTCCGCGATCTCGGTGCTGCGCGTGATGCGCCCGTCGTCGCGTCGCTTGAAGTGCAGTGTGTCGCCCCAGTCGAGCAACTGGAAAACCGTTTGCAGCGTGTGATAACCATCCGGCCGGCGGCCGGTGATGTGCAGGAAGAGGTTGAGTTTCGCTGGCGCGAGGCACCCGCGCAGCGAATCGGTCGTTTCAATCATGAGTCGAGGCTACATGCGCCAGGCGGCGCCAAAGAAGCGGCAAGGTTGCAAATAGACGCGGATTACTGATCCAGCACGAGCTTGATGTCGAGTGGCGGCTCCGAACGGCTCAGGTTGACGCGCTTCACGCCGGTGGCGGGTGCGTCGGCATACGCGAGATAGTCGACGGTCCAGCCATCCTGCGTGATCTGCTTCAGACGCGACGGCTGCTCCGGGTCTTTTTCGGTTTTGGCGCGCGAAGTAGGCGCGGGCGACGGTTGCAGCCAATAACGCAGACCCTCGACAGGCAGCGCAAAACCGAGCGCATCCTGCATCAACGTGGTGACGTTGTCCGCGGTCAGGGGTTGCCGGTTCGGCAGTTCGAGCGTGGCCGCGGACGGCGACGACGTCACGATTGCCAGCGTCTGGCCAAGCGGGTTGCGTAATTGCAGTGTCACGGTGTCGCCCGTTTCCTGCCAGGAGAAGTTGCCGTAAGCGTTACGCTGCTGGCCATTCTGGTCGTTGTACTGGATCGCGAAGCGGCCCTGGTAAGCGCGGCTCGTCTGCGCGGTGACCGAGGTGGCGGCATTCGACGTGGACGGCCCCTGCGGTTTCACCGACGCACAACCGGCCAACGCGACAACCGCTGCCGCAGCGAAACCGAGCGCCGCACCGCGCGGCGCCGGGGGAAAGGCAATCAAACGGGAAAGACGCATCAAAGATCGTTTACCTGAAGACGTTGGAGCGTTTTGACAAGCGTTTCGTTGTCCGGTTCGAGCTTGCGCGCCTCGCGGAAGGCGGCGCGAGCCTGATCCTGCTGGCCGCTTTTCCACAGCACTTCGCCGAGGTGCGCGCCGATTTCGGCGTTCGGCTGGAGGTCGTAGGCTTTACGCAGCAGCTTGATGGCGTCCGACGTATCGCCCATGCGGAATTTGACCCAGCCCACGCTATCCATGATGAACGCGTCGTTCGGCGCCAGCGCCGATGCTTTCTCGACCAGCTTGTCCGCTTCCGGCAGGCGCTGGTTGCGATCGGCCAGCGAATAGCCGAGCGCGTTGTACGCCTGCGGATTGTCGGGCTGCGTCTGGATGAGCTTGCGCAACTGCGCTTCCATCACGTCGTAATGGCCGGTTTTTTCGGCGGCCATCGCGTAGTCGTAAGTGAGATCGGGGTCGTTGGGGAAGGCCGCCGTGGCTTGTTGCAGGCGGGATTCCGCTTCCGGGTAGCGCTTCGCGTCGAACAGGATCGCCGCGTCGGTGCGGGAGATCAACGCGAGGTCGCGCGGATCGGACACCTGCAGATTGGCCAGCAGCTTGCGCGCGTCGTCGGTCTTGCCCTGCTTCGCCAGCAGTTGCGCGCGCGTGATCTGCGCGGCCATATATTGCTGGCTCGACGGCGAAATCTTGTTGAGCCAGTCGCTCGCCGCCGCTTCGTTCTTCTGCTCGAGCGCCAGTTGCGCCAGGTAGATGTACGCCTGGCCCGCATCGGCGCCCGGCGTCTTTTCGGCCAGTTGCGCGTACTGGGTCAGATACGTTTGCGCTTCGTTGAAATTCTTCTGCTGAATCTTGATCAGCCCGAGCGCCATCAGCGGCGTGAGGTCGTTCGGGTTGGCCTTGTGCATGATCTCGAACTGCTTCTGCGCGTCGTCCAGACGATCGCTCGCGAGATACAGCTGCGCGAGCGCGAGGCGCGCGTCATGCGATTTCGGATTCTGCTGCACGTATTTTTCAAGCGACGCGATGCCTTCCGCGCGCTCTTCCGGGCCCATCTGCGACAGCAGCAGCGCCGCCGGCAAGTAGTCAGGCTTCAGCGTCAGCGCCTGCTCGAGCGATTTGCGCGCGCCCGGTGCGTCGTCCGACAGGAGCTGCTGGCGCGCGATTGCCAATTGCGCTTCCGGCCGGTTCATGTCGTTCTTCAGCAAATCCTGCAGCACGTGCAGGCCGCCGATCCGGTTCGGGCCGCGCGACAGCAGCAGTTGCAACGCGAGAATCGCGCTGCCGCGATTGTCCGCGGGCACCTTCGCGAGTTCGCCAGCGAGAATCGGCGCTGCCTCGTCAGGTTTGCCCGACAGCACCAGCAGCGACGCGTCGAGCTGCGCGGCGCGCTCCGAATTCGGCGCATACTGCTGCCACAATTGCGCGGCGGCCAACGCGTCCGACGGGCTTTGCGCGGCCAGCGCGATCTCGGTGGCGCGCTGCGCCATGCGCGGGTCGTGCGTGTCGCGCGCGAGGGCGAGGTAGGTCTGGTAGGCGGGCGCCGGCTGGTCGCGCTGCAGCGCGACTTCGGCGGCGAGCACCTGAAATACGATCTGGCTCGACAGCGGCACGGCGGGCAACGATTTCTGGTCTTCCGCCGATGCCGGGCCGAGCGGGTCCGCCAAGGTGACGGAGGTATCGTCCGGATCCGCCGATGGGTCCTGCGCGTGCGCGGGCACGGCAGCCAGCGCCCAGACGGCAAGCGCGGCGGCGCCGAGCATCCGGCGGGCGGACACGGCGTGCGGCACGCGGGATGCGCGAGCCGGGCGCTTCGAAAACAGCTTCACGAAGGACAAGTTCATGGAAATCCGTTCAATGTTTCGGACGATTGTAACGCGCTCGCTACAATACGGGCACAACCACTCACGCAAGTTGCAGACCAGTTAGAAATGCCAGAGTTGCCAGAAGTTGAGGTTACCCGACGGGGAATCGAACCGTATGTGTCCGGGCGCAAGGTTGAACGCGTCGAGGTGCGTACGCCCGCGCTACGCTGGCCGATTCCGGCCGACCTTGCGAAAACCTTGCGCGGCCGCGTGGTGCGCAAAGTCGAGCGGCGCGGCAAGTATCTGCTGTTCGAGATCGACGCGGGCTGGTTCATCGTGCATCTTGGCATGACTGGGACGCTGCGGGTGCTGCGGCATGTGCCGCATCCGCCTGAGGCGGCGAAACACGACCATGTCGACTGGATCTTCGACGAATTCATTCTGCGCTATCGCGATCCGCGGCGCTTCGGTGCGGTGCTGTGGCATCCGCGCGAGGCCGGCGACATTCTTGAGCATCCGCTGCTCGCGGGACTCGGCGTCGAACCGTTCTCGCCGGCGTTCTCCGGCGCGCTGATGCATCGGCTCACGCGTGGGCGCAAGGTGTCGGTGAAGCAGGCGCTGCTGGCCGGTGAAATCGTGGTGGGCGTGGGCAATATCTATGCGTCGGAGAGCCTGTTTCGCGCCGGCATCCGGCCGACCACCGCGGCGGGCCGCGTTTCGCTGGTGCGCTACGACCTGCTCGCGGACGCCGTGCGCGTGACGCTTGCCGCGGCGATCGAGAAGGGCGGCAGCACGCTGCGCGATTTCGTCGGCAGCGACGGCGAAAGCGGTTATTTCCAGCTCGACTATTTCGTCTATGATCGCGCGGGCCTGCCATGCCGCGTGTGTGGAACGCCGATCAAACAGATCGTGCAGGGGCAGCGTTCTACGTATTTCTGTCCCACCTGCCAGCGCTAAATCGTCCATGCCTTCTCGTTTAACTCCGCGCGCCGCCGCGCGTTCAGCTTCGTCCGGCAGGTCCGAAACCGGCACGTCCGAAACCGGCACGTCCGAAACCGGCACGTCCGAAACGCCTGCTTTTCCAGCCATGCCCGATTTCTCCGCGCGCCTGATCGCGTGGCAGCGCCGGCACGGGCGTCATGATCTGCCGTGGCAGAACACGCGCGATCCGTATCGGATCTGGCTCTCGGAGATCATGCTGCAGCAGACCCAGGTGTCGACGGTGATTCCGTACTACGCCAGATTTCTCGCGCGTTTTCCGGATGTCGCCGCGCTGGCAGCCGCACCTTCGGACGACGTGATGGCGTTATGGGCCGGCCTCGGCTACTACACGCGCGCGCGCAATCTGCACCGCTGCGCGCAGGTGGTGGTCGAGCAGCATGGCGGGGCGTTTCCGGCGTCGGTCGAGCAACTCGCGGAGTTGCCGGGCATCGGCCGTTCGACCGCGGCGGCGATCGCGTCTTTTGCCTTCGGCGCGCGCGCGACGATCCTCGACGGCAACGTGAAGCGCGTGCTCGCGCGCGTATTCGGCGTCGAAGGTTTTCCGGGCGAGAAGAAAGTCGAGAATGCGATGTGGACGCTGGCGGAGTCGCTGCTGCCGCCGAATGCATCGGATGACGAAGTGAGTTCGTACACGCAAGGTCTGATGGATATCGGCGCGACCCTCTGCGTGCGCGGCAAGCCGGACTGCCCGCGGTGCCCGTTCGCGGCCGACTGCGTGGCCAACGTCGCGGGACGTCAGCGCGAACTGCCGACATCGCGTCCGAAGAAACTCGTGCCGACGCGCCGCACCTGGATGCTGGTGCTGCGTGACGGCAACGCGGTGATGCTGGAGAAGCGTCCGCCGTCGGGCATCTGGGGCGGCTTGTGGAGCCTGCCCGAAGCCGCCGACGAAGCCGCGCTGGCCGAGCGGGCGCGTGCCTTTGGCGGCGACGGCGCGGTCTCGCCGCTCGCGCCGCTCACACACGTATTCACGCATTTCAAGCTGGATATCGAGCCGCGGCTCGCGGAACTCGATCGCGGCGTGGGCGCATTGGCCGCGCTGGGCGATGCGGACACCGCGTGGGTCGCGCTCAGCGATCTCGATTCAGTCGGGGTGCCGGCGCCGGTGCGCAAACTGCTGGACAGTCTGCAGGGTTCGTTGATCTAACGATCGGCCTGGCTTGCCGGCGACGCGGCGGCACGTTAAAGCAGTTGATGCTGCTGCATGTAGTGATGAACCACGTCGATCCGTGCGCCGGCGTCCTGCAGTTCCATCAGTTTCTGGCGTGCCCGTAACGCGATCGGCAGGACTTCGGCGAGACGGTTCGACACCCACGACGGGTCTTCGAGTCTGAACGGTTCCGCGAACGGCAGGCTGTCCGGGTCGCGTTCGCGAATCGTCGCGATGATCCGTTCGAGCACCTCCGCGCACGCGCCGAATTTGGCCAGCAACTCATTGCCTTCGAGCGGCATGTCCTCGCCGATCGGTTCCGCCATGCCGACCAGCAGGCCGCTGCTTTCCACACGATGCGATAGCAGGCGAAACCGCCGCGTGCCGCGCGCGCGAATCAGCAGCATGCCGAAGGCTTCCACGTCGCATTCTTCGATTTCAGCGAGACAGCCGATTGCTTCGGGTACCGAAGGCTCTTCCTCGCGCGCCACTTCCGCGCCGCTTTTCAGCATGCACACGCCGAACGGCGTTTTTTCACGCAGGCATTCGCGCGCCATATCGAGGTAGCGCGCTTCGAAGATCTTCAGCGGCAGCAGTCCGTCGGGAAACAGCACCGTATGCAGCGGAAACAGCGGCACATCGGCAAGCACAGTAGAAGTAGAAGACATGGCGCAACGCTTCGAGTTGAGGCCGCGCGACGCGGCCGGTTAAGCCACTAGCTTCGATGATTCGCCGACGTCGACCGGCGCATCGCGGTGCCGCACAATCACATTCGCCGACTTTGCGAGACGCGCGGCGAGCGTCTCCGCAATGAACACCGAGCGGTGCTGGCCACCTGTGCAGCCGATCGCGACGGTGAGATAACTGCGATTGTCGTCGCGGAAATGGGGCAGCCACTTGGAGAGGAACTTCTCGATGTCGTCGATCATTTCATGCACAACGGGCAGTGCATCGAGAAAATCCATCACCGGTTTGTCGAGGCCCGTGAGAGGCCTCAATTCATGATCGTAATACGGGTTTGGCAGCGTGCGTACGTCAAAAACGAAATCCGCGTCGAGCGGCACGCCGCGTTTGAAGCCGAACGACTCGAACATCAGCACGAGTCCCGCTTCCTTCTGCTCGATGAAACGTTTGACCCAGGCGCGCAACACGTTTGCGCGTAGATTGCTGGTGTCGATCTGATGGCCGAATTCGGCAAGGCCCGCGACGAGCTCGCGCTCCCGTTCGATTGCTTCCGCGAGCGAGGTGAGGAGGCCGACATCCGCGTCGTGCGCGGTGGAACCCGACAACGGATGGCGGCGGCGCGTTTCAGAGAAGCGCTGAATCAGCGACTGCGTGCTCGCGCTCAGGAACAGCACGCGCACGTCGTGAGCGCGCGACAAGTCGCGGATCATGGCGGGCATTTCGTCGAGCGACGCGCTCGAGCGAGCGTCGATGGCGACCGCGAGGTGGTCTTGCCCGTCTTCGGCCAGATAGGTAGCAAGTTGCGGCAGAAAGCGCGGCGGCAGATTGTCGACGCAGTAGTAGCCTGCGTCTTCAAGCGCGTTCAAGGCAACTGACTTACCGGAGCCGGATATACCAGTGATGAGAATTATGCGCATGGAGTCGTCGAAACCGTACATTTCATCATAGCATCCGGTCCCCATGCGCGTACCTGCTGCCGGCCTGCGGCTGCGGACGCTTCATGGTTTGCCGGCTCAGATCAGTTTGCCGGGAAACTGGCTGTCGGGTTCCTGCATCGCGAGGCGCTGGCGGTCCATAAAGTCGCGCAGCGTATCGATGCCACGCAGTTGCAGGATCGTGTTGCGCACCGCCGCTTCGACCAGCACCGCGAGGTTGCGGCCCGCGGCCACCTGAATCGTGACCTTGCTGATCGGCAGGCCGAGCACGTCGACGGTTTGACTTTCCAGCGGCAGCCGCTGGAATTCGCCGTCGGGACGGCGCACCAGTTGCACGATCAGTTTCAGCTTCATTTTCCGGCGCACGGCCGTTTCACCGAAGATCGTCTTGATGTCGAGCAGGCCGAGGCCGCGCACTTCGAGCAGGTTTTGCAGGAGCGGCGGGCAGCGCCCTTCGACGAAGTCCGGGCCGAGGCGCACGAAGTCGACTGCGTCGTCGGCAACGAGGCCGTGGCCGCGGCTGATCAGCTCCAGCCCGAGTTCGCTTTTGCCGAGGCCCGAGTCGCCGGTCAGCAGCACACCCATGCCGAGGATGTCGAGAAACACACCGTGCAAGGTGGCGCGCGGCGCGAGAATGCGCGACATGTACAGACGCAGGCTGTCGATCACCGCGGCGGCGGACATCGGCGTGGTGAACAGCGGCGTGGATGAGCGCGTGCAGCGCAGCACCAGCTCCGGCGGCGCGGCGACGCCGCCCGCCACCACCAGAAACGGCGGCTCCAACGCGATCAGCTCGGCCATGTGGCGCGAGCGGTCTTCATCAGTCTGGCGCTTGTAGTAGTCGATTTCGGCGTCGCCGAGCACCTGGATCCGGTTGGGGTGGATCAGGTTCAGGTGGCCGACGAGGTCGGCGCTCGACGTGGCATTCGCGACGGATTCCGAAGAAAAGCCGCGTTCCCAGCCTTCATGCCCCGTCAGCCAGCTGAGCTTCAGCATGGCGGCGTTGTCGTCGAAAATGCTTTGGGCGTTGATGCTGGACGTATCCATGAGTCAGTGACTCCAGTGTGGGCCGCTTGCCGGGCCAAGAGGCGGACGCGCTAACGCGGGCCGCGCGCGTTGCCAGCCGGTATTCGCATGCGGGCGGATAACCGCCGATGCATCAAGGTTGCCACTGAGTGAGCAGGCGATGCAACGATTCGCGGTCTTCTTCCGTGTGCAGGCGCTCGCGGGCCTCGCGATCGGACAGCAACTGCGCGATTTCCGACAGGATTTCGAGGTGCTGCTGAGTGGCCTGTTCGGGCACGAGCAGGAAGATCAGCAGCGAGACGGGCTGACCGTCGGGCGACTCGAAGGGGATGGGTTCGGCAAGTCGGACGAACGCGGCGAGCGGTTGCTTCAAGCCCTTGATCCGGCCATGCGGAATCGCGACGCCTTCACCCAGCCCCGTCGATCCGAGGCGCTCGCGCGCAAACAGATTGTCAGTGACCGTGCTTCGGGCGATGCCGTTCTGGTTCTCGAAGATCAGGCCCGCTTGCTCGAACACACGTTTCTTGCTGGTGACCGATAGTCCGACGACGACGTTCTCGAGGGGAAGAAATTTGGCTAAACGATTCATGTTGACAGGCGAAAACGTGGCCTGGGTTCTCCTCGCTGGGGCGTTTGAGTGGCGTTCCATTCGTTCGATGCTCGCGAAGACCTGCGTTGGAGTCGGAAAGTGCGCGACTCTGACCGGCCGATTTCCGTATGAGCTAGCTTGACCCCGATGGTAACCGGAACATTATAGAACAGGGTAGCTACGGATGGTGCGGCGCGCCATCGATGCGCGATGGGTTTTTAACGATTTGGTCCACAAGCCGAGCCGACGTGCGAAAAAGGCGCCCAGAAACGAAAAACCGCCCGATTTGGGGCGGTTTTGCCAGGGTAAGAAAAATGAGGAAAGCCCTCTAATTCTCCTTATTGCGGCGGCACGTCCAGTTGCGGCGCCGGTTGGTACTTGATCGCTTCGTGCTGGTGACCTTGCAGGCGATCCTTGTGGCGTATCACTTGCCGATCGAGCTTGTCGATCATCAGATCGATCGCAGCGTAGAGATCGCTGTCGCAGCTCTCGACAAAGATGTCTTTGCCCTTGAGATGCAGGTTGATTTCAACCTTTTGACGCTTGTCCTTTTCCTTGTGGTTGTCGACCGAGAGGACCACACTGCCGTCGATTACCTGATCGAAATGTCTTAGCACCCTATCCAGTTTGGTGATCACGTATTCGCGCAACGCAGGCGTTACTTCGAGGTGGTGTCCACTGATCTGCAGATTCATAGTGCTTCTCCAAGCTAGTGGCCGCTTGTTCCGCACGATGACAAAGGTCCGGTCGATCTGTCGGCTTGCCTGAGTCGCCCCCCGGTGACTGACATCTGGCAGGTCGCATCGGCCGGCCTGTCCGCCAACTGCGGAGCGGCCGGTAAATGCCCGCCACGGAAGGCGACGGGCTACAGAGACTTGCGCAGGTTGACTGCCGGGATCTTGAGCGCTTCGCGGTATTTCGCAACGGTACGTCGTGCGACCACGAAGCCCTGTTCCGCCAGCAGTTCGGCTATGCGACTGTCTGAGAGAGGCGATTTCGGGTTTTCCGCTCCTATCAGTTGTTTGATGAGCGCGCGAATGGCCGTGGAAGAGGCTGCGCCGCCCGTGTCGGTTGAAACGTGTGAGCCGAAAAAATACTTGAATTCCAGCGTCCCGAATGGGGTCAGCATGTATTTACCGGTTGTCACACGCGAGACAGTCGACTCGTGTAGGCCCAGCGTATCAGCAATTTCTCGCAAAACCAAGGGGCGCATGGCAATTTCGCCGTGCACGAAAAAGCTCTTCTGACGCTCCACAATGGCCTGCGCAACGCGCAGGATCGTCTCGAAACGTTGCTGGATATTCTTGATCAGCCAGCGCGCTTCCTGCAGTTGCTGGCGCAACGATCCGCTGCCCGGATCGCCGCGGTTATTGCGCAGAATATTCGCGTACAGGTGGTTGATGCGCAGCTTCGGCACCACTTCCGGATTCAGTTCGGCCTGCCAGCCCTGTGCGGTTTTGCGCACCATGATGTCCGGCACCACGTAGTCCGCTTCGGCCTTGCCATAGGCAGCGCCGGGAAACGGTTCGAGCGAGCGGATCAGCACGTGCGCGTCGCGCAGGTCGTCGTCGTTCGCCTTCAGGTGTTTGCGCAGCCGCGTGAAATCGCGCGCGGCGAGCAGTTCGAGGTAGTGGCTGACGATGTCGAGCGCCAGAGTGCGCGTAGGCGACGGATCGAGCCGCAGCAGTTGCAGCTTCAGACATTCGGACGCGGAACGCGCGCCGACCCCGGCCGGGTCGAAGCTATGCAGCAGTGCGAGCGCGGCGTTCATTTCGTCGACATCGACTTCGAGCTCTTCGGGCAGGTCGGCCAGCACTTCTTCGAGCGTGGCGGCGAGGTAGCCGTCGTCGTCGAGCGATTCGATCAGGAACGTGATCAGCGCCCGGTCGCGTTGACCCGCCTGAGTGACGCGCAATTGCGCCATCAGGTGGTCGCGCAGCGACGTGCTCGATTCGTGGATTTGCAGCGGCGGCAGGTCGTCGTCGTCCGACGCGTTGCCGGAGCGACCGTAGTCGTCGAGATTCCATTGCGACGCGTCGCCGCTGCTGTCGCCCGAGAGGCCGTTGTATTCGTCGACACCTTGCGGCTCGCCATTTTCGGCGCGCTCGTTGCTGCTGGTGGACGAAGACGACCCGTTGCCGCCCATCTGCTCAGGGGGCGGGGACGAATTGGGCGACTGGGTGATCAGCGAACCGTCAGCCGCCACCCGCAACGGGCTCGCGATCCAGTCATCCTCGTTTTCGAGGAGCGGATTCTGCGAGATCGCCATGGCGACTTCCTGCTGCAGTTCGAGCGTGGACAGCTGAAGCAGCCGGATGGACTGCTGCAGTTGTGGCGTCAGCGCAAGATGCTGCGATAGGCGGAGTTGGAGGCTGGCTTTCATGGCAAGTTGAGATTCATTGTAGAGAGTTTGCCACGACCGCGATACCTTGCGACATGCGCAATTACGCGTGCGCCCGTTTCGACGGGGCTGGGCGCGGGACGGCCCAGGTCAGAATGCTGATGTGCGGTTGCCGCAAAAGGGCTGGCGGATGCGCGCTCGCACCGCCGGTGGCCCGTTGTGCGCTTACATGCGGAAGTGCTCGCCCAGATAGACGCGCCGCACGCTTTCGTTCTCGATGATTTCGCTCGGCGCCCCGGCAGCCAGCACGCTGCCGTCGCTGATGATGTACGCGTGATCGCAGATACCGAGCGTCTCGCGCACGTTGTGGTCGGTGATCAGCACGCCGATATTGCGCTGCTTCAGAAACTTGACGATTTTCTGGATTTCCAGCACGGCGATCGGGTCGACGCCCGCGAACGGCTCGTCGAGCAGAATGAAGCTCGGATTGGTGGCCAGCGCCCGGGCAATTTCGACGCGGCGACGCTCGCCGCCCGACAACGACAGCGCCGGGTTCTCGCGCAAGTGTGCGATTTGCAGCTCGTCGAGCAAGGCTTCGGTGCGGGTGGTGATGGTGTCTTTGCTGAGCCGCTTGCCGTTGTCTTCGTGCTGCAATTCCAGCACCGCGCGAATATTCTGCTCGACAGTGAGCTTGCGGAACACCGACGCTTCCTGCGGCAGATACGACAGGCCGAGCGACGCGCGCTTGTGGATCGGCAGCAGGCTGATCGACTTGCCGTCCAGGTCGATTTCGCCCGCGTCGAGCGGCACGAGGCCGACGATCATATAGAACGAAGTCGTTTTGCCGGCACCGTTGGGGCCGAGCAGACCGACCACTTCACCGCTTTTCACGTCGAGCGACACGTCTTTGACGACCGTGCGCGAACCGTAGCGCTTCTTCAGATTACGTACGACCAGCGAACTGCTGGTGCCGGCCGGTTTGCGATTGGGGAGGGACGCGCTCGTGCTCACTGATTCGGCGCTCCCTGGATCGTGGTGGACGGCGCGAGCGTGGCCGACGCGCCGGCCGGCGCTGCCGCGCCGTTGTTGCGCGGCGACAGCATCGCGCGCACTCGGCCGGTCGGGTTGCCCGGGCTGGCGACGTCCTTGCCTGCCTTCGCGGTATAGAAGTCGTTCTGGCCGTCGTAGGTGATGACGCTGCCGCGCACCTGGTCGATCACCGTCGACAGACCCTGCAAGCGGCGGACCGTGGCGTTCGTGGTGAGCGTGGTCAGATCCTGCTTGCCGTCGTAGTCGATGCGGATGGCCGTGCCTTCGATGTATTCGTCGAGACCTTCACGTTTCTGGCGGAAATACGACAGATTGCCGCCGCTCGACGTGCCGGTGGCGTACTGATAGCCCTGCGGGTCCTGAGTCACTTCGACACGATCGGCCTTGATCACGATCGTCCCTTTGGTGGCGACCACGTGGCCGGTGAAGATGTTGACCTGCTTGAGGTCGTCGTAAGTCATGTTGTCCGCTTCGATGTTCAGCGGCTTGTCCTTGTCGGCTCGATCCGCATGCGCGAGCGGCGCGAAGCCGGCGAGCGGCAACGCGACGGCGAACGCAGCGAGTCCGGCGCGGCACGCGGACAGGGTGCGCGAGCGGCCGGTAAAAAAACGGGGGAACGATTCGTTCATGCAGTCACGCCTGGAATGGATTACCCGGGTTACTTGGGCGAGCTGCCGCCGGCGTCGGACGAGGTAATCGCGCCTCTCACGTTGCCGAACAGCTGCATCACCCGGGTGACGTTGTTGTAGTTCATGCCGCTGGCAGTCATCACCGACATGCCGCGCTGAAGTTTAACCGGCTTTTCGGTCTCGATCACATCGTCGTTGACCAGCACCCTAAAATGCTCCGAATCTGCCTGCATCTGCGGATCGCCGTTGCCGGGCGCCCGCAAAATGCGCGCATTGCCGTACAGATCGACGATCGACGCGTCGGCGTTCACCTTGCCGGTGTCGCCGGTGGCGGTGACGATCGGCTTGCCGGGCTGGAATGCGCGCATGGCCGGTTTGATCAGGTCGCTCAGCTCGTCGTCTTCGTAGTGGATCAGCGACTGGGCGGTCAGGCGGTATTGCGTCGCGCCCGACTGATCGAGTTCGGAAACCGAAAAGTTGTCCGCGAAATAGTCCGGCGTGTGTCCCTTCGGACGAGGCGCGCCTTCGTTCTGCCGCGGCTGCGTGGCTTGCAGCAGCCACCACGTGATACCGGCGAGCGCGGCCATCGCGACCAGCGGAATCAGCGAAGTCCAGCGAAACTGATTCATCCGACGAGGCCTCGCTGTTCGCCGCTGCAGGCGGCAGCGAGCAGGGCTTCGTACTTGTGCTGCGCGCGCAGCAGCGTGTCGCAGACTTCGCGCGCCGCGCCGTGACCGCCGCGCGCCTCGCTGACCCAATGCGCCCGCGCGATCACTTCAGGATGCGAGTTGGCGGGCGCCGCCGCGAAGCCGACCTTCAGCATCACGGCGAGGTCGACCCAGTCGTCGCCCATGTAGCCGCATTCTTCCGCGGTGAGGCCGGTCTGCTGCAAAAGGTCCGCAAACGCCTGAGGTTTGTCCTGCACGCCCTGATAGACGTGCGCAATGTTCATTTCCTTCGCCCGCGCCGCGACGATGCCCGACTTGCGCCCCGTGATGATCGCCGTCTCGATACCCGCCTGGCGCAGCAGCTTCATGCCGTGGCCGTCCATCGAGTTGAAGCCCTTCATCGTGTCGCCTTCCGCCGTGAACAGCAGGCCGCCGTCGGTCAGCACGCCGTCGACGTCGAAAATCATCAGCTTCACGCGGCTTGCGCGTTCGGTAGCAGTGGGAGGAGCGATGGCCATCAGATCACCTTCTTCGAGAACAGGTCGTGCATGTTGAGTGCGCCGATCAGCTTGCCTGCTTCGTCGACGACCAGCATCTGATTGATGCGGTGGCGCTCCATCAGTTCCACGGCTTCGACCGCGAGTCGATCCGGACCGATGGTGCGCGGGCCGGCGGTCATCACCGAGGCGATCGACAACTGGCGGAAATCGCCATCGCGTTCGAGCACGCGGCGCAGGTCGCCGTCGGTGAAGATGCCTGCCACGCGGCCTTCCTCGTCGACGATCGCGGTCATGCCCATGCGTTTCGCGGTCAACTGGAACAGCGCGTCGCGCACGGTCGCCTCGGGCGTGACCTGCGGCAACTGATCGCCGGTGCGCATCACGTCGCGCACATAGGTGAGCAGGCGCCGGCCGAGCGCGCCGCCCGGATGCGAACGCGCGAAATCGTCGCGGCCGAAACCGCGCGCATCGAGCACCGCGACCGCGAGCGCGTCGCCGAGCGCGAGCGCGGCGGTGGTGCTGGCGGTCGGCGCGAGATTCATCGGGCAGGCTTCTTTGGCGACGGCGGAATTCAGGTGCACGTCGGCCAGTTGTGCGAGACTCGACGACGGGCGTCCCGTCATCGCAATCAGCTTCGCGCCGATGCGCTTGATGAGCGGCAGGATCGCCACGAGTTCTTCGGTTTCGCCGGAGTTGGACAGCGCGAGGAACACGTCGTCCGAGGTGACCATGCCGAGGTCGCCATGGCTGGCTTCGGCGGGGTGCACGAAGAACGCGGGGGTACCGGTGCTGGCCAGCGTGGCCGCGAGCTTGCGGGCCACATGGCCGGATTTGCCGATGCCGGAGACCACCACGCGGCCACGGCAACCCAGGATGAAATCGATCGCCCCTACGAAGCCGTCGTCGAGTTGGTCGCGAAGGGCGCGCACGGCGTCCGCTTCGATGTCGAGCACGTCGCGAGCGAGCGTCAGTGCCCGGTCGCCATTGATTTTCGCTATCATTCGCGGAGTATAGCAAAGGCGCCTGTTCGCCGCGCCGGGCCTGCTGTGCCAAGCCGCTGCCTTCAACAGCCTTTTTTCGGCCTATTTGCCGGCCCCTCAACCTCGCCGCACGGCGTTTTGCGTGCACGGTTCCGCTGACGAACGAGGACGCTTCACCCATGCGTTTTTGCCGATGATCTCCCCGCTCGAGATGACGTTGTTCCTGCTGCTGGCGTCGGTGGCGGGCGTGGTGCTGTTTCGCTTTCTGAATCTTCCGCCGATGCTCGGCTATCTGACGGTCGGCATCGTCGTCGGACCGAACGCGTTCGGTCTGATTCCCGACTCGGCCGGCGCGCAGAACCTCGCCGAGTTCGGCGTCGTGTTCCTGATGTTTTCGATCGGGCTGGAGTTTTCGCTCGCCAAGCTGCGCGCGATGCACCGGCTCGTGTTCGGTCTCGGCCTGTTGCAGGTGCTCGGCACGATCGCGGTGGCGGTCGCGCTCGGCTTCCTGCTGGAGCGCTGGGTGCATATCACCTGGCAGGCGAGCGTGGCGCTCGGCGGCGCGCTCGCGATGTCATCGACGGCGATCGTCAGCAAGATGCTGGCCGAGCGGCTCGAAATCGAAACGGAGCACGGGCGCAACATCTTCGGCGTGCTGCTGTTCCAGGATCTGGCGGTGGTGCCGCTGCTGATCATCATCACGGCGCTCGGCGGCAAGTCGGAAGAACTGGTCACCTCGCTCGGCATCGCGGCGATCAAGATCGTCGTGGCGCTGGCTCTGCTGCTGATCGTCGGGCAGCGCTTCATGACGCGCTGGTTCAACGTGGTCGCGCGGCGCCGCTCGCAGGAACTGTTCATTCTCAATGTGCTGCTGGTGACGCTCGGCGCCGCGTTCATCACCGACAAGTTCGGGCTGTCGCTCGCGCTCGGCGCGTTCATCGCCGGCATGCTGATCGCCGAAACGCCGTACCGGCATCAGGTGGAAGAGGACATCAAGCCGTTTCGCGACGTGCTGCTCGGCCTGTTCTTCATCACCACTGGCATGCTGTTGAATCCGACCGTGATCTGGGAACATCCGCTGATCGTGCTCGCCTTCCTGATCGGCCCGCTTCTGCTGAAGGCGGTGATGATCACGGCCCTCGCGCGGCTGTTCGGCGCGACGCCCGGCGTCGCGATGCGCACCGGTATCGGCCTCGCGCAAGCGGGCGAGTTCGGCTTCGTGCTGCTGAACCTGATTCTCGATCGACACCTGGTCGATGCCACGCTGCTGCAGGCGATTCTCGCGGCGATGCTGCTGTCGATGCTGGCCGCGCCCTTCCTGATCCAGAACGCGGACCGTATCGTGCTGCGGCTGTCGTCGACCGAATGGATGATGCAGTCGTTGCAGATGACGCGCATCGCGACGCAAAGCCTGAAGCAGAGCGGCCACGTGATCATCTGCGGTTACGGCCGGGCCGGGCAGAATTTGGCGCGCATGCTGGAACACGAAGGCCTCTCGTACGTCGCGCTGGATCTCGACCCCGATCGCGTCGCCGCGGCCGCGGCCGCCGGTGAGTCGGTCGTGTTCGGCGACGCCGGGCGGCGCGAGTCGTTGCTCGCCGCCGGCCTGCATCGTGCGGCCGCGGTCGCGATCACTTACGCGAACACGCCGTCGGCATTGCGCGTGCTGCACAACATTCACGAGGAAGAACCGACGCTGCCGGTGATCGTGCGTACCGTCGACGATGCCGACCTGGAGAAGCTGCTGGCCGCCGGCGCGACCGAAGTGATTCCGGAAATCGTCGAGGGCAGTCTGATGCTGGCCTCGCACACGCTGGTGGTGATGGGCGTGCCGATGCGGCGCGTGGTGCGGCGGGTCGAGGAAATGCGCGACGAACGTTATGCGCTGCTGCGCGGGTATTTCCACGGTGCCGACGACGTCGACGACGACGACGGCCACGAACAGGTGCGGCTACAATCGGTGCCGGTCGACGCCAACGCGGACGCGGTGGGCCGCACGCTCGCCGAACTGGGTCTGTTGGAGCTGGGCGTGGAAGTGACGGCGATTCGCCGGCACGGTATTCGCGGCGTCGAGCCGGACCCGTCCACCAAGCTGCGCGCGAGCGACATCGTGGTACTGCGCGGTCTGCCCGAGCAACTGGCGGAAGCCGAGGAACGGCTCTCGAAGCACCGTCGAGCGGGTGCGGGCGCGGCTGCGGCGTAGGCGGGCGCCCGGGGGCGCATGCGCGTCGCGTGACGCCGCGCCGCAAGGCACAAGCTGCGAGCCGCCGGCCCTTACGCCGCTCAGATTCAGTTTTTCATTGGACCTACCGAGGTCCATCCGGAGACATCATGTCCAACGCGCTCGTCAGCGCGCCGCTCGATGCGGCCGATTACATCAAAAGCCACATTCGCACGGTGCCCGACTGGCCGCAGCCGGGCGTGCAGTTTCGCGACATCACGCCGCTCCTGCAGGAGCCGAAGTCGCTGCGCGTGCTGATCGACCTGTTCGTGCAGCGCTACTTCGACGCGCAGCTCGACTACGTCGCCGGGCTCGATGCGCGCGGCTTCATCTTCGGGCCGATTCTCGCGTATGAGTTGAACATCGGTTTCATTCCGATCCGCAAGGCGGGCAAGCTGCCGTATAAGCGGCTCTCGCAGTCGTACGAACTCGAATACGGCACCGCGACCGTCGAGATTCACGAAGATGCGTGCAAGCCCGGTGACCGGGTCGTGATCATCGACGATCTGATCGCTACCGGCGGCACGATGATGGCCGCCAAGATTCTGCTCGAGCGGCTCGGCGCGGTCGTCGTGGAAGGCGCGGCGATCATCGATCTGCCCGAACTCGGCGGCTCGAAGCTGCTGCGCGAGGCCGGCCTCGCGCTCTACACCGCGACGAGCTTCGAAGGTCATTGAGCGCGCGCGTAGCCGCCGCTTTTCGCCGAACTTCGCCGCACAACAAGAAGGTAACGACGATGCCCAACTTCCTGCTGTTTCTTGCCACGTCGATTGCGATTACCGTGGCGCCCGGCCCCGATAACCTGCAGGTGCTCGCGCGTGGCATCTCGCAGGGCCGCGCGGCGGGTCTCGTCGCCGCGCTCGGCTTCGCGGCCGGCATCACGTTTCACACGACACTGGCCGCGTTCGGCGTGGCCGCGTTGCTGCGCTCGTCGCCGCTTGCGTTCGAAGCGATCAAGCTGGCCGGCGCCGCCTATCTGATCTGGATCGGCATCAAGGCGCTGCGCAGCCAGGGCCTCGCGAGCGCGCATCAGCGCGCGCCGCAGCCGTTGATGACGGTGTTTCGCCAGAGCGTGCTCGGCAATCTGCTGAATCCGAAGGTGACGCTGTTCTTCGTCGTGTTCCTGCCGCAGTTCGTGCAGCCGAACGGCGCGCAAAGCGTCACGGTGCAGATGCTCGAACTCGGCGTGCTGTTCATGTTGCAGACGGTCGTGGTGTTTTCGCTGTTCGGCGTGTGCGCGGGGATCATCGGCGGCTGGCTCAAGCGTCGGCCGCGGGTGGGCGTGTGGCTCGATCGCCTCGCCGGGGCGACGTTTATCGCCATAGGGATTCGCGTGGCGCTGCGTGACTGACGTGGCCGTGCGATCGACCACGCGCTCGCCGCTCACCGGCCGCGTCTTGCGCACTGTTCAGTTTGGAGTTCTGGATGACTTTGCCTTGCATCACCGCCGCGCGCCGCTTCGATGCGGCTGCGCATCTGCCGTTCTGGATCGGCGCCGAACAGGTCGGCTGGATCCGTGCGGGCGACGTGCCCCTGCTCACGCGCTGGCCCGACGTGTTCGAGATCGACAGCAATAGCAGCCACGCCCGCGTGACCCTCGCGGCCGCGTTCAATAGCGTCGATCTGCGCAGCGCGGCGCTCGGTTCCGTGATCGGCGCGCTCGCCGCAGAAGGCCGCATTCCCGGCTGGCGCAACGAGACCTACGCGATCCGCAATGCGTTCGACGCGCCGCCGCTCGCGTACATCGAACGCGCGGCGTCGCGCTTCTTCGGCACGATGACCTACGCGGTGCATCTGAACGGCGTCGTAGAATACGCGGATGGCGCGCAGAAGGGCGCACCGCAATTGTGGATCGCGCGCCGCAGCGACACCAAGGCGACCGACCCCGGCATGCTCGACAATGTCGTCGCGGGCGGGATCGGCTGGGGCTTCGGCATCGAGGCGACGATCATCAAGGAGTGCTGGGAAGAAGCCGGCATCCCCGAGGAAATTGCCGCACGCGCCGTCGCCGGGCGCACCGCGCATGTGCTGCAATCGCTGCCGGAAGGCACGCAGGCCGAACAGATTTTTATCTACGACCTTGCGCTGCCGGCTGATTTCGCGCCGCGCAATCAGGACGGCGAAGTGGGTGAGCACCGGCTCGCGCGCATCGACGAAGTGGCGCGCTGGATCGAGGAGGGCGCGATGACGGTGGACGCAAGTCTCGCCACGCTGGATTGCCTGCTGCGCCGCCGCTGGCTCGATGAAGAGGCGTGCGCCGGTATCGAAGCGTTGTTCGCGCCACCGGCGCTGGTGTAGGCATCGACTTTGACAGCCGCAGCGCCCGCACGACGAACACCCCGAAGCACGCAGCATCGAGCCGTACAGACTGAACAAACCACGCATTGAAGAAGGGAGTCACCCAGGTCATGTCGACCGATCACAGCTTTATCCTCAAACTGTCGTGCGCCGACCGGCCCGGCATCGTTCACGCAGTGTCGGGCTTTCTGTTCGAGCGTGGCAGCAATATTCTCGACTCCGCGCAGTTCGGCGACAGCGGCACCGGCGAGTTCTTCATGCGCGTGCATTTTCAGCAGGTGGGCGGCGATCCGGGGCTGGAGGCGTTGCGCACGTCGTTCACGGAACTCGCCGAACAGTTCGGCATGCGCTGGGAACTGCATGACGCGTCGGTGAAGCCGCGCGTAGTGATCATGGTGTCGAAGATCGGCCACTGCCTGAACGATCTGCTGTTCCGCTACCGCACCGGTCAGTTGGCCATCGAGATTGCCGCGATCATCTCGAATCACAAGGAGTTCTATCAGCTCGCCGCGAGCTACGACATTCCGTTCCATCACTTCCCGCTGCTGGGCGGCACGCCCGACGCTAAGGCCGCGCAGGAAGCGCGCGTGCTCGAAGTGATCGACGAGCATCAGGCGGATCTGGTGGTGCTCGCGCGCTACATGCAGATTCTGTCGCCGAAGCTGTGCGAAGCGCTGGCCGGCCGCGCGATCAACATTCATCACTCGTTCCTGCCGAGCTTCAAGGGCGCGAAGCCGTATTACCAGGCATTCGACCGCGGCGTGAAGCTGATCGGCGCGACCGCGCATTACGTGACGACGGATCTCGACGAAGGTCCGATCATCGAGCAGGAAGTGGAGCGCGTCGACCACAGCATGACGCCGGAGCAATTGACGGCGATTGGCCGCGACGTCGAATGCGTGACGCTCGCGCGTGCGGTGAAATGGCACGTCGAGCATCGCGTCGTGTTGAACGGCAGTAAGACGGTGGTGTTCCGGTAAAACCGGTAGAGGCGTTCAAGGCGCCCATGACTCTGTAGCGGGCGGCGGCGATAGTCGTCGTGCCGCCGCCACAAAATGCGCCGCGCGATGCCGCCGGCGCAACCTTCCCCCTACGACCGCGCCGCCGACCCACCCGCGTTCCGCGCGAGACCGGCGTTCTGTGCCGAACGGCGGCGCGCATTCAGCTTCTTCAGCCAGATCAGCAGGCCCGTCGCGCTCAGCACGGCGACCGCGATGCCCATTACGCTGATCAGAATCCGCCCGCCGAGTCCGAGGATGCGCCCCGAGTGCAGCGGGAATTGCACCTGCATGAAGATGTCGCCGGCGGTGCCCTTGCCCGGAATCGTTTTGCCGAGCAGCTTGCCGGTGACCGCATCCCAATACATCCACGGGTTGCCGAGGCCGATGTCGCCGTGATCGTTGCCGGGCGCGTAGAAGCCCACACCGTACGCGTGCAGGAATTCCGCGTAGTAGATGCCGCCAGGCGGCGCGGCGAGGTTCATCGACTTGCCGGCCTGCTCAGCCAGTTTGAAGATCTGTTCACGGCTCAATACCTGATCGCCCGGCTGCGGGGCGCGCAGGATTTCAGGGTTGTTGATCGGGTCCGGCGTGAGCGTCGAGAGCCTGGAGACGACTGGCCGCACCACCGGCCCCGACAGATTCATCGAGATCGACGTCAGCGCGATGACCATCAGCAGGCCCCAGATCCAGACGCCGCCGGAGCGGTGCAGGTCGAAGGTGAGCGCATAGCCGCCGCGCTTCAGACGAAACGCGAACGACTTGCGCCATGCCTTGACGCTCGGGAACGACAGCACGAGGGCGATCACGCTGTCGAACAGCCACACGATGCCGACGATCCCCATCAGCCACGTGCCGGTATCGATACTGCCGGCGAACGGCAAGTGCAGCGTGTAGTGCAGCTTGTAGATGAACGGAATCAGATTGATCGGCGCGAGCGATACGGCGCCCCACTCGCGGCGTCCCTGAATCTCGCCGGTGGCGGGATCGACGGCGACCTGGTTGAAATCGAGCGGGTAGGGCTGTTTCGTGGCCGGGTTGGTGCGCGGCAGCACCATCATCTGCAGCGTGTGGCCGGGTTCGGCGGTCAGCGGCAGATAGGTCACCTGAAGCCGCGGGTCGGCGGCTTCCACGCGGCGGGCCAGCTCCAGACCCGACAGCGCCGGAGCCTCCGTGTGGACTTTGAAGAACGACGGATTCAGCGCTGCATCGAGTTCATGGTCCCACGCGATGATCGCGCCGGTCAGGCCGGCGACGAACAGAAACAGCGCGGTGGCGACGCCGAACCACCGGTGCAGGCGGACGAGCTGGCGCCTCATGCACGAGCCGGCAGGAGGGAGCGGAAGGACTTGGCAGATGTCACGGCGGAAGCGATTTGTGAATGGGAATTGTTCGCATCTTAGGGGCTTGTGCAAGCTCCCGCAAGTTCCCCGTGCTGCGGCGACCGCCTGCGCTTGATGGGGTCATCAAAGGCAAAAGACGAAAAAAACGGCACCGAAGTGCCGTTCTTTTGCCTGGCTGCCCGGGCGTCCGGGTTTCGTCCGCGATTCACACCAGCCGCAGGTAGATCAATTCCCGCTTGATATACGCGTAGAAGATCGGCGCCGCGATCACGCCAGGGATGCCGAACGCGGCTTCCATCACGAGCATCGCGATCAGCAGCTCCCATGCGCGCGCCTCGATCTGTCCGCCGACGATGCGCGCATTCAGGAAATACTCCAGCTTGTGAATCAGGATCAGGAACACGAGCGACATGACCGCCGCCGGGAAACTCACCGACAGCGCCACCGCGACGATGATCGTGTTCGAGATCAGGTTGCCGATCACCGGCAGCAAACCGACGATGAACGTCACCAGCACCAGCGTTTTCGACAGCGGCAACTGGTCGTGGAAGATCGGCAGGACCACCAGCAGGAAGATGGCGGTAAAGACCGCATTGAGCGCGGAAATCTTCACCTGGGCGAACACGATGCGGCGGAACGCATCGGCGAAACGGGTCACGCGCGTGATGAAGGCCGTGGACAGCGGCAGCCGGTGCGTATGCTTCTGCGCGCCGACCGCGATGATCGCGCCGATGATCATGCCGATCAGGATGTGCGTGAAGCCGCGCGCCGCGGTCGTGCCGCTTTGCTGCAGCATGTTGGCGTGCGTGTGCATCAGTTCTTCGGCCTTGGCCTTCATCTGCTCGGTGTCGACCGGCAGCGAATTGGCGATGAACTGCGGAATCCGGCCACGCGCCTGGTGAATCAGCTGCATGGCCTGATCGAGCAGGTTCTGCACGCTCGGCACGTCGTTCTCGAAATGCTCGATGATGCCGAGCGTGAGCCCGGTCAGCGCCCCCACGATCACCACCGACAGGATCACCACCGCGAGCCAGCGCGCCCGCATGCTCGACATGTGGCGCTCGATGCGCGGCGCGATCGTATGCACGAGCTGAAACACCAGCAGTCCGGCGAGCAATGCGCCGAGCAGCTTCAGTTCGATGACCGCCCACATGCCGGCCAGCATCAGCACATAACTGCCGATTTCGACCGCCGATAGCTTCGGCAGGCTCATGTCGCTAGTCAGCCTGACCGGGCGTGGGCGTAGGTCCTGCACTTCCCCGTCGTCGCGCGCCTGATTCCGCTTGGCCATGGCTTATCCCGTCTCCCACCCTTGTTGTGCAGCATTACTTTTTGCTGGCCGCCCGCTTGAGCAGCGGCGCCAGATACTTGCCGGTAAAACTTGCCTTCGATTTCGCCACCTGCTCCGGCGTGCCTTGAGCGATGATCTGCCCGCCGCCCGCACCGCCTTCGGGACCAAGGTCGATGACCCAGTCGGCGGTTTTGATTACATCGAGATTATGCTCGATGATCACGACCGTATTACCCTGGTCGCGTAACCGGTGGATCACTTCCAGCAGCAGCGCGATGTCGTGAAAGTGCAGACCGGTGGTCGGCTCGTCAAGAATGTATAGCGTGCGACCCGTGTCACGCTTGCTCAGTTCCAAAGATAGTTTGACGCGCTGCGCCTCGCCGCCCGACAGTGTAGTCGCCGACTGGCCCAGCCGGATATAGCCCAGACCGACGTCCAGCAAGGTTTTCAGCTTGCGCGCGACGACCGGAACCGGCTTGAAGAACTCGTAGGCGTTCTCCACCGTCATGTCGAGCACTTCGCTGATGTTTTTGCCTTTGTACTGAACGTCCAGCGTTTCGCGGTTGTAGCGCTTGCCGTGGCAGACGTCGCACGGTACGTATACGTCCGGCAAGAAGTGCATTTCCACCTTGAGCACGCCATCGCCCTGACAGGATTCGCAGCGCCCGCCCTTCACGTTGAACGAGAAGCGGCCCGGATCGTAGCCGCGTTCCTTGGCCGCCGGCACGCCCGCGAACAGCTCGCGGATCGGCGTGAACAGGCCCGTGTAGGTGGCCGGGTTCGAGCGCGGCGTGCGGCCGATCGGCGACTGGTCGACGTTGATGACCTTGTCGAAATGTTCGAGGCCTTCGATCGATTCGTACGGTGCCGGCTCCGTGGCCGAGCCGTACAGGTGGTGCGCGACCGCGTGATACAGCGTGTCGTTGATCAGCGTCGACTTGCCCGAACCGGACACGCCGGTCACGCAGGTGAGGAGGCCAACCGGCAGGTCCAGCGACACGTGCTGCAGATTGTTGCCGTACGCCTCGACGATGCGCAGGCGCCGCTCATCGGGCGCCTTGCGCTCGTCGGAGAACTCGATGTTGCGCGTGCCGGACATGTACTGGCCGGTCATCGACGCCGCGTTCGCCTGCACCTGTTTGGGCGTGCCTTCGGCGATCACCATGCCGCCGTGCTCGCCCGCGCCGGGGCCCATGTCGACCACGTAGTCGGCCATGCGGATCATGTCCTCGTCGTGTTCGACGACGATCACCGAGTTGCCGAGATCGCGCAGATGCTTGAGCGTGGCGATCAGCCGGTCGTTGTCGCGCTGATGCAGGCCGATAGACGGCTCGTCGAGCACGTACATCACGCCGGTCAGCCCGGAACCGATCTGCGACGCGAGGCGAATCCGTTGCGCCTCGCCGCCCGACAGCGTTTCCGCGCTGCGTTCGAGCGACAGGTAATCGAGCCCGACGTTATTCAGGAACATCAGCCGCGCGACGATTTCCTTCACGACCTTGTCGGCGATCTCGCGCTTCGAGCCTTCCAGCCGCAGCGTCTGGAAATAGCCGAGCGCATCGCGCAACGGCCAGCCGCTGATTTCGAAGATGCCGCGCGCGTCGCCATCCGCGCCGATCCGGACGAAGCGCGCCTCGCGGCGCAGCCGCGTGCCGGCGCAGGCCGGGCACGGCTGATTGTTCTGATACTTGGCGAGTTCTTCGCGGACCGCGACCGAATCGGTTTCGCGGTAACGCCGCTCCAGATTCGGGATGATCCCTTCGAACACGTGCTCGCGCACGGACGTGCGGCCGCGTTCGTTGATGTACGAGAACGGAATCTCCTGCTTGCCCGAACCGAACAGCAGGATCTTGCGGACTTTCTCCGGCAGATCTTCGACGGCGGTGTCGATGTCGAACTCATAGAACGCCGCGAGGCTTTGCAGCATCTGGAAGTAGAACTGGTTGCGCCGGTCCCAGCCCTTCACCGCGCCCGCCGCGAGCGACAGCGACGGATGCGCGACCACCCGTTTCGGATCGAAGAAGGTGATCTGGCCGAGGCCGTCGCAGTCCGGGCACGCGCCCATCGGGTTGTTGAACGAGAAGAGCCGCGGCTCCAGTTCCTGCAACGAATACGAGCAGATCGGGCAGGCGAACTTCGAGCTGAACAGATGCTCTTTGTCCGTATCCATTTCGAGCGCGATCGCGCGCCCGTCGGCGAGACGCAGCGCCGTTTCGAACGATTCGGCGAGGCGCTGCTTCATGTCCGGACGCACTTTCAGACGATCGACGACGACGTCGATCGTGTGCTTGTCGTTCTTTTTCAGCTTCGGCAGCGAGTCGACTTCATAGATCTTCGCGACGCCTTCGTTGGCGGTGCCGCCACCCGAGCGCACGCGGAAACGGATGAAGCCTTGCGCCTGCATTTCCTCGAACAGTTCGACGTGCTCGCCTTTACGGTCCGCCACGACGGGCGCGAGGATCATCAGCCTGGTCTCTTCCGGCAGCGCGAGCGCCGCGTCGACCATTTGCGACACGCTTTGCGCTTCGAGCGGAATCTCGTGATCGGGGCAATAAGGCGTGCCGACCCGCGCGAACAGCAGTCGCAGATAGTCGTGAATTTCGGTGACGGTGCCGACCGTGGAGCGCGGATTGTGCGAGGTTGCTTTCTGTTCGATCGAGATTGCCGGCGACAGACCTTCGATCAGATCGACGTCCGGCTTTTCCATCAACTGCAGGAACTGGCGCGCGTAGGCGGAGAGGCTTTCGACGTAGCGCCGCTGTCCTTCCGCATAGAGCGTGTCGAACGCCAGCGACGATTTGCCCGAGCCGGAAAGGCCCGTAATGACGACGAGCTTGTGACGGGGTAGGTCTAGATTGACGTTCTTCAGGTTGTGGGTGCGAGCCCCACGAATACGGATTTGTTCCACGGATTTATTCCATGAACTGGCGGAAAGAGGAAGAGGCTAAACCTGCTACTATAACGACTTTTCAAGGCCGTCGTTACGGCTTCCTGACGGCGCGAATCACGCGCGAGGCAAGCTGTAAGGCTGCGGTTTGGTGCCGCGGGGAAGGGGTTTAACTGGGGCCGTTTTCCGCGAGTACAAGGCAAAGCGAGGCTGGGCGGGCATGCTGCAAGGCCGCCGGCTCGAAGGCCTGCGCCGCGGGTTTTGCGCCTACGCCGCGGCAGGCTGCCGGCTTGTGGCGGTCCCAACGAGCCGGTCCCGCCGCCGGCCGCCCGCAGTGTGCCGTCCAGCTCATTCAAAGAACGCTCCCGATGTCCAATCCGTCCGCCACTTCCACACGCATGAGCGCGCCTGAACTGCGCGCGACCGTGTCGCTTGCCGCCATCTTCGCGCTGCGCATGCTCGGTCTCTTCATGATCATGCCGGTGTTCTCGATCTATGCGAAGACCATTCCGGGCGGCGACAACGTGCTGCTGGTGGGCATCGCGCTCGGCGCGTACGGGGTGACGCAGTCGATGCTCTACATCTTCTACGGCTGGATCTCCGACAAGGTCGGCCGCAAGCCGGTCATCGCCACCGGCCTGCTGATCTTCGCGCTCGGCAGCTTCGTCGCGGCGGGCGCGCACGACATGACGTGGATCATCGTCGGCCGTGTGATTCAGGGGATGGGCGCGGTGTCGTCCGCGGTCATCGCGTTCATCGCCGACCTCACCTCCGAAGAGCATCGCACCAAGGCGATGGCGATGGTTGGCGGGAGCATCGGCGTGTCGTTCGCGGTGGCGATCGTCGGCGCGCCGATCGTGTTCCAGTGGATCGGCATGAGCGGCCTGTTCACGCTGGTCGGCATCTTCTCGATCCTCGCGATCGGCGTGGTGTTGTGGGTCGTGCCCGATGCGCCGAGGCCGGTGCACGTGCGTGCGCCGTTCGCCGAAGTGCTGCACAACGTGGAACTGCTGCGCCTGAATTTCGGTGTGCTCGTACTGCACGCGACGCAAACCGCGCTGTTCCTCGTCGTGCCGCGCATTCTCGAAGCCGGCGGCCTGCCGGTCGCGTCGCACTGGAAGGTGTATCTGCCGGTGATGGGCCTGTCTTTCGTGATGATGGTGCCGGCGATCATCGCCGCCGAGAAGCGCGGCAAAATGAAGATCGTGCTGCTATCCGCGATCGGTCTTATCCTGATCGGACAGTTGTTATTGGGCGTCGCTCCGCATACGATTCTGAGTGTGGCGGCGATCCTTTTTGTGTACTTTCTCGGCTTCAATATTCTCGAAGCGTCGCAGCCTTCGCTGGTGTCGAAACTGGCGCCGGGCACCCGCAAAGGCGCGGCTGCCGGCGTGTACAACACCACGCAGTCGATCGGTCTTGCGCTGGGCGGGATGGTCGGCGGCTGGCTGCTGAAAGTGGATGGACAAAGCACTGTGTTCCTCACTTGCTCGGGGCTCGTGTTTTGCTGGCTTATAATCGCCGCAAAGATGAAACAGCCGCCGCGCAAGGCGTAGTACGCAACATTCGCCGGGCTATCGCGGCGCACCCGGGAGCACATCCCGAATTCATCCAGAACTCACCCGGCGGCGGGCAGAGGTGCTGTTCCGATCTCGGCCTGCGGGCCACTAGACGCGAACCGCGCAGTGCCGCGCCGCCCGCAACGGAATCAACAGGAGAAACTCATGGCATCCGTGAACAAGGTCATTCTCGTCGGCAATCTCGGAGCCGATCCGGAAGTCCGTTATCTTCCGAGCGGCGACGCAGTGGCGAACATCCGCCTTGCGACGACGGACCGGTACAAGGACAAGGCGTCCGGCGAGATGAAGGAAGCCACCGAGTGGCACCGCGTGTCGTTCTTCGGCCGCCTCGCGGAAATCGTTTCGGAATATCTGAAGAAGGGCTCGTCGGTCTATCTGGAAGGGCGCATCCGCACGCGCAAGTGGCAAGCGCAGGACGGCACCGATCGTTACTCGACGGAAATCGTCGCCGAGCAGATGCAAATGCTGGGTGGCCGTGGTGGCTCGATGGGCGGCGGCGGTGGCGACGAAGGCGGTTATAGCCGCGGCGAGCCGTCGGAGCGTAGCGGCGGCGGTGGTGGTGGCCGCGCGATGTCGTCGGGCGGCGGTGCTTCGCGTGGCGGCAGCGGCGGCGGCGGCGGCGGTTCCAGCCGTCCGAGCGCGCCGGCAGGCGGCGGTTTTGATGAGATGGACGACGATATTCCGTTCTAATAGCCATTTCGGCAGCAAGTACAGCAGGCCCCGGGCTCTCCCGACCGTTCAAACGGTTTGGCGAGAATTTCCGGGGCCGTTTTCATTGCTTCTTGCGCTCACCGCTGCAAATGCGTCAGCGCATCTCTCAACGGCTGGCTGGAAATCACAATCGGCCCGGAAAAGGGCGTATCCAGATCGACGATTACATAAATCGCCGAAGCAATCGACACCGCCCCCAGCGAAATCGTGACGAGCGCCAGTGCATTACGCGGCGCAATCAAGCCGAAGCTCAGAAAAATCACGCACAACCAGAACGTGAGCGTCTTGAAGAATGGCTGCGATATCGAGCTATGCGCTTCCTCGATGAGCTTCCAGCGCGCGTCCACGACGCGCCGGTATTGCGCCAACGCGTCGTCGAGCGCACGTGCCTCCAGCGAATCGCGCATTCGCAATTGCCGTAACTGCCGGCCCACGTCGGTGAGCATATCGCCGAGCCGCACGTTTTCCAGCCGCTTCGAGTCCTGCACACCGAGGTTCTTCGGGTAGTCGCCGCTCGGCGCCGTCTCGTGAGGCCAGGTCGACGCGATTGCCGCCGCCGTGTATTGACGTAACAGGCGGCGGGCTTCGTCGGCATCGTTGCCGAAGTCGCGCAAGGTCGTGTCGAATTCGATCAGATCGGCCGCATAGCTGCGCAGATCGTTCGAGGCGGTATCGAAGCTGGACTTCGCGGAGGCCGTCATCAGGCCGAGCACCAGGGCGGCGAACGTCACCAGCATGCCGATCACCAACTGGATGAGCTGCACGGTCTCGTGCGCCTTGTGCTCTTCGGGCAGAAGCGGCCGCACCCACACGCCCAGGCCGGTCGCGACCAGCAGCAGCGCAAAAACCAGTAGAGCCGATCCGACTTCCGCCATAGAAATACTCCGAAGACAGGTGCGTCGTCACTTTCCATCAACTGCCGGGCGCCGGATACCCGGGTAGTCCCGCACCAGAATGCGCGGCGGGAACGGACCTGCGTTGGCGCCCGTCAGTTGATGTATCGCAACCGTATGCGTCATCGACCATAAAGTTTTCTGCTGTGCCGCCGTAGTCCCTCAGTGTGGTGGTTGCTTAAATTCTAGACAAAAGTTGCGGACCTGGCCGGAAGGGTTTGGGCGCAGCACGCGTGGCCGGAGCCATCGAGGCACCCGGTCAGCGGCCCATTGGAGACAAGCCCGATGTTGAGAAATCTGTCGATTCGCACCAGCCTTAGCCTGATGATCGTGTTCTTTGGCGTCGTGTTGCTGCTCGGCGCCGCCGCGGGCCTGCTGTCGCTGCGCTCGAGCAACGCGTCACTGCAACAGATGTACACGGTCGACACGCCCGCCGTCGCGGACCTCGAAGGCAGCTCCGGCCAGCTGCTGCGCCTGCGTCTGGCGCTCGCGACGTACGCATCGCTGATCGAGCTGAACGATCAGGACGGCGCGAATGCCGTGCTCAAGCGTTTCGATCAGTACCAGAAAGTATCCAACGAGCGGCTTGCCCACTATGTGAGCCGCGCAAGCGCGGACGACACCGAGCAGCGCCTGATCAAGGACATGCAGGCCAAGCGCGACAGCTTCCTGCGCGAGGGCGTCGATCCGGCGCTTGCCGCGCTCAAGTCGGGCGACAGGAATGCATTCAATCAATTGCAGGCGCACAAGCTGCCGTCGCTCTACAGCACGTACGAGAAGGCGATGCTCGCCCTCGAACAGTTGCAGCTCGATCACGGCGAGCAACGCTATCAGGAGGCGCAGGATCTGTTCTACGCGATCTGCATCGCGGTGGCGATCGGCATGGTGGTGTCGCTGCTCGGTTCATTGATCGGGCGCATGGTGCTGGTGCGCGCGATCGTCAATCCGGTCGACGCGACCATCGCGCAATTCCAGCGAATCGCCAACGGCGATCTGACGAGCCGGATCGACGTCACCAGCGACAACGAAATGGGCCGTCTCGCGGCGGCGCTGCGCAAGATGCAGGAGTCGCTGATCGGGACGGTGAATGCGGTACGTCAAGGTACCGAATCCATCGATACCGGCGTGAGCGAGATTGCGGCCGGCAATGCGGATCTGTCGCAGCGCACCGAAGAGCAGGCCGCGTCGCTCGAAGAAACGGCGGCGAGCATCGAAGAACTCACGTCGACGGTCAAACAGACGGCGGACAACGCGAAGCAGGCGAGTTCGCTCGCGCAGGGCGCGTCGAGCCTGGCTGCGCAGGGCGGCGACCTCACCGAGCAGGTGGTGGGCACGATGCACGGCATCGTCGACGACTCGCGGCGGATTGCCGATATCGTCGGCGTGATTGAAGGGATCGCGTTTCAGACCAACATCCTCGCGCTGAACGCCGCGGTCGAAGCGGCGCGCGCGGGTGAACAGGGACGCGGCTTCGCGGTGGTGGCGAGCGAGGTGCGCTCGCTCGCGCAGCGCAGCGCGGCGGCGGCCAAGGAGATCAAGGGCTTGATCGACGAATCGACGGCGCGGGTGCAGGCGGGCTCGCAACTGGTCGAACGCTCGGGCTCGACGATGGCTGAGATCGTCGACGCGATTGCGCGCGTGAGTTCGATCATGGGTGAGATCGCGGCGGCGGCGATCGAGCAGAGCACCGGCATCGATCAGGTCAATCTCGCGGTCGCGCAGATGGACGAGGTGACGCAGCAGAACGCCGCGCTGGTCGAGCAGGCTGCGGCGGCGGCCAGTTCGCTGGAAGATCAGGCGCGGCGGTTGTCGTCGGCGGTGGCGGTGTTCCAGACGGAGAGCGGCTCCGCGGCGTTCGGCGCTGCGGGCGCGCGGCGCCGGGACGCTTCTGGCGCTGCTTCGAAGCGGGATGACGCGGGCGAGTTCATGGCGGCCTGACGTCGAATCCTGTTCGTTGGCGCCCGTTCGTCGAGGCCGTTCGGTCGAGGCCCATTGCGCGCAGCGTCTTCGAAGCGACGACGACAGGCACCGCGCATTCAAGTGCAGCGTTATTGCATGGCGGCGTAATACCTGGCGAGGCTATCTATCTCCGCCGAGGTCAACTGCCGCGCCACATTGCGCATCTGTTCGTTGATATCGTTGTGCCGCGCGCCGGAAGCAAACGCGCGCATCTGCCCGGCAAGATACGCCGACGACTGCCCGCCCAGCCACGGCGCCGCGCCTTTGCGATCGAGCTCTCCATGACAGGCTGCGCAAGGCGCGATGTTGCGCTGTGGATCGCCTTGCATCGCCAGCTTCACCGCGTTCGCATCCGGCTCTTCGCCGACGCGTGGCGTCTCGGCGCCGAAGCCTCTCGTCAGCGACGTGTAGTAAGCCGCGAGATCCTGCAGATCCTGATCGCTGCGCCCCGCGATGATCGCCTGCATCACCGCGTTTTGCCGCCGCCCGCTCTGGTAGTCGCGCAATTCCTTATAGACCGCATCGCCGTACTGTCCGGCCAGCCCGGGTGCCGTGACCTGCGGCGTGCCGAGCACACCGTGGCACATCGAGCAGTGCTGCGTCGCGATCGTCGCGCCGCGGCCGATCGAATCCGCTGCGGAGCGCGTCGGGTGCCACGGCGGCAACACGACCACCTCGCTCGGCACCGGACTGCCTGCGCTCGCACCGCTATACCAGTTCGACGGCGCGCCGGCCGCGCCGCAGATCGTCGCCCATAAGCCGCGATCGCCGAAGGCACTGCTCGCCGACGGCAGCCAGATGAAACCGATCAGTATTCCTACGATCGCAATCGCGATCGTGCCGCCCACGCTCCAGGTGAACCACGGGTTACGCAAGCTGAAGACGCGTTCCTCACTCATCGCTGCGCTCCGATGACGACCGCCGGCACCGACGTCTGCGGCAGTCTGAGCAACTGCACGATCGGCACGCTGTAATTGACGACCGTGAGGCCGATCATCAGCGCGACCCACAAGCCGAAGCTATTGAGCGCGGCCGGTACGCGTTCGACCGGATGCACCGCGCTCGCGAAACGGAACGCCTGCGGCTGCACCGCCGGCCCGAATTGAGACTTCGCGAGGATGTAGACGAACAGCACGCCCGAGGCGACGAGAACGAGGCCGCCCACCGCCGACATGCCGACCCAGAACGCCTGGTCCTGCATGCCCGACATCGTGTAGTCGTAGTAAGCCATGCGGCGCGGCGCACCGAGCAGGCCGACGTAATGCCACGGCAGCGTCACCATCATCATGCCGATGAACCACAGCCACAATTGCGTGCGCACGAGCTTCACCGAGACGATCGCGCGGTTGGTCAGTTGCGGCCACAGTTCATAGGCGATCGCGAAGTACATGATGACGATCGCGCCGCCGAAAATCAGATGGAAGTGGCCGGTCACCCATTGCGTGTTGTGGACCGTCGAGTTCAGCTGGTAGCTCATGTTGATCAGCCCGCCCGCGCCGCCGAACCCCAGCATGACGAACGAGAACGCGATCACCAGCATCATCGGATTGCGCCACGGCAACGCGGTGAGCCAGCCGAACGCGCCCTTGCCGCCGCGCAGCCTGCCGGCGATTTCCACCGACGCGCAGATCGTGAACACCGTCAGCAGCGTCGGCACCGAGACCATGCCGGTGAACACCGCGTGCAGGAACTTGAAGCCGGAGCCGACCTGCGGATCGGCGAACAGATGGTGGATGCCGATCGGCATCGCGAACACGAGGAACAGGATGAACGATACGCGCGCCATCGCATCGCTGTACAGGCGCCCGCCGATCGCGCGCGGCACCAGCGTGTAGTACGCGATATACGCCGGGATCAGCCAGAAGTAGACGATCGCGTGCAGCGTCCACGAGAACAGGATGCGCGAGAGGCCGGCGTCGATGGTTCGCGTGAGGCCGAAGGCGACGGGCAGGATCTGGAACAGGATCTCGGCCGCCGCGCCGACGGCGGTCCACGCCCACAGGTACGCGCCCGCCACGTTGGCGAACATCGCGAGCGGCACCGCCTTGCCGGGATTGGCGCGCTTCCAGATGCGCAGATTCACGTGCATCAGCGCGACCCAGATCCACGAGCCGACCACCACCAGCACCACGCCGAGGTAATAGAACGGGCTGCCGATCATCGGCGGATAGAAGGTGTAGAGCACCGAGGCCGTGCCGAGCGCGACCGGCACCATCGCCATGACCGCGCCGACTGCCAGCATGATGAACGCGGCCCAGGCCCACCTGATGCCGGCAAGTCGCTGCGCGAGCGCGAGTTCCACGATCGCGTAGCCGAAGCCCATCGACACCAGCGTGGGCATCACGTAGGCCATCACCGAGCCGTGTGCGGTCACCGATCGATAGTACAACTCGGGGTCGCCGATCCACGGCACGAGCGGGCTGCGCACCAGCATTTGCCAGGCACCCAGCAGCAGCGCGATCAGAAACGTGATGAAGGCGAGCCAGAAATGCGCGAGAACGAGTCGCTTAGCGTGAAACACAGCTCAGCCTCCGTGATTGTCGGGCCTGCTCGAAGAAGGCGGCTTTGTCGATTACTTTCACATGCGCCCACATGGTCTGATGGCCGAAGCCGCAGAATTCGTGGCACGGCATGGTGTGATCGGCGGGCTGGTCGAACCGCGTGTTCAGCGTGGCGACGTAGCCGGGCACGACCATCGTGTTGATGTTGGTGTTGGTGACGAGCAGGCCGTGCACGACGTCGGCGCTGGTGGTGCGGATCGTGATCGGCGTGTCGGCGGGCACCAGCAGGCATTGCGGCGTGAACGAATACTGCTGCGCGATGAAGCGCACGATCACCGAGCCGTCCGGCTGCACTGCGCTGCCGAGATTGTCCTCGACGAATTCGCCGGACAGTTGCAGGCGCGCCGGGTCGATCGTCTCGACGCGCGACGGCGGCATCATCGCCCAATGCAGGCCGGAGAAGACGATCACGGCCAGCATCAGCACGATCAGCCCGACCGCGAAAATCGCCCAGCGCCGCTCGGCGCGCAACGCGACCGCGTGGCCGCTCTCCGGTTGAGGATTGGAATCGGTCGACATGGTCAGTGAATGATGCCGCGCGGCAGGAACGCGAAAAAGTAGAAGCCGAACCAGATCGCCATGACGATCAGCGTGGCGACGCCGGCGAGCGCAACCGCGCCATGCGGACCGGCCGCGACGACGCGCTCCACTTCGTCATCGGTGGGCGGGGCCGCGCTGTGGGTGTCGTTCGCTTCCATCTCGATGGTTCTCCGGTGCGGCGCGTCAATGCAACGGCGCCTTACGCAATTCGTTGATCTCGCGGGCCGTCACCGGCTGGCCGTGATTGCCCCACGCCGTGCGGATATAGGTGACGACGGCCGCCGCTTCGACGTCGTTCAGTTCCTGGCCGAACGGCGGCATGCCGTACGGCTGCGGATTGTGCCTGGTGCCGGGCGGAAAACCGCCGTTGAGCACGATCCGGATCGGATTGACCGCCGAATCCATCTCGATCGACTGGTTGCCCGCGAGCGGCGGGTAGTGCGGCAACTGTCCCTCGCCGTTGGCGCCGTGGCACAGCGCGCATTTGTCGGCGTAGATCTGTTTGCCGAGCGCGAACGTCTTGGGATCGGCTTGCGGGGACGGGCCGGTCTTGCGGCCGCGATTGTCCGGCAGCGACTTCAGATACACGGCCATCGCGCGGACGTCTTCGTCCGACATATGCTGCAGGCTGTGATAGGTGACTTCCGCCATCGGTCCATACACGGCGCCGCGAGCGGAGATGCCGGTTTGCAGCAGGTCGACGATGTCCTGGATGCTCCAGTCGCCGAGGCCGCCGTCCTTGTCCGATGTCAGCGACGGCGCGTACCAGTTCTGCACCGGAATCAGGCCGCCGGCGAACTGTTCGCGCTGCGACGATCCGCCGAGCATGTTGATCCTGGTGTGGCACATCGAGCAGTGCCCGAGGCCTTCGACCAGATACGCGCCGCGATTCCATTCGACCGATCTGGTCGGGTCGGGCTTGAACTCGCCCTCGTGGAAATACAGCGTGCGCCAGCCGTATAGCAGCTCGCGCTTGTTGAACGGGAAGCGCAGCGTGTGCTTGCGGTTCGGCTCACGCACCGGCTCGACGGTGCGCAGGAACGCGAAGATCGCGTCCGAGTCCTCGCGCGTGACCTTCGTGTACTGGGCGATCGGCATGGCGGGGTAAATCAGCGTGCCGTCCGGTTTGCGGCCGGTGCGCATCATGTTGAAGAACGCTTCCTCGCTCCACGTGCCGATGCCGTACTGCGCGTCGGGCGTGATGTTAGGCGAAAACAGCGTGCCGAACGGCGTTTCCATCGCGAGGCCGCCGGCGAACAGCTTGCCGCGCGGCGCGGTGTGGCAGGCGATGCAGTCGCCGGCGCGCGCCAGATATTCGCCGCGTTTGACGATCTCGGGGCGGGTGTCGGGCATGGCGCCGTGCGTCGCGGCAGTCGATGGCGAGGCCGTCGGCGTGGCCGGCGCGGTGTCGGCGGCGCGGGCTTCGGAGAGCAGCGGCGCATGCAGGGCATGAAGTAGAACGGCGCTGCCCGTCGCGATGAAGGCGGCGCTCAGCGTGCCCGAGGCGAATGACGAGGCCGTGCGGCGAGCCTGCGTCGCAGCGCGGGCAACGGCGCGCAAAACAGCGCAGGAAACGCGGCAGGAAACGCGGCTGGAAACGCCGCTAAAAACCAGGCCCCCCACCCGCCCCCAATCCCGCGAACAAAGTATCGGCTTCATTGTGGTTGGCTCCCGCATGCTAGAGGCAGGCGCTCAGCGGACGCCGGTGCGGGCCGCGGATCGGCGGGCCGCGGTTGGCGGGACAGCCAGCTCGATACCGCGGTGATGTCGCGGTCGCTCAGCTTGACCGCGATCGAATGCATGCAGTCCGGCGCGAGCGCTCGACGCGCGCCCGAGCGCCACGTGCCCATCTGTCCGGCGATGTAGCTCGCATGCAAACCGAGCAGGCCGGGAATGCCCGGCTGCGTGCCGGTCATGCGCGGGCCGTGGCAGGCGATGCACGCCGGTATGCCGCGGGCCGGGTCGCCATGCATGACCAACTGCTCGCCGGCCGCGAGCACCTTGGGCGAGACGTCGGTGTGATCGGCGTTGGGATAGGGCGGCTGCAGATCGGCGAAGTACTGGCTGATCTGGCGCAGATAGTCGTCGGGCAGGAAGGCGAGCAGATAGCCCATCGGCGGATAGGTGCGGCCGCCGTCGCGAAAGGCGGTCAACTGATTGAACAGATAGTCGGCCGGTTTGCCGGCGATGCGCGGAAAGTAGTCGTTGTTGCGGCCCTGACCCTGCACGCCATGACACGAGGTGCAGGCGCGCATACGCTCGGCCATCGCGGACGGCATCGCACTGGATGCATCAGTGGCTGCGAGCGCCGCGCCGCTCCACACGACATGAAGCACGAACAGAACCGAAGATCCGATAGTTCTACGATGCACGCCAGGCCTCGTTGGGAGCGTTCTGCTTCTCGATTTATTTGTCACGCGTTCGTTCGTGGATTCATGCGCGAATCCGACGTACGACGCATCGCGGGTCTGCCAGTTTTTTTGCTTTTGTTCTTATAACGACTGCATTACGGCGAATCGAAACGGACTTATTCTGGACGACGAAGCGTTGATGCTGTGCGGCGATGCAAGTGTTTGGCGAAAACGGTGACCTGCGCTGAATGCGCCGCTGGGCTGCGGCTTCCGGGCTGCGAGAAACGACGTTTGAAACGTCAGGCAGCGTGTAGCAGGGTGCAGGAATTTAACCAACGCGTCAATAGCCGGAAAAACCTCGAATTGATCTATATCAAGCCATCATAGGCGCCGGCTAAAACGCTTTCAAATGGGATTGCGCGCACGCATCCATATCGATGCTGTCACCCGAACAGGATCGTTTGAGGTTGCACCATACGCATCACGCGAACAGGCGCATCAAGGCCGCGCGTGCATTGCTGACCAGCTCGCTTTCGCCGAGCCGTCCGGGCAGCAGATGAAACTCCACGGCCGGCAACGCAGGTAGCCTGATGCTGGCGGGACAGGCCACGAGACCGCCGCCGATCGACGATTCGTTCAGGCAGGAAATGCCGAGCCCTGCCTTCAATGCCAGTTGCAAGCCCGCCACGCCCGACGCGGAATGCGAAATCAGATACGGCACCTTGTGCTCGTCGAGCAGCTTCACGACGAAACGCTGCAACTGGCAGCTCGACGGCAGCAGCACCAGTTGATACGGCGCCGCCGGCCGCTGCCGGGCATCGGCCGCGCTCACCCACCGCAGGTTCTCGCGCCGCACCACGGTGCCCGGCGCGCCGCTGCGCCGGCCGGCGGCGCGCGGGCTGCCCGTCACGAGCCGTAGCGAGAGGCCGATGTCGAACGACGCGTCGTCATCGGCCTTGCTGTCGATCACGGCGCTCGGCAACACGGTGACGTGCAGCTTCAGCCGTGGATGCTGCTCGGAGAACGTCTTGAGAATGCGGGCGATGTCGTGCGGCCGGTAGTAGTCCGTGATCGCGATGCGCAACTCGCCGTCGAGCGAGCGGCCTTGCAGGTCTTCGAACGCCGCTTCGCTCATCGCGATGATGCGCCGAGCATGATCGAGCAGGCGGCTGCCGGCGGGCGTGGCGCTCACGCCCTGCTTGCTGCGCAGGAACAGCGGCTGGCCGGCGCGCTCCTCGAGTTTCTTCAACTGCTCGCTCACCGACGATTGCGACAGGAAAACACGCTCCGCGCCCGCCGAAACGCTGCCCGATTCGGCGACGGCGACGAAAGTGCGCAACTGGGTGAGGTCGAATCCGCGTTGGCTCATGATTCGGTATATCCGATGGAAGGCATCTGATTTTCCGGCTTTTCCGATGAAAAGCCCAGCCGTAGGATACCTCCAAAGATCATTGCGGAGGGTGTCATGGGAAACAGGTCGATTGCGGTTGCAGGCGGGGTGCACGAGCGAGGGGCGAGCCATCGGTGGAAGGTGCTGGGGGTCGGGTTCGCCGCGAACGCGAGCTTTTCCGCCGCGTTTTCAGGTATTCCGACGACCGCGGTGTTTCTGCGCTCGGGCTACCACCTCGGCAATGACGGGTTGGGACTGGTGCTCGGCATGCTGGGTCTCGGCATTGCGATCAGCGAGTTGCCGTGGGGCCTGTTGACCGACCGTTGGGGCGACCGCCGCGTGCTGCTTCTCGGGCTGCTGTCGACCGCCGCCGCGCTCGCCGGCCTCGCCTTGTTCGTCGCGCCGAGCGGTGCTCATGTGCCCAGCGTGACGATGCTCGCGCTCGGGCTGCTGCTGGTCGGCCTGCTCGGCGGCAGCGTCAACGGATCGAGCGGCCGCGCGGTGATGGCGTGGTTTCGCGAGGGCGAGCGCGGGCTGGCGATGAGCATCCGGCAGACCGCCGTGCCCGCGGGCGGCGGACTCGGCGCGTTGATGCTGCCGGCGCTCGCGTCGCGCTTCGGTTTTGCGAGCGCTTATACCGTGCTGGCTCTGGCGTGTGCGGCCACGGCGCTGTTCGCCTGGCGCTGGCTGCATGAGCCGCCGCGTGCGCATGCTGATGCAGAGGAGGGCGGGGCCGCTCGCGGGTCGCTTCGGCCGGCTCGGCAGGCGCATGGCGCCAGTGCGGCGCTCGCTTCGGGGGCGCAAGTTTCGACGTCGGCGGTCAGCGCGGCGAGGCCGGGCTTGGTTGCGGCGGCCGGCGCGCCGACGAGGGTCTCGCCGTTGCGCGACGTCGGCATCTGGCGGGTCGCGCTCGGCGCCGGCGTGCTGTGCGTGCCGCAACTCGCCGTCGTCACGTTCGGCACTGTGTTTCTGCACGACTACGGCCACGCGGGCGTGCTGGCGATCAGCGTGACGATGGCCGCGGTACAAACGGGTGCCGCGATCGCGCGGGTCTGGAGCGGCAGTTGGACCGACCGGCGCGGCAATCGCCGGGCTTACATGCGTGCCTGCAGCTTGCTGACCGCGATGCTGTTCGCGTCGCTGGCGCTGGCGACGGGGCTCGCCGGCCCGCATCACACGGCGATCACGACGCTGTTGGCGCTGATGGTCGTGCTGGGCGGCGTGAGCGCGTCGGCATGGCACGGCGTCGCCTTCACCGAACTCGCCACGCTGGCCGGGACGAGCCGCGCGGGCACGGCGCTGGCGATCGGCAATACCTGCGTGTTTCTCACACTCTTTCTGACGCCGCTCGCGATTCCGCCGCTGTTGTCCGTGGGTTCGTGGCCGATAGTGTGGGCGGTGGCGAGTGCGTGCGCGCTGCTCGCGTTGCCGGTTTTCCCGCGTGCAGTGCCGAGGGCCAAGTCTGGGGCGAGGGCTTGCGATGCCGTCCGGTAGTCGAACCATTGCGCCTTAACAGAAAGGCGCGATATGCCAATACCAGAATGATTCAACCCGGATAATTATTTTTCGTTTTTTCGATAAGAAAAAGACAAACCATTTATTTTTGCATGATTCGGAATGCTCTGATTTTTACCGAATTTTAGTGATGATTTTATGGGCGCCTTCGCGCATGGCTTCGTCATCGCGCGCTACGTCAAAGCGCGTCGTGCCCTCAGCGTGTCTGGCGCGCGAGCTAATCATTCCTACAACGAACGGGCTAAATTCCAGTGCATCTTCGAATCATTCTGGCAGACGATCACCCGTTCGTGCTGCTCGGCTATCGGGCGATGCTCGCAGTGCACGCCGGTGTCACGATCGCCGGCGAGGCGCACACGCCTCGGGCGCTGATCGAACTGCTACAGCACACCCCTTGTGACGTGCTCGTGACCGACCTCTCTATGCCGGACGCCGACGGCGTTCCCGAAGACGATCTCGCGCTGATCCGGCGCCTTCGCCGCGACTGGCCGCAGCTGCGGATCGTCGCGGTCACGACGCTGACGAACCCTTCGATTCTGCGCGCGGTCGTGGCGGACGACGCGGTGAGCGCGCTCAGTAAAGCCGAGTCGATGGACGCACTCTGGCAAGCGATCGAAGCCAGCGCAAACGGCGCGCGCTACCTCGGCCGTTCCATCGTAGACGTACTCGCGTGCCCGCGGAACGACGAGCGCGCAACGCCGCAGACAGTTCGTCTGTCATGGCGAGAGACAGCGATCATCAAGCGGCTGGTCAGTGGCCAGTCTATTGCCGAGATAGCGGAGGCGCTCGGTTGTCATCGCCGTACGGTTAGCCGGCAAAAGCGCGCAGCGATGGCGAAGCTCGGCGTCACCCACAACCCCGGTCTTTTCTCACGCCTGTACGCATGCGGCATTCTTGAAATTGATTCGCACATTTAAGCATTGATCGTTGCCGATTGACTAAGGTTATTTCGGAACGCTCTTATGTTTATCGGCGAAAAAATATTCAATTATCGTGATCGAGCCGGTTGCGTCGCAAACAGCGGCGAAAATACAAAATACCGAGGAGCAGCAGACGATGAACGACGCCGCTGAGGCGAGCATACCGGTTCGAGCCATCATAGCGGACGACCATCCACTGGTTCTGCTGGCAATCGAAAATCTGGTGCGCACTTATCCGAACATGCAGATTGTCGGACGCGCGGCGGACGCCACCGAACTCTTCATGCAAGTCGATCGCAGTCCATGCGACCTGGTGCTGATGGACCTCTACATGCCGGGCAATTTCGACGGCACCGGGCTGGATGTCGTCAAGCAGTTCAAAACGCGGTATCCCGATGTCGCGCTCATCGTCCTCACCATGGAAACGGAGGCGGCCGCGCTGCAGAGGGTTATCGCGCTCGGAGTCGACGGACTCGTGAGCAAACGCGACCGGATCGATCTGATTCACGTGGCGGTCGTCACGGCGCTCGCGCGCGAGTGTTATGTCGGACCGGCGGTGCGCACGCTGATTGCCGATACAACGGTGGCCCAAAGGCTCGACCTTGTTCGCAGCGCGTTGTCGCGCCGTGAACTCGAGGTGTTCACACAGTACGCGTCGGGGTTCGCCGTCAGTGAAATCGCCGCGCGTCTGGGGCGCAGCGTCAAGACGATCAGTGCGCAGAAATGCACGGCGATGCGCAAGCTCTCATTGCGCAGCGACGCCGAACTGTTTCGCTTCGCCGCCGAACACGGCGTCATTTCTGAGTGGCGTAATCAAAGCCGCTGAAAGACCGGGAAGATGTGACTGATAAGCCACTGACAAACAGGTGACGCGCCGTGCGGTCGCATGGCGAACATGCATAAGTGTTGACGTAGCCCGGGGAAGCACAGCGCGTGCGGGCGTCGTCAATCGGCAAAGACAACAACAAAATGACACACAAGATCCGCGTCATCGTGGCCGACGATCATGAATGCATTCGCGTCGGCGTCAAATATCTGCTGAAGGCGAGGCCCAACATCGAGGTGGTCGGCGAGGCGGCCGACACCCGTGGTCTGGCTGTCCTGCTCGACGCCTGCGCGTGCGACGTCGTCGTCTCGGACATCGCCATGCCGGGGATCGACGGAAGCAGTAACGCGGTGCCGTTTCTGCGCCGACTGTTGCGGCGCCGGTCGCATCCGCACGTCGTCGCACTGACGATGATCGGCAACGGTCACCTGCTGTCCGGACTGCAAAGCATCGGCGTGAGCGGAATAATCGACAAGCGCGACGCCGCGCAAACGCTGGTCGATGCCATCACCGTCGTGGTTTCCGGCCGCATTCATCTGTCGGAGCAGGTGCGTATCGCGCTGAACGCGGCGGACCGGGCGCCGCACCCTCGCGCCAGTGCGCTGAGCGCGCGGGAATGGGAAGTCTTCCAGCTCTATGCGCAAGGCCTCGCGGTTCATGAAATCGCCGAACGTCTGCAGCGCAGCGGCAAGACCATCAGCACGCAAAAACGCAGCGGGATGCGCAAACTCGGATTGGAAACGGAAGACGATTTAGTCGATTACGCAAGGCAAATTGGCGTGATCTAACAGTGTTTGACTTTTGAATAAAATTTTTAAATTAATTTAACGAATAACATTGATGATTAAAGAGTAATGGATTTAAGATTTTTCTTATTCGTATAGCGATCCCTGAATCCTATAATTCTGAATTGACTGAGGCGCTATTGCTTACCTACCTGACGGCGACTCGTATTTCGTTGTCCTGGAAGCGACGGGCCTAAGACAAGTCAGAGTAGAGGTCTGGTGCAATCACGCGGTGCGTCTGCCTCGTATGGAAAAAAATGGGAGGGGCGGATGGTCACGCTGGGTAAGCGGATGTGGGTGGAGGGAGTGGGAACGGCGTGGCTGGTGTTCGTTGGATGCGGCAGCACCGTGCTGGATACCAGCGTGATTCTGCAAGGATATGGCGGCTTGGAAGTGTCGCTGGCGTTCGGCCTTGCGTTTGCCACGGCCGGCTACGCGTTCGGTGGAATTTCAGGGGCGCATTTCAATCCCGCCGTCACCGTCGGCTTCACGGTGGCGCAGCGTTTTCCTGTGCGTGACCTGCTGCCCTACATTGCCGCGCAGATTGCTGGGGCGATCACCGCCGCGGCGTTCCTCGTGTATGTGGCGAGTGGCCGCCCCGGCTTCGACCCCGGCGCAAGCGAATTCGCTGCGAATGGTTTCGGCGCCCATTCTCCTGCCGACTATCAACTGCACTCGGCGCTGGCCATCGAGTTCGTGCTCTCGTTTGCATTCGTCATGGTGTGCCTGCTGATCGTCGGCCGAAAGAACCTGGCGCCGATCGCTCCGCTCATCGTCGGCGCATGTCTGACGCTCGTTTATCTGGTATCGATCCCGGTTACCAACGGCTCGGTCAATCCCGCCCGTTCCACGGCGCAGGCGCTGTTCGTCGGCAACTGGGCACTCGACCAGCTTTGGGTATTCTGGGCCGCGCCACTGTCGGGCGGCATCGCGGCCGGCGTGCTGTTCTCGTTTCTGAATGGCGACGCCGATCCATCCGCGGCCGCGCTGGCCGACGGTCCGGGCGACGCCGCGTGAACACGGCCTCGTGCCACGTGGTCCGTTCATCGTCGGTCTCGTCGAGCGCATTGCGATGAGGCGCGCAGTGCGGCACCTGCCGCTGTGGCTGCTCGCCGTCTGCCTGTCGATAGGCGTGGTGAGGTCCGTCGCCGAGCCGTTCGGCAGCCACGCGCGCTATCCGGCCGCGCGCACGTTCCCGGCCAGGCTGACCGTCGGCGTGCTCGCGGGCGGTTGGCCGCCGTTCGACATGCTGCAGGACGGCCGCCTCACCGGCATCAGCGGCGACTATCTGCGCGCGCTGGTGGGGCCGAACGTCATTATCGAAGCGAAAGCGTATCCCGACATGCCGCAGTTGCTGGCCGCCGCCTGCGCGGGCAATGTCGATCTGTTGATGAGCGTCGCCCGCGTGCCCGAGCGCGAACAGTGCCTCGATTTCACGGCGCCGTATTTCCGCTCGTCGATCTCGGCGGTGGTGCGGCGCGACAGCGAGCGGTATGCGAGCCGTGGCGAACTGGCCGGCGCGCGCATCGCGATAGAGCGGGGTTTCGCGCTCGAGCGTCCGATCCGTGAGGGTTTTCCGCGCGCTGAAGTCCACGCGTTCGCCACTACGCACGCCGCGCTCTCCGCGGTGGCCCGCGGCGACGCAGACGCCTATTTCGGCCTGACCACGGTCGTCCAGTTCGAGTTGGCGACCGAGCCATTCCGCGATCTGCATGTCGCGTTCGACGAGAGCGGCAAAATCTCCGACCTGCGCTTTGGCGTGCCCCGCAATCAGGTCGCGCTGCGCGATCAGCTCGATCGCGCACTCGCGTCGATGAGCCCGGCAGACACAGCGGCGATTCGCATGCGCTGGCTGTCCGGTAACTTCAACGCGCAGCCGGCCGCCGCCGCGCGTCAGTTCGTGCTGACCTCGGAAGAGAAAGCGTGGCTTCGGTCGTTGCCGCCATTGCAGATCGGCTTCGACAGCAACTGCCCGCCGTTCAGCTTCATCGACGAATCGGGCCGCCCTGCCGGCATGACAGCCGACTATCTGGCATACCTGAGCCGCGCTCTCGGCGTCGTCTTCAACCGGACCCGGCTGTCCGACTGGTCGGCCAACGTCGAGGCGTTCCAGCGCGGCGAACTGGCGATTCTGCCCATGGCGTCCAGCAACGGGCCAACACTGAATAACGTCGCCCATACTCGCGCCTACGCGAGCTACCCGATGGTGGCCGTCGGCCGCGCCGGCGAACCGGCGCGCGCGTTCGAAGATTTCATGTCGCGCCGTATCGTCATCCCGGCTCGTGTTGCCGGTTCGGTCCCGCATGCGTTCGAAGCCGCTGCGCCCGATCACATCGTCGTCGCGCCCAGCACGGACGACGCGTTGCGAATGGTCGCAGCCGGCGAAGCGGACTTGACGGTCGGCAACCTGGCCGCCGTCGATAGCCGCCTGAAGCGTCGCTATGGCGGCGCTCTCAAGATTCTCGGCGCGCTCGGCGAATCCGACTCGCTCTACATCGCGGTGCGCTCGGACCTGAAGCCGCTCGCCGGGCTGATCGATCGCGCGCTGCTGGCCATGCCGGCGGCGGAGGAGCAGCGCATCCGGCAACGCTGGGTGAGCGGCGTGATTCCGGACACCGGCCTATGGAGCGTGAGCGCGGTGCGTCTGCTGCCGGTGCTGATCGGCGTCGGCGTCGTACTGGTGGTCACGTTGCGCGCCTATTTGCTGCTGCAACGGGAAGTCAGACTGCGCAAGCGGACCGAGCGCGCGCTCGCGCTGCAACTGAATTTCCAGGAATCCATGATGCAGACGGTCCCCTATGCGCTGGTCGCCAAAGATCTGGCGGGGCGCTACATCGCGGTCAACCGGGCCTATGAGGAGGCGTGCGGCATCAGCCGCGAGGCAGTGCTCGGACGCACGACGATCGATGTGCGGACATGGGGCGATGCGAACAGCCGCATTCTCGACGGCATGACGCGCGAGGTGCTGAAGAGCGGCGGCATTGCCGAAGTGGAATTGCAGTTCTGCAGCAGCACGGGCGATGTGCGGCATGGGCTGTTCTGGAACAGCGTGTGCCACGGCAGCGATGGACAACCCGTTTGCCTCGTCGGCGCGATGGTCGACATCACCACTATCCGGCGCGCCGAAATGCTCGCGCACGACACCGAGCGGCGCCTCTTCGACGTGACGCGTTCATTGCCGGCCGTGGTGTTTCAGTTGCGCCGCACCGCGGGCGGCGCGTACTCGTTTCCGTATATCGGCGGCGACACGCGGCACCTGTTGGGCGACAACGGCGTGTCGCTGAGTCATCGCGCTCAGGTGGACTTCGATCGTGTAGCGGAAGAAGACCGGGAGTTCGTGCAGGCTGAACTGGAGCGCTCGGCGCGCAGCGAAACGCCGGTACACATGGAGTTTCGCCTGCGCGGCGGGCAGCAGCCCAAGTGGGTGCGCGCCGAGCTGGTGCCGCGCCGTGAAGCGGATGGCAGCGTCGTGTGGAGCGGCTTCTGGGTGGACGCGAGCGTGGAGCGTGCCCGCTCCGAGGAACTCGCTCGCGCGCGCGACATGGCCGAGGCGGCTTCGCGCGCGAAAGACGATTTCTTCGCGATGATGAGCCATGAAATCCGCACGCCGATGAACGGCGTGCTGGGGCTGGTCGAAGTGCTGGAGCGCACGCCGCTCAATACGGATCAAGGGGAGATGCTGAGCATGATCCACGAGTCGGCGGGCGCGCTGCTGCAGATTCTCGACGACCTGCTCGACTATTCGAAGATCGAAGCGGGCCGGCTGACGCTCGAAGCGGAGCCGATCGACCTGCGTGAGCTGGTCGACAATGCCGTCGGACTGCTCGCGGGCCGCGCGCACGAGAAGGGGTTGAAAGTGCGCGTGAACATTGCATCGGACGTCGCCGCCACACTGCGCGGCGACAGTGTGCGATTGCGGCAGATTCTGTTCAACCTGCTCGGCAATGCGATCAAATTCACGCCGCAGGGCGAGGTCGACGTCGACGTGTTGGTCGTCGAGCAGAACGGAGCCGCGCAGACGCTCGAAATGAGTGTGGAGGACACCGGCATCGGCATCGCGCCGGACGTGCAGGCCAGTCTGTTCGAGCCGTTCGTGCAGGCAGAGTCGTCCACCACGCGGCGCTTCGGCGGCACCGGCCTCGGGCTGACGATCTGCCGCAAGCTGATCGACCTGATGGGCGGCACGCTCGCGTTGCGGAGCGTGCCGGGTCACGGCACCTGCATGATCGTGCGGGTCACGATGCCAGTCGTGGCGCAGCGCTATTCCGTGAGCCGCCTGCGGGGCAAACACGGGATTGTCGCGACCGGTGACAGGCGGGTCGGCCATGCGCTGATGCATTTCGGCAAGGCGCTCGGGCTCAAGTTGCGCAGCGTCGCGCCGCACGCCAGCGCACTGCGTGACCGCGCCACGCTGGCCAACGTGGATTTGCTGTTCGTGAGCGAGGAGGTGCAGTTGCCCGCATGCCTCGGCCCGGATACACAGGTCATCATCCTGACGGAGAAACCGAAGCCGACGGGGTATCGCATTCTCGACAATACCGTGCGCGTGAGCGTCAACCCTATTTCGTGGCGCGGTCTTGGCGCGGCGTGCGCCGCCGCGATGACCGGACTGCCTTCGATGGCGCGGCCTGCGGCAGGCCTGCCGCGCACGGCCGAAGGCGTCATGACGCCGCCGGACCGTGAGCGCGCCATCGCGAGCGGGCGGTTGATCCTTGTCGCGGAAGATCATCCGGTCAACCAGGAACTGATTCGTCATCAACTGGCTTTGCTCGGTTTCGCGTGCGACGTCGCGAACGACGGCGCGCAAGCGCTGGCCGCACTGGAGCGCACGAACTATGGCTGTCTGATCACGGATTGTCATATGCCGAATCTGTCCGGCTACGAACTCACGCGACACATCCGGGAGAACGAGCGGGGCTGCACGCAGCGTCTGCCGATTCTCGGCATCACGGCGAACACCGCGCCCGACGATCTGAATTTATGCCGCGATGCCGGCATGGACGATAGTCTCGTGAAGCCGACCCGGCTCGCCACGTTGCGCGACTATCTGAGCCGCTGGTTCGGCATCGACAGTGCGTGGCAGACCGCGCCCGCGGAAACGCAGAGCGAGCCGGAGGTCGCCGGGCCGCTCGCGCAGGGTGGCGAGGAGCCGTTCGTTCCGGTCGATCTCACGCACATGACGCAACTGTGGGGCAGCGCGTCGACCGTCAAGGCATTGCTCGACGCGTTCGTTTCAGCGGTGCGTGAAGACATGCAGTCGTTGTCGCCGCTGCTCGAACGCGTGGAGATTGCGGGTGTGCGCGAATGGCTGCATCGGGTGGAAGGGGCCGCGGGCGTGCTGCAATATCCGCCGCTGCTCAACGCGCTCGACGACTATCGCCGCGACATTGCCCTCAAGTCACCGGAGCGATTGCGCGACGAAGGTCGGGCACTGATCGACAAATGCAATGCGATGCTCGACGGTATCGAGCAGCAGGCGGCTTTGCTCGCGTAGGGGCTCAACGAATGCCGGTGAGTGCAGGCGAATGCAAAAAATGCAGGCGAGTACGCGATAACCAGGCAAAAAGCGGACGAAAAAAAACGCGGCCGAGGCCGCGTTAAAGGTTTGGAGACTTCCCTCGATGAAGGAGTCACTTCTCGCAGGCGGAAGCATAACCGGGATGCCGCGATTGATTCATTACAAAATTCGCAAATAATTGTTCGGATAATTCGAGTAAAGCACCGGCGAAGACAAGCGGCTCAATTGTTAAATTGATCTAAACAGGGGCTCGAAATGCGTTGAGGGTGCGTGCTGCGAGTTCGACATGGCGAACGCAGTCACGCATGACGAACGCGACAAACAGGTTCGGATAACTACAGATCCAGCCCGCGCCGCGATAGAGCGGCAATGTCGCCATCGATTCGAACACGCTCGCCACGCCAACATATCCGAGGAATTTGCACTAGTATGTGGTGGCTCCGCGCGTGGCCGAACTCTCGGTGCGGCGGCGCATCAAAGTCCGGAGAAGACCATGATTTCGCTGCGAAAATTGAATCTGGCCGTGGTGGTGTGGGCGCTGGCGTCGGGGGCCGCGTTCGCGGATACGGTGGCACTGAAGGCGGACCTCGAGCCGTCGAGCGAAGTGCCGCCTCGCGTGAGTCATGGGCACGGCATGCTGAACGCGACCTTCGATACGAAGACGCAATCCCTGCAATGGACCGTCACCTATGAAGGCTTGAGCGGCGCGCCCACCGCCGCGCATTTCCACGGACCGGCGCCGGTCGGGCAGAACGCGAAGGTCCAGGTGCCGATCGACAAGGGTGCGCTCGCGAGCCCGATCAAAGGATCGGCGGCGCTCACCGAGCAACAGGTCACCGACCTGATGGCCGGACAGTGGTACTTCAACGTGCATACCGCGCAGAACCCGACGGGCGAGATTCGCGGGCAGGTGTTGCCGGCGAACTAGAAGACGCTCACCTGACCCCCAAGGTGGGCCACCGGTTATCCGATTAGAAGCCGCCGTCCACAGGCGCGGCCGCGAACGCACGTACCATGACGGGACATTATCGAAGGAGCGTGTCCTGATGAGTTGGCAAAGCGCACTCGCATGCTGGTATCTGCGCAAGCAGTTTCGACCGGAAACCTTTGCGCCTCGCATCGATGTCGCGAAAGCGCGTGCGCTGACCGCAAAGCGTGTCTGGTCGCCGCGCGTGCCGCGCGACTGGCGTCTGCGCGAAACGTACCGCACGCACGATGCGCCGCTGCGCGGCGAGTGGCTGGAGCGCGCCGCTCAGGCGCCGGCCGTCCACGCACCGCCGACCGTGCTGTACTGCCACGGCGGCGGCTACTACTTCTGCTCCCCACGTACACATCGCTCGCTCGTGTTCGGACTGGCGACGCGTGCCGATACGCGGGTCTTTTCCCTCGACTACCGTCTTGCGCCCGAGCATCGCTACCCGGCCGCGCTCGACGATGCGAGCGCGGCATATCGACAGTTGCTCGTCATGGGCATCGCGCCGGAGTCGATCGTGATCGCGGGCGATTCAGCCGGCGGCGGCCTCGCGCTCGCCACGCTGGTGGCGCTGCGCGACGCCGGTGATCCACTGCCCGCAGGCGGCCTGCTGTTTTCACCGTGGACCGATCTGGCGGCGGCCGGCGCCAGCATCCGCGGTAACGACAGCGTCGATCCGATGTTCTGCGGCGCCGCGATCGCGCGTGCCGCGAAGGTCTATCTCGGTGATACACCGGCCACCGATCCGTATGCGTCGCCGGTTTATGCCGATCTGCACCGCTTGCCGCCGCTTTTCATCATGGCGGGCAGCACCGAAGTGTTGCTCGACGACTCGCAACGCGTCGCCGACAACGCGCGTGCGGCGGGCGTCGACTGCGAGTTCGAGGTGTGGAAGAAGATGCCGCACGTCTGGCCGCTGTTCGCGCCGTTCATTCCGGAAGCGAATCGCGCGCTCGATCATGCGGCCGCTTTCGTGCGGCGCGCGACGAGCCGCGCCGCGAACGGGGAACAAGGGGCCGCTCAACCGTCGAGTGCGACGTCGAGAGTCTGATACACGGCTTCGATCGTGTCCTGACCGTACTGCCGTTCCAGCCGACGCACGGTGAAATGGCCGTGCGCGACCTGCTGGAAATGGTCGATAAAGACGGTATTGACCATCGCCCCGAGCACCGCGCCGATCGCCGGAATCGATTTGGCGGCGATCTGTTCGCTCACCTGCACCGAGAAGCGCGCGGCGATCGCATGCACCAGCCGCAGCAATGCCGCCGAACCATGCGAGGTGAAGCCCTTGGTCGCGATCTCCGACGACGCCTTCGATACCGCCTGCGCGAGCGCGCCGCGCATGAAGAAATAGCCGTACTCGGCGTCGTCGTCTTCGCTCGACGTGCCGCCCATGCCGAGCACGGTCAGACACTGCAACTGCGTGTCGATCGACGACAGATCCTCGCCCTCGCTGCGCGCGATGTCGCAGATCGAGCGGAACATCAGCGTGGTCGTGACCGGCAACTCGACCGGCAGCGCGAACAGTCCGAAGGCGCCGCCGGCCGCGCCGGTCGTGGCCACCGCGAACTTGTGCAGCAGGTTGCTCGGCTTGTCCGGCGCGATCAGGGACGTGGCGTCGCGCCGGTTCAGCGTGCGCAGCGCGATCGACAGGCACTTGCGTAGCGCCAACTCGGTCGCGTCGGTAACCTTGGCGTTGGCGAATGCCGGAAGCCGCGCCAACAGCTTTTCGATCGGCGCGCCGACGACGCTCGCGAGCTTCATCGCCAGCGCGGGGCTTTCGAGTTGATGTTTCGCGCGCCGCAGCGCGGTCAGATCCTGCTCCGATAAGGATGGTGTTGCGAGCGAACTCGGCTGCATGGGCCTCCCTGGCGTCATGTCATGTGCATTTATCGATCGATTGCCGGCGCGTCGAACCGCGCGGGCACGTCCCGCTTAGAGCGCCACACCGTGGTATGATTCCCAATCGTTTGACGAGTCAACTGTTGCGCTATCAAAAGCTCCGCTAAAAAATGGCTGTCCATACCGCGGCCCACCACTCGAGTGGGCAAGTTTTACCCTTCCGTGAATCCTTGCTGGCGATGCTCGGCATCTCGTTCGTCACGATGCTGGTCGCACTCGACCAGACCGTGGTGGGCACCGCGCTGCCCACCATCGTCTCAGAACTGAGAGGCTTCGAGCTGTACGCGTGGGTCGCCACGTCGTATCTGCTCACCTCGGTGATCACGGTGCCGATTTTCGGCCGGCTCGGCGATTACTACGGGCGCAAGCCATTCGTGATCGCGTCGATCGTCGTGTTCACCGCGGCGTCGGTGCTGTGCGGCGCGGCTAACAACATGCTGTTCCTCGTGCTCGCGCGCGGCTTGCAGGGCATCGGCGGCGGGATGCTGGTCGGCACCGCATTCGCCTGCATTCCCGATCTCTTTCCCGACTCGGTCGTGCGCCTGCGCTGGCAGGTGCTGATGAGTTCGGCGTTCGGCATTGCGAACGCGGTGGGGCCGTCGCTCGGTGGCTTTCTCACGCAGTACTACGGCTGGCGTTCGGTGTTCTACGTGAATCTGCCGGTCGGGCTGTTGTCGCTGTTTTTCGTCTGGCGCTTCCTGCCGCATCTGCGGCACGTCGAGCACGAGGGCAAGATGCGGCTCGACTGGCCCGGTGCGGTGCTGATCGCGGTGGCGCTCGGCTCGCTGCAGTTGTTCGTCGAGTTGCTGCCGAAACACGGCGTGACGCTGAGCGCGTTCGCGCTGCTCGCGCTGAGCATCGCCTCGGCCTACGCGCTCTGGCAGTGGGAAAAACGCTGCCCGACGGCGATCCTGCCGGTCGACATGTTCCGCAACCGCAGTCTTGCCGCGCTCTTCACGCTCGCGGTGCTCGGCGGCTTCACGATGTTCTCGTTGCTGTTCTACGCGCCGCTGCTGTTTCAGGGCGGCTTCGGCATGTCGCCGAAAGAAGCGGGGCTCGTCATTACGCCGCTGGTGGTGTTCATCACGATCGGCAGCATTGCCAACGGGCGCATCGTGTCGCGCGTGAGCAATCCGAATCTGATGCTGTACATCGGCTTTTCGCTGGTGGCGTTGTCGTGCCTTGGCATTGTCGTCGCGACGCGTTCCATGCAGCAATGGGTGCTGATGTCGTTCATGGTGGTCGGCGGCCTCGGGCTCGGTTTCGTCATGCCGAACCTGACGATCTTCGCGCAGCAGACGGCGGGCCGCGAACATCTCGGCATCGCGACGGCGCTGCTGCAGTCGCTGCGGATGATCGGCGGGATGATCGGCACGGCGCTGACCGGCACGCTGGTCAGCCACCTGTACGCGAGCGGCGTGCGCAGCGCGCTCGACAGCGCGAACGCATCGCACTGGTTCGCCGATCTCGGCGATCCGCAAATCCTGATCAACCGGGAAGCACAGACCACCCTGGTCGAGCAGCTGACGCATGCGGGCCACAACGGCGCGATGCTGCTCGAAAGCGCGCGCGAGGCGCTCGTCGGGGCGATTCATCTGGGCCTCGCAATGGCGGCGATCATCGCCGTGGTGTCCGTGTGGCAAAGCCGCCGCGTGCCGCCGATCAAGCTCCAGCGCAAGCTCGAGCCCGTGATCCACGCGGACTGATTTTTAGACTTACCGTTTGACTGAACAGATCATGGAAGAACAGGACCGCGTCGCCGTCATGCAGCAATTTGGCCGCACTTATCGGGCGTTCATGTCCGCGTTCGAGGCGCAGGTCGGCCATCCGCTGCCGCGCTGGCGCATTCTGCTCGCGTTGCACGAGCAAGCGGGCGAATCGTCGCAGAAACGGCTGGTCGAACGCCTGCGGGTCGATCCGGGCGCGCTCACGCGGCAGCTGAAAACGCTGGAAGGATTGGGCTGGATTGCGCGCAGCATGGATGCGCGCGACAACCGCGTCACCAATGTGCGGCTGACGGAGGCGGGGCAGTCGGCGACCGAAGCGAGCTTGCCGCGTCGCAACGCGTTTTTGCACGACACGATGGCCGCGCTGCCAGACGATGCGCTGGGGGCGCTGTCGGGCGCGCTGAAGATACTTGAAGCGCGGATCGGTGAAGTTGCAGCCGCGGCGAGTGCAGTTGGTGCTGAGGTAGGACAGGCAGGTGAAGCGGCACACAGTGGGGCGTTGCGGCAGCCCTGATTCACTACCGCGTTCGTCGCGTGGGCGGCCTACGGACGCCGCTGGAATGCATTTGCCTTGCGTTGTCCAAGCCACTAATGATCAAAGCCACCGCAAGCGGCGCGCCTTGTCACCGCAAGGCGCGCGCCACTCACGGCCACATCAGAAGAACGTTTCGATCACTTCCGTCACGCGATACGCCGGATCGACCACCAGCACCTGACGCCACTTATCGAACGTCAGACACGGGTGCGAGATGTCGAACGCGATCATGTCGCCCACTTTCAGATCGGCGCCGGCGGGAATACGCAGATACGCGTGCTGATCCATCAGGCCGAAAATTTCCCAGCCTTCGCTCGCCGCGATATCGCGCGGCGCAACATTCCCCGGACGATAGTGACGCGCCGGTTCCGGCATGCCCGCGTCGAACGCGGAGTCGCGCTTGCCGAGGCCGATGATCGCGCGATCGGGCTCCGGAATCGACTGCACGTACGCCCACAATTGCAGCGCCGGCAGCAGGCCTTCGCCCATTTTCTTCGCGACCGGATTGCGCGCGAAGATATCCGTCTGCGCCTTGCGATAGACGCCGACGTCGTGCGTCAGATAGCAGCCGGGACGCAGCACGACTTCGACCTTGCCGGTCTCCGACGCCTTCACGAATTCTTCCGCCACCACGTCGTACCACGCGGAACCCGCACCCGACAGCACCGCCGGCGTGCGCGCGAAACGCCCCTCTTCGACGAGCGCACGTGTGACCGCGACCGCGCTTTGCAGGAACTCGCGCACCTCGTGCTCTTCCTTCAGCACGCCTTCATACAACTCGACACCGGCGAGCTTCAGCACATCCGGATAGCGGGCGATCGCGGCGAGCACCGCGTTGCGCTGCGCTTCGTCGCGCACGCCCGTGCGGCCGCCCGGCACGCCGAGTTCGAGCAGCACTTGCAACGGCTTCTTCACCGACGTGAAGAACTCGCCCAATTGCTCGACGCCTTCGACGGAGTCGACGAGACAGAAGAATTCGAAGTCCGGGTCGCTCAGCAGCTCGGCGACCATCATCATGTTGTGGCGGCCCACCAGCTGATTGGCCATCAGGATGCGCGAGACGCCGCCGTGATACGCCGCGCGCACCTGATGCGCGGTGGCGAGCGTGATGCCCCACGCGCCGGTTTCGAGCTGGCGGCGAAACAACTGCGGGGCCATCGTGGTCTTACCGTGCGGCGCGAGCTTCACACCGTACTGCGCGACGAACGCCTGCATCCACTTGAGGTTGTGCTCAACGCGATCCGCGTACAGCACGGCCGCCGGCAGGCTCACGTCCTCGTTGAGCAGGTTCCATTCGAGGCGCGGTGCATCCGTGAGCTGGATGCTGGTGCCCGGAACCATGCCCAAGCCCTTGCTATAAGGATCAATCGTTGCGCCCTGATAGTTTGTAACTTTCATGTCTCCTTGCTCCATCGTCCAGTTAAATTGAATCAAATTTGACTTTACCATGTTACCGAAAGTACGATGGGAGGAGAAATGTTATTTAGTACCACGCCGTTCCGAAGGCGTATTGCAAGCCTTCGCGCGACCTCCCCCAGTCCGCCATGAACTCAACCGCCGAACCGCTGGCTTTCGACATCGTCGCGCGCATCGCCGAATGTGCGCCGGACCTGCGCTCGGCCGAACGCAAGGTCGCCGCGCTGATCCTCGACGATCTGACGGGCGCCTCGCGCGCCAGCATCGGCGCGCTCGCGCAGCAGGCGGAGGTGAGCGTCGCGACCGTCACGCGTTTCGCCAAGGCGGTCGGTTGCCGCGACGTGCGCGAACTGAAGCTGCGGCTCGCGCAGGCGGCGGCGGTCGGGCAGCGTTTCCTGCAGCCGGGCGGCGCAACGGACGTACCCGAGCCGATCGCGACCCGCGTATTCGACGAACTGCAAACCGCGCTGGCCCATAACCATCAACTGTTGCGTAATGCGCCGCTCGATGAAGCGGCCAGCGCCTTGCGCGCGGCGCGCATGATCTACGTGTTCGGCATGGGTGGCGGCTCGACCGCGCTCGCCGACGAGATGCGCTTTCGGCTCGTGCGTCTCGGCCGCCCGGTCGCGACCTATCAGGACGGCTTGTTGCAGCGCATGGTGGCGAGCACCGTGTCGCGCGAATGTGTGGTGATCGCGTTGTCCACCACCGGACGCGTGCCGGAGATGATCGAGAACTGCAAGATCGCGCGCAGCTACGGCGCGACCGTGATCGCGCTGACCGCGCCCACCTCGCCGCTGGCGAAGCTCGCGGACTGGGTGATCCCGATCGTCGCATTCGAAACCGATTTCATTTACAAGCCGTCGTCGTCGCGCTACGCGATGATGATGGCGCTCGATGTGCTCGTCACCGAACTTGCCGTCAGTCAGGGTGACGAGAGCCGCGAATTGCTGCGCCGCATGAAGCACGCGCTCGACGCGCATCGCGGCGGCGGCGATCGACAACCGTTAGGAGACTGATCCATGCACTCGCATCCCGAAGCCGCCGATACGCTGATCGTCGGCGCGCAACTGTATGACGGCACGGGCGCACCGCCTGTCGAACGCGACGTGGCGGTCCGCGACGGCCGCATCGTCGCGATTGGCAATCTGTCGAACTGGCTTGCCGAAGAAGTGGTCGAGGCGGAAGGCCGCGCGCTGGCGCCGGGCTTCATCGACGTCCACACGCACGACGACACGCACGTGATCCAGTCGCCGCAAATGCTGCCGAAGATTACGCAAGGCGTGACGACGGTGATCGTCGGCAATTGCGGGATCAGCGCGTCGCCGGTGGCACTGAAGGGCGATCCGCCCGATCCGATGAACCTGCTCGGAGAGCGCGACGCGTTCAAGTATCCGACTTTCGCCGAGTACGTGAAGGCGGTGAACGCCGCGCGTCCGGCGGTGAACGTCGGCGCGTTGATCGGCCACACGGCATTGCGCAGCAATCAGATGGACCGGCTCGATCGCGCGGCCACGCCGCAGGAAATCGACGGCATGCGCGCGCAACTCGAAGAGGCGCTGGCCAATGGCGCGCTGGGTTTGAGCTCGGGGCTTGCGTACGGTTCGGCGTTCGCCGCGCCGACCGAAGAAGTGATGGCGTTGGCCGAACCGCTCGCCGCCGCGGGCGCACTGTACACCACACACATGCGCACCGAATTCGACGCGATTCTTGACGCGATGGACGAGGCGTACCGCGTCGGCCGTCACGCGCATGTGCCGGTCGTGATCTCGCATCTGAAGTGCGCGGGGCCGTCGAACTGGGGGCGCAGCGAAGAGGTGCTGAAGTCGCTCGAAGGCGCGCGGCGCATGCAGCCGATCGGTTGCGATTGCTATCCGTACAACCGTAGCTCGTCGACGCTCGATCTGAAGCAGGTGACGGGCGACATCGATATCACGATCACGTGGTCCGAGCCGCATCCCGAGATGGCGGGCAAGCTCGTCAAGGAGATCGCGGCGGAGTGGGGCGTCACGCAGCAGGAGGCGGGCAAGCGTTTGCAACCGGCGGGCGCGGTGTATCACAACATGTCCGAAGACGACGTGCGGCGCATCCTCTCGCATCCGGCGACGATGGTCGGCTCGGACGGTTTGCCGAACGACCCGCTGCCGCATCCGCGCTTGTGGGGTGCGTTTCCGCGCGTGCTCGGCCATTACGCGCGCGACGCCGGTCTGCTGCCGCTCGAAGAGGCTGTGCGCAAGATGACCAGTCTGTCGGCGCGTCGTTTTGGTCTGGCGCAGCGTGGCGAAGTGCAAATCGGCTATCACGCCGACCTGGTGTTGTTCAGCCCGGACAAGGTGCGCGACGCGGCAACGTTCGACAAGCCGCAGCAGGCGGCCGACGGGATCGACGCGGTCTGGGTGAACGGCGTGCTGTCGTATCGCGATGGCGCGGTGACGGGCGAGCGGGCCGGTCACTTCGTGGCGCGCGGCGCGCCGTCGAAGGGTGACGCGCACGGCGCGTTCTAACTATTTTTGTTCGATTGATGGCGGTGCGCGCGGCGCTGGTGCCGGGCGCGTGCCGGACTTTTTAAGGAGTGTGATGATGAAGCGTTATGGCGTTGAAGGCGGAAAGGGAACGGGCGGTCAGCATATGCCGTTTTCGCGTGCGGTCGAAGCGGACGGCTGGCTCTTCGTGTCCGGTCAAACGCCGATGGAAAACGGCGAAGTGATCAATGGCGGCATCGTCGAGCAATCGCACAAGGCGATTCAGAACGTGTTCGCCATTCTGAAGGAAGCGGGCTACGGCGCGGAGCATGTGGTCCGCTGCGGTGTGTGGCTCGACGATCCGCGTGACTTCGCGTCGTTCAACAAGGTGTTCCGCGAATACTTCGGCGAGAATCCGCCGGCGCGCGCCTGTGTGGTGTCGTCGATGGTGATCGACTGCAAGGTGGAAGTGGATTGCGTCGCGTATAAGAAGCCGACGGCTTGAGGCGTTGCGTTCGCCGCGGTTGACTGGACCTGCGGCGAAACGCGTCGTTGTTACTGCCGGGCGAGGCGCACGTTGTCCGGCATCGGCAGGTTGTAGTTGGTGCGGAACGGGTTGATGTCCAGCCCGCCGCGCCGCGTATAGCGTGCATACACCGCGAGCTTGACCGGCTTGCAGGCCTTCAGCACGTCGATAAAAATCCGCTCGACGCACTGCTCGTGGAAGCCGGTGTGATTGCGGTACGAGATGATGTAGCGCAGCAAGCCCGCATGATCGATCTGCGGGCCGACGTAGTGAATCTGCACGCTGCCCCAATCGGGCTGACCGGTCACGGGACAGTTCGACTTCAACAGGTTGGAAAACAGCGTTTCCTCGACCGGCGCTTCATCGTGCGCCGCGCTCAGCAGCGACGCGTCCGGGTGATAAACGTCGGTATCCAGATCCAGCCGATCCAGCGACAAGCCTTCGAATTCTTCCATCTGCAGCTTGCCGAATTCATACGGCGCGGCCAGATGAACCGACACCGTCGCGCCGCAGGAAGCGGAGACGTCGCGCCGGATCGTGTCGCGCACCACGTTCATCGACTCGAACGCCGTCTGCGCGAACGAGCCCAGATACAGCTTGAATGACTTCGACTCGACGATATTGGGCGAGTCGGCCGGTACGAAAAAGGTCGCCACCGCGATCTGCGGTTTGCCGCGTGCGTTCAGCCAGGACAGCTCGTAAGCATTCCAGATGTCCGTGCCGAAAAACGGCAACTGCGCGCCAATGCCGATCGCCTCGCGCGCGTTTTTTCGCGCGATCGGAAACAGCAGCGATGCGTCGTATTGTTCGGTGTAAGTGGAGACCTTACCCAGCGGAGATTGTTCGGGTGTCATGATGCATTCACGATGCCACTTAGCACGTGTCCGGTCGCCGTCACGACGCGGGCCGATTCGCAGTGGCCAATTTGGTCGTCGAAGAAAAAGTCCGGCTCGAACTCGCGCAGGAATGCGCTCTTGTCGAGGCCGCCGAGGAACATCGCTTCGTCGATTTCGATGTTCCACGCCATCAGGGTGCGGATCGCGCGCTCATGCGCGGGCGCCGAGCGCGCCGTCACCAATGCCGTACGAATATGCATCGGTGCGGCTTCATCCGCGAGTTTTTGCAGCCGGTGCAGCGCTTCGAGCAACGGCTTCAACGGACCGTCCGCGAGCGGCAAGTCCTTGTTGTGAATCTCGTGGCCGACGAAGGCGCGCAGGCCGTCTTTCTGGAACACGCGTTCCGCTTCGTCGGAAAACAGCACGGCGTCGCCGTCGAACGCAATGCGGATTTCGTCGGGATACTTGCTCGCCATTTTCGCCGATTCGGGCAACACGCGTGCAGCCGGAAATCCGGCGGCCAGCGCGTCGCGCACGTCCTGCTGATTCGCGGACAGAAACAGCGATGCGTTCAGCGGCTTCAGATAGCCGAAAGGCGCGCGTCCACGCGTGAAGACGCCGCGCTCGATCGCCAGCCCGTGTTCGCGGCACGAATGAAACGCGCGCAATCCGCTGATCGGATCGCTGCGTGACAGGATCACCACTTCGACGCGATGCCCGCCGGCGTTAAGCGCGAGCAGCTTGCGGATCAGCGCAAACGCAACGCCTGGTTTGGCGGGCACGGTGAGCCGGTCGCGTTGCAACGCTTCGTAGGTGTGCAGGTCGCCTTCTTCGTACACACGGTTCTCTTCTTCGAAGTCGAACAGCGCGCGCGAGGAGATTGCCACCACCAGTTTGTCGGCGAGCGAGAGAGCCATCTGCGCGTTTCAGTCCTTGTTATGCCAGAAACAGCCGGTACACCGGGTTTTGCGTCTCTTCCCAGTTCGGATAGCCGAGCGTGGCGAGAAAACGTTCGAACGCTTCGGTCTCGCTCGCGGGCACCTGGATGCCGACGAGGATCGAGCTGTAGTCCGCGCCCTGGTTGCGATAGTGGAACAGACTGATGTTCCAGTTCGGCGCCATCGACGACAGGAACTTCATCAGCGCGCCCGGCCGCTCGGGAAACTCGAAGCGGAACAGGCGTTCGTCATGCGCGAGCGGCGAGCGGCCGCCCACCATGTAGCGGATGTGCTGCTTCGAGAGTTCGTCGAAGGTCAGGTCGACGGTGGCGAAGCCGTGGGCTTCGAAGGCGCCCGCGATCTGCGCGGATTCGCTGCGGTTTCTGATCTGCACGCCGACGAAGATATGCGCCGAGTTCGCGTCCGCGATCCGGTAGTTGAACTCGGTGACGCTGCGCGTGCCGACCAGTTCGCAGAAACGCCTGAAGCTGCCGCGCTCTTCGGGGATCGTCACCGCGAACACTGCTTCGCGCGCCTCGCCGACTTCAGCACGCTCGGCGACGAAGCGCATGCGATCGAAGTTCATGTTCGCGCCCGACGTGATCGCGATCAGCGTCTGGTTCTCGATGCCTTCGCGCTCGGCATACTGCTTGGCGCCGGCAACAGCCAGCGAGCCTGCCGGTTCGAGCACGCTGCGGGTGTCCTGGAACACGTCCTTGATTGCGGCGCACAGCGCGTCGGTGTTCACGAGCAGCACGTCGTCCAGATATTCGTTGCACAGGCGGAAGGTTTCTTCACCGACCAGTTTCACCGCCGTGCCGTCCGAGAACAGGCCCACTTCGTTCAGTGTGACGCGCTCACCCGCTTTGAGCGAGGCGGCCATCGCGCACGAATCGTCGGTCTGTACGCCGATCACCTTGATCTCCGGGCGCACCGATTTCACATACGCGGCCACGCCCGCCGCGAGCCCGCCGCCACCGATCGGCACGAAGATCGCGTGGATCGGCCCCTGATGCTGGCTGAGAATTTCCATCGCCACGGTGCCCTGGCCCGCGATCACGTACGGATCGTCGAACGGATGCACGAAGGTCAGGCCGCGCTCTTCCTGCAGTTTGACCGCATGGCCGTAAGCGTCGCTATACGACTCGCCGAACTGCACCACTTCGACCGTCGGCCCACCATGCGCACGTACTGCATCGACCTTCACCTGCGGCGTCGTCACCGGCACCACGATGATCGCCTTCACACCCATGCGTGCCGCCGACAACGCGACACCCTGCGCGTGATTGCCTGCCGAAGCCGTGATCACCCCACGCTCCAGCGCTTCAGCCGGAATATGCGCCATCTTGTTGTACGCGCCGCGCAGCTTGAACGAGAACACCGGCTGGTTGTCCTCACGCTTCAGATACACCGGATTGCGCAGCCGCGCCGACAGATTCGGCGCGCGTTCCAGTTCGGTTTCGCGGGCCACGTCGTAGACGCGTGCGGTCAGGGTTTTTTTCAGGTAGTCGTGGGAAGCCATGCGGGTGGCGCGGTGCGCGTTGTGAGACGGGAAAGGGTCAATGATAGCGCCAACGGTGCCCGCTCAGGCCTTTCCGCCCGATCCGCCCGGCAGCGCCGCGACGGTCTCGCAAGCGCGTCGGGTGCGTTCGCGCGGGGCCACCCGACCGACCGGTCGGCAAATCGACTTCATGCGCTCCCAGTGTGAAAACGCCTGAAGCCCCGCTGCTGCTCCGATTGCAGCCGTCAACGCGTGGCGGAATCATGCGGTAGAATTCCATTTTGGAATAAGGATCGGAAGATGCACTGGCAGCCTCGGATCGCTCACTTGATGCCCGTCCCGCGCGAGTCTTGTCCCGCGGCGGAGCGTCACGTCCGCCACGCACGATCGTGTAGTTATATCTGAGCGCCGCGAAGCGACCGATGTGGGTAGGCCGTCGGTCGTGCTTCGCTCCCCTATAGAAAGATTTCAGGCATTGCGCCCCACGCGCACCGTCAGCCGACGCCTCCCGAAGAGCGCGCCCGGTTGATCTACCGAGTCGTCCGAACATGAACGCACCTCAAGTTTTCGATCCGCACGGGGCCGCCGCTACGGTGGCCGCCGATCCCGAAGCGCGCCTGCGCGAAATTCCCTATAACTACACGTCGTTTTCCGACCGCGAAATCGTCATCCGCCTGCTTGGCGACGACGCGTGGGCGGTCCTCGCCGAACTGCGCGCGGAACGCCGCACCGGCCGTTCGGCGCGGATGCTGTACGAAGTGCTCGGCGACATCTGGGTCGTACGCCGCAATCCTTACCTGCAGGACGACCTGCTCGACAATCCGAAGCGCCGCGCGCAGTTGATCGAAGCGCTGCATCACCGTCTGTCGGAGATCGAGAAGCGCCGCCGCGCCGATCTGACGGAACACGGGGACGAGGCCGGCGTGGATCGCGCCGCGCGCGTCGAAACGCTGGTCCAGGCCGCGCGCCGCGCGGTCGACGATTTCGCGAGCGAGTTCCAGAAGACCTACGATCTGCGCCGTCGCGCGACGAAGGTGCTGGGCAAAGTCACGGAAAAAGACAACATCAAGTTCGACGGTTTGTCCCGTGTGTCGCACGTGACCGACGCGACCGACTGGCGCGTCGAATACCCCTTTGTCGTGCTCACGCCGGATACCGAAGCCGAAATTGCCGGCATGATCAAGGCGTGTTTCGAGCTCGGGCTGACCGTGATTCCGCGTGGCGGCGGCACCGGCTACACGGGCGGCGCGGTGCCGCTCACGCCGTTCTCGGCCGTCATCAATACCGAAAAGCTCGAACAGCTCGGCGCGGTCGAGATGACCCAGCTGCCGGGCGTCGACCGCAAGGTCGCGACGATCTTCTCCGGCGCGGGCGTCGTGACGCGCCGCGTGACCGAAGCGGCCGAGCAGGCCGGCTTCGTGTTCGCGGTCGATCCGACCTCGCTGGATGCGTCTTGCGTCGGCGGCAACGTCGCGATGAACGCGGGCGGCAAGAAAGCGGTGTTGTGGGGCACGGCGCTCGACAACCTCGCGTGGTGGCGCATGGTCGACCCGGAAGGGAACTGGCTCGAAGTCACGCGCCTCGACCACAACATGGGCAAGATTCACGACATCGAAGTCGCGCGTTTCGAGCTCAAGTGGTTCGACGGCAACTACGCGCCGGGCGAAAAGCTGCTGCGAACCGAAGCGCTCGACATCAAGGGCCGCGTGTTCCGCAAGGAAGGTCTCGGCAAGGACGTCACCGACAAATTTCTCGCCGGCCTGCCGGGCGTGCAGAAGGAAGGCTGCGATGGCCTGATCACGTCCGCGCGCTGGGTGCTGCACAAGATGCCCGCGCATACGCGCACCGTCTGCCTCGAATTCTTCGGCCAGGCGCGCGAGGCAATTCCGAGCATCGTCGAGATCAAGGACTACCTGTTCGAGACGTCGCGCCAGGGCGGCGCGATTCTCGCGGGCCTCGAGCATCTGGACGAGCGCTATTTGCGCGCGGTCGGCTACGCGACCAAGAGCAAGCGCAATGCGTTTCCGAAGATGGTGCTGATCGGCGACATCGTCGGCGATGACGCGGATGCAGTGGCGCAAGCCACCTCGGAAGTCGTGCGGATGGCCAACGGCAAGAGCGGCGAAGGCTTCGTCGCGGTCAACGCCGAGGCACGCAAGCGCTTCTGGCTCGACCGCAGCCGTACCGCCGCGATCGCGAAGCACACCAACGCGTTCAAGATCAACGAAGACGTGGTGATCCCGCTCGACCGCATGGGCGAGTACACCGACGGCATCGAGCGCATCAACATCGAGCTGTCGATCAAGAACAAGCTGCAACTGGTCGACGCGCTCGAAGCGTTCTTCAAGGGCGGCAAGCTGCCGCTCGGCAAGAGCGACGACGCCAACGAAATCCCCAGCGCCGAACTGCTCGAAGACCGCGTGCAGCAGGCGCTCGATCTGCTCACGCGTGTGCGCACTCGCTGGGAGTTCCTGCGCGACAAGCTCGACCTGTCGGTGCGCGAGGCGCAGCACTATCTGGTCGGCCTCGGCTACGAGGGCCTCGCGGAAAAATTCGCCGACCGCGCCGACCAGCAACCCGACGCGACCGTGTTCCACATCACGCAGGACCGCACGATCCGCGTGTCGTGGAAGCAGGAGATCCGCGCCGAATTGCGGCAGATCTTCAACGGCGGCGAGTTCAAGCCGATCCTCGACGAAGCCCAGGCGATCCACAAGCAGGTGCTGCGCGGCCGCGTGTTCGTCGCGCTGCACATGCACGCGGGCGACGGCAACGTGCACACGAACCTGCCGGTCAACTCCGACAACTACGAGATGCTGCAGGACGCGCACACCGCGGTCGCACGCATCATGAAGCTCGCGCGTTCGCTCGACGGCGTGATTTCCGGCGAGCACGGCATCGGCATCACCAAGCTCGAATTCCTGACCGAGGATGAGATCGGCGAATTCCGCGCGTACAAGCAGCGCGTCGATCCGCATGGCCGCTTCAATGCGGGCAAGCTGCTCGAAGGCGCCGACCTGCGCAACGCCTACACGCCGAGTTTCGGCCTGATGGGCTATGAATCGCTGATCATGCAGCAGTCCGACATCGGCGCGATTTCCGAGTCGATCAAGGACTGCTTGCGCTGCGGCAAGTGCAAGCCGGTGTGCGCGACCCACGTGCCGCGCGCGAACCTGCTGTACAGCCCGCGCAACAAGATTCTCGCTACGTCGCTGCTGGTCGAGGCGTTCCTGTACGAAGAGCAGACGCGCCGCGGTGTGTCGATCAAGCACTGGGACGAGTTCAACGACGTCGCCGATCACTGCACCGTCTGTCACAAATGCGTGACGCCGTGCCCGGTGAAGATCGACTTCGGCGACGTGACCATGAACATGCGCAACCTGCTGCGCAAGATGGGCAAGAAGAAGTTCAACCCGGGCAACGCGGCAGGCATGTTCTTCCTGAATGCGACCAACCCGCAGACCATCAACCTCGCGCGCACCGCGATGATGGGCGTCGGCTACAAGGCGCAGCGGCTCGGCAACGAAGTGCTGAAGAAGTTCGCGAAGAAGCAGACGGCGCATCCGCCGGCCACGGTCGGCAAGCCGGCGGTCACGCAGCAGGTGATCCACTTCATGAACAAGAAGATGCCGGGCAATCTGCCGAAGAAAACCGCGCGCGCGCTGCTCGATATCGAGGACAACAAGATCGTCCCGATCATCCGCAATCCGAAGACGACCACGGCCGACACGGAAGCGGTGTTCTACTTCCCGGGCTGCGGCTCCGAGCGCCTGTTCTCGCAGGTGGGACTGGCTACGCAAGCCATGCTGTGGGAAGCGGGCGTGCAAACCGTGCTGCCGCCGGGCTACCTGTGCTGCGGCTATCCGCAGCGCGGCTCGGGCCAGTACGACAAGGCTGAACAGATCGTCACGGATAACCGCGTGCTGTTCCACCGCGTCGCCAATACGCTGAACTATCTCGACATCAAGACGGTCGTGGTGTCGTGCGGCACGTGTTACGACCAGCTCGCCGGTTACGAATTCGAGAAGATTTTCCCGGGCTGCCGGATCATCGACATCCACGAGTTCCTGCTGGAGAAGGGCATCAAGCTCGAAGGCGTGAACGGCGTGCGCTACATGTATCACGACCCGTGCCACTCGCCGATCAAGACGATGGACCCGGTCAAGCTGGTCAACCAGCTGATGGGTTCGGAGAAGGACGGCTACAAGATCGAGAAGAACGATCGTTGCTGCGGCGAATCCGGCACACTCGCGGTCACACGCCCTGACATTTCGACACAGGTGCGCTTCCGCAAGGAAGAAGAGATGCGTAAGGGCGCGGCCAAGCTGCGCGGCATTCCGCTCGTGGCCGAAGCAGGTGCGAACGCGATCAATCCGGCCAATGCTTCGGCCGGTGCGGCGGGTGCGCCGAACGGCTCGGTGTTGAAGGCCGGCGACGGTCCGCAGCCGAACGGCGTCACCGACGTCAAGATCCTCACGAGCTGCCCGTCGTGCCTGCAAGGCCTGTCGCGCTACAACGAGGATGCGGGCACCGAGGCAGACTACATCGTCGTCGAGATGGCGCGCCACGTGCTGGGCGAAGACTGGATGGCGGATTACGTCCAACGGGCGAACAATGGCGGAATCGAGCGCGTGCTGGTTTAATGGCACGACTGACGATTTTTGCCTGAGGACGACGATGGACTGCGTTTTTTGCCGCGAAGAAGGCGGCGATGTGCTGTGGCAGGACGATACCTTGCGTGTCGTCCTGGCCGACGAACCTGATTACCCGGGCTTTTGCCGGGTGATCTGGAACACCCACGTGGCCGAGTTCTCCGATCTCGCCGTGAACGACCGCGATCGCGTGATGAAGGCCGTGTATGCGGTCGAACGCGCGATCCGGCGTGTCATGCAGCCGGTCAAGGTGAATCTGGCGAGCCTCGGCAACCAGGTGCCACACGTGCACTGGCACGTGATTCCGCGTTTTTCGAACGACGCTCACTTTCCACTGGCCATCTGGGCGCCGCGCCAGCGCACGGTGTCCGAAGCCATGCTGTCGTCGCGCCGCGCGCAAGCCACCTTGCTGCGCGAAGCCGTGCGGCAGGAAATCGAACAAGCTCTTAGCTGAGCGCCCCTAACCCAACGCGTCGCGCGCCCCAAGCCCCTAGGGGCGAAAACCTGAGGCGGCCCTGCGTTTTCTTGCGAGTCCATCATGAGCGGACTGACTCCCGAAACCCCCGTGCCGACCGGCGTCGTCGTGCATTCGAAATCGCGTGTGCTCGAATTGCAGTACGCAAACGGCGAATCGTATCGCCTGCCGTTCGAGCTGCTGCGTGTGTATTCGCCGTCGGCGGAAGTGCAGGGCCACGGGCCCGGCCAGGAAACGCTGCAGACCGGCAAGCGCGAGGTCACGATCACGATGATCGAAGGTGTCGGCAACTATGCGCTGCAGCCGACGTTCTCCGACGGGCACGCTACCGGCATCTATTCGTGGGACCTGCTGTACGACATGGCGGTCCGCCAGGATGAACTCTGGCGCGACTATCTCGCCAAACTGCAAGCGGCGGGTGTCGACCGCGATACGCCGATGGTGCCGTCAGGCGCTGCGCACGGCCACTGTCACTGATACGATTCGCCCCGATCGCCGCACCGATGCGGCGCAACATTTCAGAATACGCGAAAGGACGAGCGCGATGAGCAAAACCCACTTCGGCTTTCAATCGGTCGACGAACAGGAAAAAGCGCAGAAGGTGGCGGGCGTGTTCCACTCGGTTGCCGCTAACTACGACTTGATGAACGACCTGATGTCGGGCGGGTTGCACCGGGCGTGGAAGATGTTCACGATCGCCCAGGCGCACGTGCGGCCGGGCTATAAGGTGCTCGACATCGCGGGCGGCACGGGCGATCTGTCGAAGGCTTTCGCGAAACAGGCCGGCGAGACCGGCGAAGTCTGGCACACCGACATCAACGAATCGATGCTGCGCGTGGGCCGCGACCGGCTGCTGGACAAGGGCGTCATCACCCCGGCGCTGCTTTGCGACGCCGAGAAAATTCCCTTTCCCGACAACTACTTCGATGTAGTGACCGTGGCATTCGGCTTGCGCAACATGACGCATAAGGATGTCGCGCTGGCTGAGATGCGCCGCGTGCTGAAGCCGGCGGGCCGTCTGCTGGTGCTGGAATTTTCGAAGGTGTGGGATCCGCTCAAAAAGGTCTACGACGTCTATTCTTTTAAGGTGCTGCCGTGGCTGGGTGAGCGCTTTGCTAAAGATGCCGAGAGTTATCAGTACCTTGCGGAATCGATCCGGATGCATCCGGATCAGGAAACTTTAAAAACAATGATGGAACAAGCAGGTCTCGACGGCGTCAAATATTACAATTTGTCAGCTGGCGTGGTAGCTTTACATGTGGGGACCAAATACTAGGGTTCCTAACCCATCGATTTTTAAAGGAAAGTACGAAAATGTCCGATTCAGGTGTGTTATCTACTCGTAAGGTTGGGCGTTCGCTGGCGAGAAGAATCGGACTGATCGCGATGGTCGGTCTGATCATGGCCGGCACGCTCGCTTCGCTCGATGCGGAAGCTCGCCGCATGGGTGGTGGCCGTAGCATCGGCCGTCAGTCGAACACGGTTCAGCAGCAGCAGGCGACGCCGTCGCAACCTGCCCAAAACAATCAGGCCATGCAGCAGCAGCGCGCGCAACCGACGCCGACGCCGCCTGCCGCGCCTAACCGCAACCGCTGGCTCGGGCCGATCGCGGGTCTCGCCGCCGGTCTCGGCATCGCCGCGTTGCTGTCGCACTTCGGCATGGGCGAAGCGTTTGCCGGCATGATGGCCAACGTCATCATCATCGCGTTGATCGCGATGGTCGTCATCTGGCTGATCCGCCGCTTCACGGGCCGCAAGCGCGATACGGCGCAAGCGGCGTACGCGGGCGCTTCGCCGTCGCTGAACGCGGGCGGCACCGGCTATAGCCAGGAGCCGCGCTACAGCGCGCCGCCCACCGGCTCGTATCTCGAGCCGCAGGGCAACCCGCTGAGCACGCCGACCATCAACCCGATGCCCATGGTGCCTGCCGGTTTCGATTCGGACGCGTTCCTGCGTAATGCCAAGGTGTACTTCGTGCGCCTGCAAGCCGCATGGGACGTCGGCAACGTCGAGGACATCCGCGAATTCACCACGCCGGAAATGTTCGCCGAAGTGCGGGTCGACCTCGCTTCGCGCGGCACGGAGTCCAACCAGACGGACGTGGTGCAACTGAACGCCGAGTTGCTGGGCGTCGAAGAGCGCGCGAATGAATACTTCGCCAGCGTGCGCTTCTCCGGCCTGCTTCGCGAAGCACCGGGCGCGGCAGCCGAGCCGTTCGTCGAAGTCTGGAATCTGTCCAAGGCGAACCGCGCCGGCGAAGGGTGGCTGCTGGCCGGCATCCAGCAGGTGGCGCAGCACTGAACTGTGAGCTGGATAGAGCCGGGCGGTACGGCTCTTCCTGATTTTGCGCATAGCGTTGGCCGTTCGGCATAGCAGGCCGCGAAGCGAACGGACGTTACAATAGGAACCCGCGCGAGCACCTCGTTCGCGCGGGTTTTTTCTTGCCACTTTCGATGACCCTCGCCGCCAAGCCCTTCGCTGCTGCTGTCAATCATCTGCTCGCCCGCGAATCGTGGGCTCGTGAGCGCCTCGCCCCTTACGCCGGCAAGATCGCGCGCCTGTCGTGTCCACCGGTCGTGTTGACGCTGCTGGTGCAACCCGACGGCTATCTGGGCGCGGTCGGCGAAACCGAAACGCACCAGTTCGACGTGACCGTCTCGGTGCCGTCCGACGCATTGCCTGCCTTCGTGCAAGGCGGCCAGGCCGCCGTCATGAAGCACGTGAAGATCGAAGGCGACGCCGAGTTCGCCACCGTGATCGCGAAACTCGCCGAGCATCTGCGCTGGGAGCCGGAAGAAGATCTGGCAAAGCTGATTGGCGACGGTCCGGCGTGGCGGGTTGCGTCGGTGGTGCGCACGGTCGGCCAGCATGTGCAACGCACCGGCCGCAACCTGCTCGACACGGCCGCCGAATATCTGCTCGATGAAAATCCGCAACTGGTGCGCCGTACCGCGCTCGAAGATTTCAACGTCGAACTGGCCCGCGCGCGCGACGCGTTGGCGCGCGTGGAAAAACGCATCGAGCGTCTTGAACAGAAGGTCGAAGCCCGCGGCGCGAATGCGCCGGGCGGCGCCGCCATGTCGCGCGGCACGCGCTAGTCACCGGGCACAACTATGCGTTTTCTGCGTTTCCTCAAGATATTTTTCACGGTCATCCGTTTCGGTCTCGATGAGATGATGCTCGGTCGCATCAACGACCGGCGCGTGCGTCTGCTGCTGCGTGTCACCACGATCGGCCGCAAGTTCGACGCGCCGCCGGGCGTGCGCTTGCGGCTCGCGCTCGAAAGCCTCGGGCCGATCTTCGTCAAGTTCGGCCAGGTGCTGTCCACCCGGCGCGATCTGCTGCCGGTGGACATCGCCAACGAACTGGCGAAGCTCCAGGATCAGGTGCCGCCGTTCGATTCGGCGGTGGCGATCGGGCTGGTCGAGAAGTCGCTCGGCGCGCCGGTCGACGTACTGTTCGACGATTTCGAGCGGGTGCCGGTGGCGAGCGCGTCGATCGCGCAGGTGCACTTCGCGAAGGTGAAGGCCGGCCAGCATGCGGGCAAGGCGGTTGCAGTCAAGGTGCTGCGCCCGAACATGCTGCCCGTGATCGACTCCGATCTCGCATTGCTCCGTGACATCGCCGTATGGGCCGAGCGACTATGGGCCGACGGCAAGCGTTTGAAGCCGCGCGAGGTGGTCGCCGAATTCGACAAATACCTGCACGACGAACTCGACCTGATGCGCGAGGCGGCCAACGGCAGCCAGTTGCGGCGCAACTTCGTCGGTCTCGACCTGCTGCTGGTGCCGGAGATGTACTGGGAGTTCTGCACGCCCACGGTGCTGGTGATGGAGCGCATGGTCGGCGTGCCGATCAGCCAGGTCGAGACGCTGCGCGCGGCGGGCGTCGACATTCCAAAGCTGGCGCGCGAAGGCGTCGAGATTTTCTTCACCCAGGTGTTCCGCGACGGTTTCTTCCACGCCGACATGCACCCGGGCAACATTCAGGTGAGTCTCGATCCCGCGCACTTCGGCCGCTATATCGCGCTTGACTTCGGGATCATCGGCGCGCTGTCGGATTTCGATAAGAACTACCTCGCGCAGAACTTTCTCGCGTTCTTCAAGCGCGACTATCACCGCGTCGCCACGCTGCATCTGGAGTCGGGCTGGGTGCCGCCGACTACCCGCGTCGAAGAACTCGAAAGCGCGATCCGCGCGGTGTGCGAGCCGTATTTCGACCGCGCGCTGAAGGACATTTCGCTTGGCCAGGTGCTGATGCGCCTGTTCTCGACCTCGCGCCGCTTCAACGTCGAAATCCAGCCTCAACTGGTGTTGCTGCAAAAAACCATGCTGAACGTGGAAGGGCTCGGCCGCTCGCTCGATCCGGAGCTGGACCTGTGGAAGACCGCCAAGCCCTATCTGGAACGCTGGATGAACGAGCAGATCGGCGTGCGCGGCTGGTACGAGCGCCTGAAGATCGAGGCGCCGCAGTGGAGCAAGACGCTGCCGCAGTTGCCGCGCCTGATCCATCACGTGCTCGCCGAGCGGCACGACAACACGCGCGGCGCAAACGACGACATGATTCGCCAGATCCTGCTCGAGCAGAAGCGCACCAACCGGCTGCTGCAAGGGCTATTGCTGTTCGGCGTGGCGGTAGGCGTCGGCGCGGTGCTGGCGCGGGCGTTTCTGGCGCTGGCTTATGGCGGGTAATTAAGACCCATGCGAGGCATCCGATGAGCGATCCGACCCAACCCACCGCACCCGACTTCTCGACGCGCGACCCCAACTCGCCCGCGTTCTGGGACGAGCGCTTCGAGCGCGGTTTCATGCCGTGGGATCAGGCGGGCGTGCCCACCGCGTTTCGCGCGTTCGCCGCGCGGCACAGCGGTGCCGCGGTGCTGATTCCGGGCTGCGGCAGCGCCTACGAAGCCGTTTGGCTAGCTGGGCACGGCAACCCGGTCCGCGCAATCGACTTCTCGCCGGCCGCCGTCGCGGCGGCGCACGAGCAACTGGGCGCGCAACACGCGCAACTGGTGGAGCAGGCGGATTTCTTCACCTATGAGCCGCCGTTTACGCCCGCCTGGATTTACGAGCGTGCGTTCCTCTGTGCGCTGCCGCCTGCACGCCGCACCGACTACGCTTGCCGGATGGCGGAGCTGCTGCCCGGCGGCGCGCTGCTCGCGGGTTTCTATTTCATCGGCGCGACGCCCAAGGGGCCGCCGTTCGGTATCGATCGCACCGAACTCGATGCGCTGCTCACGCCGTACTTCGAGCTGATCGAAGACGACGCCGTGACCGATTCGATTGCCGTTTTCGCCGGACGTGAGCGCTGGCTCACCTGGCGCCGACGTCCGTAAGGGTGCGCCGTCATGCCCGGCCACGGCCCGGCGCACTTGATTCGAACGCGGCCGCCCCAATTTACCGCAACGGCGGTCGCGTCGAGCATCGGTTCCCGAAATCCACGGAACGGATATCGTTTGCGGCTATAATTCAAGGCTTTGCAAGCGTTTACACGATTTCAGTAGGAAAAGTTCATGCCGATCTACGCTTATCGTTGCGAGTCATGCGGCTTCGGGAAAGACGTGCTTCAGAAGATGAGCGACGCTCAGCTGACGCAGTGTCCCGAATGCGGGAAAGACACCTTTCGCAAGCAGGTCACTGCCGCCGGGTTCCAGTTGAAGGGCTCCGGCTGGTACGTGACCGATTTCCGCGGTGGCAACAGCGGCGCGAGCGCGCCGGCCACGTCCGACGCGAACGGCGCGTCGAATGGCGCGAGCGAGAACACGGTGGCCGTCGGTAACGGCGCCGCCAAATCCGATACGGGCTCGGCCAACGGTACGGCCGCAACCGGTTCATCGAGCGCAGCCGCTACACCGGCCGCGCCTGCTGCCGCACCGGCCGCCTCGGCAAGCTCGAGCGGTGCCGGCAGCGCCTAGTGGGACTGCCGCCCTGATGGGCGGCGCACACACCGCGCGTCGTGCCTCGGCCCGCGCGGTCTTCTGGCGGTACACATGACGACGAAAAAGACGACGCTCAAATCGGTGTTTCTGACCGGCCTGCTGGTGCTGGTGCCTCTGGCCATCACACTGTGGGTGCTCGGCCTGATCATCGGCACGATGGACCAGACGCTGTTGCTGCTGCCGACCTCGTGGCAGCCGGAGCGCGCAATCGGCTATCGCCTGCCCGGCCTCGGGGCAGTGCTCACGCTCGCGTTCATCTTTGTCGTCGGGCTGTTGACGCAGAACTTCATTGGGCAGAAGCTCGTGAAGTGGTGGGAACTGCTGGTCGCTCACATTCCGGTGGTCGGCCCGCTTTACACCAGTGTCAAGCAGGTGTCCGACACGTTGTTGTCGAGCAGCGGCAATGCGTTCCGCAAGGCGCTGCTGATCGAGTACCCGCGCCGCGGCTCCTATACGATCGGATTTTTGACCGGGATTCCGGGTGGCGACGTGGTCAACCACCTGAAAGAAGACTACGTCAGCGTCTATGTGCCGACTACGCCGAACCCGACGTCCGGCTTCTTCCTGATGGTGCCCAGGAGCGAAGTGATCGAACTCGACATGACGGTCGACGCCGCGCTCAAGTACATCGTCTCGATGGGCGTCGTGGCGCCGTCCGCGCCGCCGGCGCCGGTGCGCCGCACGACCGTCGAGCCTCCGCTGTAATGCCGGTGCGCAAGGTTTCACGCAGTTTCAAACTGCCGCGCGCCGTTCAACCAATGCAAAACGAAAGACAAACATCATGTCGATGAGAACTGAATACTGCGGTCTGGTGACCGAAGAACGGCTGGGCCAAACCGTTTCGCTGTGTGGCTGGGTGAGCCGCCGCCGCGACCATGGTGGCGTCATCTTCATCGACCTGCGCGATCGCGAAGGGCTCGTTCAGGTCGTCTGCGACCCGGATCGCGCGGAGATGTTCAAGGCCGCCGAAGGCGTGCGCAACGAGTTCTGCCTGCAGATCAAGGGTGTCGTGCGCAGCCGTCCGGAAGGCACGACCAACGCCGCGTTGAAGAGCGGCAAGATCGAAGTGCTGTGCCACGAGCTGATCGTGCTGAACGCCTCGATCACGCCGCCGTTCCAGCTCGACGACGACAACCTGTCGGAAACCACGCGTCTCACGCACCGCGTGCTCGACCTGCGTCGTCCGCAGATGCAGCACAACCTGCGTCTGCGTTACCGCGTCGCGATCGAAGTGCGCAAGTACCTCGACGCGCAAGGCTTCATCGACATCGAAACGCCGATGCTCACGAAGAGCACGCCGGAAGGCGCGCGCGACTACCTCGTGCCGTCGCGTACGAACCCGGGCCAGTTCTTCGCGCTGCCGCAGTCGCCGCAGCTGTTCAAGCAGCTGCTGATGGTGGCGAACTTCGATCGCTACTACCAGATCGTCAAGTGCTTCCGCGACGAAGACCTGCGCGCGGACCGTCAGCCGGAATTCACGCAGATCGACTGCGAAACCTCGTTCCTGTCGGAACAGGAAATCCGCGATCTGTTCGAAGCGATGATCCGTCACGTGTTCAAGGAAACGATCGGCGTCTCGCTCGACGAAAAATTCCCGGTCATGCTGTATTCGGAAGCGATGCGCCGCTTCGGCTCGGACAAGCCGGACCTGCGCGTGAAGCTCGAATTCACCGACCTGACGGACGCGGTCAAGGACGTCGACTTCAAGGTGTTCAGCACGCCGGCCAACACGAAGGACGGCCGCGTTGCGGCGATCCGCGTGCCGAAGGGCGGCGAACTCTCGCGCGGCGACATCGACAGCTACACGGAATTCGTGCGCATTTACGGCGCGAAGGGTCTCGCGTGGATCAAGGTCAACGAAGTGGCGAAGGGCCGTGACGGTCTGCAGAGCCCGATCGTCAAGAACCTGCACGACGAAGCGGTCAAGGCGATCATCGAGCGCACCGGCGCGCAAGACGGCGACATCATCTTCTTCGCGGCGGATCGCGCGAAGGTGGTGAACGACAGCCTGGGCGCGCTGCGTCTGAAGATCGGCCATTCGGAATTCGGCAAGGCCAACGGTCTCGTCGAATCCGGCTGGAAGCCGCTGTGGGTGATCGACTTCCCGATGTTCGAATACGACGAGGAAGACAACCGCTACGTCGCCGCGCATCACCCGTTCACGAGCCCGAAGGACGAGCACCTCGAGTACCTCGAAACGGACCCGGCGCGCTGCCTCGCGAAAGCCTACGACATGGTGCTGAACGGCTGGGAAATCGGCGGCGGTTCGGTGCGTATCCACCGTGAAGAAGTGCAGAGCAAGGTGTTCCGCGCATTGAAGATCAACGCGGAAGAAGCGCAAGCCAAGTTCGGCTTCCTGCTCGACGCGCTGCAATACGGCGCGCCGCCGCACGGCGGTATCGCGTTCGGTCTGGACCGCATCGTCACGATGATGGCCGGCGCCGATTCGATCCGCGACGTGATCGCGTTCCCGAAGACGCAACGCGCACAGTGCCTGCTCACGCAGGCGCCGAGCGAAGTGGACGAGCGCCAGTTGCGCGAGCTGCACATCCGTCTGCGTACGCCTGAGCCGAAGGCTTGAGGCAAGTGCAAGTGAGTGCTGTCTGAAAACGACAGCAGGAGCAAACGAAAAAGGCGCGCATGCGCCTTTTTCATTTTTTGCGTTACAGTCGAAGCAACCGCTTTCGACCGCTCATTGCACTCTGTGCCGACATGTACCGCGCAAGCGTTGCGCCCAGTTTTTACACCATGCCGAAACCGCCGAAAATTCCTCAATCCGTCCTCGTCATCATTCATACGCCCGCGCTCGACGTGCTGCTGATCGAGCGCGCCGATCATGCGGGGTTCTGGCAATCGGTGACGGGTTCCAAGGATCGGCTCGATGAACCGCTCGTCGAAACGGCGGTGCGCGAAGTGGCCGAGGAGACCGGCATCGTGATCGGCGGCGCGCAGGTGCCTGACAGCGCATTGTTCGACTGGCAGTATTCGATCGAATACGAGATCTACCCGGAGTTCCGCCATCGCTATGCCGAAGGCGTGATCCACAACACCGAGCACTGGTTCAGCGTGCAGGTGCCGGAGCAGCTCGAGGTGACGCTGGCGCCGCGCGAGCACACCGCGTTTCTGTGGCTGCCGCATGAAGAGGCGGCCTCGCGCTGCTTCTCGTCGTCGAATGCGGACGCCATTCTGCAGTTGCCAAGGCGGCTTGCCGCCCGCGCGGCAGGCGTCCCTGCCGCGGAGCGTGGCCGATGAGCGCAGGCGGCCGTTTCTCGCGGCTGCGGCACACGCTGCTTGGCCGGCGCTATTGGCAGCGTTATCGCTTCACCAGTGACAACGACGTCAGGCTGCTGCGCTCGGGCGACGATTTTTTCGACGCGCTGATCGAGCGTGTCGATGCCGCGCAGCGCGACGTCGTTCTGGAAACCTATATCTTCTGTGACGACGCCGCCGGCCAGGAAGTCAGCGCGGCGTTGCTGCGCGCGGCCTCGCGCGGCGTGAGAGTGCGCGTGATCACCGACGGCATCGGCACCGCGCGTCTGCCGATGTTCAACGAATGGACGCCGGCCGGCATCGATCATCGCATCTACAACCCGCATCTGTTCGGCCGGTTCGGCTTTTCGCGCACGCACCGCAAGCTCGCGGTCATCGACGATCAATTTGCGTATTGCGGCGGCATCAACATCGTCGACGACTACGAGAACAACGGCGAGACCCTGCCTTACCGGCGCTGGGACTTCGCGGTCGAGCTGCACGGACCGGTCGTCGCCGACGTCCGTCAGGCGTTCGAGCTGCAGTGGCGCCGGATTCAACTCGGGCATCGGCCGATCGAGGCCCTGGAACCGGACCTCGGCACGCACACGTCCGCGTCGCTCGGCAGTTTGCGGCGGCGCCGACGTCGCCGCAACGAGCAGTTGTGGGCAGGCGGGCAGCCGTGTGTGGCGTTCGTCGCGCGCGACAACCTGATCAACCGACGCGCGATCGAGAAGGCGTATCTGGCCGCAATCGGCCAGGCGCGGCACGAGATCCTGCTCGCCAATCCGTACTTCATGCCGGGGCGCAAGCTGCGGCGTGCGCTGGTGTTCGCCGCGCGCCGCGGCGTCGTGGTGAAGCTGATCATTGGGCGCAAGGAGTTCAAGGCGCTGGACTACGCCGTGCCGTTTCTTTATCACGCGTTGCTCAGGTCCGGCGTGCAGATCGCCGAGTACGAGAAGACGCTGCTGCACGGCAAGGTCGCGGTGGTCGATTCGAACTGGGGGACCGTGGGTTCGTCGAACCTCGATGCGCTGAGTTTGATGCTCAACAACGAAGCGAATGTGGTGCTGGTGAACGACGTGTCGACCCAGGCGCTGCGCGAGGCGATACTCGATGCGTTCAAGGATTCGCGCCGTATCGACAAGGCGCATTACGAATCGCGTCCGGTCGTCGAGCGGGCGCTCAACTGGCTGGCTTACACGAGCTATCGGGTGGCGATGAAGCTGTTGACGGTGGGTGGGTACGATTAGGCGGTAGCGGCGCAAGGGCCGGCTGCGGCGGGACAGGGCCCGGTCCGGCAGGCGCAAACGCGGATGGCGAATTCAAGCGTAAGCGGCGAAGCGCCGCCATTTCCGAACACGGCAATACACGGGGCGGCAATCTCGCACGCACTCCGCAAGGCCGACCGTCGCATCGCTCAGATGCAACCCCGTCGTGCCGTGCGCCACATCAATGCAAAGCACGGTGCATAACGCGTTTCAGAGCGCTCCTAAAGACTCCCTGCCGCTGCTCAAACATAATCTTCGTTCGATAGAGTCGAGCGGCCTCGTGTATGAGATGCACCGCTGACACTTTCCCTGATCAAGCGGTGTTTGCCGGTTCACCTGCGTCGTTTATAGCGACCGGCCCGTGCATCACGCGCGCTCGCTCGTTCGTCAATCATGTCTGTTCGCCAGCCAGCCGAATCCGTCGACACATCGAGCCTTCACGACGAGGCCATAGCCGCCTATCAGGCCGGCCGCTTCGATGCGGTGCGCACACTCGTCGATCGAATCCTCGGCGAGGACGGCGAGCATGTCGGCGCAATTCATTTGCAAGGACTGCTCGCACTTGCTCGCGGTGATACGCAAAGCGCGCAGCACTTGCTCGAACGCGCAATCCGGATTCGTCCCGAACCGATCCTGTACAACACGCTCTACGCGATCCGGCTCAAACTCGGCGACTATCCGGGCGCGCTCGAGAGCCTGCGGCAAGGGCTCGCGCTGCAGGCGGATTTCTCGGCGCTGCACTACAACCTCGCGTTGACGCTGCAACATCTCGAACGTCTCGAAGACGCCGCGCTCAGCTACCGGCGCACGCTCGAGATTGACCCTGAACACTCGGCCGCGCACAACAATCTGGGGCGCATCCATGCGGATCTCGGCGCGCTGGAAGAGGCCGAGCGGCACTACCGGCGCGCCCTCGAACTGGCGCCTGCGAACCTCGTCGCCCGCAACAATCTGGCGATCGTGCTGCTCGCCGCGGGTCGCTACGAAGAGGCGTGGCCGTATTTCGAAGACCGCTGGGTCAGCTTCAAACTGTCCGACGGACGACCCGCGCAGAAGCCTGTGCAAGTGGCTTTGCCGCGATGGTCCGGCGAGCGCCCATCGGCTGCGATTCAAATTCGACGTAACGGGCTGCAGTCCAATGAACACCTGCTCGTCCTCGACGAACAGGGCTATGGCGACAGTCTGCAGTTCGTACGCTACCTGCCGATGGCGCTCGAGCGTTTTTCCCAGGTGGGCTACGTGTGCCCGCCGCCGTTGCGCCGCCTGTACGAGCGGTCGTTGCGCGAGCGCTGGCCGGACCTCCAGCTGTTCGATGGCGTGCCTTCCGATCTGAGCCGCTGGGATTGCTACTGCCCACTGATGTCCCTGCCGATGGCGTTCGGCACACGGCTCGCTACGATCCCGAGCGCGCTGCCGTATCTGCATGCCGACGCCGCGCGCGCCGCCCATTGGCGCGCGCGCCTGGAAGCGCTGCCCGCCGCGCATTTGCCGCGTGTCGGCGTCGTGTGGGCGGGCGGCCATTCGGGCATTGCGGTGGACCGGCGGCGCAGCCTCGTGGTCGCGCAGATCGCGCCGCTGCTCGCGCTGAGGCAGGTGCGCTGGGTCAGTCTGCAAAAGACCGATGACCCCGCGAAGCTCGCCGACGCTGCCAGCAAGGCACGTCTGACCGACTGGACCGATGAACTCGCCGACTTTGCGGAGACCGCGGCGCTGATCGACAATCTCGATCTGGTGATTTCCGTCGACACCTCGGTCGCGCATCTTGCCGCCGCGATGGGCAAGCCGGTCTGGTTGCTGAACCGATTCGCGGGCTGCTGGCGCTGGCTACGCGGCCGCGACGACAGTCCGTGGTATCCCGGCTTGCGTCTTTTCACGCAGACGCAGCGCGGCGATTGGGACGAAGTGCTGACGCGGGTCGCCATTGCGTTGCAGCAGAGATTCCCATTGGACGAATGACGGCTTCCGCGCGAGCATGTCCGCATCGGCGCGGCGCTCCCGCCGTCGGGCTATTCTGATCGGCGCCAGACACACCGCCATTCCTCCAACCACCGCGCCCGTTGCGCAGCGACAACCGCCACCCGCCCCACACCCATCAAACCCTCCTGGATTCGCGCCGATCTGCGGCATCATGTCGGCCGGCTGCGACAATCACGGAGACGCAAGCATTCTGCATGGCAATACCTGTCTCAAGGCAAACGCCTCTAAAAAATCTGATTCCTCTGATGGACGGATGTCGCAGAATTGAAACCAGGTTAGAAACCGGTTTCTAATAAAGTCCTTGTTTCGCGGACGGCGGCACTCAATAATAGTACGGCCGTTCGATTTTCTTTCGGTCACATTAGAACGGTAAAAAACAGCTATGCGAAAAGGCGAACAAACGCGCGTCGCAATTCTCGACGCAGCACTCGATCTGGCAAGCCGCGACGGACTGGAAGGTCTGACGATCGGCCTGCTGGCTGAGCGCATGCAGATGAGCAAAAGCGGAGTGTTCGCGCATTTCGGGTCGCGCGAGGATTTGCAGGTCGAAGTCGTGCGCGAATATCACCATCGTTTCGAAGACGAGGTGTTTTTCCCGAGCTTGCGCGAGCCTCGCGGCTTGCCGCGCTTGCGCGCGATGATTTCCCGCTGGATCGAGAAGCGCATTCAGGAAGTCACCACCGGGTGCATCTACATCAGCGGCGCCGTCGAATACGACGACCGCGCGGACAACCCGGTGCGCGAGCAACTGGTGTCGAGCGTGACGATCTGGCGTGCGGCGCTTACCCGCGCGATTTCGCAGGCAATGGAAGAAGGGCATCTGCGCGCCGACACCGATCCGCAGCTGATGCTTTTCGAACTGTACAGCTTCACGCTCGGCCTGCATCACGATGCGCGCTTCCTGCACCTGCCGGATGCGGTGCCTCTCACGTGGGCCGCGCTGGAAAAATTGATTGTTTCGTATCAAAGCGAAAGCCGTTAGCAACGTCGTCGGGTACCAACCGGATTCAGCGGCGCAGAAGGTTCCGGTCCACGGACTCAGCTAACGGCCTGGCTTCTTGTCAAACTTTGGAGAGAGTCATGGGACAGTACGCCGCGCCGCTGCGCGACATGCAATTCGTGTTGCACGAACTGCTCAACGTGGAAGCCGAGATCAAGCAGATGCCGAAGCACGCGGATCTCGATGCCGACACGATCAACGCCGTGCTCGAAGAGGCCGGCAAGTTCTGCTCCGAAGTGCTGTTCCCGCTCAACCATAGCGGCGATCAGGAAGGCTGCACGTATGCCGGCGACGGCGTCGTGACCACGCCGAAGGGTTTCAAGGAAGCCTATCAACAGTATGTCGAGGCCGGCTGGCCGGCACTGGGCTGTGATCCGGAATACGGCGGGCAGGGGCTGCCCGCATTCGTCAACAACGCGCTCTACGAAATGCTGAACTCGGCGAATCAGGCGTGGACGATGTATCCAGGTCTCTCGCACGGCGCGTACGAATGCCTGCACGCGCACGGCACGCCCGAGTTGCAGCAGCGTTATCTGCCGAAGCTGGTTGCCGGCGTGTGGACCGGCACGATGTGTCTGACCGAACCGCATTGCGGCACCGACCTCGGCATCCTGCGCACCAAGGCCGAGCCGAATAGCGACGGCTCGTACGCGATCAGCGGCACGAAGATCTTCATTTCCAGCGGCGAACACGATCTCGCGGAAAACATCGTTCACCTTGTGCTCGCGCGTCTGCCGGATGCGCCGAAGGGCACCAAGGGCATATCGCTCTTCATCGTGCCGAAGTTCGTGCCGAACGAAGCGGGCGAGCCCGGCGAGCGCAACGGCGTGAAGTGCGGTTCGATCGAGCACAAGATGGGCATTCACGGCAATGCGACCTGCGTGATCAATCTCGACAACGCGAAGGGCTGGCTCGTCGGCGAGCCGAACAAGGGTCTCAACGCGATGTTCGTGATGATGAACGCCGCGCGCCTGGGCGTCGGCATGCAGAGCCTCGGCTTGACCGAAATCGCCTATCAGAACTCGCTCACGTACGCGAAAGAGCGTCTGCAGATGCGTTCGCTGACCGGCCCGAAGGCGCCTGAAAAAGCGGCGGACCCGATTATCGTGCACCCGGACGTGCGCCGCATGCTGCTCACGCAGAAGGCCTACGCCGAAGGCGCGCGTGCGTTCTCGTACTGGTCCGCGCTGCATATCGACAAGGAACTGTCGCACGGCGACGAAGCGGTGCGCAAGGAAGCAGCCGACCTCGTCGCGTTGCTCACGCCGATCCTGAAGGCGTTCCTGTCGGACAACGCGTTCGAAGGCACCAATCACGCCATGCAGATCTACGGCGGCCACGGCTTCATCGCCGAGTGGGGCATGGAGCAGTACGTGCGCGACGCGCGCATCAACATGATCTACGAAGGCACCAATGCGATTCAGGCGCTCGACCTGCTGGGCCGCAAGATTCTCGGCGACATGGGCGCGAAGATGAAGAAGTTCGGCAAGCTGGTCACGGAGTTCGTCGAAGCCGAAGGCATCAAGCCGGAGATGCAGGAGTTCGTGAACCCGCTTGCCGACATCGGCGACAAGGTGCAGAAGCTGACGATGGAAATCGGCATGAAGGCGATGCAAAACCCGGACGAAGTCGGCGCCGCAGCCGTGCCGTATCTGCGCACCGTCGGCCATCTGGTGTTCTCGTACTTCTGGGCGCGCATGGCGCGTATCGCACTCGACAAGGAAGCGTCGGGCGATCCGTTCTACAAGGCGAAGCTCGCCACCGCGCGCTTTTACTTCGCGAAGCTGCTGCCGGAAACGGCGATGACGATCCGTCAGGCGCGCGCCGGTTCGAAGTCGCTGATGGACGTCGAAGAAGCGCTGTTCTAAGCCCGACGCAAACACACATCGAGGTACAGGCGCCGCGCGTATCGAAACCGCGGCGCCTGATTCCCGCCTGGCTCAAGCCATACATCGCGAAGCATCCTCGACGCTTCGCGACATCCGCACAACTCTCCGGAGGAACGACGTGAGCAATCTGATCATTCGCAAGGTAGCCGTGCTCGGCGCCGGCGTGATGGGCGCGCAGATCGCAGCGCACCTGATCAACGCCAAGGTGCCTGTGCTTCTTTTTGATCTGCCGGCCAGGGAAGGCCCGAAGAACGCGATCGCGCTGAAGGCGATCGAGAATCTGAAGAAGCTGTCGCCGGCGCCGTTCGGCGTGAAGGACGACGCGCAGTACATCCAGCCCGCCAATTACGACGACGACATCGCCAAGCTCGCCGAATGCGACGTCGTGATCGAAGCGATCGCCGAACGCATGGACTGGAAGCACGACCTGTACAAGAAGGTCGCGCCGCACATCGGGCCGAACGCGATCTTCGCGACCAACACGTCGGGTCTGTCGATCACGGCTTTGTCGGAAGGCTTCCCGGCTGAACTGAAAGCGCGCTTCTGTGGCGTGCACTTCTTCAATCCGCCGCGCTACATGCATCTGGTCGAACTGATCCCGACCGCGACGACGCGTCCGGAAATTCTCGACCAACTCGAAACGTTCCTGACGAGCGTGGTCGGCAAGGGCGTCGTGCGCGCGAAAGACACGCCGAACTTCATCGCCAACCGCGTCGGCATTTTCTCGATCCTCGCCGTCATCACGGAAGCCGCGAAGTTCGGCCTGCGTTTCGACGAAGTGGACGACCTGACCGGCGCGCGTCTGGGCCGCGCGAAGTCGGCCACGTTCCGCACCGCCGACGTGGTCGGACTCGACACGATGGCGCACGTCATCAAGACGATGCAGGACACGCTGAAGGACGACCCGTTCTTCCCGGTCTACGAAACGCCGGCCGTGCTGGCCGAACTGGTGAAGAAGGGCGCGCTGGGTCAGAAGACGGGCGGCGGCTTCTACAGGAAGGAAGGCAAGGCGATCAAGGTGCTCGACCCGAAGACGGGCGAGTACGTCGACGGCGGCGCGAAGGCGGACGAACTGGTCGGCCGCATCCTGAAGCGCCCAGCGGCGGAGCGTCTGAAGCTGCTGCGCGAATCGGAGCATCCGCAGGCGCAGTTCCTGTGGGCGATTTTCCGCGACGTGTATCACTACATCGGCGTGCATCTGGAGTCGATCGCCGACAACGCGCGCGACGTCGATCTGGCCATCCGCTGGGGCTTCGGCTGGAACGAAGGCCCGTTCGAAGGCTGGCAGACGGCCGGCTGGAAGCAGGTCGCCGAGTGGGTGCAGGAAGACATCGCGGCGGGCAAGGCGCTGTCGAACGTGCCGCTGCCGTCGTGGGTGCTGGAAGGCGTGGTCGCGGAGAAGGGCGGCGTGCATACGAACGAAGGGTCGTGGTCGCCGGCTTCGAAGACCTTTGTGCCGCGCTCGTCGCTGTCCGTGTATGACAGGCAGGTGTTCCGTGCACCGCTGGTCGGCGACACGACGGCCGATCCGAAGACCTACGGCAAGACGCTGTTCGAAACCGATGCCGTGCGCGCATGGGTCGACGATCGCGCGGGCGAGAACGATGTGTTGATCGTGTCGTTCAAGAGCAAGATGAACACGATTGGACCGTCGGTAATCGACGGTCTGACGCAGGCGATCGAACTGGCGGAAAAGGACTACAAGGGCCTCGTGGTGTGGCAGCCCACGTCGCTGAAGCTCGGCACGCCGGGCGGCCCGTTCTCGGCGGGCGCCAACCTCGAAGAGGCGCTGCCCGCGTTCATGATGGGCGGCGCGAAGGGCATCGAGCCGTTCGTGCAGAAGTTCCAGCAAGGCATGCTGCGCGTGAAGTATGCAAGCGTGCCGGTGATCTCGGCGGTGTCGGGCATCGCGCTCGGCGGCGGGTGTGAGCTGGCGCTGCACAGCGCGAAGCGGGTTGCGCACATCGAAAGCTATATGGGTCTCGTGGAAGTCGGCGTGGGTCTCGTGCCGGCGGGCGGCGGCCTGAAAGAAGCGGCGCTGCGCGCGGCGGAAGCTGCTACCCAGGTCGGCGCGACCACCGATCTGCTGAAGTTTGTGCAGAAGTCGTTCGAGAACGCGGCGATGGCGAAGGTCTCGGCGTCCGCGCTCGATGCCCGCACGATGGGTTATCTGAAGCCGTCCGATACGATCGTCTTCAACGTGTTCGAGTTGCTCGACGTCGCGAAGAAGGAAGCGCGCGCGCTGGCGGCGGCGGGTTATCGTCCGCCGCTGCGGGTGACGCAGGTGCCGGTCGCGGGCCGCTCGGCGATCTCGACCATCAAGGCATCGCTCGTCAACATGCGCGATGGGCGCTTTATCAGCGAGCATGATTTCCTGATCGCCAGCCGCATCGCGGAAGCGGTGTGTGGCGGCGACGTGGAAGCGGGCAGTCTCGTCGATGAAGAATGGCTGCTGCAACTCGAGCGTCGTGCGTTCGTCGATCTGCTCGGCACCCAGAAGACGCAGGAGCGGATCATGGGCATGCTGCAGACCGGTAAGCCGGTGCGCAACTGAAGCGACGAGCAATCGCATACATATGCATGGGGCCAGCGTAAGCGCTAAAGCGCTAACGCTGGCCGACCGCAACGGGTTGCATGGGGCGGGAGTAAGCGCTAAAGCGCTAACTCCCGCCGACAAAGGAGTCTCAAATGGCAAAGCAATTGCAAGACGCATACATCGTCGCAGCGAGCCGTACGCCGATCGGCAAGGCGCCGCGCGGGATGTTCAGGAACACGCGCCCCGACGAACTGCTGGTGCACGCGATCAAATCGGCCGTGGCGCAAGTGCCCGGTCTCGACACCAAGGTGATCGAAGACGCGATCATCGGCTGCGCGATTCCCGAAGCCGAACAGGGGCTGAACGTCGCGCGCATCGGCGCGCTGCTGGCCGGCCTGCCGAACACGGTCGGCGGCGTCACGGTGAACCGCTTCTGCGCGTCGGGCCTGACCGCGCTGGCGATGGCCGCCGATCGCATCCGCGTCGGTGAATCGGATGCGATGATCGCGGGCGGCTGTGAATCGATGAGCATGGTGCCGATGATGGGCAACAAGCCCTCGCTCTCGCCGCATATTTTCGATCGCAACGAAGACATCGGCATCGCATACGGCATGGGCCTGACCGCGGAGAAGGTCGCCGAGCGCTGGAAGATCAGCCGCGAAGCGCAGGACGCCTTCTCGGTCGAATCGCACCGCCGCGCGATCGCCGCACAACAGGCCGGCGAGTTCAACGACGAAATCGCCGCCTACACGATCACCGAACGCTTCCCCGATCTCGCGACCGGCGAAGTGCGTGTACAGACGCGCGAAGTGTCGCTCGACGAAGGTCCGCGCGCGGAAACGTCGCTCGAAGGTCTGGCGAAGCTGCGCGCCGTGTTCGCGAACAAGGGTTCGGTGACGGCGGGCAACAGCTCGCAGACGTCGGATGGCGCGGGCGCGTTGATCGTCGTGTCGGAGAAGATGCTCAAGCAGTTCAACCTGACGCCGCTCGCGCGCTTCGTGAGCTTCGCGGTGCGCGGCGTGCCGCCGGAAATCATGGGCATCGGTCCGAAGGAAGCGATTCCGGCCGCGCTGAAGGCCGCGGGCCTGAAGCAGGACGACCTCGACTGGATCGAACTGAACGAAGCGTTCGCCGCGCAATCGCTGGCGGTGATTCAGGACCTCGGGCTGGACCCGTCGAAGATCAACCCGCTCGGCGGTGCGATCGCCCTCGGCCATCCGCTCGGCGCGACGGGCGCGATTCGTGCGTCGACGGTGGTGCACGGCCTGCGCCGCCGCAACTACAAGTACGGCATGGTGACGATGTGCGTCGGCACCGGCATGGGCGCGGCGGGCATCATCGAGCGCCTGTAACCGGGTGAGCGCGTGTACGCCCCGGTCCGCGCGGTCATCGGCGAGATGACGGCCGCGCTTGTCCGTTAAGAACCGCAGAACGGTTCGCAGGCCGCCTGGCTTGCGAACCGTTTTTACATTCTCAGCAACAGTACGAGGAGAGGAAGGAGATGACGATGGATATCCTGGTCGAGCGCGCCGACGGCGTGCTGACGATTGCCTTCAACCGGCCCGGCAAGAAGAACGCGATTACGGCCGCGATGTATCAGACGATGGCCGACGCGATGGTTCAAGCGCACGGCGACACGTCCGTGCGCGCGATCCTGATTCGCGGCAGCGCCGACATTTTCAGTGGCGGCAACGATCTCGAAGATTTCATGAAGACGCCGCCGATGGGCGAAAACGCGCCGGTGTTCCAGTTCCTGCGCGCGATCAGCTCGGCGGAAAAGCCGGTGGTGGCGTCGGTGGCAGGGCCGGCGGTGGGCATCGGCACGACCTTGCTGCTGCATTGCGACCTCGTCTACGCGGCCGACACGGCGAGCTTCTCGCTGCCGTTCACACAGCTCGGCCTGTGTCCGGAAGCGGCGTCGAGCCTATTGTTGCAGCGCGTGGGCGGCTATCAGGCGGCGGCGGAAAAGCTGCTGCTCGGTGAAGCGTTCGACGCCGCCGAAGCGCAGCGCATGGGCTTCGTGAATCGCGTGCTGCCGGCCGCTGAAGTCGATGCGTTCGCTGCCGGGCAGGCCGCGAAGCTGGCCGCGTTGCCGGCGTCGTCGCTGCGCGTGACGAAGAGTTTGATGAAGCGCGCGAGCCGACAGGAACTGCAAACGCAGATGTCGGAAGAAGCCTTGCACTTCGGCAAGATGCTGCTCGCGCCGGAAGCGCGCGAGGCGTTCCAGGCGTTTTTCGAGAAGCGCAAGCCGGATTTCCGGCAGTTCGATTGATGCGGGATGCCTGAGCGCTGGGGGATTTGGCGCTCGGGCACTCGGGTGCTCACACGCCCAGGCCCTCAAATTCCCCCCACCCGCACCCATCAGCCCTCAAACCTGCGCCGGTTGCCACGTGTCGTAATCGACGTAGCTGCCTTCGCGGCAGAAACTGACCAGCCGCACGCCCGCCTTGCGGGCAATCGCAATCGCCAGCGACGACGGCGCGGAGATCGTCGCGAGCATCGGCACATCGACGCGCGCGGCCTTGCGCACCAGTTCGTAGCTCGCGCGGCTCGACAGAAACACGAAGCCGTCGCGGGTGTCCGCGCGATCGAGCACGAGCTGGCCAATCAGCTTGTCGAGCGCGTTGTGGCGGCCGACGTCCTCGAACGCGTAGCGGATCGCGCCCGCCGCGTCGCACCATGCGGCCGCGTGCAGGCCGCCGGTCAAGCGCGTGAGCGCCTGATGTCCGGGCAGTTCGCGGGCCGCGCGGGCGATCGCGTCCGGCGCGAGCCGTTGCAGAAAGCCGGTGTCGGGCACCCGCTCCGGTTTCAGATCGAGGAGATCGATGCTTTCGATGCCGCAGACCCCGCAGCCGGTGCGCCCGGCGAGCGCGCGGCGCTTCTCCTTCAGCGCGACGAACGCCTGCTGGACGACCTGCAATTGCACTTCGGCATGCGGCAATTCATCGTCGTCATGCAGTTCGACCTCGATGTCCTGAATATCGCTGCCGCGCTCGACGATGCCTTCCGAAATCGCAAAGCCGACCGCGAATGCTTCGAGATCGCGCGGCGTACACATCATCACCGCGTGTGAAATGCCGTTGAAGACGAGCGCGACCGGCCATTCCTGACCGACGTGATCGGTGACGGTTTCGACCGCCGCGCCGCGATGCCGGTGCACCTGGCGCTCCACTGCGCCCGGCTGTCCGGCTGTTTCCTGTTCGTTCAATGCTCGACTCCTGTGCGATGCTGCGCGCGCGTAGCGGTCCCCAAGGTTGCCCTGCGCCGCCGGGCGGCTCCTGGCCATGCCGCCGTTGCGCGAATAAGGTTCTAAAATACCTCAAGCTGCGCTTGCACGCTGTGCGCCATCAGGAGGAGCCTTGTTATGGGACTCAACGAAGCACCGCTTCTGTTCAACTTCGAAGTCGCGTCTTCGGAGAATTTCACCTACATCCCGATGTCGGTGCGCTTCAATCTCGACCGTTTCGGGCTGCGCATCACGCTGGCGCAGTGGCAGTTGCTGCCGCTCGAAGACCGCAAGCTGCTGGCGCGTTTCCCGGTCGAGGACGACGCGGAAATCGAACCGAATTTCGATCACGCGTTGTTCGAGATGCTGCGCACGCACGCGAACGTCGAGCCGGAGTGGTTCACGCCCGACGAGTCGCCCGCGTGGCGCCACACGGACAGCGTACCGGATGGCGTCACGCTTCAGGCCGGGCTGGCCGGCCTCGTCGCGCCGAGCGCGGCCCGCTGGGCCGAACTCGATCCATTCAAGCGCTACGTGCTCGCCAAGCTGTCGCGCAAGCCTGAGGCCAATCACGACTTCGTCCCGGCGATGAAGGAATTCGGCGCGGCGGGGTAGCCGCGCCGAGGCGCGGGTAGCGGGCGCAGCCACCCACGCACGATCCGACAAGCGCGATCTGCCATGCGCTTTCCATCATTGCGCCCCCATCCCCATTTTTTTTCATTCCCCACCCTCAACCCCTTTCCGATAGTTGCCGTTATCCATGGGTTGGCGCGTAAAAAGACTCGCATCGATGCAGCCCGACGCACCGAGAACGATCGCGCGCTCCCGCCCTCGGAACGATTGACGTTCGGAATCCATGACTCTTTTCTTATCGAAGCGGCTGCTGATCAACATAGCGGTGGTCGTCGCCGCGGTCGGTGCGAACGCGTTCGTCGCCTACACGCAGATCGTCGGCCAGCGCGACGCCGACGTGCGCATGCTGCGCTCGACGAGCGTGCGCCAGAACCTCGACGCGTATCACACGGCGCTCGACAGCGCACTGGCCGCACTAGGCCGCTTCGAGGCATCGGGCGAACCCGCGCCGGTCAACGCGGCCGCCGCGATGACCACGACGCTCGCCGGTCTGGAGCACGAGCTGCGTCAGGAACTGGCCGGCGATCCGCCGATGCTCGACGCGCTGGCGAGGCTGAACGCGGACAGCCACGCGTTGCAGCACGACATCGACGACGCGCTGTTGAAAAGCGCCAGCGCCCAGCCGGATGCGTCGCGCGCGTGGGCTGCGTCGACCTATACCCGCCTCGGGCTCGGACTCGATCGCGTGGAAGCCGCGCTGGCCGCGCTGCGCAGCGAGGAAAACCGCGCGTTGCAGAAGGCGCTCGCGGTCTCGGCGAGCGAAACCCAACGCGCGATGTTTCTGCTGATCGTGACGATGCTAGCCGGCAGCGTGCCCCTCATCTTCACGTTCGGCGCCCGCGAAAACACCGCGCGTAAAAAACTGCGCAGCGTGCGCGCGCTCGGGCGCCACGACGAACGCTTTCGCGGCCTGTTCGACGACCATCCGGTGCCGATGTACATCTTCGATCGCGAGACGATGCGCTTTCTCGCCGTCAACGCGGCCGCGATCCAGCAATACGGCTACACCGAAAGCGAATTTCTCGGCATGACGATTCGCGCGATCCGCACCCATACCGAGATCGCGCGACTCGAATCGCACCTGCAACGCCAGGACGCGGTTCCGCACGGCCGCACGATGGCGGGCATCTGGCATCACCGGCGCAAGGACGGCTCGATCATCAGCGTCGATATTTCATATCACGCGCTGAACTTCATGGGCCGCGCGTCGCTCTTCGTGCTCGCCGACGACGTCACCGACCAGATCAACGCCGAAGCCGAGGCGCAGCGTTCGAACCAGATGCTCGAAGCGGTGATCGACAACATTCCGCAGCGCATCTTCTGGAAGGACCTCGGGTCGCGCTATCTCGGCTGCAATATGGCGTTCGCGCGCGACGCCGGGCTCGCCTATCCCGAGCAGGTGGTGGGCAAGAGCGACGCCGATATGCCGTGGCGCGCGTTCGCCGATCTGCTGGGCGACCACGACCAGGAGGTGGTGAGCACCGGCGTGCCGAAGATGAACTTCGAGGTCGATCTGGTGATCGACGGCGTGCACCGCACCACCGTCACGAGCAAGCTGCCGTTCACCGACGGCGAGGGCCGCGTGATCGGCGTGCTCGGTTCCTATACGGACATCACCGAGCGCAAGCGCGCCGATCTCGCGTTGCGTCTGCAAAGCCGCGCGCTCGACGCGAGCGTCAACGCGATTCTGATCACGGCGCCGTCGCCCACCGGCAATCTGATCGAATACGTGAACCCGGCGTTCATGCGCATCACCGGCTACGATCCCGCCGAGGTGATCGGCCACGATTGCCGCGTGCTGCAACGCGACGACCGCGACCAGGAAGGTGTGGCGCTGATCCGTCAGGCGCTCGCGGCGAACCGCGAGGTCAGCGCGGTGCTGCGCAACTATCGCAAAGACGGCGCGCTGTTCTGGAATCAGCTGTTCATCGCGCCCGTGCCGAATGCGGAAGGCGTGATCACCCATCACATCGGCGTGATCAACGACGTGACCGACCTGATCCGCTATCAGGAACAGCTCGAATACCAGGCCAACTACGACAGCCTCACGCGCCTGCCGAACCGCAACCTGCTGCGCGATCGGCTCGAACATGCGCTGGTCGTCGCGCGTCGGCATCACAACGGCGTCGCGGTCGTGTTCCTCGATCTCGACGGGTTCAAGAACGTCAACGACACGCTCGGCCATAGCGTCGGCGACCGGCTGCTGCGCGTGGTCGCCGAGCGCCTCGCGCGCTGCTCGCGCACCAGCGACACGGTCGCGCGGCACGGCGGCGACGAGTTCGTGATCGTGATGACCGACACCGTCGACGAACAGTCGCTGATCGCGTGGATGGAGCGCGTGCGCTCGTCGATCTCCGAGCCGGTATGGCTCGACGGCACCGAGCTGTACGTGGGTTGCAGCATGGGCGCGAGCCTGTTTCCGCAAGACGGCGACGACGCCGAATCGCTGATGCAAAAGGCCGACCTCGCGATGTATCGCGCGAAGGACATGGGCCGCAATACGTTCCAGTTCTATCAGCCGGAGATGAACGCGAGCGCGGGCGCGCGTCTGAATCTCGAACGGCGTTTGCGCCGGGCGTTGCGCGACGATGAATTCCTGCTGCACTACCAGCCGCAGGTGGATATCGGCAGCGGGCAGATTGTCGGCATCGAGGCGCTGGTGCGCTGGCACGATCCGGAAGACGGCCTGGTGCTGCCCTCGGCGTTCATTCCGTTGGCGGAGGAGAGCGGTCTGATCGGGCCGCTGTCCGAATGGGTGCTGCGTGAAGCGTGCCGCCAGAACAAGGCCTGGCAGGACGAGGGCCTGCCGCCGACGCGGGTGTCGGTGAATCTGTCGGCGCGTGTGTTCCAGCAGCGCGATATCGCGAAGCTGGTCACGCAGGTGCTGACCGAGACCGGTCTGGAGCCGCGCTACCTCGAACTGGAGCTGACCGAAAGCACCATCATGCGTAACGCCGAAGAAGCGGTGTCGATGCTCAACGAGCTGCACGCGCTCGGCATCGGCCTCGCGATCGACGACTTCGGCACCGGCTATTCGAGCCTCAGCTATCTGAAACGCTTCCCGGTGGACCGGCTGAAGATCGACCGCTCGTTCGTCTCGGACATCGGCGTGTCGGGCGACGACGAGACGATCACCTCGGCGATCATCGCGCTGGCGCACTCGTTGAAGCTGCATGTGATCGCGGAAGGCGTGGAAACGTCGGCGCAACTCGACTTCCTCAAAGAGCGCGCGTGCGACGAGATGCAGGGGTTCTACTTCGCGAGGCCGTTGTCGACGGATGCGATTTCCGAGTTGCTGCAAGGAGGCGTGGGGCGGGAGTTGGAGCCGGCTTGATTGGCCGTGGGGAGCCGGGCGCGGCAGCGCGCGGCAATCGTGCTGCCGCGCGCCACAAGGAACAGCGGGCCGGGTGATCCCGGCACGCCCCACCCTCGATGACGGCGTGCGCTTCCCGCACCGCCGGCGTCACACCGCCGGCGTATCCACGAAAACCGGCAAGTCCTCCGCCAGCGTCGAAAACGCCTGCAGGCGCGGGTACGCGGCTTTATCGACGATTTCCGGCAGCATCATCTGCGTGAAATGCCAGCTCACCGCCACGGTGACGTCCGCCGCGTCGAACTGGTCCTGCTCGACCGGCAGCGCGGCTGCCGCCACCTCGCGTTCGAGTTCGGCGTAAGCGGCGAGCAGTTGCGCGCGCACGCGCTCGAGCCAGGGCTCGTGCTGCTTCTCCACCGGCCGCAGATTCCGCTCGTAGACGATCTGGATGCTCTTCTCGCACGCCGCGAGCGCGAGCCCGGTGAGACGGGCGGCGCGCAAAGCGTCGTCCGGCACAGTGGGGAAGAGCCGCTGCCCGGGGCCGGCCAGCGTCGCCAGGTACTGCAGAATCACCGATGAATCCATCACCGTGCTGCCGTTGTCGGCGATCAGCGTCGGCGCCTTGACGACCGGGTTGATCTGCGCGAACTGGTCGTATGTGCTAAACACCGAGATCGACGCGTGTTCGAAGTCGAGCTTCAGCAATTTGAGGCAGATGGCGACCCGGCGTACGTAGGGCGAGTCGAGCATTCCGATCAGTTTCATGTGTTTCCCGTTAGAAGTTCTATCATTGCGCGCCTGAGCGGACCGCGGCGCGGCGCCTCTCGTCAGTGCGATGCGTGGCGCCTCAAGCCGATAGATTAAGCATCTCCGCACGGCAAAAAAAGCGACAATTACCGACGATCTACGTCAGAATTTCTAACATGAAGCCCATCCCGCCGCTTACCGCGCTGCGCTGTTTCGAAGCCGTCGCCCGTCTGGGCGGCGTCACCCAGGCCGCGCGCGAACTGCACGTGACGCACTCGGCGGTGAGCCAGCAGATCAGGGTGCTGGAAGATGCGATGGGCGTCGCGCTGTTCATCCGCGAGGCGCGCGGTTTGCGCCTCACCGACGAAGGGCGCCTGTATGCGCTGGACATTCGCGCCGCGCTGCGCGACATCACGCAGGCTACGCGCCGCGCGCAGGCGCGCCCGCACGAGAGCGAACTGGTGATCTCGACCCTGCCGTCGTTCGCGCAGCACTGGCTCGTGCCGCGGCTCGCGAGCTTTCGCGAAGCGCATCCGTACTATCGGGTGCGCCTGTTGACCAGTCTGCAGGTCGAGGATTTTCGCCAGAGCGCGGCCGACATCGGCATCCGCATGGGACAAGGCCATTGGCCCGACGTCGCGCAACAAAAGCTGTTCGACGACGACATGGTGGTCGTCGCCGCGCCTCATTTCGCCCTCGCGCCGGGCGGCCGCTTTCCGGTCAGCGCCGAGGACGTGGTCGCCTGCCCGCTGATCGCCAGCCCCGATGCCCCGTGGGCCGACTGGTGCCACGCGGCGCAGGTGGCGCCGCCGCCGCCCGAAGCCGTGGTCCTGTCGGCGAACGATTCGAACATCGCGATCGGCGCGGTGCTGCTGGGCCAGGGCATCGCGCTCGAGCGGCGCAGTCTGGTCGCGCACGCGTTGGCACAAGGTGCGCTGGTGCAGATCACCACGATTCGCGTCCCGTACCGCTATCCGTACTGGCTGGTGTGGCAGCAGCGCGAAATTCCCAACGCCCGCCAGGCGCATTTCGCGCAGTGGATCGAAGCGCAGGTCGATGCCTATTTGCGCGGCGACGGCGCGTCCGCGGTGTCCAGCCGGGCGGCCTAGCCGCTGCCTGCACGGGCCAAAGCGATTTGCGCATGAATTACAGTCGGATATATTCACGACTCCCATCCGGGACCTTGCCGGGCATGACGAAGCACCGAAGAAGCACCGATTCACGCAGCGCTTCGCCCGATCGTCGTTCCCGCTGCTCGTATCGCGTGCCGGGCGTTGTGCTGCCGACTATCCGCCAATCCGACTGGAGAAAACAATGTCGTCTTCACCTGCAAAGAAACTGGCTGTGTTGTTGGCATCGGTTGTACTGAGCGTGGCGGCTGCCGCGCCGGCGTTCGCGCAAAGCGGCGGCGGGGGCGGCGGAGGAGGACCGGCGGGCGAGGGCTCGGATGCGGCCAAGGCGACGACCGGCACCAAGCCGCACACGACGAAGGCGGAGCGCAAGGCCGCGCGCAAAGAAGCGCGTGCGAAGAAGAACGCGGAGTTGAAACAATTGGAGGCGCACGGCTATCAGCCGTCGCGCAACGATCCGAACTATCCGAACGACATCCAGAACGCGCAGAAGAAAGCGGGCATTGGCGCGGCGGCGAGCCAGTAAGCGGGCAAGCCGTAGCGGAGCCGGACCGGGTTCGCCCGGTCCCGAGCGTGCCGCTGCACCTGCAACTTCACGGTATGAAACGAAACGAGGCGCCAAGGCGCCTCGTTCCGTTTGTGCTTGAGCGGCTCGATTCAGCGAGTCAGTTCGGCCACTCAGTCGAGCACCGGCAGTGCGCGCGGGCGGCGGTCGCTATCGGTCGCGACGTAGGTGAGGATGGCCTCGGTGACCTTCACGAGATCTTCGGTCAGGCTCATGCGCTGCGCGTAGACCTCGACCGACACGGTGACCGACGTATTGCCCGTCTTGACGATATCCGCGTAAAAGCTCAGCAGATCGCCGACGAACACCGGCTGCTTGAACACGAACGAATTCACCGCGATGGTCGCCACCCGCCCGTTGGCGCGGCGGCTCGCCGGGATCGAGCCGGCAATGTCCACCTGCGCCATGATCCAGCCGCCGAACACGTCGCCGTGAACATTCGCGTCCGACGGTTGCGGCACGACGCGCAGCGCACAATGCTTTTGCGGGAGTTGAAGAAGATCGGTCATCGGGGCACCCTTGAGAAACGTATTGGCTCGGTCGGCTCGACCGGCAGGCGGGGATTTCACGACGACTGCACCATCGGCGGGGCAACCCAGCCAGATGGGACGGCCGCGCGGCCAGCATGCAACCGGTGGCCGGACAGCCCATGAAAAGCGGCGCCAGCCGGCTTCTGCGACAATAGAAAGATCAGGAATTGTACGGGAAAGCGTTCAGCGAGGTCGTGCGTCAATAAGCGGTGTGCCGGCTCGGCAGACCGCTCCCGGCGCGCCGCTATTGTCGCGTGAGCTCCGGCATTTCCACACTCTCCCCCTTGCAGATCCCCATGCGCCGCACGCCCTCGTCCGAACCCTCGCCGATTTCCACTCAGCCTCGCAACGACTGGCAGACGATCCTGTCGCTGCTGCCTTACCTCGCTACTTATAAATGGCGCGTCGGCTTCGCGCTCAGTTGCCTGATCGGCGCGAAGGTCGCCAATCTGGGCGTGCCGATCGTGATGAAGCGCATCGTCGACAGCCTCGCGTCGGTCCAGCATCTCACCGCGCTCGGCCGCGCGCACGACGCACCGGGCATCGTGCTGCTCGGCGGCATCGGCCTGCTGGTGGTTGCATATGCGGTGGTGCGGCTGTCCACGTCGCTCTTCACCGAGTTGCGCGAGATCCTGTTTTCGAAAGTGACCGAGAGCGCGGTGCGGCAACTGGCGCTGAAGGTGTTTCGCCATCTGCATGCGCTGTCGTTGCGGTTTCATCTGGAACGGCAGACGGGCGGCATGTCGCGCGATATCGAACGCGGCACGCGCGGCATCACGCAACTGATCTCGTATTCGCTGTACAGCATCCTGCCGACGCTCGTCGAAGTCGGCCTCGTGCTCGGCTTTTTCGTCGTCAAATACGAGGCGTACTACGCGATCGTCACGTTCATCGCACTCGCGGTGTACATCGTGTTCACGGTGAAGGTCACCGAGTGGCGCACGCATTTTCGCCGCACGATGAACGATCTCGATTCGAAGGCGAATTCGCGCGCCATCGATTCGCTGCTCAACTACGAAACCGTCAAGTACTTCGGCAACGAAGAGTGGGAAGCGAGCCGCTACGATGAAAACCTCAAGCGCTATCGCACGGCGGCGATCAAATCGCAGCGTTCGCTGTCGGCGCTGAACTTCGGGCAGCAGGCGATCATCGGCACGGGGCTCGTGTTCATTCTGTGGCGCGCGACACAAGGCGTGATGGCCGGGCGCCTCACGCTCGGCGACCTCGTGCTGATCAACACCTTCATGTTGCAGCTTTATATTCCACTGAATTTTCTCGGCGTCGTGTATCGCGAACTGAAGCAGAGTCTCACCGACATGGACCGCATGTTCACGCTGCTCGGTGCGGCGCAGGAAGTGCCCGACCAGCCCGATGCGCCGCCATTGCAAGTGCGCGGTGCGCAAGTGCGCTTCGAGCACGTGAACTTCTCGTACGAGCCGGCGCGCCAGATTCTCCACGACGTGAGCTTTACGATTCCCGCCGGGACCACTACGGCGGTGGTCGGCCATAGCGGCTCGGGCAAATCCACGCTCGCGCGGCTGATGTTCCGCTTCTACGATCTGGACCGCGCGACCGGCGGCGCGATCACCATCGACGCTCAGGACATTCGCGACGTCACGCAGGATTCGCTGCGCGCGTCGATCGGCATCGTGCCGCAGGACACGGTGCTGTTCAACGATTCGATCTACTACAACATCGCATACGGCCGGCCGTCGGCGAGCCGCGAAGAAGTGATCGCGGCGGCGCGCGCGGCGCATATTCACGAGTTCATCGAAGGGCTGCCGAACGGCTATGACACGCCGGTCGGCGAGCGCGGCCTGAAACTGTCGGGCGGCGAAAAGCAGCGCGTGGCGATTGCGCGCACCATCCTGAAGAATCCGCCGATCCTGCTGTTCGACGAAGCGACCTCCGCGCTCGATTCCCGCTCCGAGCGCGCGATCCAGCACGAACTCGATCAGATCGCCCGCGAGCGCACGACGCTGATCATCGCGCACCGCCTGTCGACGGTGGTGCACGCGCAGCAGATCATCGTGATGGACAAGGGGCGCATCGTCGAGCGCGGCACGCATGCGGAATTGCTGCGCGCGAACGGCCTGTTTGCGCAGATGTGGGCCTTGCAGCAGCAACGTGCGGCGCAGGCGCCGGAGCCGATGGAGACGATTGGAACGGGAGAGGGCGGGCGGTGAGTGCCGCACCTGGGTGGGCCTGGGTGGCTTGTGCAACGTGCGCGGCGCGGGGAGCGGTTGAATGGTTTGAGCGGTGAACGCACTACGTCCGCTTCACTGTCGAACCGAATCTCGTGCGTGAACTGCGCGGCATTGCACGTCGGCCTTCGCGTGACGCCGCCGCTCCCGTCGACGCTTTATTGCGCTGCGCCCCTGATTCGCCGCCCTCAGCGCATCCTCAGGCGCTGATCCAGATCCTGCAGTTGAGCCGCCGTACCGACGTTCTCCCACAAGCCTTCGTACAACTCGCCGCTCGCGAGTCCGCGCGCAATCGTCTCGCGGTAATACGGCGTGAGCGCGCGCCGCGTGCCGCGCGGCAGATCGTGGAACATGCGCGTGTCGTAAAGCCCGATGCTGCCGAACGTCAGGCGCGGCTGCGCGTCGAGCGACAACACGCCGTCGACCAGAGCAAAGTCGCCGGTCGGATGAAACGGCGGATTCGGCACCATCACCAGATGCATGCCCGGAGCGGGCTGCGCCTTCAATTGCCGGGCGCGAGCATCGAGCGCGGCGTAATCGAAATCGGCGTACACGTCGCCGGCAACCGCGACGAACACGTCGCTCGCGCCGTCATCTTCGAGCAGCGGCAGCGCCTGCGCGATACCGCCTGCCGTCTCCAATGCTTCGTGCTCGGCCGAGTAGCGCAATTCGACCTGCCAGCGCGAACCGTCGCCGAGCGCGGCTTCGAGCTGCGCGCCGAGCCACGCATGATTGATCACGATGGTCTGGAAGCCGGCTTGCGCGAGCCGTTCGATCTGCCAGACGATCAGCGGCTTGCCGGCCACTTCGAGCAAAGGCTTGGGGCACGCGTCGGTCAACGGACGCATACGCTCGCCGCGGCCCGCGGCGAAAATCATCGCTTTCTTCAGGGACATGGTGACCGGTCAGAACGTGTAGCCGACTTCATTCGCGCGGCCTTCGAGCTCGTCGAGCAGCTTCGCGAACGGACGCAGCGGCGCATAGCGTTCGGCCACCTTGCGCGCATAGCCGATGAAACGCGGCAGATCCTTCATGTAGTGCGGCTTGCCGTCCCGGTAGTGGATCCGGCAGAAGAGGCCCAGCACCTTGATGTGCCGCTGCAGCCCCATCCATTCGATCTGCCGGTAGAACTCGCCGAAATCGGCATCGACCGGCAGGCCGGCTTTTTTCGCGCGTTCCCAGTAGTACACGAAGCAGTCCAGCTCGAACTCCTCGTCCCAGCCGATGAACGCGTCGCGCAGCAGCGATGCGACGTCGTACGTGATCGGGCCGAACACCGCGTCCTGGAAGTCCAGCACGCCGGGGTTCACGGGATTCGGTGCGGCGGCGATCATCAGATTGCGCGGCATGAAATCGCGCAGCATGAACACCTGCGGCTGCGCACGCGCGCTCGCGATCAGCAGCGCGAACGTGCGATCGAGCACCCCACGGGTTTTTTCGTCGACTTCGCGCGCGAGGTGCCGGCCGATGAACCACTCCGGCATCAACTCCATTTCGCGGCGCAGGAACGCTTCGTCGAACGGCGGCAGCACGTTTTCGCGCGAACTGAGCTGCCAGCGGATCAGCGCGTCGAGCGCGTCGCGCATCAGCGTGCGGGCGCGGCGCGAATCGCCGGACTGCTGCGCGTCGGTCAGCGCAGCGAGGTAGGACGCGGTGCCCAGATCGGTGACGAGCATCAGCCCGGCGTCGAAATTGGCCTCCAGCACACGCGGCACATGGACGTCGGCGTCGCCGAGCAAGCCGGCGATCTGCACGAATTCGCGGCATTTCTCGGGCGGCGGGGCGTCGACGGCGATCAGGGTAGTGGCGCTTTCGCCTTCCGCCGCCTTACCGGCGAGCCGGAAATAGCGGCGAAAACTGGCGTCGGACGAAGCCGGCACCAGCGTGTCGAGCTCGAGCGCATAACGCGCCGCATGGCCTTGCAGCCAGGCTTTGAGCAGTTCGAGACGGCTGTCGGTGGAGTCTTGGATCGTGTCTTGGGAGGAGGGGGGCGTCATGAAAACCGGCAGCAAATTCAGAGGGGCAACGTCTTGCCATATAATACCCCACGACTTTTTTGACGCGACTCACGCCGGCTTTCGCGTGGTCCGCTTTACCGCCCGCCTCATCGTTCGACAGATTGTAAATATTGATGTACAGCCGACTGTCACGGTCGGGGTGTGCAGGCGGTGGATCGTGACTGCAGGAGCTGACGGACGGGCCGATTCGCCAAACGATACATGCCGCCTAGAAAGCTTTCCCAAACGACTCCCTCTTGTGCCGTAGTGCCGCGCAAAAGGCGGCTCGTCGCGGCGTTGATCGCCGCTCCGGGCCTGATGCCCGCGCTCGCGCACGCCCAGCTGGTGGGGGAAGCCGCGCAGCCGCAATCCATCGACATCCCTTGGGGCATGCGGCTTGCCCCGCAGCTCGAGGATCATCCGCTGCAAGCCGGCCAGAGCCCGGCCACGTTCGTGCTCGGCGACAGCGCCGCCGGCACCATCGACCAGGATCTGGCGGTCAAGGGCTCGGGCGAGCTGCGCCGCAATACGGCCGTGATCAAGGCCGACGCGCTGCATTACGATCAGGACACGGACATGGCCGACGCATACGGCCAGGTTCACGTGATCAACAGCGGCAATACCTTCATCGGTCCGGAAGCGCATCTGCGCGTGGATTCGACCGAAGGCTTCATGACCGCGCCGAAGTATCACTTCAACCTGACGGGCGGCTCGGGCAGCGCGGAGCGTGTCGACCTGCTCGACTACGAGCGCTCAGTGTTCACGCGCGGCACCTACACGGCGTGCGCGTGCGAGGACAACCCGGCCTGGTACATCAAGGGCAGCGAGTTCGACTTCGACACCGGCGCGGACGAAGGCGTCGCGTACAACAGCGTGCTGTTCTTCCAGGGCGTGCCGGTGTTCGCCTCGCCCTGGCTGTCGTTCCCGTTGTCGGGCGAGCGGCGCAGCGGGCTGTTGCCGCCCACGTTCTCGTTGAGTTCGTCGAATGGCGTCGAACTCTCGGTACCGTATTACTTCAACATCGCGCCGAATCGCGATCTGACGGTCACGCCGCGTCTGATCTCCAAGCGCGGTGTGCAGTTGCAGAGCACGTTCCGTTATCTGTCGCCCACGTATTCCGGCTCGATCACCGGCGAATTCCTGCCGGACGATCACCTGACCAAGACCAACCGCTACGCGCTGTATATCCAGCACAACCAGAACTTCGGCAACGGGTTCGGCGGCTACATCTACTACAACAGGGTTTCGGACAATACGTATCCGGAAGACCTGTCGTCGTCGGTCAATCAGTTCATGAACGGCACCCAGCTCCTGTATCAGCAGGAAGCCGGGTTGACCTACAACAACGGGCCGTGGTCGGTGCTCGCGCGCGAACAGCACTGGCAGACGCTCGAGCCGTCGGTCGCGCCGTACGGCCGTGAGCCGCAGTTGAACGTGAAGTACGCGAAGTACAACGTCGGCGGCTTCGATTTCGGCGCCGAAGCCGACTACACGAACTTCCGCATCACCACCGCGGACGTGACCGAAGGTCAGCGGGTGCTGTTCAACCCGTACGTGTCGTATTCGGTGGTCGGGCCGGGCTACTTCGTCACGCCGAAGGTGCAGTGGCACTTCGCGTCGTACAACCTGAACAACATCGGCACCGATCTGCCGGCCGGCTCGGCGAAGAATTTCACCGAATCGATCCCGACGCTGAGCTTCGACACGGGGCTGACTTTCGAGCGTTCGGTGCGCATATTCGGCACCGACTACATCCAGACGCTGGAGCCGCGCCTGTACTACGTGTACACGCCGTACCGCAATCAGGACAACGCGCCGCTCTTCGACACCGCCGACTCCGACTTCGGTCTCGCGGAAATCTTCACGCCGAACACCTTCGTCGGCAATGACCGGATCGCCGACGCGAACCGCCTGACCGCGGGCATCACCACGCGCTTCATCAACCCGGCCACGGGCGACGAGCGGGCGCGCTTCGTGATCGCGCAGCAGTACTATTTCCAGGACCAGCGCGTCACGCTGCAGCCGAACCAGACCAGCACGCAGGCCACGCATTCGGACCTGATCGCGGGTGCGTCGTTCAAGCTCGGCGCCGGTTTCGCCTCGGAAACGGCGTTCCAATATAATGCCGACAACAATCAGCTGGTGAAGACGAGTGTCGGCTTCGGGTTCAGTCCGGCGAGCGGCAAGGTGATCAACGTCGCGTACCGTTACACGCGCGCGAACACCACGCTGGACAACCAGCCGATCAACCAGATACTGGTGTCGGGGCAGTGGCCGCTCACGCACCGCGTGTACGGCGTCGCGCGCTTCAATTACGACCTGGGCGGCCACCGGATCGTCGACGGCCTGGTCGGCATGCAATACGACGCCGACTGCTGGACGCTCGGCGCCGGCATCCAGCGGTATGCGAACGGCCTGAACACCTCGGGGCAGAATCAGTCGAGCACGCGGTTCCTGGCGCAGTTGACCTTCAAGGGCCTGTCGAGCGTCGACAACGGGCTGATGACCGCGTTCCGCAACAGCGTGGCGGGTTACACGCCGTTGCCGCCGCCACCGCCGCCGGAATCGCGCTTCACCAATTACGAATGACGCGCGCCCAATCATTTATCGAATGCGAAAAGACGGGCCAGGCGTGCCCGACATCATTGGAGTATCTGTGGCAATCATGAAAAAGCATCGCTTGGCAACGCTTGCGGCCGGTCTTGTCGCCGCGGCGTCTTTCCTGTCGGTCGCGCCGGTTCAGGCGCAGGCGCTGGGCGGCAGTAGCGGCCAGACGGTCGATACCATCGCCGCAGTGGTCAACAACGGTGTCATCACGCGGCGCGAGCTCGACGAGCGCATGAGCCTGATCACGCGCCGACTGAACCAGCAAAACGCGCCGGTCCCGCCGATGGACCAGCTGCGCCAGCAGGTGCTCAACCAGATGGTGCTGGAGCGCATCCAGTTGCAGAAGGCGAAGGAAGACGGCATCAACATCGACGACGCCACCGTGCAAAAAACGCTCGAACGGCTCGCCCAGGCGAACAACATGTCGCTCGAAATGTACCGCGCGCGCATCGAGGCGCAGGGCGTGCCCTGGACCACCTTCACCGGCGACGCGCGCACCGAACTGACGCTGTCGCGTCTGCGCGAGAAGGAAGTGGACAGCAAGGTCACGGTGTCGGACGCCGAAGTGGCGAACTACATCGCCAGTCAGCGTGGCCCTAACGCCGGCCAGACGAGCGACCTGCATCTGCAGCACATTCTGGTGAAGGCGCCGCTGAACGCGCCGGAAACGGACATCGAGGCGGCGCAGCAGAAAGCGCAATCGCTGCTGACCGAAGCCAAGGGCGGCGCCAATTTCGAAAAGCTCGCGAAGTCCAACTCGCAGGCGCCGGACGCGGCAAAGAACGGCGGCGATCTGGGTTTCCTCACGCCGTCCAAGCTGCCGCCTGAATTCGTCAAGGCCGCGTCGACGCTGCGCCCCGGCGAGGTCAGCCCGGATCTGATCCGCACCAACGACGGTTTCGAGATCGTGCGTCTGGTCGATCGCCGCGCCGGTCAGGGCACGAGCGCGGATGCGCCGAAACTCGTGCAGACGCACGTGCGCCACATCCTGCTGCGCGTCGGCGACGGCATGTCGGAGCCGCAAGCGCGTCAGAAGCTGCTCGACATCAAGAGTCAGATTGCGGCGGGCGGCGACTTCTCGAAGTTCGCGCACACCTACTCGCAGGACGGTTCGTCGTCGCAAGGCGGCGATCTCGGCTGGATCAGCCCGGGCGAAACGGTGCCGGAATTCGAGCGTGCGATGAACTCGCTGCAGGACGGCCAGATCAGCGACCCGGTGCGCAGCGAGTACGGCTACCACCTGATCCAGGTGCTGGGCCGCCGCGAAGCGGAAGGCTCGGTATCGCAGCAGATGGATCTGGCGCGCCAGGCCATCGGTCAGCGCAAGGCGGAACAGGCTTACGCCGACTGGCTGCGCGAACTGCGCGACACCGCTTACGTGGAAGTGAAACCCACGCTGTCGAGCGTGCAATAACCATCATGACTAGCGCCGCCCAGTCCACCAGCCTGCCGTTGCAGATCGCGATCACGACCGGCGAGCCCGCCGGCGTCGGTCCCGAACTGACGGCGCAGGCGCTGGCCGGCGCGGCGGCGCACTGGCCCAACGCGCAGTTCACCGTGCTGGGCGACGCGGGTCTGCTCGCGGAACGCGCGCGGGCGGTGGGTGTCGATTGGGCCGCGCTGGTGGCGCATGGCCAGCGCGTACGCGTGCAGCATCAGGCGCTCGGCGCGCCGTCGCGCGCGGGCAAGCTGGACGCCGCCAACGGCCGTTACGTGCTCGATCTGCTCGACAGCGCGATCGACGGCGCGGTGGCCGGCACCTTCGACGCGATCGTTACCGCGCCGCTGCAGAAAAGCACGATCAACGACGCCGGTGTGCCGTTCACCGGCCACACCGAATATCTGGCCGAGCGCACTCACACGCCACGCGTGGTGATGATGCTGGCCGGCACCGGCAAGCGTCCGTTGCGCGTCGCGCTCGCGACTACGCATCTGCCGCTCAAGGACGTGTCGGCCGCGCTGTCGGTCGAGAGCATCGTCGAGACGCTGCGCATCATCGATCACGATCTGCGGCATCACTTCGGCTTGCCGGCGCCGCGCATCCTCGTGACGGGCCTGAACCCGCACGCGGGCGAAAACGGCTATCTGGGCCGCGAGGAAATCGAGGTCATCACGCCGGCGCTCAAGCTCGCGAACGACCAGGGCATCGACGCGCGCGGCCCGTATCCGGCCGATACGCTGTTCCAGCCGCGTTATCTGGAAGAGGCCGACTGCGTGCTCGCGATGTTCCACGATCAGGGTCTGCCGGTGTTGAAGTACGCAACGTTCGGCGAAGGCATCAATGTCACGCTCGGCTTGCCGATCATCCGCACCTCGGTCGATCACGGCACCGCGCTCGATCTGGCCGGCACCGGCCGCGCCGACGCGGGCAGCCTGATCGCCGCGATCGACACGGCGGTGTCGATGGCGCAGCATCGCCGCGCGGGCTGATTGCGCGCGCGCCGCGGCGCGGTTTGCGGCGTTTTCCTTTTTCTCAAGCAGTTCTTTTTCTTAGCGTTTCTTCGATGTCCACCAGCAGACAGCAACAGGGCCGGCACCAAGGTCATCTCGCGCGCAAGCGTTTCGGTCAGAACTTTCTGGTCGACATGGGCGTGATCGATTCGATCGTCGACGTGATCCGGCCGCAACGCGGCGAGCGCATGGTCGAAATCGGGCCGGGACTCGGCGCGCTCACCGAACCGCTGATCGAGCGGCTCGCGACGCCGGAAACGCCGTTGCACGCGGTCGAACTGGACCGCGATCTGATCGGCCGTCTGAAGACCAGGTTCGGCGACCTGCTCGAACTCCACGCAGGCGACGCGCTCGCGTTCGACTTCGGCTCGCTGGCCGCGCCGGGCGACAAGGCGTCGCTGCGCATCGTCGGCAATCTGCCGTACAACATTTCGAGCCCGCTGCTGTTTCATCTGGCGTCGTTCGCGCATCGCGTGATCGATCAGCACTTCATGCTGCAGAACGAGGTGGTCGAACGGATGGTGGCGGAGCCCGGCACCAAGGCGTTTAGCCGGCTGTCGGTGATGCTGCAGTACCGCTACGTGATCGACAAGCAGCTGGATGTGCCGCCCGAAGCGTTCCAGCCGCCGCCGAAGGTCGATTCGGCGATCGTGCGGATGATCCCGTACGAACTGCATGAACTGGCGCCTGTCGACGAGCGCGTGCTCGGCGAAGTGGTGACGGCGGCGTTCTCGCAGCGTCGCAAGATGTTGCGCAACACGCTGGCCGCGTTCCGCGATTCGGTGGATTTCGAGGCGCTCGGCTTCGATCTGCAACGCCGCGCCGAAGACGTGCCGGTGGACGAATACGTGCGTGTGGCGCAGATTGTGGCGGGCAAGGCTTCGTGACTCGTAGGGCCCGCCGAGGCCTCTGATGCCTCCGAGGCCCGCGTGCGCCGCTAAATCCTGCCAGGACTAGGCCACCACCCGCCGTTTCGCCGGCGCATTGACCAGCGCAATGCCGGTCAGCACCAGCACGGCGGCCATCAGAAAGCGCAGGCTGAACGACTCGCCGAGCAGCCACACGCCGAAGGTCACGCCGAACAGCGGCGTGAGAAACGAGAACACCGACAGGCGCGACGCGACATAACGCGTCAGCAACCAGAACCACACCAGATAGCTGACGAACGCGACGACCACGGCCTGGTACGCGAGGCTCACGAGCGCCAGCGGCGTGACGGTTTCCACGTGAGCCTGGCCGAGCCCGAGTGCGAGCGCGAGCAACACCACCGCCGACACCGTTAGCTGATAAAACAGCGTCTTGCTGGCGCTCGATTGTGCGAGACGCGTCGCGCGCACCACCACGGTCGTCGCGGCCCACGCGATGCCGGCCAGCACGCCGAGCGCGTCGCCGGCCACGCCCGCGAGCGTCGAGCCACGGGCGGCGGGGCCGTGCAGGAAGCCGTCCGCGAAGGCCAGCGTCATCCCCGCGAATGCGACGAAAATGCCGAGCCACTGAATCCGCCGCATCCGCTCGCCGTCGACGAACCAGTGCAGCCCGAGCGCCGTGAAGCACGGCGCCGTGTACAGAAACACCGCCATGCGCGACGCACTGGTCAGCGTCAGGCCGAGAAAGATGCAGACGAACTCCGCCGCGAACAGCACGCCTGCGAGCAGGCCCGCGCCGAGCGTGCCGTCGTCGCGAAAGAGCGGCGTGCCGCGTGCGCGCGCCCAGCCCCATACCAGCACCGCCGCGATCGCCGAACGCAAGCCCGCCTGGAAGAGCGGCGGCAATGCCGAGTTGGTGTTTTTGATCGCGACTTGCTGGAGTCCCCAGATCGCGCACAAGCCGATCATCAGCAGGATCGCGAAGCTATCCGGGGCGCGGCGTGCGGGCAGGGCGGTGGTGCTCATGGGGCGGTGGCGGTGAGGTCGACGAAGCAGTGGAGGGGCGGCGCACAGTATCGGATGCCGGCACGCCGCGGGTAATCGGTAATCGGCCGGATGGACCGGGCTTCGCCGTGCGGCCGTCGCCTCGCTCATCTGCCGGATCGTACGATAGCAAACCCGTCGCGCCTACAAACGAAGCCCCTACCTTCTACGCGTGCTTCTTTACCGCTGCAAGTTTTTTGTGCACTTAACAACACCCTTGTCAGACTATTTTCTTGACGCTGCCGTTTCGCGCTAAGGTTCGAACAGATGGGTTTCGTCAGCCCATTTGCATGGACCGAGACGACAGCAAGTGCAGCGTTCCGCCACGACGAACGCGCTGACAATGCGCCAGATCGAATTGCGCCGCCCCACGCCTACGAACCCCATCCGCGCAACACGGAGCCCGGTACGAGGAGACGGAATGAAGAACGCAACCAGGTGGGTGGCGGCGATGGCAGCGCTCGGATGCCCGATCGCGCACGCGCAATCGAGTGTCACGCTCTACGGCGTGGTGGACGAGAGCGTGCGCTATCTGACCAACGTGAACAAGGCCGGCGACTCGTCGGTCGGGCTCGGTCCGGGCGGCCTCACGCAGAGCCGCTGGGGCATGAAAGGCGTCGAGGATCTCGGCGGCGGCTGGTCCACTTTCTTCAAGCTCGAAAACCGTTTCAACATCAACAGCGGGCGCAGCGACCCCACCTTGCCGTTCTTCAATGAAGCGCAGGTGGGCGTGCGCTCGAACGCGTTTGGCCAGGTCATTCTGGGGCGCCAGTACAACGTGATGATCGAAGGCATCACGGCGGGCGGCTACGGCAGTAACTGGTGGATTCCGTACGACTTCAGCTTTCAGCCGGAAGTGACGATGACGGGCGGCATCTGGACCAGCAACCAGGTGCAGTATCAGGCGAGATATAACGGTCTCAGCTTCGCGGCCGGCTACGCGTTTGGCGGCAACGCGGGCAATTCGTACGGCAGTCAGATCGGCGCGGCCCTCGCTTATAAACCGGTGGGCGGACCGTTCAGCATTGGCGGCGCGTACGAAGAGTCGAAGGATTCGGTGAACGGCGCGGCGGCTAAAGCGTGGACCTTCGGCGCTTCGTATACATGGAATCTCACACGCTTTTCGGCAGGCTACATCGTCAATCAGAACGACGCCGGCTTTTCGAACTTCGCCAACGGACCGTTCACCGCGCCCGTGCTGGCCGCGCTCAAGTACACGGACTTCGCGCGGCGCCGCATGATCATGGGCGGCATCACGCAGCAGGTCGGCAACGCATGGCACTTCGCCGCGAACATCTGGCGCACGTTGCAGGACGGCAAGAGCGCGAAGCAGGACGGCTCGGCGTGGCAATATCAACTGGTCGCCGACTACAACCTGTCAAAGCGCACCGACGTCTATCTGGAAGGCGATTTCGCGCAGTACCGGGGCGACCTGATCGGCGCGCAGCTGCAAGGCGTCAATGGCGTCGGGCTCGCGCAGAAGGGCACGCAACTCGGCCTGATGGCGGGGCTGCGGCATCAGTTCTGAACGCCGCGTCCCACGCGCCGGTCTCTGCAGCGCCGCGTGATTCGGGGTACATTGACGGTCTCGTTTCACTACGCAACAGGGAGTGCACAATGCGCCTGCTTCACACCATGCTCCGGGTCGGCGACCTGGATCGTTCGATTGCCTTCTATACCGAACTGCTCGGCATGAAACTGCTGCGCCGCGACGACTATCCGGACGGTAAATTCACGCTGGCTTTCGTCGGCTATACGGACGAACGCGACGGCACTGTCATCGAACTGACGCACAACTGGGACACGCCGTCGTACGATCTGGGCGGCGGTTTCGGTCACCTCGCGGTCGAAGTCGAAGACGCGTATGCCGCTTGCGACAAGATCAAGGCTCAAGGCGGCACGGTCGTGCGCGAAGCCGGCCCGATGAAACACGGCACCACCGTGATCGCATTCGTGACGGACCCGGACGGCTACAAGATCGAATTCATCCAGAAGAAAAAGTAACGTAGCCGGCGGGGCAAGTGCGAACGATGAACAACAATAATCCCTACTTCAAAGAACTCGGCGACATCCACGCTGAAATCCAGGCATTGTTCGACGGCTCCGCGGATGACGGTGCGCTGCAACGGATCGTGGCGCGCTTCGCGCCGCAATTCACGATGGTGATGCCGTCCGGCATCGCCGTGGACCACGCCGGCGTGCACGAGCTTTTCGGCAAGCTGCGCGGCGCGCGTCCGGGCTCGCAAATCACGATCCGTGATATGGAAATCGTCGCCGACTACGGGTCGGGCGCGGTGGTGAAGTATCGCGAATATCAGCGTGACGGTGCGGGCAATGCGAACGTGCGGCGCTCGACGGCGGTGCTGGACCTCGACGCGCACGGCAAGGTGACTTGGCGTCATCTGCACGAGACCTACTGCACGGAGTGACGCGCGAATCGGTGCAACTGGCGAGGGTGATTGAGTGTCTGCCGGTTGCGATGCGCCCGGCGCTTCATCACGTGAAGCGCCGGCTTCGAGGCGCAACGCGCTAGCTCAAAGCGTCGGCAGCAATTCCGGCGGATGCGACTTCAGCGTTTGCCGCGCTTCGCGGAACTCCGGAAAAATCGATTCGACCGTTTGCCAGAAGCGCGGGCTGTGATTCATTTCACGCAGATGCGCGAGTTCGTGCGCGACCACGTAATCGATGATGGACAGCGGGAAGTGAATCAGCCGCCAGTTCAAGCGGATCTTGCCGTCGCTCGAACAACTGCCCCAGCGCGTGGCCGCTGACGAGAGCGCATACGCGCGATAGTTGACGCCCAGCTTCTCCGCATAAATGGCGAGGCGCTCGCCGAACAGACGCTTCGCTTCGCCTTGCAGCCAGCCTTGCACGCGGTCCTTGATTTGCTGCGGATCGGCTTGCAACGGCAACGGTACTTGCAGGGCGGCGTCGTCCGCGTTGAACGCGAGCGTGCCTTGCGGCGAGCCGAGCTTCACGCGCACCGGTTGACCGAGGTAGGGCACTTCGGCGCCGTCTTTCCAGTCGACCTTCGGCAGCGCGCGCTGTTCGACACGCGTTTGCCATTCGATCAGCTTCGTGAAAATCCAGCGCTGTTTTTCGGTAATCGCGGTTTCGATATCGGCGAGCGTGACCCAGCGCGGCGCAGTGATCGTGAGGCCCGTGCTGTCGATCGCGAAACCGATCGAACGGCGTGCCGAACGCTTGAGCACGTAATGCAGCGTGCGCGGGCCAATGGACACACTGCGCAGCTTGCTGCCGTCCGGTGCCAGCGGCACGGCCGGCTGTTGCCCGGCGGGCGAGCCCGATGAAGGCGCGGACGGCGAAGGGGACGACGACGTCGACCCCGGCTCGGCGAAGAGCGGGAGATCGAGCTGCCGGTTATCGAGCGCCGCAGCGGGCTGCGACGTAGGAGACTTCTGCATCGGATTCGCTTCGCGCAATACGCCTTCGAGGGCGTGGGCGCGTCAGATTGGTGCGACGGCGGAACTGCTGTCCGCCGCGCGGTACGCGGCAGGATCGATGCGACGCATTTCAGCTTCGATCCATTGTTCGACGCGCGTGTTCACTTCGTCGGGCGTGAGCCCCGTCGTGTCGATTGGCTTGCCGATCGACACTGTGACTATACCCGCATATTTGAGGAACGAGTTGCGCGGCCACACGCGTCCCGCGTTGTGCGCGATCGGCACGACCGGCGCGCCGGTGGCGATCGCGAAGCGCGCGCCGCCGGTCTTGTACTTGCCCTGCTTGCCGGTCGGCGTGCGCGTGCCTTCCGGAAACATGATGACCCAGGCGCCTTCCGCCATCCGCGCCTTGCCTTGTTTGATGACGGATTCGAACGCGTACTTGCCTTCCTTGCGATCGATGTGAACCATCTTCAGCATGCCGAGCGCCCAGCCGAAAAACGGCACGTACAGCAGCTCGCGCTTGAACACGTAGCACAGCGGCCGCGGCATCAGCGCCGGAAACGCCAGCGTTTCCCACGCCGATTGATGCTTGGAGAGCAGCACCGCCGGACCGTCGGGCAGATTCTCGTAGCCTTCGATCCTGTAGCGGATGCCGTTGAGCCAACGCACCGTGTGGAGCGTCGCACGGCACCAGCCTGCCGCCATCCAGTAGCGGTTGTCGGCGCGCATGAACGGGAACGCGATGAAGCACGCGGTCGCGTACGGCACCGTGAACAGAACGAAGTAGATCAGCAGCAACAGGGAACGGATGAAGCGCATCGGCGTGGTCAGTGAGGGTTGGGGACGCGCATGGCGCGCGTCACTCTTGGGCGTCGGCGAGGAAGTCGAGCGCGAATGCGCGCAGGTCGTCGTGCACGATCGTGCCGTCGGGCAAGCCGCCGGCCGCGAGCGTCTTCTTGCCCTTGCCGGTCAGCACCAGATGCACCGGATGACCGAGCGCCGCGCCCGCTTGCAGATCGCGCATCGCGTCGCCGACGACCGGCGTGTTAGCCGGATCGACTTCGAAACGCTCGGTGATCATCTTCAGCATGCCGGGCTTCGGCTTGCGGCATTCGCAGTGATCTTCCGCCGTATGCGGGCAGAAGAACACCGCTTCGATGCGCCCGCCGACCGCCGCCGCCATCCGATGCATCTTCAGATGCATCGCATTGAGCGCGTTCATGTCGAACAGACCGCGGCCGATGCCCGACTGGTTGGTCGCGATCGCCACGCGATAACCGGCCTGGTTCAGGCGCGCGATCGCTTCGAGCGAACCCGGCAGGGCGACCCATTCGTCCGGCGACTTGATGAACGCGTCGGAGTCGACGTTGATCACGCCGTCGCGGTCGAGGATCACCACTTTCTTGTTCGGCATGGCGCGGGGCTCAGGCGGCGAGTCGGGAAATGTCGGCGACGCAGTTCATCTGCTGATGCAGCGCGCCGAGCAAGGCCAGACGGTTGGCGCGCAGCGCAGGGTCTTCGGCGTTGACCATCACGTCGTTGAAGAACGTGTCGACCGGTTCGCGCAGGGCGGCGAGCGCGGTCAGCGCACCCGTGTAGTCGCGCGCGGCCAGTTGCGTCTGCACGCGCGGCGCGACCTGTTCGAGCTGCGCATGCAAAGCCTTTTCCGCCGCTTCGACGAGCAGCGCGGCTTGCACGCCGCCGGTCGCCGCGCCTTCCGACTTCTTCAGGATGTTCGAGATACGCTTGTTGGCCGCTGCGAGCGACGCCGCTTCGGTCAGCGCCGCGAACTCGCGCACCGCATCGAGACGCGCGACGATGTCGGCGAGACGCGTCGGATTCAGCGCCAGCACCGCGTCGATTTCACCGGCCGCATAGCCACGTTCGCGCAGCAAACCGCGCAGGCGGTCCATGCTGAAGTCGTAGATGGCTTGAGTCGAATCGGCGACGTTCGGCACTGCGGCGAATTGCGCATAAGCGGTGCGCAACAGTTCGACGAAGTCGACCGGCAGTTGCTTCTCGACCAGAATGCGCAGCACGCCGAGCGCATGACGGCGCAGCGCGAACGGATCTTTTTCGCCGGTGGGTTGCAGGCCGATGCCCCAGATGCCGACCAGCGTTTCGAGCTTGTCGGCGAGCGCGACGACGGTGCCGGTCGCGGTAGTGGGCAACGCGTCGCCCGAAAAGCGCGGCTGATAGTGTTCCGAGCAGGCGAGCGCGACTTCTTCCGGCTCGCCGTCGTGGCGCGCGTAGTACGTGCCCATCGTGCCTTGCAGCTCGGGGAATTCGCCGACCATGTCGGTGATCAGGTCGGCCTTGGCCAAACGCGCGGCGCGCTTCGCGAGCGTTGCATCGGCGTCGATCATCCCGGCGATCGCACCGGCCAATGCTTCCACACGCTCGACGCGTTGCAGCGCCGAGCCCAGCTTGTTGTGATAGACGACGTTCGCGAGCAGCGGCACGCGCTCGGCGAGCGGCTTCTTCTTGTCCTGCTCGAAGAAGAACTTCGCGTCGGCCAGACGCGGGCGCACCACGCGCTCATTGCCTTCGACGATATCGCCGGGCGTCGACGTCTCGATGTTCGACACGATCAGGAAGCGCGAGCGCAGCTTGCCGTTCGCATCGGTCAATGCGAAGTACTTCTGGTTCGTCTGCATCGTGAGGATCAGGCATTCCTGCGGCACTTGCAGGAACTCGTCCTCGAAACGGCACGAATAGACCACCGGCCATTCGACCAGCGACGTCACTTCGTCGAGCAGCGCTTCGGGCATCACGACCTGGTCGCCGTTGGCATGCGCGAGCAGATGCGTGCGGATGGTTTCCTTGCGGTCAGCGAAATTCGCGATCACGCGGCCCTTGTGCATCAGCGTTTCGGAGTAGGCGTCCGCGTGCTGGATCTGCACGAAACCTTCGGAGAGGAAGCGATGGCCGAGCGTGGTGTCGTCGGCGTCGATGCCGAGCGCGCTGACCGGCACGACCTGGTCGTTATGCAGCGCGGTCAGACGATGCGCCGGACGCACGAACTTCACATTGGTGCCGTCCGGGCGCTGATAGGTCATGAACTTGGGGATCGGCAGCTTGGCCAGCGTTTCGTCGAGCGCGCTTTGCAGGCCGTCGGCGAGCGTCGCGCCGGGCGCCGCATAGCGCAGGAAGAACGCCTCGGCCTTGCCGTCCTGCGCGCGCTCCAGGTCGCTCACCGAAAAATCGGGGAAGCCGAGCGCAGCGAGTTTCTTCGCGAGCGGCGCGGTGGGCTGACCGTCTTTGTCCAGCGCGACGGAAACCGGCAGCACTTTTTCGCGCACGTGTTTTTCCGGCGCAACCGGGCGCACGTTCTTGATCGTGACCGCGAGGCGGCGCGGCGTTGCGTAACGTTCGAACGTCAGTTCGCCTTCGATCAGATCGAGCGCCGCGAGGCGCTGCGCAATGCCTTCGGCGAACGCATCGCCGAGACGGGCGAGTGCTTTCGGCGGCAGTTCTTCAGTCAGGAGCTCGACGAGCAGGGTAGCTTGTTGGGGTTGAGTCATGAGGTGATGTTCTCGTCAGTCCTGGTCGATCTTGCGTTCGACTTTCAGCGGCGGCGCCCACGCGGGCATTGCGGCGTCTTGCGCGTCGGTGGTGAGGCCGGGCACGCCGTGCACCGGATTGCCGAGCATCGGGAAGCCGAGCTTTTCGCGCGAATCGTAGTAAGCCTGCGCGACCAGACGCGACAGCGCGCGAATCCGGCCGATGTACGCCGCGCGTTCGGTGACCGAAATGGCGCCGCGCGCGTCGAGCAGATTGAACGTGTGGCCCGCTTTCAACACGAGTTCGTAAGCGGGCAGCGCGATCTGCGCTTCGATCATGCGCTTCGCTTCCGCTTCGTAGCTGTTGAAGAACGTGAACAGCAGATCGACGTTGGCGTGCTCGAAGTTATACGTGGACTGCTCGACTTCGTTCTGGTGATAGACGTCGCCGTACGTGAGGCGGCGCATTTCCGGGCCGTTCGGGCCTTGCTCTTCCCACTCGGTCCACACGAGGTCGTAAACGTTCTCGACCTTCTGCAAGTACATGGCGAGGCGTTCGAGCCCGTACGTGATTTCGCCGAGCACCGGCTTGCAGACCAGACCGCCCACTTCCTGGAAATAGGTGAACTGGGTCACTTCCATGCCGTTCAGCCACACTTCCCAGCCCAGACCCCAGGCGCCGAGCGTCGGGTTTTCCCAGTCGTCTTCGACGAAGCGCACGTCATTCTGCTTCAGGTCGAAGCCGAGCGCTTCGAGCGAGCCGAGGTACAGGTCGAGGATGTTTTCCGGCGCGGGCTTCAGCACCACCTGGTACTGGTAATAGTGCTGCAGACGGTTCGGGTTTTCGCCATAGCGGCCGTCTTTCGGGCGGCGCGACGGCTGCACATAAGCGGCGCGCCACGGCTCGGGGCCGATTGCGCGCAGGAACGTATGAACGTGGGACGTGCCCGCGCCGACTTCCATGTCGATCGGCTGGAGCAATGCACAACCCTGCTTGTCCCAATAGGACTGCAGTGTCAGGATGATTTGCTGAAACGTGAGCATGAAGTGCCTTTCGGGCATGGGGCTCCCCGCCAGGCGCCGAAGCGCGCGAGGTGGCCGTGGAGCGAAGTGCTAAACCGTAGATTTTAACGGAAAGGCAAGGGGGCGTCCGTTTTACGGGGTCGGACGCGGGCGGGATGCGGCTTTTGAACGACAAGCGGGCCGCGCGTTGGCGGCCCGGTGTCGTGAGTCATGCGTCGGCGCTCACGTCGCCGCCAGTTCCGCCCTCGGCGAGAACGAGTCGCTTTGCGCGACAGGCCAGTACTTTTCGAACAGCGAGTAGCGATAGTTGCCGGTGAGCAGATCGTTCGGTTCGAGATACTTCAGCAGTTCCGACATCAGCCGCACCTCATGCGACGACACGCGCCGCACGATGTGATGCGCGCGCAGTTCCGCCGGATGCTTCAACCCCGCGGCCTGAATGATTTCCTTCAGCGCATGCAGCGTGTTGTGGTGGAAGCTGAACACGCGGTCGGCCTTGTCCGGCACCACCAGCGCGCGCTGGCGCGCCGGGTCCTGGGTCGCGACACCGGTCGGGCAGCGGCCCGTGTGGCAGGTCTGCGCCTGGATGCAGCCCACCGCGAACATGAAGCCGCGCGCCGCGTTGACCCAGTCGGCGCCGATCGCCAGCGTCTTCGTGATGTCGAACGCGGTGATCATCTTGCCGCTCGCGCCGATGCGGATGCGCTGCCGCAAGCCGATCCCGACCAGTGTGTTGTGCACCAGCAGCAGGCCTTCCTGCAACGGCACGCCGACGTGATCGGTGAATTCGAGCGGCGCCGCGCCGGTGCCGCCTTCCGCGCCGTCCACGACGATGAAGTCCGGAACAATGCCCGTTTCCAGCATCGCCTTCGCAATGCCGAAGAACTCCCACGGATGCCCGATGCACAGCTTGAAGCCGGTCGGCTTGCCGCCCGATAGCGTGCGCAGACGCTCGACGAATTCGAGCAGGCCGCGCGGTGTCGAGAACTCGGAGTGGGTGGCGGGCGAGATGCAATCGCGGCCCATCGGCACGCCGCGCGTTTCCGCGATTTCCGGCGTGATCTTCGCTGCGGGCAATACGCCGCCGTGACCCGGCTTCGCGCCTTGCGACAGCTTCACCTCGATCATCTTCACTTGCGGCTCGGCGGCCTGCTTCGCGAACTTCTCCGCGCTGAAGGTGCCGTCGTCGTTGCGGCAGCCGAAGTAGCCCGAGGCGATTTCCCAGATGATGTCGCCGCCATGCTCGCGGTGATACTTCGACATCGAGCCTTCGCCGGTGTCGTGCGCGAAGTTGCCTTTCTTCGCGCCGAGGTTCAGCGCCATGATCGCGTTCGCGGACAGCGAGCCGAAGCTCATCGCGGAGACGTTGAAGATCGACATCGAATAAGGCTGCGCACGCTCGGGGCCGACGACGATGCGGAAGTCGTGATTCTCGAGCGTGGTCGGCGCAAGCGAGTGGCTGATCCATTCGTGCGCGACGGCTTTGACGTCGACCTCGGTTCCGTACGGACGGCTGTCGACGTCGTTCTTCGCGCGCTGGTAGACGATGCTGCGCTGCGCGCGCGAGAACGGTTTTTCATCGGTGTCGTTTTCGACGAAATACTGGCGGATTTCCGGGCGGATGAATTCGAACAGGAAGCGGAAGTGGCCCCAAAGCGGGTAGTTACGCAGAATCGCATGGCGCTGCTGCGTCAAATCGAACAGGCCGAGCGCGACGAGCGCGAGCGGCACGATGATCCAGAACCACGAAATAGCCTGAGTGGCGGCCAGCGCCGCGCAAATGGCGAGCAGCGCGGTGGTGCACCACATGGCCAGATAACGTCGAGAAAACATGGGGACTCCAGTGCAGTGAAGATCGTCGCGGCGGGATCGCCGGCGCGTTCGGCGCAGGCGGAATCCACCGCGAAGGAAACTGACGGCTGCGGATCAGCGCGAAGCGGGCGTGAGCCTGGAGCAGCCTCGCGTGCTGGCCCGTGCGGGTGAAGCCACGCACAATGCAGCGGCCGGCCGAATCTGAAGATGAGGCATGCGAACGAATGACAAGCGTCGCACGCGAAGGTGAAGCGTGTGTGAATGGCGAAGGAAGGGGCGCAACGGACGGCGCGAGCGAGCCAGGCACGCTGGGCGCGCCGGACCTGCGCAGCTTGCCCCATTGCATCGCTTAGCGCGCGCCCAGCAGTGCTGCTTTCTGCCGCCGTTTCTTTGGCCGCTCTTGCGTCTGGTCTTGCGGCAGGACAGCCGGCTGTCCTGTCACCGCGTGTTCGATGATGCCGCCGCCAAGGCAGACTTCGCCGTCATAGAGCACCGCTGATTGCCCCGGCGTGACAGCCCATTGCGCGGTGTCGAAAGTCAGTTCGAAGAGGCCTTCGCCACCGTTCGCCGCATTGAACGTACACGGCGCATCTGCTTGCCGATAACGCGTTTTCGCGCCGCACGCGAAGCCTTCCGCCGGCGGTTCGCCCGCGACCCAGCTCGTATTGCCCGCGCTCAGCGTATGACTGAGCAGCCACGGATGCTCATGGCCCTGCGCGACGTACAGCGAGTTCGACGCAATATCCTTACCGGCCACGAACCACGGGTCGCCGCTGCCGTCCTTGCTGCCGCCGAGGCCGATGCCCTTGCGCTGGCCGAACGTGTAGAACGCGAGGCCGATATGTTCGCCGACCACTTTACCGTCGGTGGTTTTCATGGGGCCCGGTTTGGTCGGGAGATAGCGATTCAGGAAGTCGCGGAACGGCCGTTCGCCGATGAAGCAGATGCCGGTCGAATCCTTCTTCTTCGCATTCGGCAGTGCGATCTGCTCGGCGATTTCGCGCACCTTGGTCTTCGGAATCTCGCCCAGCGGAAACAGCGTCTTCGACAATTGCGCCTGGTTCAGCCGGTGCAGGAAGTACGACTGGTCCTTCGTATGGTCGAACGCCTTCAGCAATTCGAAGCGGCCATCGTTCTCGCGCACGCGCGCATAGTGGCCCGTGGCGATGGTTTCCGCGCCGAGCGACATCGCGTGGTCGAGGAAAGCCTTGAACTTGATTTCGGCGTTGCACAGCACGTCCGGGTTCGGCGTGCGGCCGGCCGAGTATTCGCGCAGGAATTCGGCGAACACGCGGTCCTTGTATTCGGAAGCGAAGTTGACCGCTTCGACGTCGATGCCGATCAGGTCCGCCACCGACACCACGTCGATCCAGTCCTGCCGCGTCGAGCAGTATTCGCTGTCGTCGTCGTCTTCCCAGTTCTTCATGAACAGGCCGACCACGTCGTAGCCCTGTTCCTTCAGCAGCCATGCGGTGACCGACGAATCGACGCCGCCCGACATGCCTACTACGACTTTCTGCTTGCTCATAAGATGCTCACTGGGTGCTGCATGACTGCATGGATCGTGGGACGGCCGCTCGTGACGGCGCCCGCGAGGGTTATCTTGTGGGCCCGACCGAATGCGTATGCACGAAGTCGAGCGGGAAACGCCGGCCGGCGAGGTAGTCGTCGACGCATTGCATGACGAGCGGCGTGCGGTGCCGTTCGGGGCACGCGCGCAATTCGTCGGCGCTCATCCACAAGGTGCGGACGATGTCCGGATCGAGCGCGCGCTGCGGGTCCGGTTCGCCGCCTGCGCCGCAGTAGGTGAAGCGCAGGTAGGTGATGCCCGCGCTGCCGGGCCGCTCGAAGTGGGTCATGTACAGGCCGACCAGCGCCTCGGGCGTGAACGGATGGGCGGTTTCCTCGAGCGTTTCGCGGCTCACCGCCTGCAACAGCGTTTCGCCCGCCTCCAGGTGGCCGGCGGGCTGATTCAGGCGCAGGCCGTCGGCGGTATGTTCCTCGACGACGAGAAAGCGCCCGTCACGCTCGACGATCGCCGCGACGGTCACGTGCGGCAGCCAGGTTTCCGGTTTCATGGCTGCGCATTTTACCGTTTATGGGCCTGGGCTGCCGGGAGCCGGCCAGCGGCGGCCCATGGCGGGCCGCACGGCAACCCCGGATTGTCCCCGATTTCTGTGCACCCCCCGGTTTCGGTTAAAGTGAGGCGTTAGCCGTTGCAATTGCAAGCCGGCGTGCCTCGTCGGCCGATCTGTCGTCAAACAGGAAGTCGAGGAGGAACACGATGCATATCGGAGTGCCAGCTGAGACGCGCGCGCACGAAACCCGCGTCGCCGCGACGCCCGAAACGGTCAAGAAGTACGTGACCCAGGGCCACCGGGTCACGATCCAGAGCGGCGCGGGCGTCCCCGCGAGCTTTCCTGACGAGGCCTTCACGGCCGCCGGCGCGGAAATCGTCGATGCGGCCACCGCCTTCGGCGCCGATCTCCTCCTCAAAGTCCAGTCCCCCACCGACGCCGAGTTGCCGCTCCTGAAGCGCGGCGCGACGCTGGTCGGCATGCTCGACCCGTTTAACGCCGAGAACGCGCAGAAGCTCGCCGAGGCCGGCGTCACCGCGTTCGCGCTCGAAGCCGCGCCGCGTACGACGCGCGCGCAGAGCCTCGACGTGCTGTCGTCGCAGGCGAATATCGCGGGCTACAAGGCGGTGCTGCTGGCGGCGACGCTCTATCCGCGCTTCATGCCGATGCTGATGACCGCGGCCGGCACCGTGAAAGCCGCGCGCGTGCTGATTCTCGGCGCGGGCGTGGCCGGCCTGCAGGCGATCGCGACCGCCAAGCGCCTCGGCGCGGTGATCGAGGCGTCAGACGTGCGGCCCGCCGTGAAAGAGCAGATCGAATCGCTCGGCGCGAAGTTTCTCGACGTGCCCTACGAAACCGACGAGGAGCGCGAAGCCGCGCAAGGCGTCGGCGGCTATGCGCGGCCGATGCCGCCGTCGTGGCTCACGCGTCAATCGGCGTTGGTCCACGAGCGGGCGAAACAGGCGGATGTAGTGATCTCCACCGCGCTGATTCCGGGCCGCGCCGCGCCCACGCTGATCTCGGTCGACACCGTGCAGGCGATGAAACCGGGCTCCGTGCTGGTCGACCTCGCGGCCGGACGCGGCGCGGAGTATGAAGGCCGGCGCGGCGGCAACTGTCCGCTGACCGAAGCGGACCAGGTGGTGGTCAAGCATGGCGTGCAGATCGTCGGCTATACGAACCTCGCGTCGATGGTGCCTGCCGACGCGTCGTCGCTCTACGCGCGCAACCTGCTCGACTTCCTCAAGCTGATCATCACGAAGGAAGGCGCGTTGAACATCGATCTCGCGGACGACATCGTCGCGGCCACGCTGCTGGCCCGTGATGGCGCAGTCACGCGCAAGGCATAGAGGAGAACGGCAATGGAAGTCATCAACCACACCGTCATCAACCTGATCATTTTCGTGCTGGCGATCTACGTCGGCTACCACGTGGTCTGGAACGTCACGCCCGCGCTGCACACGCCGCTGATGGCCGTGACCAATGCGATCTCGGCGATCGTGATCGTCGGTGCGATGCTCGCCGCGGGTCTCACGCTGGGCGCGCCCGGCAAGTTCTTCGGCACGCTCGCGGTCGCGCTCGCGGCGGTCAACGTGTTCGGCGGCTTTCTCGTCACCCGGCGAATGCTGGAGATGTTTCGCAAGAAAGAGCCGAAGAAGCTCCCCGCAGCCGCTAAGGAGAACGCGTAATGAGTCTGAACGTCGTCACGCTGCTTTATCTGGTCGCGTCGGTCTGCTTCATTCAGGCGCTCAAGGGGCTGTCGAATCCGAAGACGGCGCGCGTCGGCAATACCTTCGGCATGGTCGGGATGGCGATTGCGATCCTCACGACCATCGCGCTGATCGCGAAACAGGCCTCGGCGCTCGGCTCGAACCTCGGCCTCGGGCTCGGCCTGCTGCTGGTCGCGCTCGTGATCGGCGGCGCGGTCGGCTCGTTCGTCGCCGCGCGCGTCGAGATGACCAAGATGCCCGAACTGGTCGCGGCGATGCACTCGCTGATCGGTCTCGCGGCGGTCTGTATCGCGTATGCGGTGGTGTCGGAGCCGGCCGCGTTCGGGCTCGGCGATCCGGACTATCCGATCCCGGGCTTCCTGCCGTTCGGCAATCGCATCGAGCTGTTCATCGGCACGTTCGTCGGCGCGATCACGTTCTCCGGCTCGGTGATCGCGTTCGGCAAGCTCTCGGGCAAGTACAAGTTCCGGCTCTTCCAGGGCGCGCCGGTCGTGTACGGCGGCCAGCATCTGATCAACCTGATGCTCGCCATCGCGATGCTCGGCTTCGGCATCATCTTCTTTCTCACGCAGGCGTGGCTGCCGTTCATCATCATGACGATCATCGCGTTCGTGCTCGGCGTGCTGATCATCATTCCGATCGGCGGGGCGGACATGCCGGTGGTCGTGTCGATGCTGAACTCGTACTCGGGCTGGGCGGCGGCGGGCATTGGCTTCTCGCTGAACAATCCGATGCTGATCATCGCGGGGTCGCTGGTCGGCTCGTCGGGCGCGATTCTGTCGTACATCATGTGCCGCGCGATGAACCGCTCGTTCTTCAACGTGATCCTCGGCGGCTTCGGCAACGAGGCGGGCGCGGCGGTGGCCGGCGGCGCGGCGGAGCAGCGTCCGGTGAAGTCCGGTTCGGCCGACGATGCGGCATTCATGCTCGGCAACGCCGAAACCGTGGTGATCGTGCCGGGTTATGGGCTTGCCGTGGCGCGTGCGCAGCATGCGCTGAAGGAGCTCACTGACAAGCTGGTCGAGAAGGGCATCGAGGTGAAGTACGCGATTCACCCGGTCGCCGGCCGGATGCCGGGGCACATGAACGTGCTGCTCGCCGAAGCCGAAGTCGCCTACGACATGGTCTACGAAATGGACGACATCAACGGAGAGTTTGGCCAGGTCGACGTGGTGCTTGTGCTCGGCGCGAACGACGTGGTGAACCCGGCCGCGAAGAACGATCCGAAGTCGCCGATCGCGGGCATGCCGATCATCGAGGCGTACAAGGCGAGGACGGTGATCGTCAACAAGCGCTCGATGGCGGCGGGCTATGCCGGGCTCGACAACGACCTGTTCTACATGGACAAGACGATGATGGTGTTCGGCGACGCGAAGAAGGTGATCGAGGATATGGTGAAGGCGGTCGAGTAAGTGCGTAACCGGGGATCGCGGGTTGCATGGTTTATGGGCCCGTGATTCCCGCTTCGGCGTGGCGTTCGCGTGCGGCTGTTGGAACGGGGCGCGCCGGGTGCCTGCCGAGGTTCACCACGGTCAGCCCGGCGATGCTTGCCTAAGTTCGCTTCGACCTGACGCCCGCGTGTTGCAACAGGTTCCCTCCAGCGCTCGCATCGCGACACGCCAGGATCCTCACTTCGGCTTCGCGTTCACGTGCCGCAGCAGATCCGCGAGCCGCCGGCCTTCCCGATCCGGATACTGTTCGAGCACCTGAATATCCACGATCTTCTCCAGACTGAAATTGCGGAAGTCGCCGCGCAATTCGCACCATGAGCCGAGGGTCCAGCGTGCGCCCCAATACGCTAACGCGAGCGGCCAGACGCGGCGCTCGGTGGCCGCGCCGCTCGCGTCGGTGTAGGCGAAACGCACCACGTGCCGCGCATCGATCGCGCGATGCAGCGCATCCAGCTGCGCCGAAAAATTCCCTTTGATGTGAAACGACGGCGCGAAAATCGCCAGCCTTTCGAGCGTCGCGCGTTTGTCGGCAGGCATCGCCGACGCGATCTTGGCGAGCGCCCCGCGCGCGCCGCTCGCGAAGTCCGCGCCGCCCCACGATTCGAGCATGCGCGCGCCGGCGGCGAGCGCGGCCAGTTCGTCGGCGGTGAAGGTGAGGGGCGGCAGGCTCGCGGTGCGGCTCAGCCGGTAGCCGATGCCGGCTTCGCCTTCGATCGGCACGCCCGACAATTGGAGATCGCGGACATCGCGATAGACCGTGCGCAGCGAAATGTTCAGCCAGTCGGCGAGTTGCTGCGCGGTGGTCAGACGCCGTCCGCGCAACAGTTCGGCAATCTGGAACAGGCGGTCGGCGCGGCGCGTCATCGTGGGCGTCTTGTAGAAGAGGACGGGAACGGTCCCGCGATGATAGCGCCGCATGCCGCGCTCCGCTCGAGGTTCGCTGCGGCGCGCGCTGTTGGGACGCGCGCCGCGTGGCGAGGTGCTGCCAGAGTTTGCTTCGTGCTTCCGTGCCGCGGCTTGCGGCTTCGCGTGGCAGTGTGGCTCCGTTTTGCCGCGTCGCTCTGATGCGCTAGGAGCCGCCTCAAGCCGCGTCGCTCTGCTGCGCCTCAAACCGCCTCAAGCCGCTTCGCTGAGTGGGCTGCCGTTCAGCCGTTGGTGCGCGAATGCAGGCCGAGGCGGTTGCCTTCCGTATCCGTGAAGAACGCGATGTAGCCGATGTCCTGAGGCAGCTTGATCACCGGGCCATCGGTCTTGCCGCCGGCCTGTTCGACGCGCGCGAGGGTGGCGTCCACGGTCGGCTGCGCACTCAGATAGACGAGCACGCCGTCGCCGGTCGGCGTCATCGACGGGCTGTGGACGATCGCGCCTCCAGTGGCCGGCTCTTCGTAGCCGAATATCGCAATCGGCTGCCCGCCGATTTCCTGGCGATTGAGCTGGACGTCGAGCGCGGCTTCGTAAAAGCGGACGGCGCGATCGAAATCGACGGACGGAATCTCGAACCATGCAACAACTTTGGCTGACGTGGACATGACACTCTCCTGTGGATGGCGGGTAGGCCGTGCAAAGCGCCGGATGGCGTGAGAAGGAGTGTGCGGGGGTGCTGCTGACAGCGTGGTGTCAGTAGGGTGTGGCAGGAGGCGGATTGTCGGGCGTGGTGAGCGGCGGCGTTGCGGCATGTGGCGGGCGCGGGAAAGGCGCGGCGCATGCGATTGGTGCGGGCGGCGGCGCTGTGACGGATGGCAGTAGAGGCACGCTGAGCCGCCACTGACAGGAGGCAGGCGATGCAAGCCGAACCGCAGCGCCGAAAAAAACCGCCATCGCCGCCGCCGCGCGCCGGACGAAAAAAAACCGCGGAGCCCAAAAGGTCCGCGGTTTTCATAGCCGCATTGCAGCGCGCCTCAAGCGGCGGTGGCCCTGAGCGGTAATGCCCTTAAGCCCCTTCGCTTCCAGCCGCCGACGCATCGCTCTGCGGCCGCTGACGCACGCTGCCCGCGATCAGATCGAAGCGGAACAGCCGGCATTCGAGCGCACCGTTAAAGAGCGGCGTCTTGGTCGACTCACGCAAGCGCAACTGCCCTGGCAATTTGCGATCCGACGTGAGAATGAACGCATGCCAGCCGGTGAAGCGCTGCTTCAACGCATCGCCGAGCGAGTGGAAAAATTCGCTGTCCGGCGCTTCTTCCTGCACACGACGGAAACCATCGTCGTCGCGGTTCTCGCGATTGCCGCGGCCTTCGCGCAACTCGCCGCGCGCATTACGGCCGCGCACTTCGATCCGCTCGCCATACGGCGGATTGGCGACGAGGATGCCCGCTTCGGACGAGGGCGGCGTCATGCCGCGCGCATCGACCTGCTTGAGCGGAATCGACGGCAAGCCGGCGCGCTGGAAGTTTGCGCGCGCCTTGTCGAGCATGTCGCCGGAAATATCGCTGCCAAAGATCTGCAGATCGGCGCGCGAGCTGCGCGCGGCGTGCTTCGCGTCGAGCGCGGCCGCCTTCAGCGTTTGCCAGGTCTTCGCGTCGAATTGCTTGAGCTTCTCGAAGCCGAAGCGGCGCTCCGCCCCCGGCGCGATGTTCAGCGCCACCTGGGCGGCTTCCGCGAGGAAGGTGCCGCTGCCGCACATCGGGTCGTACAGCGGCGTGCCGGCGCTCCAGCCGGTCAAGCGCAGAATGCCCGCCGCGAGATTCTCGCGCAGCGGCGCCGCGCCCTTGTCGAGACGCCAGCCGCGCTTGAAGAGCGGATCGCCGGACGTGTCGAGGTAGAGCGTGCAATCGGTGGCGGTGAGAAACGCGAACACGCGCACGTCGGGCATCGCGGTGTCGATGCTCGGTCGCGCGCCGCTGACTTCGCGCAGACGGTCGCAGATCGCGTCCTTCACGCGCAGCGTCGTGAATTCGAGGCTGCGCAGCGGCGATTTGATCGCGGTGACGTCCACCCGCAGCGTTTCTTTGGCCGAGAACCATTGCTCCCAACGCTGTTCGACCGCGAGCGCGTAAATGTCCTGTTCGCTGCGATACGGGCGGTGCGCGATCTTCAGCAGCACGCGGCTCGCGAGGCGCGAATGCAGGTTGGCGGCCATGCCGGCAGCCCAGCCGCCGCGGAAATGCACGCCGCCGGGCACTTGTGCGCCGGCCGTGAACGGCGCGCCGTTCAGGTGTTTCGCGGCAATTTCGGCGAGTTCGGCCGCGAGCGAGGCTTCAAGGCCGCGTGGGCAAGGGAGGAAGAAATCGAAGGACATTGAGGTTGCCGGAAGGCGTTGGATAAGGCGCTATTGTACGCGGTCGGGGTGGCCCGCCCGGCGCGATTACGGGACGGGCCGCTCGCGGCGGCTGGCGGGGCCGGCGCGGGAGGCGCGGGAAGAGCGGGAAGAGCGGGAAGAGCGGGAAGAGCGGGAAGTGCACGAAGCGCACGAAGCGCACGAAGCGCAGCCTAGTTCGCCTTGCGCGCCGCTCTCTCCGGCCACACCAGTTCCAGCGGATGCCGGCGCAGCCTCTGCCAGATCGCGCCGCGCAGCGAGCGCACCGCGCTGCGCCGCAGATCGCGCGACTTCACCGCCATGTAGAAAGCGAGCGCGAAGCTCACGGCCACGTTGAGTATCGCCATGCTGCCGACCCCCGCCACCGCCCACCAGAGCTCCGGCAGCTTCAACGCGCGCTCGCCGAGCACACCGAGCGCGACGCCGATCGAACCGGCGCTGAGCGTCACGTGGCGCACCTCGAAACTGAATGCGAGCGCGGTGACGATCGCCGGCACGAGTCCGAGCATCAGGCCGAGCGAGATATTGCCGACGACCCCGGCCACGTTCGCGCGGCACCAGTGCGCAAAACGGTCCGCGCTGGCCGCGCCGAGCGTCAGGCGCAGGCGGCGGTTGTAGGCGAGCGCATCGGCGACGCGATGCAGCACGAACCAGTTGTCGGCCCAGCCCGCGAGCAGGCTCGACGACCACAGCAGCACGCCGGTCAGCGCGGCGTAGAACGGCGTCGGCCCGAGCAGCGAAAAGGAGCGCAGGGTGGCGAGCGCCTTCTCCGTCGAGATGATGTCGGCGTGAAACAGCCAGCGCCACAGCAGTTGCACGACGAGGCACACGGGAAACACCAGCAGCACGTTGCCGAGCACCGCGGCGGCCTGGGTGCGCATCAGCGCGGTCACCGAGCTCACGAAACTGTCGACGCCTGCGGGCGTGCTGACGCCGTCGAGTTCGCGCGCGAGGGTGGGCGCGGTCATGGCCGGCTGCTTGGTGGCGAGCGAGAAGTGCAGGAAGTGCATCAGCAGAAAGCTGGCCGCGTAGTTGATGCCGGCCAGCAGGCCTTCGAGCATGGCTTGCAGATGCGCGCCGGTGATCGCGAACTTCACGCAGACCGTGACGACGGTGACGAGCCCACCACCGGCCGCCATGCGCATCATCTTCAGATATTCGGCGCGGTCGCGGGCGATGTAGTGCTCGCCGGTATCCGCGCTGTATTCGACGACCTTGCGCGCGAGCAGCGAGAAATTGCTGCGCATCAGGTGCGCGATGCTCTGGCTCGCGTGATTCGCTTCGACGAGTTCCGCAGTCAGACGGGCGCCCGCGTGCGGATCGTCATGCGCCATCCAGGCGTTGAGCAGATGTTCGGCGCGCACGATGCGCATGCGCATGCGCTCGACCTGAAACACGATGTCGACGCTCACGCCGTTGTGATAGAGATGGGCGAAGACGTTGTCGGTGGCGGCGCGGCAGTCGTCGAGCAACAGCCGCAGATAGTTGACTTCGCGCAGCAGCCGGTCTTGCGGCTCGCCGGCCATGACCGCATTGTGCGCGGCTTCGACAGCGAGCATCGCGCGCGTGAGGCGGTAGAACGGCTGCTTTTCCATCGCAACGCGCATGTCGCTGGTGTCGTGCCGGTCGTCCGTATCGCGGTCGGCAGGGTCGACGACAACGAGCCGGCTGCGCACCGTTTGTGACAGGCCCGTGGAGCTGATCTGGCAGGTGAGGTTGTGCAAGGCGGCCAGCAGGTCGAGCGAGAACGGCGTGTTGTCGCGCGGCGGTTCGTCTTGCGCGGCGTAGTCGAACAGCGCGTGGATGCGAATCAGCAGGTCGGCGGGCAGCGTGGCGATCCATTCGGCGTCGCGCTCGGAGCTGAACATCAGCGTGACGATCGCGGTGAGGTCGCGGCGGTTCGGCGCGGGTGGGATCAACGACGCTTCGAAGCGCCCGAACAGCGCGCCGAAGAATCCGGAGTGCACGGGCATGCCGGCGTCGCAGAGCAGCGAGAGGCCGTCGCTTTCGCGCAGCAGCGCGCGCAGAATGCCGGCGACGTTGGCCTTCCACGCGGGGTTGCGATCGAGTACGTAAAGCAGATAGCGGATGCGCGTATGCGCCGGGGCCGAGCGGGAGGCGTCGGGTTCGAGTGCATCGGCCTGCACGGCGTGGCCGCGGCGAATCCAGTGCGCGAGTTCGATCAGCCATTCGCTGCGCTCGGGATAGGGGGCGGCGCGATCGGCGATCGCCAGCAGCGCGTCGAGCTGATGGCCGCCGTCACGCGACGCGCGCCATTTTTTGATGAGTCGTTTGAGCGTGTCGAACATGTAGATTGCCTGCGGGATGCGTGCGGCGTATTAAAGGATAGGTGAACTTTCCGTGGCTATCCTTGATAACGTCGGTCAGAACCTCGCCAGCGTATTCAACGCGGCCAAAGCGAAAACGCGCAGACGCGAGAGACGCTTAAACCCAACCTCCCTCAACCGCCAGCCGCCGCCGCCGTAGTGGCACCCGCGACAGGACACGCCGGCACGACCACCGCGGCCTCCTTGCCCGACGAGCCACTCGCCACGCTACGCGGAGCCGCCGCAGCCATCGCCTGCACCGCCGACGCGATCTGCCCGCTAATCTGCTGCAACGCGCGACGGTGTCCTTCGACGAGCGCGTCATAGCCGCCGCTAACCGCCTCGTTCACCACGCTGCGGCACGTCATCACCGCGTTGCTGCGCACGGCCCGCACGCTCCACACCGCATCGATCAACGCATGCGAGCCGGGCCACGACTCGAAGCGTTGCACATTCATGCTGACGCGATACACCGGCGTCGCATCCGGATGCGCGGTGCCATAGACGTCGATGGTGCCGAGCTGCTGCGTGAGACTCGTGGACAGCGCGCGGCGGATTTCGTCGCCGGGCAGCGACGCCCAGCGCTCCTCTTCGAGCACCTTGACCTGGGTCGGGGCGGTCTGCACGACGAGTTGATTTTTCGCCACTTGCGGCGGCACGTCGACCGGCGCGACCTCGATCAGCCAGGTCTGCGCGGCGGCCGTCCGCGTGCCGCCCGGCGCGGCGGAGCCGGCCGCGGCATCGGCGCCCAGCGTGTAAAAGCGGCTCGGCGGCGACGCGCATGCCGCCAGAGTCACAGCCGCGGCCAGCGCGCCGGCGTACGCAGCGCCGCGCACGAGCGCGCGCGATGGGCGGGGGAGCCGGGCAAACATCATGGTTTATCTCCTGATTTACCGCGCAACAGCGATTCGGGATGGCGCTCCAGATAGTCCGACAGCGCGTTCAACGACTGCAACGTGCGCGTCAGTTCCTGCAACGCCTGATGAACATCCGACTGCAACGGCGAGTCCTGCTGCAACGTCGCCTGCGCCGAGCCGAAGGTCTGCTTCGCCGCCGCGAGCGTGTCGCGGGCTTGCGGCACGACTTCCTTGTCGAGGCGCGTGAACAGTTGATCGGCGTTTTTCAGCGCGCTGTTCAGGTTGGTGCCGATCTGGTCGAACGGCACCTTGTCGAGCTTCTTCGCGATGTCGGCGACCTGGAGCTGCAACTCGTCGAGCGTGTTCGGGATGGTCGGCAGCTCGAGCGGATCGCTCGCGACGTCGACGGTGGCCGGCGCCGCCTTCGGGAAAATATCCAGCGCGACGTACAGCTGGCTCGTGATCAGATTGCCGGTGCGCAACTGGCCGCGCAGTCCATGCTTGACCAGTTGCTGCAGCATGTTCTGACCGGCGAGGCTGCCCGGCGCCGGGGCGGTCTCGCGGAAGCGCTTGCCGAGGCGGTCGGGGTAGATGTTCATCGTCACCGGCATCGTGAAGCTGCGCGTCTTCGGATCGTAGTCGATGCCGATATTGGTCACCTGGCCCAGCACGATGCCGCGGAAATCGATCGGCGCGCCGATCGACAGCCCGCGCAGCGACTGGTTGAAGTTCATCACCACGCGCAGCGGCACGCCGTCCGGGTCGCGCATCGCGTCCGCTTCATCCGACGCGAGCCGGAACGTCATGTTGTTCGGCGCCTGCGCGCCCACACCCTGGCCGGGCGGCGACTGGAACGACAGGCCGCCGACGATCACCGTCGCGAGCGACTGCGTGTTCAGCTTGAAGCCGCTCGAATCGAGCCGCAAGTCGACGCCGCTCGCATGCCACCAGCGCGAGTTGGTGCCGACGTACTGGTCGAACGGCGCGGACACGAATACCTGCATGGTCACGCCGGTGCCGTCTTTGTCGAGCGAGAAGCCGACCACCTGGCCGACCTGCACGCGCCGGTAGAAGATCGGCGAGCCGATGTCGATCGAGCCGAGCGAGTCGCCGTGCAGCACGAACTGGTGACCCTTCTGGTCGCCGGTGATCGGTGGCGGCGTTTCGAGGCCGACGAAGTTCTTCTCGGTATCCGACGAACGGCCGGCATCCGTGCCGATGTACGCACCCGAGAGCAGCGTGGTGAGACCCGATACGCCACTTGCGCCGACGCGCGGGCGCACCACCCAGAAGCGCGAATCCTTGACCGCGAATTTTTCGCCTTCCTTGGTCAACTGGACCTGCACCAGCACGTGCGACAGATCCTGCGCGAGCGTGATGGTCTTCACCGACCCGACGTCGACGTCCTTGTACTTGACCTTGGTCTTGCCGGGCTCGAGGCCTTCGGCGCTGATGAAGCTGATCGTGATGACCGGACCTTTTTCGGTCACCGACTTGATCACGAGCGCGATGCCGATCAGCGCGGCGATCAGCGGAATCACCCAGACGAGCGACGGCAGCCAGCGGCTGCGCGGCTCGATGTCGGGGTCCGGGAGTTGCGGCGGCAGCCTGGGTCCGTTCGAATCGCCGGAGGCGGGCGTCGGTCCTTGCGGGCTAGTCATGGTCGAGATCCTGAGGTTTTTGAGTATTACCGTCCACGGGGTCCCAGATGAGCCGTGGATCGAATTGCATGGACGCCATCATGGTCAGGATCACTACCGAGCCGAACGCGATCGCGCCCGGTCCGGCCGTGATCACGGCAAGCGATTTGAAGCGCACGAGCGCGACGGTGAGCGTGACGACGAACACGTCGAGCATCGACCAGCGGCCGATCCGCTCGACCATCCGGTACAGCGTGGTGCGCTGCTCCGGCCGCCAGCGCGAGCGGCGCTGCGCGGTGACGGTGAGCAGCACCAGCACGCTCAGCTTGAGCATCGGCACCATGATGCTGGCGATGAACACGATCACCGCGAGCGGCCAGTCGCCCGAGGTCCAGAAATACACGACGCCGCTCATGATGGTGTCGTCTTCGGAGCCGAGCAGCGACGCAGTGTGCATCACCGGCAACAGGTTGGCCGGAATATACAGCAGCGCCGCGGCGATCAGCAGCGCCCAGGTGCGCATCAGGCTGTCGGGGTTGCGCACGTGCAGGTGCGCGCCGCAGCGTCCGCAGTGCTGCGGCGTGACCGAGCGGATGCGCGGCTCGACGCGTCCGCATGCGTGGCAGGAGACGAGCCCCGCGCGTTTCGCGGTGACGTATTTCATCGTGCGCTCATCCCTGATGCGGCGCGGGCGGCGCGCCGGGTGGCAACGGCGGTTGCGCGGCGGTAGACGCACCGTCCGGCGGCGCGGTGGGCGCGGCGGGCAAGTCAGCCGGTGCGGGCGGGCCGGCCTGCGTGCCGACGGCAGCGGCGGCGCTGTCGGCGGCGGTGCGCGGCAGCGGCCGCTGGTTGCGCTCGCCGAGTTCGTCGGCGAGATCCCACAGCACGCGCGGATCGAACGTGACGACCACCGCGAACATCAGCGTCAGGGTGCCGAACGCGAACAGCGCGGCCTCGGGGATCACGCGCGCGAGGCTGACCATCTTCACGATCGTGATCAGCACGCCGAGCATGAACACTTCGATCATCCCCCATGGGCGCACGAACTGGATCGCGCGCAGCACGCGGTTGAATGCGGAGGGCACGTAGCCGGCACGCAGCGGCACCAGCACGTAGAGCAGCGCGACGAGTTCGGTCAGCGGAAACAGGATGGTCGAGCAGAACACCATCACCGCGACGATCTGCATGTCCTCGTCCCACAGCGCGATGAGCGCGCCGAACAGTGTAGTTTGCGAGGTGATACCGTTGGTTTCGAGTTCGACGATCGGAAAGCCCTGCGCGATCACGAAGGTGATCAGCGCGGCCAGCGTCATCGCACAGATGCTGTCCAGCTTGCGCGAGACGCCGCGATAGAGCGTCGCGCCGCAGCGCGGACAGCGTGCGCTCGTGCGCCCCACAAGCCGTGGCTTGCGGAAAAGCGTATCGCATTCATGGCACGCGATCAGGTTGTCATGGTCCATACGGCAAAAGGGCTAACGACGTGAAAGGCAGCGTGCAAGGCCGGTTCTTATTGGCAGGCCGGGCGAGAGTGCAGCCATAGTACCAAAGGTGGCTTTTTTGCCGCTGCCCCGACCCCATCCTTGGGCGCGCATCGCGAGCCGGGCGGCGGCCGGCATCGGGCAGTTGCGCGCGCTCAGGTATCGCTTGGGTATCGATTCGGCATTTTCGGCCCCCCGATTATCGAACGACGGATCGCTGTGCAGCAAAATCCGAACCAGTCCGATCCGAATCCCCCTGCCAGCTTCTTTTGCATGGGGTAGCATGGCGGCCTTGGCGTCTATCGCAGCAGGCAAGTCCCTGGCCGCACACTCCGATGCCATGCGCATCGACGCAGGGAATAGCAGAGCAAGCTGCGCCGTTAACCTCTATTAGCTTGCGTTGACCTGTCATGGCACTCAATCCTTCATTCGGCAGCCGGGAGTCGTACACGCGGACCGCCATCGCCTTTCACTGGCTGATCGCGCTTCTGATCGTGTGCGGCTTCGCGCTCGGCTGGGTGATGACCGACATCCCGGGCTTCACGCCCACCAAGCTGCGTTATTTCTCCTGGCACAAATGGATCGGCGTGACGGTGTTCGCTCTCGCGATCCTGCGCATCCTGTGGCGCGCGACTCACGCGGCCCCGCCGATGCCGCGCCGCATGCCCGCCTGGCAGCGCGGCGCTGCGCATCTCGTGCATGTGCTGCTGTACGTGCTGATGATCGCCATTCCCGCCTCCGGCTACCTGTACAGCTTGGCGGCGAACGTGCCGGTGGTGTACCTCGGACTGATCCCGCTGCCGCGTCTGATCGCGCCGGACCCGCACCTGAAGGAACTGCTCAAGGCCGTGCATATCGCGCTGAATTACACGTTGCTCGTGCTGGTCGCGCTGCACGTGGCGGCCGCGCTCAAGCATCAATGGCTGGATCGCGACGGCCTGCTGTCGCGCATGCTCCCTTTCCTCAAATAAGGACAACCATGAAGGTCTCGTTTTATCGCTACATGCTCGCCGCGTTCGCCGCGGCCTCGCTGACCGCGGCCGGCAGCGCGCTCGCGCAGGTGGACCTCGCGAAGAGTTCGGTGACGGCCACCTCGAAGCAGATGAACGTGCCGGTGGAGGGCAAGTTCAACAAGTTCGCCGCGCAGGTCAGCTTCGATCCGGCCAAACCGGCCGAGGGCAGCGCGCAGCTCACCATCGACGTGGGCAGCTATGACCTCGGCGACGAAAGCTACAACGACCAGGTGCGCGGCAAGGAGTGGTTCGACGCGAAAACCTACCCGAGCGCCACCTTCGTGTCGAGTGCGATCGCGCCGGCCGGCGGCAATCAGTTCAAGGTGACCGGCAAGCTGACCATCAAGGGCAAGTCGCAGACCGTGGTGGTGCCGGTCACGGTGAGCCAGCAAGGCGCGACGCAAACCTTCGACGGCTCGCTGCCGATCAAGCGTTCGCAATTCGACATCGGCACCGGCGAGTGGAAGGACACGTCGGTGGTTGCCGATGACGTGGTGATCAAGTTTCATATCGTCGCGGCGCATAAGTGAAGCGTGCGATGCGCGTGATGTCCGCTGCGCTCGTTGGACGTTCGTTGGGCGCGGCCGTTTTTCTCACCGCTTTTTTCCCCAGAATCGAGGAGCATGAATTGAAAACATCCATGTTGATCGCCGTCGGCGCACTTGCTTCTTCTATCTCGTTCGGCGCGTTTGCGGCCGATACCTATCAGCTCGACCCGACCCACACGTATCCGAGCTTCGAGGCGGATCACTTCGGCGGGCTGTCGGTGTGGCGCGGCAAGTTCACGAAGAGCGCCGGCACGGTGACGCTCGACCGCGCGGCGAAGACCGGCACGGTGGACGTGACGGTCGATCCGGCTTCGATCCAGACCGGCAACAGCAAGCTGGACGAACATCTGAAAACGGATGATTTTTTCGACGTCGCGAAGTACCCCGCGGTGACCTATAAGGGCACCGCGATCCGCTTTGACGGCGACAAGCCGGTCGAAGTGGTCGGCAATCTGACGATGCGCGGTGTGACCAAGCCGCTCAATCTGAAGATCGATTCGTTCAAGTGCATGCAGCACCCGGTGCTCAAACGTGAAGTATGCGGCGTGGAGGCGAGCGCCCAGTTCAGCCGCGCCGATTTCGGCATGGATTCCGGCGCTAAGTACGGCTTCAGCATGGAGACGCGGCTGCATATCCAGTCGGAAGGTATCAAGCAGTAAGCGCCTTGACCCGCGTCGCCGTTGCGCCGCAACACAGGAAGCCGCTTCGTTCGCCTTGCGACGAAGCGGTTTTTTCTTGCGTGTCCGTTATCCGTCGGCGCTTTGCGCGATCCGCCCTGAGGCCTCATGCGGCGCTGCATCCAATTTGCCGCTCGCGCCGGATTTATTTTCCAGTTAAATAGAGCGCTGGCACCGAACCGGTGAGGCGCGCATCGGATTCGGCTGCATCGGGCGCAGCGCGCCCGCATCAAACAATATTTCGCGCGAACTGGAGATCTGGATGAATGCAACGACCGCAGCAAGCCTCGCGGGGAGCCGGCAGAGTTCGTGGCGCGCGGTGATCGCCGCCTCGATCGGCAATGCGCTGGAATGGTTCGACCTGGTGGTGTACGGCTTTTTCGCGGTGACCATCGCGAAGCTGTTTTTTCCGGCCGGCAACGACACGGTCTCGCTGCTGCTGACGCTCGGCACCTTCGGCGTGTCGTTCTTCATGCGCCCGCTCGGGGCGATCGTGATCGGCGCGTACGCGGATCGCGCCGGGCGCAAGGCCGCGCTCACGCTGTCGATCCTGCTGATGATGGGCGGCACGCTGATCATCGCGATCCTGCCGACCTATCAGAGCATCGGCCTCGCCGCGCCGCTGATTCTCGTGATGGCGCGTCTGATGCAGGGCTTCTCGGCGGGCGGTGAATTCGGCAGCGCGACCGCGTTTCTCGCCGAGCACGTGCCGGGACGGCGCGGTTTCTTCGCCAGCTGGCAGGTGGCGAGCCAGGGACTCACGACGCTGCTGGCCGCCGGCTTCGGCGTGCTGCTCACCGGTTCGCTGGCGCCGGAACAGATGGCGTCGTGGGGCTGGCGCGTGCCGTTCTTCTTCGGTCTGCTGATCGGGCCGGTCGCCTGGTACATTCGCACGAAGCTCGACGAGACCCCCGAATTCCTCGCGGCCGAAACCACCACGACGCCGCTGCGCGACACCTTCGCGAGCCAGAAGCTGCGGCTCGTGATCGCGATCGGCGTGGTGGTGCTCGGCACCGTGTCGACGTATCTGGTGCTGTTCATGCCGACCTATGGCGTGAAGCAGCTTGGGCTGGCGCCGTCGGTCGCGTTCTCGGCGATCGCGCTGACCGGCGTGATCCAGATGGTGTTCTCGCAGCTGATCGGTCATCTGTCGGACCGGCATGGGCGCACCACGATCATGCTGGTGCCGGCGCTGCTGCTGCTCGTGCTGATCTATCCGGCCTTTCTGTATCTGGTCGCGCACCCGACGTTCGGCACGCTGATGGCGATGCAGATCGTGTTCGGTTTCCTGATGACGGGGTACTTCGCGGCGCTGCCGGGTTTGCTGTCGGAGATGTTCCCGGTGCAGACGCGCACGACCGGCATGTCGCTCGCGTATAACATCGCCGTGACGATCTTCGGCGGCTTCGGGCCGTTCATCATCGCGTGGCTGATCAGCGCCACGGGGTCGAAGGCGGCGCCGAGCTACTACCTGATTTTTGCCGCGGCGGTGAGCCTCGTCGCGTTGATGGCAGCGCGTCGCAAGCTTGGATTTCGCTGAGGCGACGCGCCGGTAAACGTAAAAGGCCGGTTCAGGAAGAACCGGCCTTTTGCATGGTTGACGAAGTCCGCCTCTACAACAGGATCAGACTTGGGCGCCCGCGTTCGGGTCGTTCGGATCGGTGCGTTCCTTCTTGTCCTTCACCAGATCTTCGCGCTTCACGCCGAGCCACATCGCGAGCGCGGCGGCGACGAACACCGACGAATAGATACCGAACAGAATACCGACCGTCAGCGCCAGCGCGAAGTAGTGCAGCGTCGGGCCGCCGAACAGGAACATCGACAGCACCATCATCTGCGTACAGCCGTGCGTGATGATGGTTCGCGACATCGTGCTGGTGATCGCGTGGTTGATCACCTCGATCACGGTCAGCTTGCGTTCGCGGCGGAAGGTCTCGCGAATCCGGTCGAAGATAACGACCGACTCGTTCACCGAATAGCCGAGCACCGCAAGCACCGCGGCCAGCACCGACAACGAGAACTCCCACTGGAAGAACGCGAAGAAGCCGAGAATGATCACCACATCGTGCAAGTTCGCGATCACGCCGGCCACCGCGTACTTCCATTCGAAGCGGAACGACAGGTAGATCACGATGCCGATCACCACGCAGGCGAGTGCGAGCAGGCCGTCGGTGGCGAGTTCCTTGCCGACCTGCGGGCCGACGAACTCGACGCGCTGCAATTGCACCTGCGGCGTCTCGGCCTTCAGCGCGGTCATCACCTGATCGCTCTGTTGCGCCGACGTGTAGCCCTGCTTGAGCGGCAGACGGATCAGCACGTCGCGCGAGGTGCCGAAGTTTTGCACCTGGGCGTCCGCGTAGCCGAGTTTGGCCAGCGTGCCGCGCACCGGATCAAGCGGCGCGGCGCCCGGATACTGCACTTCGATCACGGTCCCGCCGGTGAACTCCACCGACAGATGCAGCCCGCGATGCACGAGGAAGAACACAGCGGCAAGGAACGTCAGCAGCGAGATTGCGTTGAAGATCAACGCACGCTGCATGAACGGAATGTCTTTGCGAAAACGGAAAAATTCCATGGTCTTGTTCTCCGGGACTCAGCGGGATGAACCCGGTTTCTGCGGCGTGTTCGAGGAACCCGACGCATCGCGGCGGCGCACGGTCGGCTTGCCGGTGCGCGCCTGCGCGCCTGCCGGAGCCTTCGGCTTGGCTGCGGCCTTGGCGACGGCTTTCGCGGTGTCGGTGTCGGCGTCGTTGTTGCCGAGGTAAGCGCCCGAGCCCGCGGGCGCCGTTTCCGGACGCCACACCTGGCCGATCGCCAGCGACTTCAGCTTCTTCTTGCCGCCGTACCAGAGGTTGACGATACCGCGCGAGAAGAACACCGCCGAGAACATCGACGTCAGAATGCCGATACAGTGGACCATCGCGAAGCCGCGCACCGGGCCGGAGCCAAAGGCGAGCAATGCGAGACCGGCGATCAGCGTGGTGACGTTCGAGTCGAGAATCGTCGCCCATGCATGCGCGTAGCCGTTCTGGATCGCCAGTTGCGGCGGCGCGCCGTTGCGCAGTTCTTCACGCACGCGTTCGTTGATCAGCACGTTCGCGTCGATCGCCATACCGAGCGCGAGCGCAATAGCGGCGATACCCGGCAAGGTCAGCGTGGCCTGCAACATCGACAGCACCGCGATCAGCAGCAGCAGGTTGACCGACAGACCGATCATCGAGATTACGCCGAACAGCATGTAGTACGCGATCATGAACACGGCGATCGCTGCGAAGCCCCACACCACCGAGTGGAAGCCCTTCTTGATGTTGTCGGCGCCGAGGCTCGGGCCGATCGTGCGTTCTTCGATGATTTCCATCGGCGCGGCGAGCGAACCGGCGCGCAGCAGCAGCGCGAGGTCGGCGGCGGCTTGCGGAGTGGGCTGACCGGTGATCTGGAAGCGGTCGCCCAGTTCCGACTGGATGGTCGCCACCGTCAGCACTTCGCCCTTGCCGCGTTCGAACAGCACCATCGCCATCGGCTTGCCGATGTTGTCGCGCGACACGCTGCGCAGCGCGCGGCCGCCGGCCGAGTCGAGGCGCAGACTGACGGAAGGACGCTGATGTTCGTCGAAGCCCGCCGACGCATCGATGATCCGGTCGCCCGTGAAGATGACCTGCTTGCGCAGCAGCACCGGCGTCTGGTTGCCCTGGGTGAACAGTTCGTCGCCCGGCGGCACCGGGTCGGACGGATTCGGATGCGTGTTGACCGGGTCGGCGAGGCGCGCTTCGAGCGTCGCCGTGCGGCCGATGATGTCCTTCGCCTTGGCCGTGTCCTGCACGCCCGGCAGCTCGACCACGATGCGGTCCGCGCCTTGCTGCTGGATCACCGGCTCGGCCACGCCGAGTTCGTTCACGCGGTTATGCAGCGTGGTGATGTTCTGCTTGAGCGCGGCGTCCTGCACGGCGCGTTGCACCGCCGGCGTGAACGTGCCGACCAGTTGCACACCGCCGTCCTGGCCCGCCTGCGAGGCCCACTGGAGTTCGCTGATGCCGCGGCCGAGCAGCTTGAGCGCCGCGTCCGCCGTAGCCTGATCGGCCAGATTGACCACCACCGACTGGCCCACGCGATTCACGCCGCCGTCGCGCACGTTGTTGTCGCGCAGCAGCGTGCGCACGTCCGAGGCGTCCGAGTCGAGCTTCTTGTTGAGCGCGCCGGCCATGTCCACTTGCAGCAGGAAGTGCACACCGCCGCGCAGATCGAGACCGAGGTACATCGGCAGCGCGTGCAGTGCCGAGAGCCAGGTGGGCGATGCGCTTTGCAGGTTCAGCGCGACGATGAACTGCGGATCGGTCGGATCGCTGTTCAGCGTTTTCTGCAGCAGGTCCTTGACGCGCAATTGCGTGTCGGTGTCCGGCAGACGCACGCGAATGTTCGTGTTGGTCGTCGAATTGTCGAACGTGACGGCGGTCGGCTTGATCTGATTGGCGGCGAGCGCGGCTTCGACTGCAGCCAGCGTGGTCGAGTCGAGCCTGACCGTTGCCTTGCCGCTCGACACCTGCACCGCCGGCGCTTCGCCGAACAGGTTGGGCAGCGTGTACACGAGGCCGATGACCAGAGCCACCAGCATCACGGCGTATTTCCAGAGGGGGTAGCGATTCATGAGTGGTCCAACGGGAAGGTTGGCTTGGAAGCGATGCGTCCGGCGATGAGCGCGGGTGATTCAGCACGGGTTGGCGTGAATCGCCGGCGAGGCCGCGCCGGACGCGAGAGAGCAGGCCTTACAGCGACTTGATCGTGCCCTTCGGGAGAATCGTCGTGACCGACGCTTTCTGCACGGTGATTTCCGTGCCTTCCGAGATTTCGACGCCGACGTAAGCCTCACCCACCTTGGTCACCTTGCCGACGATGCCGCCGTTCGTCACCACTTCGTCGCCCTTGGCCATGGCGGCGAGCATGTTGCGATGCTCCTTCTGGCGCTTCATTTGCGGGCGAATCATGATGAAGTACAGCACGCCGAACATCAGGATCAGCGGCAGGAAGCTCATCAGGTTCGATTCAATGCCACCTGTTGCTGTGCCTTGGGCAAAGGCATTGGAAATGAACGACACGTTGGTCTCTCCGTTATCAGTCAAACGATCAAAAAAATCAGCCGATTATTCTACCACCGGCCTGACGCGCGTCGGCGCGGCGAATCGGCTTTGCGATCAACCGTTTAAAGCCTTTTTACGCCGTCCGCGAAAGTGGATTGTAAGGTTTTCGGGTCGCGGCGCGCGGATTCTTCGGTTGAATCCGCGCGCCGGACCCTGTCAGGGCGCCTGTTCGACGCCGCGCGCGCGGTTCTCGTGGAAGCGTTTGCGGAACGGCTCGAACATCTTCGCGTCGATCGCGTCGCGCATTTCCTGCATCAGTTCGAGGTAGTAGTGCAGGTTGTGGATCGTATTCAGCTGCGCGCCGAGGATTTCGCCGACACGGTGCAGGTGGTGCAGGTAGCCGCGCGTGAAATTGCGGCAGGTGTAGCAGCCGCATTGCTCGTCGAGCGGGCGCAGCGAGTTCCTGTGCGTGGCGTTGCGGATCTTGATGTCGCCGAAACGCGTGAACAGCCAGCCGTTGCGCGCGTTGCGGGTCGGCATCACGCAATCGAACATGTCGACGCCGGCAGCGACCCCGGCCACCAGATCTTCCGGCGTGCCGACGCCCATCAGATAGTGCGGCTTGTCGGCAGGCAGCTTCGGGCCGATGTGGTTCAGCACGCGCATCATGTCTTCCTTCGGCTCGCCGACCGACAGGCCGCCGATCGCGAGGCCGTGGAAGTCCATTTCCGCGAGACCCGCGAGCGACTCGTCGCGCAGGTCCTCGAACATGCCGCCCTGGACGATGCCGAACAGCGCGTTCGGATTGCCGAGCCGCCTGAACTCGTCGATCGAGCGCTGCGCCCAGCGCATCGACATGCGCATCGAGTCGGCTGCATCCTTGTGCGAGGTCGGCACGTTGTTGGTCGCGTACGGCGTGCATTCGTCGAACTGCATGACGATGTCCGAGTTGAGCACCTTCTGAACCTGCATCGACACTTCCGGCGACAGGAACAGCTTGTCGCCGTTGATCGGCGACGCGAACGTGACGCCGTCTTCGGTGATCTTGCGCAGGTCGCCGAGCGAGAACACCTGGAAGCCGCCGGAGTCCGTCAGGATCGGCTTCTTCCAGCCCATGAAGCCGTGCAGGCCGCCGTGGGCTTCGATGGTTTCCAGACCGGGGCGCAGCCACAGGTGGAAGGTGTTGCCCAGAATGATCTGCGCGTGCATTTCTTCCAGTTCGCGCGGCTGGACCGCCTTCACCGTACCGTAGGTGCCGACCGGCATGAAGATCGGCGTTTCCACCACGCCGTGATTCAGCGTGACGCGCCCGCGCCGCGCCTGACCGTCGGTGCCGAGCAGTTCGAATTTGAGGCCGTTGGCGGGGCGCTCGGTGGTGGTCTCTTGCGATTGATGACCGAGGGTCATTGAGTAACTCCTGGGCTACCGGAAAACAGTCCGGCGCGAATGTTGAAGCGGACTTCGGATGGGTGATTCTGCATCGGACCGGGAAAGCGCTAAAAGCGCTGACTCTGATCGACAACCCCAAACGTTGAAATGCCGCCGCGAATGTTCACGGCGGCGAGGGAACTGCAAAAACTTCAATACGGCCAGGCTGTTTTCAGACGTCGCGGCGCGTCAGCAGCATCGCATCGCCGTAGCTGAAGAACCGGTAACGCTCTTCGATCGCATGACGGTACGCCGCGCGAATCGTCTCGACGCCGGCGAACGCCGACACCAGCATCAGCAACGTCGACTTCGGCAAGTGGAAATTCGTCACCAGCCGGTCGACCACACGGAATTTGTAACCTGGCGTGATGAAAATGTCGGTTTCCGTGCTGGCTGCAGCGAGCGGCCGGCCGGCGGCTTCGGCGTCGCGCGCGGCGGCTTCGAGCGCGCGCATCGAGGTCGTGCCCACCGCGATCACGCGATTGCCGCGCGCCTTGGTCGCCGCGATCCTGTCGGCGAGCGACTGCGGCAGGTGATACCACTCGCTGTGCATCTTGTGCTCGGCGAGATTCTCAACCCGCACCGGCTGGAACGTGCCCGCGCCGACGTGCAGCGTCAGCGTCGCGCGTTGCACGCCGCGGGCGTCGAGTTGCGCGAGCAGCGCGTCATCGAAATGCAGCCCGGCGGTGGGTGCCGCGACCGCGCCGGGATTCTGCGCGAACACGGTTTGATAACGGGTCTCGTCGGTCGAATCGGGATCGTGCTCGATGTACGGCGGCAGCGGCAGGCGGCCGAACTGCTCGATCAGCGTCAGGCAGTCGTCGGGGAAGTGCAGCGTGTAGAACGGCTCGACCCGCTCGCCGAGGGTAACGTCGAACGCGTCCGCGAGACGGATCGTGGTGCCCGGCTGCGGGCTCTTGCTCGCGCGAATCTGCGCGAGCGCCGTGCGCTCGCCGGTGAGGCGTTCCACCAGCACCTCGACCTTGCCGCCACTGGCCTTCTGGCCGAGAAAGCGCGCCTTCAGGACTTTGGTATCGTTGAAGACCAGCAGATCGCCGGGCGCGATGCACTCGGGCAGCTCGGCGAAGCGGCGGTCGATCAGACGCGCGGCGTCGGCGCCGCCGGTGTTGTTCACCTCGAGCAGACGGCTGGCGCTGCGCTCGGGCAGGGCGACTTGCGCGATCAGCTCGGGCGGCAAATCGAAATCGAAATCGGAAAGCGTAAACATGCGAACGACTGGAAGCGAATTGAGACTGAATTGAGCCGAAGCCGGAGCCGGGCGGCTATGATTGCGGGACGCCAGAGCGGCCCGCTAGCCCACGCGCCTGCGGTGAACCCGTCGGCGGCGAACCCTTTGACAGCCGATATTGTACTTGCGAAGCAGCCCATGCCTTTGTCCGACCGCCGTTTGCCCTCCGCTACCGATGAAGTGAGCGCCGAACCGAAGCGCCGCGTCGCGCGAGGCAACGCGGCGGAGCGGGTGAGCGAGGTGGGGGCGGGCGGGACGCTGGCGAGCGAAAAGGTCGTGTCGCAAGAGGGCCAGGCCGGCGACGAACCAGCCGCATCACCCGGCGCGACAGCACCGTTCGGCGCGGCCGACCCCTTCGGCGACAAGCCCGCCGGCACGTCCACGCCGAAGTCCGCCGCTAAACCTGCCGCTAAACCCGCCGGCAAGGCCGCCGCGAGGGGCGCCGAGAAAGGCGCCGATGAAGGCACGGAAAAACGCGCAACCAAGCCCCCCGTCAAAACCGCCGACAAGCTCGCCAAACTCGGCCTCACGCGCGCCATCGACCTTGTGCTGCATCTGCCGATGCGCTACGAAGACGAAACCTCGCTGACGCCGATCGGCCATCTACTGCCGGGCGGCATCGCGCAAACCGAAGGTGTGGTGTTTGACAACGAGATCGCCTATCGCCCGCGCCGTCAGTTGCTGGTGAAGCTGCACGACGACGCCGGCGACGAACTCGTCCTGCGCTTTCTGAACTTCTACGGCTCGCAGGTCAAGCAGATGGCGATCGGCGCGCGGCTGCGGGTGCGCGGCGACGTGCGTGGCGGCTTCTTCGGCATGGAGATGGTGCATCCGGCCGTGCGCGTGGTCGACGAGGACACGCCGCTGCCGCAGGCGCTGACGCCCGTCTACCCGAGCACTGCGGGCGTTACGCAGGCCTATCTGCGCAAGGCGATCGACAACGCCTTGTCGCGCACGTCGTTGCCGGAGTTGCTGCCCGAGCCGGTCGCGCGGGCGCACCTCCAGCCGCTTGGCGTGCCATCGCTGATGGATGCCGTGCGCACGCTGCACCATCCCGGCGTGCAGTCCGACGAGACCGCGCTGATCGACGGCACGCATCCGGCGTGGGTGCGCATCAAGTTCGAGGAGCTGCTCGCGCAACAGATGTCGCTCAAGCGCGCGCACGACGAGCGCCGCACCCGTGCCGCGCCCGCCATGCCGCGCCGCAAGCAGGGCGACGAGTCGGCCCTGGTGGCGCGTCTGCTGAAGGCGCTGCCGTTTTCGCTGACCAGGGCGCAGGAGCGCGTCGGCGGTGAGATCGCCCTCGATCTGACCCAGCCGCATCCGATGCAGCGGCTGCTGCAGGGCGACGTCGGCAGCGGCAAGACGATCGTCGCCGCGCTGGCCGCCGCGCAGGCCATCGACGCCGGCTATCAGGCCGCGCTGATGGCGCCGACCGAAATCCTCGCCGAACAGCACGCGCGCAAATTGCGCGGCTGGCTGGAGCCGCTCGGTGTGAGCGTCGCGTGGCTGGCGGGCAGTCTGAAGACCAAAGAGAAGCGCGCCGCGATCGAAGCCGCCGCGCTCGGCACCGCGCAACTCGTGATCGGCACGCACGCGATCATTCAGGACGCGGTGGAGTTCGCTCGCCTCGGGCTCGTGATCGTCGACGAGCAGCACCGCTTCGGCGTCGCGCAACGGCTCGCGCTGCGCGCCAAGGCGCTCAACGCCGCCGACGGCGCGCGCGACTTCCAGCCGCATCAGCTGATGATGTCCGCGACGCCGATTCCGCGCACGCTCGCGATGACCTACTACGCCGACCTCGACGTCTCGACCATCGACGAATTGCCGCCGGGCCGCACGCCGATCCTGACCAAGCTGGTTTCCGACGCACGGCGCGAGGAAGTGATCGGTCGGGTGCGCGAGGCGGCGCTGACCGGGCGTCAGGTGTACTGGGTGTGTCCGCTGATCGAGGAAAGCGAGACCTTGCAATTGCAGACCGCGGTGGAGACCTACGAGACGCTGGTGGCCGCGCTGCCCGAGCTGAAGGTCGGCCTCGTGCATGGACGCCTCGCCCCCGCCGAGAAGGCCGCGGTCATGGACGCGTTCACCCGCAACGAGGTGCAGCTGCTGGTCGCGACGACGGTGATCGAAGTGGGCGTCGACGTGCCGAATGCGTCGCTGATGGTGATCGAGCATGCGGAGCGCTTCGGCCTCGCCCAACTGCACCAGCTACGCGGACGGGTGGGGCGCGGCAGTGCTGCGTCGGTGTGCGTCCTGCTTTATACCGGGCCGTTGTCGATGACCGCGCGCGCGCGCCTGCAGACCATGCGCGAAACGACGGACGGCTTCGAGATCGCGCGGCGCGACCTCGAGATTCGTGGGCCGGGGGAGTTTCTGGGCGCGCGCCAGTCGGGCGCGGCGATGCTGCGGTTCGCCGATCTCGAAAACGACCAGTGGCTGATCGAACCCGCGCGCGAGGCGGCCGCGGTGTTGCTCGAACAGTATCCGGACGTGGTGCTGCAGCATCTGGCGCGGTGGCTCGGGGCGCGTGAGCACTATCTGAAAGCGTGAAGCGGCTTTGACTTCGATTGGAAAGCCGCTGCTGCACGGCTCGCGCGCCGGTCCCGAAACAAGAGGTGGCGAACCGACCCCATAGGGTGTATAACTAGAACCTATCGAATTCATTGCACTGATTGGTCCCCCAATGACGCTCACCGAATTGAAATACATCGTGGCGGTTGCCCGCGAGCGGCACTTCGGCCGGGCCGCCGAAGCGTGTTTCGTCAGCCAGCCGACGTTGTCGGTCGCTATCAAGAAGCTCGAAGACGAGCTGAATGTGCAGATCTTCGAGCGCGGCACCAGCGAGGTCAGCGTCACGCCGATCGGCGAACAGATCGTCACGCAGGCGCAACGTGTGCTCGAACAGACGCTCGCCATCAAGGAAATCGCCAAGCAGGGCAAGGACCCGCTGGTCGGGCCGCTGCGGCTCGGCGTGATCTATACGATCGGACCGTACCTGCTGCCCACGCTCGTCAAGCAGATGATCAAGCGCGTCCCGCAAATGCCCTTGATGCTGCAGGAAAATTACACGCTCAAGCTGATCGAACTGCTCAAACAGGGTGAAATCGACGTCGCCATCATGGCGTTGCCGTTTCCCGAAACCGGTTTGATGCTGCGCCCACTGTACGACGAGCCGTTCGTCGTCGCGCTGCCGTCGGGCCATGCGTGGGAAAACCGTCAGAAAATCGACGCCGACGACCTGAAGCAGGAAACCATGCTGCTGCTCGGCAGCGGCCATTGCTTCCGCGATCACGTGCTGGGCGTGTGCCCGGAACTGATGCGTTTTTCGCAGAACGCGGACGGTATCCAGAAGACCTTCGAAGGGTCGTCGCTGGAGACCATTCGCCATATGGTCGCGAGCGGCGTCGGGATCACCGTGCTGCCGCGCATGTCGGTGCATGAGGTCAAGCCGCACGCGGGCGGCATCGATGCGGGCCTGCTCAGCTATGTCGCGTTCGACGAGCCCGTGCCGGATCGCCGCGTCGTGCTCGCATGGCGCAAGAGCTTCACGCGCATGCCCGCGATCGACGCTATTTGCGACGCGATCAGCGCCTGCGACCTGCCGGGCGTCAAGAAGCTCGATCTGCCGGTCGCGGTCAACTAAGGTTCCAATCTCTTTCCTCTCTTTACCCGGTCGGCGCTTCTGGCCGACCGCCGGGACGGTGCACGCCTCGCATGCGCGCGGCAATCTTGCGCGCCGCAATCCCGCGCCTGCCTCAGGCCTGCGTTGCGCCTATTAAATAGATAAAATTAATCAAACACAAATATTTAATAGCGTTGATATAGTTTCCCCCACGGATCGCCCGATCCCTTATTCGATAAGGCCCAGGAGGAAATCATGATGCAACCGAACCCGCAGCAAATTCACGCGCTTGTCGCCCAACCGGCTGCGACAGCCGTCCGCGCGACAACTTCGGCGCCGAGCATGCGCACCGTCGCGTTGTCGTTGCTGGTCGATCGGGCCTTGTCCGCTTGACGCAGCGGCTTGCGGCATCCATGCCGCGTCTGTCCCCCCTCTTTCAATAAGAATCACAGGAGTTACCCATGTCCGAACGCAAGCTCACCAATGCTGCCGGCGCACCGATCGCCGACAACCAGAATTCGATGACCGCCGGCCCGCGCGGCCCGGTCGTGCTGCAAGACGTCTGGCTGCTCGAAAAGCTCGCTCACTTCGACCGCGAAGTGATTCCCGAGCGCCGCGTTCACGCCAAGGGTTCGGGCGCATTCGGTACGCTGAAGGTCACGCACGACATCTCGCGCTACACGAAGGCGAACGTGTTCGCGGCAGTCGGCAAGGAAACGCCGCTTTTCATGCGCTTTTCGACGGTGGCGGGCGAGCGCGGCGCGGCCGACGCCGAGCGGGACGTGCGCGGTTTCTCGATCAAGTTCTACACCGAAGAGGGCAACTGGGACGTGGTCGGCAATAACACGCCGGTGTTCTTCATCCGTGATCCGCTGAAGTTTCCGGACTTCATCCACACGCAGAAGCGTGACCCGTACACCAACATGCGCAGCAACGTCGCCGCGTGGGACTTCTGGTCGCGTCATCCGGAGTCGCTGCATCAGGTGACGATTCTGATGAGCGACCGCGGCATTCCGAAGAGCTATCGGCAGATGCATGGCTTCGGATCGCACACTTACTCGTTCATCAACGCGAACAACGAGCGCTTCTGGGTCAAGTTCCACTTCAAGTCGATGCAAGGTGTCGAGAACTTCACCGATGCCGAAGCGGCGCAGGTGGTCGCGCAGGACCGTGAAAGCGCGCAGCGCGATCTGGTCGGCAACATCGATGCGGGCAACTTCCCAGCATGGCGCTTCGCGATTCAGGTGATGCCGGAAGCGGACGCGGCGAACTATCGCTTCAATCCGTTCGACGTCACGAAGGTGTGGTCGCAGAAGGACTATCCACTGATCGACGTGGGCACGATCGAGCTGAACCGCAACGCGGCGAACTATTTCGCGGACGTCGAGCAAGCCGCATTCACGCCGGCGAATGTGGTGCCGGGTATCGGCTTTTCGCCGGACCGTCTGTTGCAAGGGCGCCTGTTCTCGTACGGCGACACGCAGCGCTATCGCCTCGGTGTCAATCACCATCAGATTCCGGTGAATGCGCCGCGCGTGCCGAGCCCGCATTCGTTCCATCGCGACGGCGCGCTGCGCACGGACGGCAACCTCGGCGGCAACGTGAACTACGAGCCGAACCGTTTCGGCGACTTCGCGCAGGACGCGAACGCGTCCGAGCCGCCACTCGCGGCGGGCGCCGTGGATCGCTACGATCATCGCGCGGACGACGACTACTACACGCAGCCGGGCATGCTGTTCGCGCTGTTCGACGCGGCCCAGCGCCAGCGTCTGTTCGGCAACATCGCGCGTCACATCAACGGTGTGCCGCAGGATATCGTCGCGCGTCAGATCGAGCATTTCCGCCGCGCCGACGCGGCCTATGCGGAAGGCGTGAGCGCCGCGCTGGCCGAACTGGCGGAAAGCGGCAAGAAATAAGCAACGTGAGTTGAAGCAAGGCAGCAAAGCGGGGCGCAGCGGCGTCCCGCCGGTATCGATACGAATCGCGGGAGTTCGATCATGATTCAGACGATGATGGCCACGCCTGGCGGTTCGCCGGCAGCACGAGGCGTACAACGGCAGCAGACACTTACGCGGGCATCCAGCGTGCGCAAGGCAACCGGGTTCGCGATCGTGGCGAGCGGCTGGGCGGTGCTCGTCGCGCAGGCGCTGCAACACATGCTGGGCGGTTGATCGCAGTCAGCCCGTCAAAGCGGCAAGTGGCCACGTGTCACGCGAACGCAGCAGATTTCCAGGCTAAACTGTCGAGCGTTCGATGTTTCGCGTTTGCCTTGCGCAAACCGTCACTTTGCCGACCGGTTCGTATCACTCTTCGAAGGAGTCATCATGGCCAAGAAAGAAGCCGCAGCCGTACAGCATGTCAATATCGGGATCAGCGATAAAGATCGCAAGAAGATTGCAGAAGGTCTGTCGCGTTTGCTCGCCGACACCTACACGTTGTACCTGAAGACCCACAACTTCCACTGGAACGTGACGGGTCCGATGTTCAACACGCTGCACCTGATGTTCGAAACGCAATACAACGAACTGGCGCTGGCCGTCGATTCGATCGCTGAACGGATTCGCGCGCTGGGCGTGCATGCGCCGGGCAGCTACAAGGATTTCGCGAAGCTGTCGTCGATTCCGGAAGCGGACGGCGTGCCGGCCGCGGAAGAAATGATCCGCCAGCTGGTGGAAGGCCAGGAAGCCGTGGTGCGCACCGCACGCGCGATTTTCCCGTCGACGGAAGCCGCCAACGACGAGCCGACCGCCGACCTGCTGACGCAACGCATGCAAACGCACGAAAAGACCGCGTGGATGCTGCGCTCGATGCTCGCTTGAGCGTCGCGGCTGCCGCGCGAGCGAGCCGCTCCTCTCAGGCGCCGACGTTGCGCTGCTTGCACTGAAATGGCACAAAGCCTCCCTTCGCGGGAGGCTTTGTTTTTTTCGCTACCGTTCAGCGAGCCGCACGGATGGCCAGGCTTTTCCGCGTGCGCCCGCGCGAAATCTGTCACTCGCGCGCATCCCGTAAAATAGCCGCAACGTCTCCGCACTTCACCGACTCCACCGATTTCGCCATGTTCGCCCGACTTCCCCTCTATCTGCGCCTCGTGCGCATGGACAAGCCGATCGGCAGCCTGCTGCTGCTGTGGCCGACACTCAACGCGCTGTGGATCGCGTCCGACGGACATCCGTCCTGGCCGCTGCTGGTGATCTTCACGGTGGGCACGGTGCTGATGCGCTCGGCGGGCTGCGCGATCAACGACTATGCGGATCGTGATTTCGACCGCTATGTGAAGCGCACTGAAAATCGGCCGATCACGTCGGGCAAGATCAAGGCGTGGGAAGCGGTGGCGCTGGCGGCCGGGTTGTCGCTGCTCGCGTTTCTGTTGATCCTGCCGCTGAACATGCTGACCAAGGAGCTTTCGGTGGCGGCGCTGTTCGTCGCCGGTTCGTATCCGTTCACCAAGCGGTTCTTCGCGATTCCGCAGGCGTATCTCGGCATCGCGTTCGGCTTCGGCATTCCGATGGCGTTCGCCGCGATTCAGGATCACGTGCCGATGCTCGCGTGGGTGATGCTGCTCGCCAACGTGTTCTGGTCGGTCGCGTACGACACCGAATATGCGATGGTCGATCGCGACGACGACATCAAGATCGGCATCCGCACGTCGGCGCTCACGTTCGGCCGCTTCGACGTGGCCGCGATCATGCTGTGCTATGCGGTGACGCTCGGGATTTACGTCGGCATCGGTGTGATGCACGGTTTCGGCGCGCTGTACTGGGTGGGTTGGGCCGCGGCGACGGCCTGCGCGATCTATCACTACACGCTGATCCGCAACCGCGAGCGGATGGCGTGCTTCGCCGCGTTCCGGCATAACAACTGGCTAGGCGGCGCGTTGTTTGCCGGGATCGCCGCGCATTACGCGGCGGCTTCGTTTTGATTCTTGCCGCGCGTCCGCAGTGCAGTATTTTGGTTCCGCGTGTAGCGTGCGCCGCAGAGAGTTCCGGCGGAGTCGCCAGTGGACTGTAGCGGACTGCCAGCAATGGGCTGCGTGATGGAGCGAAGCGCTGCGTCTTTTTAATTCCGCAGTGCTTCGTTCTCGCTCTTCCTGCAGGTAAGCGCGGCCGCTTCGCCAACTCGCGAGCGGTGCCCGACGGCGTACTTCCTTTCTCGTCAGCCATAAGCGTTGGCAAACACGGTGCAGCTAAAGCCTGGTCAATCGCGGCTCTAACCGCGGTGCCGCTAAAGCTTGGTCAAACGCGGCAGCCCACCAGGCTGCCGCTAACGCACCACCATCAAGCGCGCTTACTGCTTGCCGAACTCCTCGCCCATTTCCTTCGCACGCGCATCGGCGGCGAGCGCGCCGCGCACGATCGCGTCCTTGATGCCGCTCGCGTCGAACGACGTCAGCGCTGCGGCGGTCGTACCGCCCTTCGAAGTCACGCGCTCGCGCAGCACGCTCGGCGGCTCGTCCGAATTCGCCGCCAGTTGCGCCGCGCCGGTGAAGGTCGCGACGGCCAACGCGCGGCCCTGCGCTTCATCCATGCCGAGCTGGCGCGCGGCTTCCTGCAGCGCTTCGATGAAATAGAACACGTAGGCCGGACCGCTGCCCGAGATCGCGGTGACGGCGTCGATTTTCGCTTCGTCGTCGAACCAGACGGTTTCGCCGACCGCGCCGAGCACCTGCGACGCGAGCGCGCGGCCCGCTTCGTCGACGCTGCCGGTCGCGACGAGGCCCGTCACGCCCATGCCGATCAGCGCTGGCGTATTCGGCATCACGCGCACGATGCGGCCGTGGCCGTTCAGCCAGCGCGACATGTCGCCCATGCGAATACCCGCGACGATGCTGATCGCCAGTTGCGACGCCTTCAGATGCGGCGCCAGCGCTTCAGCGACGCTCTTCAGGATCTGCGGCTTCACCGCCAGCACGACCGCGTCGTACCCGGCGAGCGCGGCGTCCGCGCCCGCACCGGTGCGGATGCCGAACTGCTGCTCATTGCGCTTGCGCGCGTCTTCGTTGGGATCGATCGCGTAGAGGTCCGCAGGCGCGACGCCGCGCTTGATGAGGCCGCCGATCAACGCCGCAGCCATGTTGCCGCCGCCGATAAAAGCAATTTTCATGATGGTCCGAATGAGTTTCGGTGAAGAGCCTGGACAGGCCCGGAAAGGTCAGTGAGCGTAATCCCGCGCGCCGAAGATCGCGGTGCCGACTCGCACGATTGTCGCGCCTTCGAGCACGGCTGCTTCGAGGTCACTCGACATGCCCATCGACAGCGTGTCGAGTTCGAGTCCGTCGTCGCGCAGACGCTCGAACAACTCGCGCAGCTGTCGATGGGGCGCGCGTTGCGCATCGATATCGCCCGCTGGTTCGGGAATCGACATCAGCCCGCGCAAATTCAGTTTGGGCAGCGCGGCGATTTCCTGCGCGACTTCGACCGCTTCGGCAATGCCGACGCCGCTCTTGGATGCCTCGCCGCTGACGTTGACCTGCAGGCACACGTTCAGCGGCGGCAGATGGTCAGGGCGCTGCTCGGACAGACGCTGCGCGATCTTCAGGCGATCGACCGAATGTACCCAGTCGAAATGTTCGGCGACCGGCCGCGTCTTGTTCGATTGCAAGGGGCCGATGAAATGCCATTCGAGCGACGCGCGCAGATCGGCGAGCGACTCGATCTTGGCGAGCGCCTCCTGCACGTAGTTCTCGCCGAACCCGCGCTGGCCGGCAGCGTGAACCGCGCGCACGTCTTCGGCGGGGAAGGTCTTCGAGACCGCGAGCAGCGTCACCGAACGCGCATCGCGTCCGGCCGAGTGCGTGGCCGCGGCGATGCGCTGCCGCACCGCTTCGAGGTTGTGAATCAGATCGGGCATGGAACGTAACCGGTGGTTCAGCGAAAAGCGATGACCCGATTATACGGACAGCATGTGCTCGACCAATTCAATCCAATGCGCGACCGGCGTCGATGTGCCGCTTTGCAGATGCGCGATGCAGCCGACGTTCGCCGATACGATCACCTGCGGCTCCTGCGCCTGCAGCCGTTCGAGCTTCTGATCGCGCAGTGCGTACGACAGCTTCGGCTGCGTCAGCGAGTAGGTGCCGGCCGAGCCGCAGCAAAGATGACTATCGGCGGGCAGGCGCACTTCGACGCCGAGCGCGGTGAGCAGATGCTCGACCTTGCCGCGCACCTGCTGGCCATGCTGCAGCGTGCAGGGCGGATGGAACGCCACCGTATGCACCGAGCGGCGGCGCGTGACGGCGGTGAGCGCTTCCTCGAACTCGGGCAGGATCTCCGAAATGTCGCGCGTCAATTCGACGATGCGGCGCGCCTTCTCCGCATAGGCCGGATCGTGGCGCAGCAGGTGCGCGTATTCCTTGACCGTCGCGCCGCAGCCGGACGCGTTCATCACGATCGCCTCCGCACCCTGTTCGACGTACGGCCACCATGCGTCGATATTGGCGCGCAGGTCGTCGAGCGCTTCGTCGTTGTAGCCCAGATGCAAGCGGATCGCGCCGCAGCAGCCGGCGTCGGGCGCGATCACCGTTTCGACGCCGAGCGCATCGAGCACGCGCGCCGTGGCGATGTTCACGTTCGGCATCATCGACGGTTGCACGCAACCCGCGAGCATCAGCATCTTGCGCTCATGTTTCGCGGTGGGCCATTCGAGCGGTCGCTGGCGTGCGGGCACCTTGTCGCGCAGTTTCTTCGGCAGCACGCGGCGAAAGTGCTGGCCCAGGCGCATGGTCGGCGTGAAGATCGCGCTGTTCGGGACGACGCTCGCCAGCAGCCGCCGCACCAGGCGCTGACCGAGCGGGCGCGTGACTTTTTCTTCGGTGAGCTTGCGGCCGATTTCCACCAGCCGGCCGTATTGCACGCCGGACGGGCAGGTCGTTTCGCAATTGCGGCAGGTCAGGCACCGGTCGAGGTGAAGCTGGGTACTGCGCGTGACCGGCGCGCCTTCGACCATCTGCTTGATCAGGTAGATGCGCCCGCGCGGGCCATCGAGTTCGTCGCCGAGCAACTGGTAGGTCGGGCAGGTGGCCGTGCAGAAACCGCAATGCACGCAATTGCGCAGGATGGCGTCGGCTTCGTCGCCATCGGGCGTATTGCGAATGAAGTCCGCGAGGTTGGTTTGCATCGCGTCGCTCAGAAGTCGGGGTAGAGACGGCCGCGATTGAAGATGCGGGCCGGGTCGAAAGCGCTTTTCAGGCCGCGATGGATTTTCATCAGCGGCGCGGGCAGCGGTGTGAACACGCCGGCGCTGCGGTCGTAACCGTGGCCAGTGCGGAAGATCGTGGCATGACCGCCGGCCTGTTTCGCGCTGATGCGCACGGTTTGTGCGTCGGTGTCGGTGATCCACCAGCGCTGGCCGCCGCCCCATTCCATCAGTTGCGCGCCGGGCAGTTGCAAAGGTTCGGTGATCGACGGCAGCGCGAGACGCCAGAGCGCGGCCTTCGGCGGAATGGCCGCGAAGAACGAGTCGGTCTGCTCGCGCAGGCCGGCCCAGAAACGCTCCGCTTCGACCGCATCGACGACTTCGCCGCCGAGCGACGTGCGCGCCGACTTGACCGCCGCTTCGGCGCCCGCGAGGCGCACGGCGAGCGTGCCGTGACGCCACGCGCTCGCGGTGATCGGCAGCGGACGGCCGCCCCATTCGTTCAGCTTACGGACCGCGTCAGTGCCGTTCATGTCGAACTTGAGCGTGGCTTCGGCCTGCGGCAGCGGCAGCACCTTGATCGACAATTCGAGGATCAGGCCGAGCGTGCCGAGCGAGCCGGCCATCAGACGCGAAACGTCGTAACCGGCGACGTTTTTTACCACCTGGCCGCCGAAATGCAGTTTCTGGCCTTGGCCGTTCATGATGACCGCACCGAGCACGAAGTCACGCGCCGCGCCTGCGGCAGGGCGGCGCGGCCCGGCGATGCCGGCCGCGATGCAGCCGCCGAAGGTGGCCTGCGGGCCGAAGTGCGGCGGCTCGAAGGCAAGCATCTGATCGTGTTCGGCGAGCGCGGCTTCGATCTCCAGCAGGGGCGTGCCCGCGCGCGCGGTGATGACCAGCTCCGCCGGATCGTACGCGATGATGCCGCGATAAGCGCGCGTGTCGAGGATGTCACCTTCCAGCGTCTGACCATACCAGTCTTTGGTGCCGCCGCCACGGATGCGCAACGCGCGTCCCTCGGCGCTGGCCGAACGCACGCGTTCCGACCATACGGCGACGATGTCGTCCTCTTCCATGGTGTCCTGCTTCGTTGTGTTTCGTTTGATTGTACCGGGCGGGGGCTCGCTGGCAACCAGGAGCGGACCCGCATCGGGTAATCTGGGTCGGGGACCGGGAAGCGCCGCCGCAGCGGCGTGGCTATGCGCTTTGCTTACCGCTAGAAGCGCGGTAGCTCGGGGTGAGGCAGCAAGCCGCCGCGCACGTGCATCTTGCCGTATTCGGCGCAGCGCGCTCGCGTGGGAATGCCCTTGTCCGGATTGAGCAGGCCGGGCGCGTCGAAGGCGCGCTTGACCGCGTGGAACGTGTCGCGCTCTTCGGGCGAAAACTGCACGCACATCGAGTTGATCTTCTCGATGCCGACGCCATGCTCGCCCGTCACCGTGCCGCCCAGTTCGACGCACGCTTCGAGGATATCGGACCCGAACGCCTCGGCGCGGTGCCACTCGTCCTGGTCGTTGCCGTTAAAGAGGATCAGCGGATGCATGTTGCCGTCGCCCGCATGGAAGACGTTGATGCAGCGCAGGCGGTAGGTCTGCTCCATCGCTTCGATGCGCGCGAGCAGCGGTCCGATACTGCGGCGCGGCACGGTGCCGTCCATGCAGTAGTAGTCCGGGGAGATGCGGCCGGCGGCCGGAAACGCGTTCTTGCGGCCGGACCAGAAGCGCAGCCGCTCCGCCTCTGACCGCGAAATCTGGATGCGCGTCGCGCCCTGTTCGCGCAGGACCGCGGTCATGCGCACGATTTCGTCGGCGACCTCCTCGGGCGTGCCGTCCGACTCGCACAGCAGGATCGCCGCCGCGTCGAGATCGTAGCCCGCTTTGACGAATTCCTCGACGGCGCGCGTGGCCGGTTTGTCCATCATCTCGAGGCCCGCCGGAATGATGCCCGCCGCGATGATGCAGGCGACCGCTTCGCCGCCTTTCACGACGTCGTCGAAACTGGCCATGATGACCTGTGCCATTTGCGGCTTCGGGATCAGTTTGACGGTGACTTCGGTGACGATCGCAAACATGCCCTCGCTGCCGATCAGTACCGCGAGCAGATCGAGACCAGGCGCGTCCGGTGCGAGCGAGCCGAATTCGACGATCTCGCCTTCCATCGTCACCGCGCGCACGCGCAGCACGTTGTGCACGGTGAGGCCGTACTTGAGGCAATGCACGCCGCCGGAATTTTCCGAAACGTTGCCGCCGATCGTGCAGGCGATCTGCGACGACGGGTCCGGCGCGTAGTACAGGCCGTACGGCGCCGCGGCTTCGGAGATCGACAGATTGCGCACGCCCGGTTGCACGGTGGCGGTTCGCGCGTACGAATCGACTTCGACGATTTTTCTGAAGCGCGCAAGCGACACCACGACGCCGTGACGGATCGGCATTGCGCCGCCGGACAGGCCGGTGCCCGCGCCGCGCGGCACGATCGGCACGTCGAGCCGGTGGCAGATCTGCACGATGCGCTGCACCTGCGATTCCGTCTCCGGCAACGCGACCGCGAGCGGTAGACGCCGGTATGCGGCGAGGCCGTCGCATTCGTAGGCGACGGTGTCTTCCTCGCGATACAGCAGACAGTGGGTCGGCAACACGGCCATCAGCGCCTGCACGACTTCGCGCTGGCGCTGGGCGAGTACTTCAGCCGTCAGTTCAGCGGGTGCGTTCATGTGACTTGTCTCCTCGTGCCTTTCGCCAAACTTGCTCTTGCTTCGAGCTGCTTTGCTTCGACGCCGGCGCAGCGGCTCATGCAATGCGGCCGCGCCCGACAATGCCTAGGCCGTGCCTAGGCTGCCCAGGAGAAGATCTTGCCCGGGTTCATCAGGTTGTGCGGATCGAGTGCGTGCTTGATCGAGCGCATCGTATCGACGGCGACGTCGCCGTGTTCTTCGAGCAGAAAGCCCATCTTGTGCAGGCCGACGCCGTGCTCGCCGGTACAGGTGCCGTCCATGCGCAGCGCGCGTTGCACGATGCGATGGTTCAGACGCTCGGCTTCCGCAAGTTCTTCGGGCTTGTTCGGATCGATCAGGATCGCGACGTGGAAGTTGCCGTCGCCGACATGGCCGACGATCGGGCAGGGCAGCGGCGACGCTTTCAGGTCCTGCTCCGTTTCCATCACGCATTCGGCGAGACGCGAGATCGGCACGCAGACGTCGGTCGTGACGGCACGGCAGCCGGGCTTCAGTTGCAGCATCGCGAAATAGGCGTTGTGACGCGCGTTCCACAGGCGGCTGCGGTCTTCCGGGCGTGTCGCCCATTCGAAACCTTCACCGGCATTCTGCGCGGCGATCTCCTGGACCAGTTCGGCCTGCTCCTTCACGCTGGCTTCGGTGCCGTGAAATTCGAAGAACAGCGTGGGCGCTTCGCGCAGCGTCAGATTCGAATGGCGGTTGATCGAGCGGATCGCGAGCGCGTCGACGAATTCGACGCGCGCGATCGGCACGCCGATCTGGATCGTTTCGATGACCGCGCGCACCGCATCGCCCATCGACGCAAAGGCGCACACCGCGGCCGAGACCGCTTCCGGCTGCGGATACAGACGCACGGTGATTTCGGTGATCACGCCGAGCGTGCCTTCCGAGCCGACGAACAGACGCGTCAGGTCGTAACCCGCCGACGACTTGCGCGCCCGCGTGCCGGTCTTGATCACGCGGCCATCGGCCAGCACGACGGTCAGGCCGAGCACGTTCTCGCGCATCGTGCCGTAGCGCACGGCGTTGGTGCCTGACGCGCGCGTGGCCGACATGCCGCCGATGCTCGCGTCCGCACCCGGGTCGATCGGAAAGAAGAGGCCGGTGTCGCGCAGCGCTTCGTTCAACTGCTTGCGCGAAATGCCGGGCTCGACGGTGACGGTGAGGTCTTCGGCGTTGATCGACAGCACGCGGTTCATTTCCGACAGATCGATCGACACGCCGCCTTGTACGGCGAGCAGATGTCCTTCGAGCGACGAACCGTTGCCGTATGGAATGATCGGCACGTTGTACTGGCCGCACAGTTTGACCGCGGCTTGTACGTCTTCGGTCGTGCGCGCGAAGACGACGGCGTCAGGCAGTTGGGGGTCGAACGGCGATTCGTCGCGGCCGTGGTGGGCACGCACGGCTTCGGCGACCGACACGCGCTCGCCGAAGGTCGCCTTGAGCGCATCGAGCAGCTCGGCGGGAAAAGGCCGGCGCAGCGGTGCCGGCGGTACGGGATGATTCACGCATGTCTCCTGTGTCGACCGGACTTAGCGCTTTAGCGCTTAGTCCGGTCCCATGCAAAAGCAGTCGACCGGACTTAGCGCTTTAGCGCTTAGTCCGGTCCCATGCAAAAGCGGTCGACCGGACTTAGCGCTTTAGCGCTTAGTCCGGTCCCATGCAAAGCGGTCGACCGGAGTTGGCGCTTTAGCGCTTAGTCCGGTCCCATGCAAAGCGGTCGACCGGAGTTGGCGCTTTAGCGCTTAGTCCGGCCCCATGCAATGCGGTCGACCGGCGCTAACGCTTTAGCGCCTACCCCAGTCCCATGCAACGCGGTCGACCGGCGTTCGCGCAAAGCACCAACTCCGCTCCCATGAAAAACGACTGCCGATATTTCGGGCGCAGCCTGTTTGCAGCAAGTACTTCATTTTACGCCGATCGTCCGCGGGGCGGCGTCAGGACGCCCACCGCTCCTATAATGGCGGCGACTTCACGATGCGCGCAATATGGATAAACGCGATGGCCAGCCGGCCGTTTTGCGTTGAGCCGTGCCATTTGCATGGACGCATCGCCACTGAAAGGATGGGAGACATCATGGGCAACCGCTTGAGCAAGATCGCGACCCGCACGGGCGACGACGGCACCACCGGACTGGGCGACGGCCGCCGCGTACGTAAGGACAGCGCGCGCATTGCCGCGATTGGCGACCTCGACGAACTCAATTCGAACCTCGGCGTGCTGTTGTGCGAAACGCTGCCTGACAGGGTGCGTGCGGCGCTGGTCGCGATCCAGCATGATCTGTTCGATCTCGGCGGCGAACTCTGCATTCCCGGTCACACGATAATCACCGACCGGCATCTCGCCCAACTCGACGACTGGCTCGCCGACTACAACGCGGCATTGCCGCCGCTGAAGGAGTTCATTCTGCCGGGCGGCTCGCGCTCGGCGGCGCTTGCGCATGTGTGCCGTACCGTTTGCCGCCGTGCCGAGCGGGCGATCGTGGCATTGGGAGAACACGAGCCGATCAACGCTGCGCCGCGTCAATACGTGAACCGGCTATCGGACCTGCTGTTCGTGCTCGCGCGCGTGCTCAATCGCGCTGACGGTGGCACGGACGTGCTGTGGCAGCACGATCGCAACGCGAGCTAGCGTGCGGACAGGTGCTTCCCTGGACGCCGCAACGGCTATGCCCGGCGGACAAGCGGCGCGCGTTAGCCGACGGCCAGCGTAACCGGCTTGCCGATACGGCTCATCATTTCGACTAGCGTGTCGATGGTGAACTTGGCGGTTTTCTTGTTGACCACGTCGGAGACGCGCGGACGCGACACCATGAGAATCTCGGCGGCCTCGGCCTGCTTCAGATGGTGTTGTTCGATCCAGCTGGAGAGCTCGGTCATCAATTGCTCTTTCAGCAACCGTGTGTCGTTGATCTGTTTTTGCGATGCGGCATGCAGGCGCTTCGCCTCGTCGGCGGAAAAGCCCAGTTCGAGGAACAGATTCGCACCGGGCCGGGTCACGTGACGAATTTTCGTGTCGATCGTCATTTGCTAAGTTTTCCTATTGTTGATGATGGCGCGGTAACGCGTTTCGGCAATCTTCCTGTCATGCGGCTCCAGCTTCTGCGTTTTCTTCTGGAAGCAATGCAGCACATACAGCGCTTCGACGTACTTGGTCACATACATCACGCGAAAAATGCCGTCAGGATCCCTGATGCGGATTTCGCGAGTTCCGGCGCCGATCGAGTCGAACGGCTTCCAGTCGTCAGGGTCGAGCCCCGCCTGGATCTTGCCGAGCTGAAATCCCGCGCGACGACGTGGTTCTTCGGGAAAGGCGAGTAAATCGCGATAGCTGGACCCTAACCAGCGAATTTCTTTTTCCTGCTCCATAGTCGCCTTTCATGTACAAAATTTTATACTCAATGCTCCACCCGGTCAAGTCGTCCGCGACCCGGCGATGAGCTGTTACGGTACAGAGGCGGTATATGAAGCACCATTCGGCCGTTCGGCCAAAAAAAAGCCCGGCTCGACGAGCCGGGCTTTCTACGAATCTGCCTGAAGCAGCGTGGCAGCGCTTTAGTTGCCGCTGCCGCGCGCGACGCGCCGTTGCTTGACCGCCTCGGCGAGACCTTCGAGTACAGTGACGCTTTCGTCCCAGCCGATGCACGCATCGGTGATGCTCTGGCCGTACGTCAGCGCGCAGCCTTCCTGCAAATCCTGGCGGCCTGCCACCAGGTGCGACTCCACCATCACGCCGACAATCCGTTCGTCGCCCGAAGCAATCTGGCGGCCGATATCCGCGCACACCGGAATCTGGTTCTCGTGCTTCTTCGAGCTATTCGCGTGGCTCGCATCGATCATCAGGCGCGCCGCGAGACCGGCCTTGCCGATGTCCGCGCAAGCGGCGTTGACGCTGTCCGCGTCGTAATTCGGCGTCTTGCCGCCGCGCAGGATGATGTGGCAGTCCTCATTGCCGGCCGTCGACACGATCGCCGAGTGACCGCCCTTGGTGACCGACAGGAAATGGTGCGGCTGCGACGCGGCCTTGATCGCGTCGACCGCGATCTTGACGTTGCCGTCCGTGCCGTTCTTGAAGCCGACCGGGCACGACAGTCCCGACGCCAGTTCGCGATGCACCTGCGACTCGGTGGTGCGTGCGCCGATCGCCCCCCACGAGATCAGATCGGCGATGTATTGCGGGCTGATCATGTCGAGGTATTCGGTGCCGGCCGGCAGGCCCAGTTCGTTGATGCGCAACAGCAGTTCGCGCGCGGCGCGCAGGCCGTCGTTGATCTTGAAGCTGTTGTCCATGTGCGGGTCGTTGATGAGACCCTTCCAGCCGACCGTCGTGCGCGGCTTTTCGAAGTACACGCGCATCACGATTTCGAGTTCGCCGGCGAAGCGCTTGCGCTGCTCGATCAGGCGCCCGGCGTATTCCATCGCCGCCTTCGGATCGTGAATCGAACACGGCCCGATGATCACGATCAGCCGGTCTTCCATGCCATGCAGAATCCGGTGCATCGCGTTGCGCGAGTTGTAGATCACGTCGGACACCGTTTCGTCGCAGGCGAATTCGCGGATCAGGTGAGCGGGCGGCGTGAGTTCTTTCAATTCGCGAATGCGGACATCGTCGGTGTTGTGCGGGGGCATGTTGTTCTCCTGAATCGGTTCGTAGCGTGTTCGCGCGGGCAACGAAGGCTGTGATGAGGCAGCGATGCCAGAGCGGACGACAATCAAAAAATGTTCAACGACAAAGTTCTAGATGCGGTTTGAACTGCGGTTGCAGATCTGTGAGGCGAAAAAAAACCGCCAGACTTAGCTGGCGGTTTTTCGGGAATTCTCGGTGTCCTGCGTGCACTAACACCCCTCTCGATCCGCCAGCGGTCTGAGATACCAAAAAAAGTAAAAGTAAAACTTGGCGGACATGGCGAAATGAGGTCGCTGGTCAAAAAGAGTGAGTGACTTTATAACCCGCTCAAGCTCGGATGACAAGCATAAGGGTATAAAAATGCGGAAAACCCGCATACTTCGCGCGTTGCATGCACGAAGTATGCGTTTGCTGGGGAGTCAGGCCGTGCCGCCCACCGTCATCCGGTCGATGCGCAGCGTCGGCTGGCCGACGCCCACCGGCACGCTCTGGCCTTCCTTGCCGCACACGCCGACGCCCGAATCGAGCTTCATGTCGTTGCCGATCATGCTGACGTACTTCAGCGATTCCGGACCGCTGCCGATCAGCGTCGCGCCCTTGACCGGGTACGTGATCTTGCCGTTTTCGATCATGTACGCCTCGGAGGCCGAGAACACAAACTTGCCGTTCGTGATGTCGACCTGGCCACCGCCGAAGTTCACCGCGTACAAGCCGTTCTTCACCGACGCGAGAATTTCCTGCGGGTCCTTGTCGCCGTTGAGCATGTACGTGTTGGTCATGCGCGGCATCGGCAGCGCCGCGTACGACTCGCGGCGCGCGTTGCCGGTGACCGGCATCTTCATCAGACGCGCGTTCAGCGTGTCCTGGATGTAGCCCTTCAGGATACCGTCCTCGATCAGCGTCGTGCACTGGGTCGGGTTGCCTTCGTCGTCGATATTGAGCGAGCCGCGGCGGTTCGGCAGCGTGCCGTCGTCGACCACGGTCACGCCCTTGGCGGCAACCTGTTCGCCGATACGTCCTGCAAATGCCGACGAACCCTTGCGGTTGAAGTCGCCTTCGAGGCCGTGGCCGATCGCTTCGTGCAGCAGCACGCCGGGCCAGCCCGGTCCGAGCACGACGGTCATCGCGCCGGCCGGCGCAGGACGCGCGTCGAGGTTGACGAGCGCCGCATGCACCGCGTCGTCGACATAGCGCGTCAGCACTTCGTCGGTGAAATAGCCGTAATCGAAACGGCCGCCGCCGCCGCCGCTGCCGATTTCGCGGCGGCCGTTCTGCTCGGCGATCACCGTGACCGACACGCGCACGAGCGGGCGAATGTCAGCCGCGAAGCCGCCGTCGCTGCGCGCGACCAGCACCACGTCGTATTCGCCGGCGAGGCCCGCCATCACCTGCTGGATGCGCGGATCGCGGCCACGCGCCATCTGTTCGATGCGCTCGAGCAGCTTGACCTTGGCGGTCGCGTCGAGCGAATGGAGCGGGTCGGACGGCAGGTACAGATCGCGCCCGGCGATGCCGGTGAGCGACGTGGCTGCCTTGATCTTCTGCTTGCCGCCGCCCGCCTTGGCAATCGAACGGGTGGCGAGCGCCGCCTGACGAATCGCTTCGGGCGACAGATCGTCCGAATAAGCGAAAGCGGTGCGGTCGCCCGACACGGCGCGCACGCCGACGCCCTGGTCGATGCTGAAGCTGCCCGATTTCACGATGCCTTCTTCGAGACTCCACGCTTCGCTGCGCGTGTACTGGAAGTACAGATCCGCGTAGTCGATCTTGTGCGTGAAGATTTCGGCGAGCGTGCGGGTGAGCAGGGATTCGTCGAGACCGTAGGGCGTCAGGAGGATGTCCTTGGCGGTGGCGAGATTACGGATACCGGGTTCGATGATGTTCATGCGAAGTATGTTCTGCTCGATAGGAGTCGGTTAGCGCCGGAGCCACTATATGCGTGACCGGCGCCGCAGTTTCAATGTCGTTTCAGCTGAGCACGCGATGACGCCAGGCGGGCAAACTCTGTCGCACTTCGTCGATGCGAGCACGCTCGAGATTGCCGGCGACCACGCCGGCCCCTTCGTCGCGCACTGCGACGATGTCGCCCCATGGGTCGATCAGCATGCTGTGGCCCCAGGTACGGCGGCCGTTCTCATGTTTACCGCCTTGCGCCGCGGCCAGCACGTAACACTGGTTTTCGACCGCCCGGGCGCGCAGCAGCGTTTCCCAATGCGCGCGGCCGGTGGTGTAGGTGAAGGCGGACGGCACCACGATCAGCGCGCAATCGCCCATGCGCCGGTACAGCTCCGGAAAGCGCAGATCGTAGCAGACCGACAGGCCCACGCGGCCGAACGGCGCCTCGAAGCTGCGGACCTCGTCGCCGGGGCAGATGGTGCGCGCCTCGTCGAACGATTCTTCGCCCTTCTCGAAGTTGAACAGATGAATCTTGTCATAGCGCGCGGCTTCGTTGCCTTGCGGGTCGAACACCAGCGTGGTGTTCAGTACGCGCGATGCTTCCGGCGCGGTAATCGGCAGCGTACCGCCGATCAGCCAGATCTGGTGGCGGCAGGCGGCATCGGCGAGAAAACGCTGGATCGGGCCGTCCTTGTAGGGCTCGCGCACGGCCAGTTTGTCCGTGTCCTTGAAGCCCATGAAGCAGAAGTATTCGGGCAGCAGCACGAGTTGCGCGCCGTCGGCGGCGGCTTCGGCGATCAGGCGCTGCGCTTCGGCCAGATTGCGTTCGCGATCCGGCGTGCTCACCATCTGCAGCGCGGAGATCCGGAAGGTGCTTGGCGGGGAACCGCTGGACGCCGCGGTGGACGAGGGGGGAAAGACGTGTGTTTCGCTCATGAGCGTTTCGAAAAACTCCCGGCAAGGCGGCGGCGCGAACTGCTGCGCCGCTTACGTCGTTCAGGGCTGGCTGGGGCCGCCGCCGCGGCACTGGGCGCTCGGCCGGCCATAAAAGCAACCGGAGGCCGGATAAAACTCAGTGCGCTTCAACGGTCGAAGCCGGAACGTCCATATTACCGCGATCGCCCGTCACCCGCTCGACGTGCGGTTTCGACCACGAACCGGTGATCGCGTACTCGCGCGCGAACACGTGCGAGACCGAGTGGGTAAGCGCCAGATCGGCCACTAGCGCGCCCAGCCCGAAGAACGGATTAATGACCGCCGCGGCGATCACCCCGGCGCCCATGCTCACGGTCGGCGTGACGTGGAGATGCATGTCCTGGGACTTCTGCGCGAGATCGACTGTGCCCGTCATGTCGACGCGCGCCGGCGCGGTCACCATCCTGAAGTTGTCCGTTCGGCCGATGCCGTTGTGAATCTGCGCGGTAGCGGTGACGCTGGAAAACGGCAGCCCTTCGCCGATCACGTCGCGGAAATCCAGCGTCGCGATACGCGCGAGGCTTTGCAGGCTGAGCACGCCCAGCAGCGTGGCGACGCCCGGGTCGATCTTGAGGATCTGGCCGTGGTGCAGGTCTGCCGCCAGATTGCCGTTGAGCGTCGGAAAGTCGATCACGGCCGGGGCGCCGAGCCATGCCAGCTTGCCCGACAGCGAGCCCGTGCCGCCCTTGATGGTGCGCGGCAGGCCGAAGCGCTCGATCAGCGCACCGGCGTCCTTGATGTCGAGCTTGAAATCGAACACGGTGCGGCGCGGCGTGGTTTCGTCGGCGGCGGCGCCCAGTTCCGTCGAAGTGCGCCAATTCGCGGTGGCGGTCAGCGTGGCGGCGGGATTCGTGATGTCGAGCTTGTCGAGCTGCCAGACCGGCACGCCGTCTTCCTCGAAGTTGTGCGCGTCGACTTCGAGCCGGCCGACGTTGCGCTCGCGCACGATCAGCTCGTTGACCACCAGATCGATCGACGGCATGTTCTGCGCGGGCGCCGACATCGCCGGGCCGAGCAGGTCCTTGTCCTCGACCGACGGAATCACGACGCGCGCAAAGCGCGCCTGCAGGGCGCCCGGCGATCCGCGAGTGGCGCCCGGCAGCCACGACACGTGGCCGGAGACCTGGTTCGACGCGATGTTCGCCTGCCATTTGCCGTCCGCATGCGACGCGCCGACGATCACGTCGTCCCAGTGGCGCTTGAGCAGCGTCAGGGTATCGATGTGCAGCGCGAAGCGGTTCGGCAGGAATTGCGTGGCGGCCGGATTCGGCGCAGCGGGCGGTGTGGCCGCCACAGGGGCGGGCGCAGTGGGCGCAATGGGCGGGTTCCCCGGCGGGGAGTTCGAAGCGGTGCTCTGGGTGCGCATCTGCGTGACGAGCGCGCGCCACGCGTCGGCGTCGAACGCCGGCAGGTCGACGGCGGCAACCACGCCTTCGGACGGCAGATCGGCGGGCTTGTTCACGCCGATCGCGCCGCGCACGACCGTCGGCATCGCTTTCGGTTGATAGCGCAGCAGATACGCGGCGGCGATCGGGCCGAAGGTCAGGTCGGCGCGTTCCAGACCGGCTTCGCCCGGCGCCGCGGACGGGTTGACGGCGAAGTGCAGCGGCATCGGCGCGCCGGCCGGCTTGTCGAACGGCGCCGGGAAGTCGAGCGCGAGCCCGGTCAGATCGGAGTTCGCGGTCACTTCCGGCAAGCTGCCCTTGGCGCCGCGCACGTTCAGCGCGTAGGGTGCCGTGCCGCTCAGGCGCGTCAGCACCTGCGCGGCCGGACCATGCAGATCGAGGCCGCGCGCCGCGTCGACGGCGATATGGCCGTCGAGCGCCAGCGCGTACATGCCGTTCTGCCGCAGCCCGCCGTTGGCATGCACATCGCCGCCGAGGAACTGTGCGGAGAGCCGGTCGACCTGGGCCGTCCGCTCGGTGAAACGCACCCGGCCGTTCAGTTGCGACAACGGCGGTACGTGCGGCACGCTCAGCCGGTTGTTCAGGAAGCCGACCGCGCCTTCCACGCCGATATGCGGTTTCGGCGTGCGCGGCACCGTCAGCTTGAGTGCGAGCGACGCGGGCCCTTCGGCGCGAATCTTTTCGGTCTGGTGCCGCGCCATGATGCCGAGCGAGCTGCCGTTCACGTAGTCGAGCATGTCGGCGAGCGGCCCGCGCCCATTACCCTGGATGACGAGATTCGAGCCACGGTTGCCGAGGTCGTCGATCTTGCCGTTGACGCCGGTCAGCGCAACGCGCCTGTACCGCCCGCGGGCGATGTCGAAGCGCATCACGTTCTGCTTGAGTTCGAACACGCCGTCGATGCCGTCGAGCGGCGGCCACACGTTCGGCGTGCCGTTGCGCATATTGCGCGGCGGGTAGGGCGAAGGATCGAACTTGCCGCCCTTGAAAGGCGCGACGATATGGAAGATGCCGGCGTCGGGATCCCGCGAGTACGGGAACTTGGTCAGGTCGCCGTGCACTTCGATCGTCGCGCCCTGCGAGATGCCCGCCTGCAGCCCGTGGCCCAGATAGATGCGCAGCTTTTCGCTGATGCTGGTCGGCAGATAGCGGGTGATGCGCGTCACCTGGGCGCGCTGGAAGTCGGCCTTCAGATCGAGCGAGCCGCGGCCGTGACCGGGGTTGCTGTAGCTGGCGCTCGCGGTGGCCGCGACGTCTGCGTTCGAGACAGCGAAATCGGCCACCTTCACTGCGAATCCCGGGCGGTTCTCGCCGGGCGCCTTCGGCGTGATGGTCCAGTCGGCGCGGCCATGCAGACGGTCGAGCTTCAGGCGCGGATCGTCGAACACGCCCGGCAGCGTGATGGCCACGTTGGACGTGTCGAGACGCGCGGTGCCGTGGTTTTCGTCGGCGTCGACGCTGCCCCACAGATTTTCGATGCCGGGTATGCCCGCGCGCGGGTGATTGCGCGCGGTGAGTCCCGGCGGCGGTTCCTGGGCGGCCACGCTGATGCCCTGCAGATCGCCCTTGAAGCGATAACGCTCGATCGGCTCCGCACCGGTCGCGTGCCGATCGCCGCCCACTTCGCCCGTCTCCGGCTTGCCGCGCTCGACTTCGATCACGTAGTTGGCCATCAGGCCGCGCGGATTGAAGCGCACCAGGTTGTTCAGCAGACGCTGCGGCAGCGGCAGCGCGCGGCTGAATTCCGCGAGGATGCCCAGGTCGACGCGGTCGCCGGCGACGCTCACGAGTTGCCCGTGCTGCTGCGACGCCGTCCGGTAGCGGCCGTCGAGCGCCGCGAACTGGAGCGTGCGGGTGAGCGGCGTGCCGTCGTCGAGCGGCGGCTGACCGAGCTCGGCGCGCAGGTCGGTGAGTTGCAGCCGGTAGTCGCCCTGCTGGGCGACGTCGAGGCGCCACGAGAAATGAGCGACCGGCAGCAGCAGCTTGGGCTGCGTCGGACGCACCCGCAGCGCGACGTCGGCGCCGGTCAGCTTGCCGCTCGCCGTCTTCATGCGGCCCTCGGAGAAGTCGGCCCAGATCGCGTTGTCGATGCGGCCGGCGAACGTCTCGATCGGGAAATCGATGTAGCGCGCGAGCGTCGGCAGATCGACCGGGCCCGTCGACATGTACACCTGCCCGGTCCAGTTGATCGGCTTGCCCATCGCGCTGAGCGGCGCGTGCCTGAAATGCGTGCGGAAGTCGATCGGGCCGTGCAGCACCTGGCCGTCCGCGGGCGCCTGCAGCGCGAGCCGATGGCCGTAGCCGTCGTTCAGAATCGCGATGCGGATGTCGCGCAGCGCGAGTTCCGGCGCGGTGTGTTGCGCATCGCGCCAGCGCAGCACGCCGCCGCGCAGCACGATCGCCTGCTGGCGCAGCAGCCAGGTGGAGAGCGTGTCGTTGCCGCTATGACGGGTCGGCACCGGCACGCCCGCGACCGACAGCACGCCGTCGGCATTGCGCGAGACCAGCACGTCGGGTTGATCGACGATCAGGCTGGAGAGCGCCGGATGAAACTGCCAGAGCGATCGCCACGACAGCGTGGCGGTGGCGTGCGGAATCGTCAGCGCGGGTTTGCCTTCGTGATCGCGGATCACGAGATTGGTCACGTCGACGCCCGGCTGAAAACCGCTCCAATGCGGCGCCAGCTTGCCGATGGTGAACTGCGTGCGCAGCTTCTCGGAAACGACCGCTTCGATGCGCGGGCGGAACGAGTCGATACGCGGCAGCACGACGTAGCGCAAGCCGAGAAACAGGGCCGTGGCGATGAAGTAGAGGACCAGCGCGATGACGAGGACGACGCGCAAAGTCCGACGCAGCACGATGTGGTCGTGTCCGCTCACAGGTCCGACCTGCCCGGGTTCGTGCTGCTCGGCGGATTCGTTTCGCTCGGACATGCTGCGGCGGGTGGGCGATATGGTAGTTTTGCGAATTAACGACGAAATGTAACACACGGCAAAGGGTCAGCGGACTTCCGGCAAACCCTGTCTGCGCGCCGCCTCAAGGCCTGCATCGGCGCGCCGGACCGAGGTGTTACAGCGGATTGAACCACGCTATCCAAGCAACGAGCGAGCCAGACCTTTGATGACTGACGCCACACTCCTGAGTTCCAGCTATTCACACTATGCCGCGCGTGCCGCGGCGGCCCGTCCGGCACTCGTCGCGCACGTGGCGGCGCTGGCGAGCGCGCGGCTGACCCGCGAACGCATCGACGCGCGTCTCGACGCGTTGTGCGCCGAAGCGGCCGGCGCAGCTGGCGCGCCGCTGAACGAGGATGCACTCAAACGGGCCTTGCGCCAACTGCGTACCGAGGTGTTTTGCGCGGTGATGGAGCGCGATCTGACGGGTAAGGCGGACATCGCCGAAGTCACTGGGGCGATGACGGATCTGGCGGAAACGACGATCCAGCGCGCGCTTGCGGTGCTGTCCGCCGAGCTGGAAACGCTCTATGGCGAACCGCGCGGCCCGCAGGGCGAGCGGCTCGCGCTCGGCGTGGTGGGCATGGGCAAGCTGGGGGGACGCGAGTTGAACGTGTCGTCGGACATCGACCTGATCTTCGTCTATGAAGAGGACGGTGAGACGGCGGGCGGCCAGCGTTCGCCGATCGCGACGCAGGACTTCTTCACGCGCCTCGGCAAGCGTCTGATTGGCGCGCTCGCCGAAGTCACCGCCGACGGCTACGTGTTCCGGGTCGACATGCGCCTGCGGCCGAACGGCGACTCCGGGCCGCTCGTGTGCAGCATCGGCATGCTCGAAGAGTATTTCTACGTGCAGGGCCGCGAGTGGGAGCGCTATGCGTGGATCAAGGGCCGGCTCGTATCGGAAGGCGCGAGCGACGCGGCGCAGCGGCTGCAGAAGCAGCTCGACGCGATCGTCACGCCGTTCGTCTACCGCCGCTATCTCGATTTCGGCGTGATCAGCGCGATTCGCGCGCTGCATCTGCAGATTCGCCAGGAGGCGCAGCGCCGCGCGTCGATGCGGCCCGACAAGGCCGACGACATCAAGCTCGGGCGCGGCGGCATCCGCGAAATCGAATTCAGCGCGCAGGTGTTCCAGCTGATTCGCGGCGGCCAGGACGCGGGCTTTCGCGTGCGGCCGACGCTCGCCGTGTTGCGGCACGCGGCCGCGCATGGGCTGCTGGATACGTCGGTGTGCGAGAAGCTGTCAGTCGCTTACCGGTTCCTGCGCGAACTCGAGCACCGTCTGCAATACCGCAACGATGCGCAAACCCACGCGATGCCGGTCGACCCGGAAGAGCGCGCGGCGCTCGCGCGCACGATGGGTTGCGACGACTACGCGGCACTCATGGCGAAGCTCGATGCGCATCGCGAATTCGTCGAACAGCAGTTCGACCAGATTTTCGCCGACAAGGTGAGCGGCCGCGACGGCTGCGGCGCGCCTGAAGACGGCGCTGCCGCATGGGTGTGGAGCAGCGCGCTCGCCGACGACAGCGCCGACGAAGCATTGCGCGCGCGTCTCATCGAACTCGGTGTGGCCGAGCCGGGCGAGCTGCTCGCGCGCTTGCGCGCGGTGTGGCAGTCGTCGCGTTACGCGGGGCTCGCCGAGCGCAGCCGGCAACGTTTCGACATCGTCGCGCAGCGAGCGCTGGAAGCCGCGCGTACGCTCGAGCCACCCGAGCGGCGCGGCGACACGGTCGCGCGCCTGTTCGATCTGCTCGAAGCGGTGAGCCGGCGCGGCGCTTACCTCGCGCTGTTGACCGAGTATCCGCAGGCGCTGCACCAGGTGCTGTCGGTGCTGGGCGGCTCGCGCTGGGCAGCCGGTTATCTGATCCGCCATCCGCAACTGCTCGACGAACTGCTCGACGACGAAGCGATCAACAGTCCGTTCGACTGGCCCGAATTCAAGCGCACGCTGCGCTTGCGGCTGGCCGCCGCCGACGGCGTGGAGCAGCAGATGGATCTGCTGCGCCACGCGCACCAGGCCGAGGTGTTCCGCATTCTGCTGATCGATCTCGCCGGCAAGCTGAGCGTCGAGCACGTGAGCGACCGGTTGTCCGAACTCGCCGACGCCGTGCTCGACGTCACGCTCGAAGCGGTCTGGAAACAGTTGTCGAAGCGCCACCGCGAGGTGCCGCGTTTCGCGGTGATTGCCTACGGCAAGCTGGGCGGCAAGGAGTTGGGTTACGCGTCCGACCTCGACGTGATCTTCCTGTACGACGATCCCGACGACGCCGCAGCCGACGTCTACGCCACCTACACCCGCCGCCTGATCACCTGGCTGACCACCGCGACCGGCGCCGGCACGTTGTTCGATGTCGACCTGCGCTTGCGGCCGAACGGCGAGTCGGGCCTGCTCGTCACCGACCTCGACGCGTTCCGCCGCTATCAGTTGCGCGAAGGCGACGCGGCCAACACCGCGTGGGTCTGGGAGCATCAGGCGCTGAGCCGGGCGCGCTACTGCGCGGGCGATGCCGGGATCGGCGCGAAGTTCGAGGCGATCCGCGAGCAGGTGTTGACCACGCCGCGCGACGCGGCGCCGCTCGCGAAGGAGATCGTCGAGATGCGCGAGCGCGTTGGGGCGGGGCATCCGAACCACACGCCGGCGCTGTTCGATCTGAAGCACGACCGTGGCGGGATGGTCGATATCGAATTCACCGTGCAGTACTGGGTGCTGCTGCACGCGGCCCGCGATCCCGAACTGATCCGCAATACCGGCAACATCGCGTTGCTGCGCGAAGTGTCGCGCTTCGGCCTGATGAGCGAGGAAGAGGCCGAGACGGTCGGCGCGGCGTATCGCACGTATCGCAAGTTGCAGCACAAGCTGCGGCTCGACGGGATGGAGAAGGCGCGCGTCGATCCGGCGCTGGTCGGCACCGAGCGCGCAGCGGTGCTGGCGTTGTGGAAGCGGGTGTTCGGGTGAGAGGGTGTGCTGCGTGACGTGAGAGTGGGGCGGCGGGCGTAATCGATGCCCGCCTTGCTCACGAGGCGTCGAAGTACTGGTCGGCGGCCGAGGTGAGCGCCTCCCGGCCGCGCGGTTTCAGGCGGCCAGCATTTCCTTCGCGTGCTTGCGCGTGGTTGCGGTGATTTCCAGCCCGCCGAGCATCCGCGCGACTTCCTCGACGCGGCTCGTCTTGTCGAGCGAGATGACGCTGCTCACCGTGCCGCCCTTGCCGTTGCCGGCTTTCGCCACCTGGAAATGGTGGTCGCCGCGCGCGGCGACTTGCGGCAAGTGGGTCACGCACAGCACCTGGCGTGCTTGCCCGAGCTGATGCAACAGCCGCCCCACCACTTCGGCGACGCCGCCGCCGATGCCGGTATCCACTTCGTCGAAGATCAGCGTGGGTGTCGGGCTGGCGGCGCTGGCGATGACCGCGAGCGCGAGGCTGATACGTGCCAGTTCGCCGCCCGAGGCGACCTTGGCGAGCGGTCGCAACGGCACGCCGGCGTGACCCGCGACGCGGAACTCGACCTGCTCCAAACCATGCGCGCCGCCCTCGGGCAGCGGCACTAGCGCGACTTCGAAGCTGCCGCCTTTCATCGACAGTTCCTGCATGCCGGTGGTGACCGCCGCGCCCAACGCGGTGCCGGCTTTCGCACGCGCCTTCGAGAGTTTCTTCGCCTCGGCCAGGTACGCTTCCCTGGCCTTCGCCTCTGCGGCGTGCAGGCTGTCGAGATCCGCGGCGGCGTCGAGCGCGTCCAGTTGCGCGCGCCGCGCCTGATGTTCGTCGGGGAGCGTCTGTGGCTGCAGGCGGAACTTGCGCGCGGCCGAGTGCAGCGCATCGAGGCGCTTTTCGACTTGCGCGAGGCGGTCCGGATCGAGTTCGAGCTTTTGCGCGTAATGACTCAGCGAGTACGCCGCTTCCTGCAACTGGATTTCGGCGGGTTCGAGCGCGGCGAGGACGTCGTTCAGCGCAGGATCGATCTCGGCCAGGTTGCGCACCTTCGACACGATCGACGCGAGGTGGGTGATCATCGCCTCGTCCGACTCGGACAGGGCGCCGAGCGCGCCTTGCACGCCGTCGATCAGATTGGCCGAATGGGACAAACGATGGTGCTCGGCGTTGACCTCTTCCCATTCGCCCGGTTGCGGCGCGAGCTTGTCCAGTTCGGTGAGTTGCCAGGCGAGGCGCTCGCGCTCCAGTTGCAACTCGCGGTCGCGGGTCTGCGCGTGCTCGACCGCCTGAACCTTCTCGCGCCACGTGCGCCACGCGCGTGTGACGGTGGCGGCGGTGTCGGACAGACCCGCGTGGGTATCGAACAGTTCGCGTTGCGCGTCGGGGCGCATCAGCAACTGGTGCGCGTGCTGGCCGTGAATGTCCACCAGCATCTCGCCCACCTCGCGCAACTGTGCGAGTGTGGCGGCCGTGCCGTTGATGAACGCGCGCGAGCGGCCGTTGGCGTCCACTACCCGCCGCAGCATCACGGTACCGCCATGCTCGTCGCTGTCGGCGGTGGCGCCGAGCGCCTGCTCGTCGAGCCATTGCTCGACCTGCGCATGGGTCTCGAACTCCGCGGTGATGTCGGCACGGCTCTCGCCGGTGCGTACGACGCTCGCGTCGGCGCGCGCGCCGAGCGCGAGTGCCAGCGCGTCGATCAGGATCGACTTGCCGGCGCCGGTTTCGCCCGAGAAAACAGTAAACCCGCTGTCGAATTCGAGGTCGAGCGCGGCGACGATGACGAAGTCGCGTATCGAGAGGTGGCGAAGCATGGAGGTCGTCTGATGAGCTTGAAATTCAGGTTTCGGCAGCGGCGGTAGCTTGGGCCTTGGCGTTCCGGCGTGACTGCGCCGCTCAGGGCTTGGGATCTTCTTCGTGCGACGGGTATTCGTTCCAGTGCAGCTTCTTGCGCAGCGTGGCGTAGTGGCTGTAGCCGACCGGATGCAGCATCGGCACCGTATGACGCGAGCGGCGCACCTCGATCGTGTCGCTCAACTCCAGCGAGGTGAACGACTGCATGTCGAAATTGACGTTCACTTCACGCCCGGAGACGATCTGGATGCTCACCTTCGAGTCGTCCGGCAGCACGATCGGCCGGTTCGACAGCGCGTGCGGCGCGATCGGCACGAGCACGATGCCCTGCAATTGCGGATGCAGAATGGGGCCCTGCGACGACAGCGCGTAAGCGGTCGAGCCGGTCGGCGTGGCGACGATCAGGCCGTCCGATCGCTGGTTGTACATGAAGCGCCCGTCGACCGAGACGTGCAGTTCCGCCATCCCCGAAAAGCCGCTGCGGTTGACCACCACGTCGTTGAAGGCCAGCGCGTGATAGATCGGATTGCCGTCGCGCATGATGCGCGCTTCGAGCAGCAGGCGTTCTTCGCGCTCGAAATTGCCGGACAGCATTTGCGGCACGATCTCGCGCATGTCGGAGATCGGGATGTCCGTGATGAAACCGAGCCGCCCATGATTGATGCCGATGAGCGGCGTGCGGTACGGCGCAAGCTGACGGCCGATGCCGAGCATCGTGCCGTCGCCGCCCAGCACCACGGCGACGTCGGCGCGCGCGCCGATCTCGGCGGGACGCAGCGCCGGATAGTCGGTGATGCCGATTTCCGCGGCGGTGTCGGCCTCGAACACGACTTCGAAGCCGCGTTTCGCGATGCACGAGGCGAGCGCGGTCAGCGGCTCGCCGATACCTGGCGTATTGTTGCGCCCGACGAGCGCGACGGTCTTGAACTGGCTGGTCACTTGCATGCCGGCATTACACCATAGGTGGGGCCTGAAAAGAACCGCAGACAGACCCGGTGGCGGGCCGGCATGGCGGGGCGCCGGCGCATGCCGCGATTATCGTTAGAATGGTGAAGCCTTGATGACATGCGCGCCGATTAAAGTGTGAGGGCGGGCTGCCGATCAACTTGCGCCGACGCTGGCCGCAAGGAGCTTGCGAATGTCGGCGCAAGAGGGGATCGGAGCGATGTGCAGCGTCGCGCCAGAGCGCCGGCCGGACGGCGCCCCGGCAAGCAGTGGCGTATTCGTCGCGGGCAGGCGCCGTTAGCGCTCGCGGTAGTCCCGGCATTAAGCTAAAATTTTTCCTCATGCTAGATCCTCGCGCACAAACCCTCCTCAAAACGCTGATCGAGCGCTACATCGCCGAAGGTCAGCCGGTCGGCTCGCGCACGCTGTCTCGTTACTCGGGCCTCGAACTGAGCCCGGCAACGATCCGCAACGTGATGTCCGATCTCGAGGACCTGGGGCTCGTGATCAGTCCGCATACTTCCGCGGGCCGCATTCCTACGCCGCGCGGCTACCGTCTGTTCGTCGATACGATGCTGACGGTGGAGTCCGCCGCAGACGAAGAGGCGGTGATGCGCACCGTCAAGACTACGCTGCAGGCGGGCGAGCCGCAAAAGATCGTCGCGGCGGCGGCCAGCGTGCTGTCTAACCTGTCGCAGTTCGCCGGGGTGGTACTCACGCCGCGGCGCAGCCACGTGTTCAAGCAGATCGAGTTCATGCGTTTGTCGGACAAACGCATCCTGCTGATCATCGTGACGCCCGAAGGCGACGTGCAGAACCGCATCATGGCGACCCAGCGCGACTTCTCGCCGTCGCAGCTGGTTGAAGCCTCCAATTACATCAACGCCCACTTCGCGGGCCTTTCGTTCGACGACGTGCGCCGCCGCCTGCGCGAAGAAATCGACGAGCTGCGTGGCGACATGACCACGCTGATGCATGCGGCCGTCACGGCGAGCACAGACGAATCCGACACCGGCGAGACGGTGCTTATTTCCGGCGAGCGCAATCTGCTCGAAGTCGCCGACCTCTCGTCGGACATGGCGCGTCTGCGCAGGCTGTTCGATGTTTTCGACCAAAAGACCAGTCTCCTTCAATTGCTCGACGTATCGAGTCATGCGGCGGGGGTGCAGATTTTCATCGGCGGCGAGTCGAATCTGGTGCCGATCGAAGAGATGAGCGTCGTCACCGCGCCGTACGAGGTGAACGGCAAGATCGTCGGCACGCTCGGCGTGATCGGGCCGACCCGCATGGCTTACAACCGCGTGATTCCGATTGTCGACATCACCGCTCGTCTGCTTTCGCTCACTCTGAGCCAGCAGTAACGGCTTGCTATTCCCGCTGCGGCGAGCCGTGCTGAGAATGATGCGTGAGCGCGCGCGACTTGCCTATCGGCCGAATGGCCAGGGGCGTCCGGCGAACCAGGCCACGGACCGCGCCGCTATAATGAATCTCCATTGAATCGACTCTCCGCGTAAAGCGGTGACTTCCGCTGCCTATGCGCTTCGACCTCGAGCGGCCTTCACAGAACGCCACCTCACATCGTGTCGCCGTGCTGCTGATCAATCTCGGCACGCCCGACGCGCCGACGCCGCACGCGGTGCGCCGTTATCTCGCGCAATTCCTGTCCGATCCACGGGTGGTCGAAATTCCGGCGCTGCTGTGGCAGATCATTTTGCGTTTGCTGATTTTGCCGTTTCGCGGGCGCAGCTCCGCCAGGAAGTATGCGGCGGTATGGATGCCCGAAGGCTCGCCGTTGCGCGTCTACACGGAAAAGCAGGTGGAAGGTCTGCGCCATCTGCTGCAATTGAACGACTACACGGTGCTGGTCGACTACGCGATGCGCTACGGCACACCGGGCATTCCGGCCATGCTGAACCAGTTGAAGCTGGCCGGCGCCGAGCGGGTGCTGCTCGTGCCCATGTATCCGCAATACTCGTCGTCGACCACGGCCACGGCGTTCGACGACGCGTTTTCGGCCCTCAAGCGTATGCGCAATCAGCCGGAAATCCGCACGCTGCGCCAATATGCGGATCATCCCGCGTATATTGCCGCGCTGGCCGCCCAGGTGCATCACTATTGGCATCAGCACGGCCGGCCGGACTTCACGGCGGGCGACAAGCTGGTGCTGAGCTTTCACGGTGTGCCCAAGCGCACGCTGGACCTGGGCGATCCGTACCACGAGCAATGCCAGCAAACCGGCGCGCTGTTGACGCAGGCGCTCGGGCTGACGCCCGTGGAATGCCGCATTACCTTCCAGTCGCGCTTCGGCAAGGCCGAATGGCTACAACCGTACACGGCGCCTACGCTGAAGGAACTGGGCGCGGCGGGTGTGCGGCGCGCCGACGTGTTCTGCCCGGGCTTTACGGCCGACTGCCTTGAAACGATTGAGGAAATCGGCATGGAAGTGCGTGACGAGTTCCTGCATGCGGGCGGCAAGGAGTTTCACCGGATCGCCTGCGTGAACGCGTCGCAACCGTGGATTGCGGCGCTAGGGGAGATCGTCGCGCAGAATCTCCAAGGCTGGCCGGTGCAGGCGGTGCCGGTGCCGCACGCCACAGAGGCAGGTTCATGAACTACAGGATTTCCACCGAAGCGGGCGCGAAGCTGCGTATCGACAAGTGGCTGTGGGCCGCACGCTTTTTCAAGACGCGTTCGCTCGCGGCCGGCGCGGTCGACAAAGGGCATGTGCGCATCGGCGGGGCCAGCGTCAAGCCGGCCAAGGACGTGCGGGTCGGCGACCTGGTCGAGATCGAGATCGAGCGGATCGTGTGGCAGGTGGAAGTGCTGGGCGTCTGCGACGTGCGTGGACCCGCGAGCGTCGCCCAGACGCTCTACGCCGAGACCGCGCAGAGCAAGGTGAAGCGGCAGGTCGAGCAGGAGCGGCGCAAGACGTACCGCGAACCCGCCGCCGAAATGCACGGCCGGCCGACCAAGCGCGATCGGCGCATTATCGACAAATTTTCAGGTGGGAATTGAACAGTTGGTGCACGCCGCCATATTCGGTCGTGTGGTCGTTGACCGCTCCGGACATGCAGATGGTCGTGGTGCCCGCAACCAGTACCAGTGCGACCACCCCGATTGCCAAGGTCAGTTTCACGGTACTCCCCCAAGGACGATTCGGTTACTAGAACGGCGAATCAGGTTGAAATTGCAAATTCGGTAAGGCTAACGTCAGATTAGGGTTAACGTGTCTTTTCCGATCGTTTATTGGAGCATAGGCCACTTGTTGGCCGCACTCAATCTCAATCTGATTGCGTCGCATTAATGGTTGTTACGGTGCGTTTCCACCACTCGCCGGTGGTGCGAAAAGAACGCGCAAATCCGCTTGAAAGGGAGCCTTCCGGCCCCATCTGGCCTTTTGATATGCGGTGGTGAGACGAGCCGCCTGTCGCGATTTTGCAACGCACAAATCGCGATATTTTTACGCGCACGCGCTACCGTTGGTTTTTACTTTTTAACGACTTTCAGCGACATGGAAAACACGCAAGAGAACCCGACGAGCCAGAACCCCACGCCCGCCGACGAAACCGCGCGCCAGGCCGCCGAGGCCGCAGCGCCCCAGGATCCGGCTGTGAACGCCGCAGCGGATGCGCCGGCAAGCGCCGAGCAGGCTGCGCTGGCCGAAGCACAGGCGAAAATCACCGAGTTGCAGGAGAGTTTCCTGCGTGCGAAGGCCGAAACCGAGAACGTGCGCCGTCGTGCGCAGGAAGACGTCGCCAAGGCGCATAAGTTTGCGATCGAAAGTTTCGCGGAGCATCTGCTGCCGGTGGTCGACAGCCTCGAAGCGGCCGTCGCTCACTCGTCCGATGACCTGCAGAAGGTGCGCGAGGGCGTCGAACTGACGCTGCGCCAGTTGACCGGTGCGCTGGAGAAGGGCCGCGTCGTCGCCTTGAATCCGGTTGGCGAGAAGTTCGACCCGCATCGCCATCAGGCCATTTCGATGGTGCCGGCCGATCAGGAGCCGAACACCGTCGTCGCCGTGCTGCAAAAAGGCTTCGTAATCGCCGATCGCGTGCTGCGTCCCGCACTTGTGACGGTTGCGGCGCCGAAGTAAAGCGGCGCGAGGCATCGCAAGCCGTTCTATCTGGCATCGGCCGCGATGACCGGCATTCCCGTCGGCGCGACCGCCGAGGCCGGGGTGACTGGCCGTGGTGTTTTTCTGGAGTCTCGACGGTTTCAATTGCGAGATCGCCAGGAAAGCGATGCTGGCGCAGCCGGGCGCGATCCGCGCGCTCGGCCTCAAATGGTTTTGCAGCAAGGTCCACGAGCATCGCGAGCTGGGCAGGCGCTCCATGCTTCATGGCGTGTCCACGTGGTTTTTCTTTTACCGCGGTGAGCGGCCAGGCCGGGCAACCGGTCGGCACACGCCAGGCAATTCGAGGCAGCGGTCGCGGCGGCCCGGGAAACGATCCGGGCCGCCGTTCCCGCAGGCAGCGGGCAAGTTGATGGAACGAATTCGGGCAAAAGTTCGACCGATTGAAAAAAAATAAAGACCGCATCGTAGAAGAGGTCTTGAAAACGATGTGGACGCACTTATGTTGAGTGCAGGTATGAATTGAGAGCGGATCGCCCGACCGCCAGATGGGCAAACAGGGCGATTCCCGCAGCGATCAAAGTTAGGAGATTAGAAAAAATGGGCAAAATCATCGGCATCGACCTCGGCACGACCAACTCGTGCGTGGCGATCATGGAAGGCAATTCGGTCAAGGTGATCGAGAACTCGGAAGGTGCGCGCACCACGCCGTCGATCATCGCTTACATGGAAGACGGCGAGATTCTGGTCGGCGCGCCTGCGAAGCGTCAGTCGGTCACGAACCCGAAGAACACGCTGTACGCGGTCAAGCGCCTGATCGGCCGCCGCTTCGAAGAAAAAGAAGTGCAGAAAGACATCGGCCTGATGCCGTACAAGATCATGAAGGCCGACAACGGCGACGCGTGGGTCGAAGTGCGCGATCAGAAGCTGGCGCCGCCGCAAATCTCCGCGGAAGTGCTGCGCAAGATGAAGAAGACCGCTGAAGACTACCTCGGCGAGCCGGTCACCGAAGCCGTGATTACGGTTCCCGCGTACTTCAACGACAGCCAGCGTCAGGCAACCAAGGACGCAGGCCGCATCGCCGGTCTGGAAGTGAAGCGGATCATCAACGAACCGACCGCAGCCGCGCTGGCATTCGGTCTGGACAAGGCCGAAAAGGGCGACCGCAAGATCGCGGTGTATGACCTGGGCGGCGGTACGTTCGACGTGTCGATCATCGAAATCGCTGACGTCGACGGTGAAATGCAGTTCGAAGTGCTGTCCACGAATGGCGATACGTTCCTCGGCGGCGAAGACTTCGACCAGCGCATCATCGATTACATCATCGGCGAGTTCAAGAAAGAGCAAGGCGTCGATCTGTCGAAAGACGTGCTCGCGCTGCAACGCCTGAAGGAATCGGCTGAGAAGGCGAAGATCGAACTGTCGTCGAGCCAGCAGACCGAAATCAACTTGCCGTACATCACCGCCGACGCATCGGGTCCGAAGCACTTGAACCTGAAAATTACGCGTGCGAAGCTGGAAGCGCTGGTTGAAGAGCTGATCGAACGCACGATCGAACCGTGCCGCGTGGCCATCAAGGACGCAGGCGTGAAGGTCGGCGAAATCGACGACGTGATTCTGGTCGGCGGTATGACCCGTATGCCGAAGGTGCAGGAAAAGGTCAAGGAGTTCTTCGGCAAGGATCCGCGCCGTGACGTGAACCCGGACGAAGCCGTGGCCGTGGGCGCCGCGATTCAAGGCCAGGTTCTGTCGGGCGACCGCAAGGACGTTCTGCTGCTCGACGTGACCCCGCTGTCGCTCGGCATTGAAACGCTCGGCGGCGTGATGACGAAGATGATCAACAAGAACACCACGATTCCGACCAAGCACGCTCAGGTCTACTCGACGGCTGATGACAATCAGAGCGCCGTGACGATCAAGGTGTTCCAGGGCGAACGCGAAATGGCAGCGGGCAACAAGCTGCTCGGCGAGTTCAACCTCGAAGGCATTCCGCCGTCACCGCGCGGCACGCCGCAGATCGAAGTGAGCTTCGACATCGACGCGAACGGCATTCTGCACGTCGGCGCGAAGGACAAGGCGACCGGCAAGGAAAACCGCATCACGATCAAGGCGAACTCGGGTCTGTCCGAAGCCGAAATCGAGAAGATGGTGAAGGACGCCGAAGCGAACGCGGAAGAAGATCACAAGCTGCGTGAGCTGGCCGATGCCCGCAACCAGGGCGACGCGCTGGTCCACAGCACGAAGAAGGCGCTCACCGAATACGGCGACAAGCTGGAAGCGGGCGAGAAGGAAAAGATCGAAGCCGCACTGAAGGACCTCGAAGAAACGCTCAAGAGCAGTTCGAGCGACAAGGCCGCGATCGAAGCCAAGATCGAAGTGGTGGCAACCGCCTCGCAGAAAATGGGCGAAAAGATGTACGCCGACATGCAGGCTGCGCAAGGTGCGGAAGCCGCGGCAGCAGGCGCGGCGGGTGCGGGTGCATCGGCTGGTGGCGCGAGCCAGCAGCAGGACGATGTGGTCGACGCCGAGTTCAAGGAAGTGAAGAAGGACTAAAGCCAGGTCGCATTTCGACCGTAAAGCCGCGCACAGCAATGTGCGCGGCCCGGCTGCACAAGGCTGCGTCCACCCGGACGACCGACGTGCAAGAGCGGTTATCACGCCTGGCGAGCCTTTTGGGGCTCTCCGGGCACATTTGTTTTATGGAGGGCGTTGTTTTGTGCCGTGTCGAAGCGGGTGAAAACAGCGGCCGGACGAGTCGTGAGACTCCAGCATTCAAGAGGAGCCACCGCGTTGCATTGCGCGAGTGGCGTTGAACCGATATGGCGAAACGGGATTACTACGAGGTTCTGGGCGTCGCAAAGAACGCGAGCGACGACGAAATCAAGAAGGCTTATCGCAAGCTCGCGATGAAGCATCACCCCGACCGCAATCCGGGCAACAAGGATGCGGAAGAGCATTTCAAAGAGGTGAAGGAAGCCTATGAAATGCTGTCGGACTCGCAAAAGCGTGCCGCATACGATCAGTACGGCCACGCGGGCGTCGATCCGAACATGGGCGCAGGCGGTGCGCAAGGCTTCGGCGGCTTCGCCGATGCGTTCGGCGATATTTTCGGCGACATCTTCGGTCAGGCGGCCGGTGGCGCCGCGCGTGGGGGCGGCCGGGCCGGCCCGCAGGTGTATCGCGGCGCCGATCTGCGCTACAGCATGGAAATCACGCTGGAGCAGGCTGCTCACGGCTACGACACGCAGATTCGCGTGCCGAGCTGGGTCTCGTGCGAAATCTGTCACGGCTCGGGCGCAAAGCCCGGCACCAAGCCGGAAACCTGCCCGACCTGTAGCGGTTCGGGTTCGGTGCGGATGTCGCAAGGCTTTTTCAGCATTCAGCAAACCTGCCCGAAGTGCCATGGCACCGGCACCTATATCCCCGACCCGTGCGGCCACTGCCACGGCGCGGGCAAGGTGAAGGAAACCAAGACGCTGGAAGTGAAGATCCCCGCGGGTATCGACGACGGCATGCGCATCCGCTCGGCCGGCAACGGCGAGCCGGGCATCAACGGCGGTCCGTCGGGCGATCTTTACGTCGAGATCCACATCAAGCAGCACTCGGTGTTCGAGCGCGATGGCGACGATCTTCATTGCCAGATGCCGATTCCGTTCACCACGGCGGCGCTCGGTGGCGAAATCGAAGTGCCGACACTCGCAGGCCGCGCCAGCTTCACCGTGCCGGAAGGCACGCAATCGGGCAAGACGTTCCGTCTGCGTGGCAAGGGCATCAAGGGGTTGCGTTCGAGCATTGCGGGCGATCTGTACGTACACGTGCAAGTCGAAACACCGGTCAAGCTCAACGAAACACAGCGCGATCTGCTGCAACAGTTCGAAAAGGCGCTGGTGGAAGGCGGCTCGCGACATAGCCCGCAAAGCAAGAGCTGGTTCGATCGGGTGAAGAGCTTCTTCGATTAATGGCAGTTTGAAGTTGGCGGTAAGCATGACGGCAGATGAACGCGGCGCAGTGTTCGCACTGCTCGATGATTGCGACGCGACGGCGGCGCGCCGTTCGAGTCGTCTGTACACGGGTTTCGTGCGTGAACGGGTTTGCTCGGACGTCGCGCAGCTCGAAGCCGTGTGCGAGAGCGTCGTTGCCGATACGCGGGATGGTTTGCATGCCGTCGTGCTCGCCGACTATGAGTTCGGCCGGACGCTTCTTCTTGGCGAAGAAGCGGACAGGTCTCTGAAAACGCAGGGTGGCGATGCCACGCTGCGTTTTTTATTGTTCGAACGCTGCGACAAGCGTTCGCGCGAAGAGGTCGACGCGTGGCTCATGGCTCGCGATGGCGGTGCGGCGCAGCCGTCGGTGGCGGGCACGGCCCATGTGCACGCGAGCGTCGATCCCGCGCAATTCGACGTGGCGATCGATGCGATCCACGCCGCCTTGCGCGCAGGTGATTCGTATCAGGTCAATTACACGTACCGGCTCGGCTTCGACGTGTTCGGATCGCCCACTGCGCTCTATCGGCGCTTGAGGGCCCGACAGCCGGTTCCGTTCGGCGCGTTCATCGCGTTGCCGGGCGGCAACTGGGTGTTGTCATGCTCGCCGGAACTCTTCATCGAGAAGCAGGGCGCCAGGTTGCGCGCGCGGCCGATGAAAGGCACTGCGCCGCGCTCGGACGATCCGGCTGCCGATCGGCGCACAGCCGAGTTTCTTGGCAACGATCCGAAAAATCGCGCCGAAAACGTGATGATCGTCGATCTGTTGCGCAACGATCTGTCGCGGGTCGCGCAGACGGGCTCGGTGAAGGTGCCGGCGCTATTTTCGGTCGAGCCTTATGCGTCGGTCTGGCAGATGACCTCGACGGTGGAGGCCGCTTTGCGGCCCGGCACGTCGTTCGCCGGCATCCTGCGCGCGCTGTTTCCGTGTGGCTCGATCACCGGCGCACCGAAGCATCGCACGATGCAGTTGATCGACGAGCTAGAGAATACGCCTCGCGGTCTTTATACCGGGGCGATCGGGTGGCTCGATGCGCCATCGGAAGCCTCAACGAATGCCTCGACGAATGCCTCCGGCGAGCACACTGTTGCTGCCGCCAGACCCGAATCCGTCTGTGGCGACTTCTGCCTGTCCGTCGCCATCCGGACACTGACTGTGAACCGCTCCGCGCAAACTGGCGCCTTGCAAGGCAAGATGGGTATCGGCGCGGGCATCGTCCTCGACAGCGTGGCCGCCGACGAATACGCGGAGTGTCAATTGAAAGCCAGATTCCTGACCGGCGCCGATCCGGGCTTCGAACTCTTCGAAACGATGTATGCGACGCGGGAAGAGGGCGTGCGGCATCTCGCGCGTCATCTCCAACGGCTTTCGTCGAGCGCCGCGGCGCTCGGCTTCAGGCTCGACGACATCGACGCAGTTCGCGCGCAAATCGCCACGGAATGCACTTCGCTGCCGGCGCAGATTCCGCACCGCATGCGGCTCGCGCTGCATAAGGACGGCACGGTGCAAATCACCGCTGCAGTCCTGACCCCGCTGAAGGAATCAAGCGTCGGCGTGCTGCTCGGTCCCGACCACGCGTTTTTCGCAACTGATGCCGGCGACCCGCTGCTGCACCACAAAACCACGCGCCGCGCCGATTACGACCGTGGCTGGCGTGAAGCCGAGGCGAAGGGCGCGTTCGATACGCTGTTCTTCAATGAGCGAGGCGAGTTGACCGAAGGCGGCCGGTCGAACGTGTTCGTGAAGCTGGCAGGGCGCTGGTGGACGCCGCCGCTCGCGTCGGGTGTGCTGCCCGGTGTGATGCGAAGCGTATTGCTCGACGAGGCGTCGGGCTTGCAAGCGGCTGAAAAGGTCCTCACGCAGGCGGATGTGCTGAACGCAGAAGCGCTCCTGATCTGCAATGCGTTGCGCGGCGCGCTGGAGGCGCGCTTAGTCCGCTAGAACACGCACGAAGCCGCTGTGTGCATGAGCACCGCCCGCGCGCAAACAACATTCAAAAACAATCGAACAGCAGCGCCGCGGCCCAACGCCTAAGCGCCGCCACCCATCAGAACGTATGCTCGGGCCCGGGGAAAGAACCGTCTTTCACCGCACGCACATACGCTTCCACAGCAGCCAGAATGCTCGGCTGTCCCTGCATGAAGTCCTTCACGAAGCGCGGGCGCTTGCCGGGGAAAATCCCGAGCATGTCGTGCAGCACCAGCACCTGACCCGAACAGTCGAGCCCCGCGCCGATGCCGATCGTCGGAATGCGCAACTGCTTCGTGACTTCGCTGGCGAGCTGCGTCGGAATCGCCTCCATCACGATCAATTGTGCGCCGGCCGCCTGCATTTCGAGCGAGTCGCGCAGCAACTGGCTCGCACCCGCTTCGGTCTTGCCTTGCACCTTGAAGCCGCCGAACGCGTGCACGGACTGCGGCGTGAGACCAACGTGCGCACACACCGGAATCGAGCGCTCGACCAGAAAGCGCACTGTGTCCGCAAGCCATACTCCACCTTCGAGCTTCACCATCTGCGCGCCGGCGCGCATCAACTCCACCGAGCTGCGGAACGCGTCTTCCGGCGTGCCGTAGGTGCCGAACGGCAGATCGGCGACCACGAGTGCCGCGGGTCGCGCGCGCGCCACGCTGGCCGTGTGATACGCGATGTCGGTGAGCGACACCGGCAGCGTGGTCGTCTGGCCTTGCAGCACGTTGCCGAGCGAATCGCCGATCAACAGCACGTCGACGCCCGCGCGATCCAGCAGCGCGGCGAAGCTCGCGTCGTAACAGGTGAGCATCGCGATTCTTTCACCGGCGTCGCGCATCGCCTGCAGTTTCGGCACGGTGATCGCGTTCCGGCTCGCTTCCTGCAAATAGGTCATGGGTCAATCCATTGAAAAAAAGAGGTGGCCGCGTCGCTTAGAGCGACGTGCCTTTGACGAAGAATTCCTTGCGGCCGCGCATGCTTTCGATGCGTTCGGCGAGCAGCGCAAGGTCCGCATCGGAATCGAGCGGATTCAGGTGTTCGGCGTTGACCGTCAGCACGGGCGTGCGATCGTAGTGATAGAAGAATTCGTTGTACGCGTCGCACAGGGCGCGCAGGTACGCGTCGGAAATCTGCAACTCCATCGGCACCGCGCGCTTCTGGATGCGCGCGAACAGCACTTCGGGGCTGGCCTGCAGATAGACCACGAAATCGGGCGCCGGCGCACTGACGTCGAGCCGCGCGGCGAGCGCGCGGTACAACTGCCACTCGTCGTCCTGCAAGGTCAGACGCGCGAAGATGTCGTTCTTCTGCGTCATGAAATCGGCGATGAGCGGGGTGCCCGAGCCGTGCGCCGCGCTCACTTCCTGTGCCTGCTGCGCGCGCTGCAGCGCGAAGTGCAGTTGCGTGGGCAACGCAAAACGCGCGGTGTCGCGATAAAAGCGTTCGAGAAAAGGATTGTCCTGCGGCCGTTCGAACAACTCCTGCATCGACCAGCGCTGCGCGAGCCGTCGCGCGAGCGAAGTCTTGCCGACGCCGATCGGCCCTTCGATCGCGAGATACCGGAACGGCGGGCGCAGTTGCGGCGCGGTGACCGTGAGCGGCGGTGAGCTCATTCGCAGCGGCCTTTGTCGGCGGTGGTGGCGCCTGTCAATGCATTGAGCATCGGACACTGACACGGGCCCTTCACCCTCTCGATGCGTTGATCGCTGACGGCGGCGAGCAGCGCATCAGCGCGGCCGTGTTGCGGAATGACCAGCGCCGCTTCGATTTCGACGAGCGGCACCAGCGCGAACGCTCGCTCGGTCAAGCGGGGATGCGGCACGACCAGATCGGCTTCGTCGATCGATTGATCGCCGTAGAGCAGGATGTCCAGATCGAGCGTGCGCGGTGCGTTGCGAAACGGCCGCTCGCGGCCGAATTGATGCTCGATCTTGTGACACAGCGCGAGCAGATGCCGCACGGGGAGCGTCGTGTCCACCTTCACGACGCAGTTGAAATAGTCGTCACCGCCCGCGTCGATCGGGGCAGTGCGATACAGGCTCGACTTGGCGAGCACGGAGATGGTGTGCTGTTGTGCGAGGCACACCACTGCGTCTTTCAGGGTCTGGCGCGCGTCCCCGAGATTCGCGCCGAGGCCGAGATAAGCAACCGTCATGGCATAACTTCCTGCAACTATCGTTCGACGGCAATAGCCAACGCTCGGTCAGTCGTCGTGCGAGCCGTCGTGGCTCGCGTCGTTGTCTGTGCGTTCGGCTGGCGTGCCGCCCTCCATTCCGTCGCCCGGTTTGCGGTTTTTCGCGCCACTGCTGCGCCGCCGTCGTTTTCTGGGGCTTCGGTCCTTCCCGCCTTGCGTGAGCAATGCCTCGCGCGCGGCGATGTCTCCTTCGATGAACTCCGTCCACCACGCACCGACCGACTCATCGAGTTCGCCCGATTCGCAGCGCAACAGGAGGAAATCATACCCCGCTCTAAATCTTTGGTGTTCCAGCAGCTTCAGCGCGCTTCTTCCCGAGCGTTTTTCGAGGCGCAACTGCAGGCCCCAGATCTCGCGCATATCGGCCGAGAAGCGCTTGTGGATCGCGAGCTTCTCGGTTTGCATGTCGAGAACTTCGTCCATCGCGCGATGCAACGCCGGCACCGGATATTCGCCATCCGCTTCGAATTTCTGCCAGCGCTGCTGCACGTCGTGCCACAGCAGCGTGGCGAACAGGAAGCCCGGCGACACCGGCTTGCCGGCGCGCACGCGTGCATCGGTATTGGAGAGCGCCAGCGTGATGAATTTTTCGCCGATGGGCTGTTCGAGCACCACGTCGAGGAGCGGCAACAGACCGTGATGCAGCCCTTCCTGGCGCAGGCGCTTCAGGCAGGCGAGTGCGTAACCGGACAGCATCAGCTTGAGCATTTCGTCAAAAAGACGCGCGGCGGGCACGTTGTTGATCAGATCGGCCATCTTGACGATCGGCGCACGCGTGCTGTCTTCGATCTCAAACTCGAGCTTCGCGGCGAAACGCACCACGCGCAGCATGCGCACCGGATCTTCGCGATAGCGCGTGGCCGGGTCGCCGATCATGCGCAACAGACGCGCGCGCATGTCGGCCATGCCGTTGTGGTAGTCCAGCACGGTTTGCGTGGCCGGGTCGTAATACATCGCGTTGATCGTGAAGTCGCGGCGCGTGGCGTCTTCGTGCTGCTCGCCCCACACGTTGTCGCGCAGCACGCGGCCGCTCGCGTCCACCGCGTGGGTGCGGCGGTCGAGCTCGTCGCGCTTGAGGCGCCGCGGCGGCGCAGCGTCCGCCGCGGGCGGATCGACCAGCGCACGGAACGTCGAGGTTTCGATGATTTCCTGGCCGAACTGCACATGCACGATCTGAAACCGGCGGCCGATGATGCGCGCGCGGCGGAACAGCTTCTGCACCTGTTCGGGCGTGGCGTCGGTGGCGACGTCGAAGTCTTTCGGTTTGATGCCGAGCAGCAGATCGCGCACCGCACCGCCGACGATAAACGCGCGATGGCCCGCCTGCTGCAGACCTTCGGTCACGCGAATCGCGTTCCTCGAGATCAGCGCGGGATCGATGCCGTGCACGTCGTGCGGAATGATGACCGGCACGTCCGGATCGCGCACGGCCTTGACGGTCGCGCCAGGCGCGCGGATCGTTTTGCGGCGCGGCTTGGCCGCGCCTTCGGTGGCGGACTTCGTGCGCGCGGGAGCGCGGCCGGTTACGTCTGCTTCGGCTTCGGCGGGCAGGGTGTCGTCAGCGGGCGCCGCGTCCTGGCCGAATAGCTTGCGAATGAGTTTTTTGATCACGAGGGTTGAAAGAGTTCGAGGATGCGCCAGCCTTTGGCTTGCGCATGGGCGCGCAATGTGTCGTCCGGATTGGTCGCGATGGGGTCGGTGACTATTTCGAGCAGCGGGATGTCGTTGTGCGAATCGCTATAGAAATAGCTGTGCTCGAAGTCGCTCCAGGTTTTGCCGAGCGAGGCGAGCCACGCTTCGGTACGGACGATCTTGCCTTCCTTGTAGCTTGGCGTGCCGGTGGGGCGGCCGGTGTACGGCGAATGCGGCTGGCCGTCGACGGTTTCCACTTCGCAGGCGATCAGCGTGTCGACGCCGAAGGCTTGCGCGATCGGGCGCGTGATGAATTCGTTGGTGGCCGTGACCACGCAGCAGAGGTCGCCGGCTTCACGGTGCTGCTTCACCAGTTCCAGTGCGACCGGAAAAATGGCCGGCGTGATGACTTCGTGCATGTACTGCGCGTGAATGTCGGCGAGTTGCGCGCGCGTGTACTTCGCGAGCGGCGTGAGCATGGCGATCAGATAGGCGTGAATGTCGAGCTTGCCGGCTTTGTAGTCGGCGAAAAAGCGGTCGTTTTCACGGGCGAAATTTTCGGCGTCGACCATGCCTTGTTTCACCATGAAGCGGCCCCATTCGTGGTCGCTGTCGGTGGGGATGAGCGTGTGGTCGAGATCGAAGAGTGCGAGGTTAGCCATGGGGGCCTATTTTACTTGAAGCGGATGAAGCGGCGTGCGAACCCGCCGGCGAGCCGGGCGCGGCGCGCCGTTCGTCGGCGTCGGGCGACGCCAGCATGGTGCGCAGAAGCGGCAGCGTGACGGCGCGTTTCTGTTCGAGCGAGAAGCGGTCGAGCGCGTCGAGCAGCGCCATCAGGCTCGGCATGTCGCGGCGAAAATGCGTGAGCAGATAGGCGGGCACGTCGTCGGCGAGCATGATGCCGCGCTCGCGCGCCGCGAGCTTGAGCACCGCCGCCTTGCCTTCGTCCGGCAGCGGCGCGAGATGGAAGACGAGGCCCCAGCCGAGGCGGGTGCGCAAATCCTCGCGCACGGTCATGCCGATCGGCGGCGCGTTGCCCGCGGCGACCAGCGCGCTGGTGGGATGCGCGCGCACTTCGTTGAACAGGTTGAACACGGCGATCTGTTGCGCGGCCGACAGCGCGTCGCAATCGTCGATCGCGTAGAGCGCCACGCGCGGGTCGAAGCCGAACGCGGCGAGGCTGCTCTGCGGCCCGGCGAAGCGCGCATGCCCCGGCGGCGCTTCGTGCACGAGCGCCTGCAACAGGTGCGTGCGGCCGCTGCCGGACTCGCCCCAGACGTAGAAGGTGCGATCGGCGACCGGCCCGGCGGCGAGCGCGTTGTCGAGCTCACGCAGGCGCGTGACCAGCTCCGAGTTCGCGCCGGCGAAGAAATTGTCGAATGTCGATGGCGGCGGGGTGCCGAGATCGAGCGTCAGTTGACGAAGCACAGTAGGTGACTGCCGAAAATGAGGCTAAGGCCGTAGCGGCCCGGACCTCGGGCCCTGAAACGTCAGTAAGCGGTTAGTTGTTGTAAAGCGCGCTGGCGAGGTAGCTTTGCCGCAATTCCCGGATCGCCACCGACAGAATCGCGCTGACCGGCAACGCAAGCAGCACGCCGAAAAAGCCGAACAGCTGACCGAACGCGAGCAGCGCGAAGATGACCGCGAGCGGGTGCAGCCCGATCCGTTCGCCCACGAGCCGCGGCGTCAGATAAAAACTTTCGGCGATCTGCGCGAAGCCGTAAATCAGCGCGACCGCGCCGAAGCCGTACCAGTCGCCGAATTGCAGCAGCGCCGCGAGCAGCGCGAGCACGAGGCCCGTCGCAAAACCGAGGTACGGGATGAACACCGCAAGCCCGGTAAAAATGCCGACCGGCAGCGCGATCTCGAAGCCGGCGAGACTCAGCGCGACCGAGTAGTACACCGCCAGCACAGCCATCACCAGCAACTGGCCGCGCAGGTATTGCGACAGCATCTGGTCCATGTCGCGCGCGAGTTGCAACGTTTTGTCGAGCCAGCGGCGCGGCACCATCATTTGCAGGCGCGCGAGCATGCGGTTCCAGTCGAACAGCAGATAGAACAGCACGAGCGGCACCAGCATGAGGTTGCCGACCAGCGCCATCATCAGATTGCCGCTCGTGCGGATCGAGGTCCACGCATATTGCGCGACGGTCTTCGCGCTGCCTTCGAGCTGCCCCATCACGAGGTCGCGGATGCTGGCGAAATCGAGCGAGTCGGCCAGACCCAGCATGGCCAGCTTGGGTTGCAGCCACGCGTTCACATGCGCGAAGAACACCGGCACCTGCTGCCGCAATTGCGGCCCTTCCTTCTGGATCACCGCGAGCACCAGCAGAAAGAGCATGGTCATCAGCAGTGTGAAGAACAGGATCATCAGCAGCGCCGCGAGGGCGCGCGGCACGCGCCGGCGCACCATCCACGCGACACCCGGATGCAAAATGTACGCGAGAATCGCGCTCAGCAGAAACGGGGTGAGGACTGGACTCAACAGCCAGAGCAGCATGCCGACGCATAGCGCGATCACCAGCCAGATGAGGGCGCGGCGCTGAACGGGCGTCAGAATCGAGGAATTTCGTTGCAAAGCGGGTTTTCCCAGGTGTAGTCGGAACCGGATGATCAAATTCCAGCCAGTCGGCCAGCATCGGGTAAAATCGCATTTTACCGACCTTCGAGCTCTTCCCCATGAATCACCCGAAATCCGCCCAGCCTTCAACTGATTCGGCCCAAGGTTTGTCGTATCGCGACGCCGGCGTGGACATCGACGCGGGCGACGCCCTTGTCGACGCGATCAAGCCCTTTGCCAAAAAGACGATGCGCGACGGCGTGCTGGGTGGCATCGGCGGGTTCGGCGCGCTGTTCGAAGTGCCGAAGAAATACAAGGAACCGGTGCTCGTGTCCGGCACCGACGGTGTCGGCACCAAGCTGCGCCTCGCGTTTCAACTGAACAAGCATGACACCGTCGGCCAGGATCTGGTCGCCATGAGCGTGAACGACATTCTCGTGCAAGGCGCCGAGCCGCTGTTCTTCCTCGACTACTTCGCGTGCGGCAAGCTGGACGTCGGCACGGCGGCCACGGTCGTCAAGGGTATCGCGCATGGCTGCGAACTGTCGGGTTGCGCGCTGATCGGCGGCGAAACGGCGGAAATGCCGGGCATGTATCCGGACGGCGAGTACGACCTGGCCGGTTTTGCGGTCGGCGCGGTGGAAAAGAGCAAGATCATCGACGGCAGCACGATCGCTCCGGGCGACGTGGTGCTGGGCCTCGCATCGAGCGGCATTCATTCGAACGGTTTTTCGCTGGTGCGCAAGATCATCGAGCGCGCGCAGCCGGATCTGAATGCGGACTTCGATGGCCGTTCCTTGGCCGACGCGCTGATGGCGCCGACGCACATTTACGTGAAGCCGTTGCTGTCGCTGATGCAGCAGATCGCCGTCAAGGGGATGGCGCACATCACGGGCGGCGGGCTGGTCGAAAATATTCCGCGCGTGCTGCGTGAAGGCCTCACGGCCGAGCTGGATCACCGCGCGTGGCCGCTGCCGCCGCTGTTCTCGTGGCTGCAGAAGCACGGCGGCGTCGCCGATGCGGAAATGCACCGCGTGTTCAACTGCGGCATCGGCATGGCAGTGGTGGTGTCCGCCGCCGACGCCGAAGCGGCGATCGGTTTGCTGTCGGCAGCCGGTGAGCAGGTGTGGAAAATCGGCACGATTCGCGAAAGCGCAGCCGGTGAAGCGCAGACGGTCGTGATCTAACGGATGGTATTGCCCGCGCGGCGCGCATGCGGATTGCATGCGCGCCGCGCAGGTTCGATACTTCAACGCTTCAAATCAACGCCTCGACCTGATCGAGCACCCGCGCGGTAGCCTGCGGATCGCAGCAGTCCACCACCACCCGTTCTGTCATGCTTCGCAGCCACGTGAGTTGCCGCTTGCACAACTGCCGGGTCGCAAAGATTCCCTTGTCGCGCATCGTCGGATAATCGACCGCGCCGTCCAGATATTCCCAGACCTGTCGATAGCCGACGCAGCGCATCGACGGCATCTCGGGCCGCAGATCACCGCGTTCGCGCAGCTTCACCACTTCATCGACGAAACCACCGGCCAGCATCGCATCGAAGCGCTGTTCGATGCGCGCGTGCAAGACGCTGCGATCGGACGGCTCCAGTGCGATCGGCACGAAGCGCCATGCCGCCGCGGCGTCATCTTGCCGCGCGGGGGCGGCCAGCCATGCCGACATCGCCTGGCCGGTCAGCATGAACACTTCGAGCGCGCGCTGAATCCGCTGCGAATCGTTCGGTGCGAGGCGCGCGGCTGTCACGGGGTCGACTGTCGCAAGCCGTTCGTGCAGGGCCGGCCAGCCTTCGCGCGCGGCGTCGGCATCGAGCGTGGCGCGCACGTCGGGGTCGGCGGCGGGCAGGTCGTTGAGTCCCTGCGTGAGCGCCTTGTAGTACAGCATGGTGCCGCCGACCAGCAACGGCAGCCGCCCGCGCGCGTGGATTTCGCCGGTCAGCCGCAACGTGTCGGCGCGAAATTGCGCAGCCGAATAGGCGTCGGTCGGATCGACGATGTCGATCAGATGATGCGGCGCCACCCCGCGTTCTTCGGCAGTCGGCTTGGCTGTGCCGATATCCATCTCGCGATAGACCAGCGCCGAATCGACACTGATGATCTCCACCGGCCGCCGTGCGGCGAGCGCCAGCGCGGCGGCGGTTTTGCCGGAGGCAGTCGGGCCGAGCAGGCAAGGGACCGGTGTGGGAAGGTTGCGTGACGTCATGAGCAAGCCCGCACGGGTCGAAGCAAAATCAGCGAGCGCACCGTCACTGCCCGCGCATGAACAGCCGATCGAGGTCGGACAGCGTCAGTTGATACCACGTCGGACGCCCGTGGTTGCATTGATCGGCGCGCTCGGTCGCCTCCATCTGGCGCAGCAGCGCGTTCATTTCGTCGAGCGTCAGACGCCGGTTCGCACGCACCGCGTGATGGCAGGCGAGCGTGCCGAGCAGTTCGTGCTGACGCTCGGTCAGCACGCGCGAGCCGCCGAACTCATGCAGATCGGCGAGCACCGCGCGCGCCAGCGCCTGCAGATCGGCGTCCTTGAGCAGCGCGGGCACGGCGCGGATCGCCAGCGTGGTCGGCGACAGCACGGCAAGGTCGAAGCCGAGCGCGTCGAGTGTGTCGCGCTCTTCTTCCACTGTGCCGATTTCGATCGGATCGGCCTGCATCGTCTGCGGGATCAGCAGCGGCTGCACGGCGATCGCGCGATCGGCCAGCGCGTTCTTGAACTGCTCGTACAGGATGCGCTCGTGCGCGGCGTGCATGTCCACGATCACCAGCCCGTGCGCGTTCTGCGCGAGCACGTAAATGCCGTGAATCTGGCCGAGCGCGAAGCCGAGCGGTTGTTCGTCGGTGCCGTTGAGGGCGGGCGACGGGTAGGGCGCCGACGCGTTATACGGCGACGGCGTTTCGGCGGCCGAGTCGCGCGCCTCCAGCAGGGTCGCGCCTTCCGCGGTGCCGGGATGGCTGTCCTTGCGGCCGAACAGCGCGTCGTAAAACGCCAGCGGTTGCGCGACCGGCAGCGTGCCTTGCGTCATGCGCGCCTGGCGCATCCAGGTGTTGCCGGGCTGTGACGACGGGCCGAAGCCGCTGCCTGACCCGCCACGCGCCAGTCCGCCTGGCGAGCCGGCGAAGCCAGCCCCGGCGCCGAAGCTGCCGCCGCCCATGCCCGCCGCGCCGCCGAGCGGCGTCGCGCCGAACGAAGCCGGGCCGCCCGCCATCGGCTCCAGATGCGCAGCGTGCCCACCCGCCGTCGTTTCCGGCGATGCGCCCGCATGCCGCGCCAGCGCGCGCTGCACCGCATGGAACACGAACTGGTGAATCGAGCGCGAATCGCGAAACCGCACTTCGATTTTCGACGGATGCACGTTCACATCGACGCCCTCAGGCGGCAGATCGAGGAACAACACATAAGACGGATAACGGTCGCCATGCAGCACGTCTTCATACGCGGCGCGCACCGCATGCGTGAGCAGCTTGTCGCGCACGAAGCGGCCGTTGACGAAGAAGTATTGCTGATCGGCACGCCCGCGGCTCGCAGTCGGTAAGCCCGCGCAGCCGTAGACGGCCAGCGGTCCGGCGGATTCGTCGAGCGGCAGGTGCGCCGTCGCGAAAGTCTCGCCGAGAATCTTCGCGACCCGCGCAGGCGGCTCGCTCGCGTTCCAGTGTTCGACCGCCTTGCCGTTATGCAGCACCGAAATCGCGACGTCGGGCCGCGCCAGAGCCGCGCGGCGAATCTGTTCGAGGCAATGGCCGAGTTCGGTCTGTTCGCTTTTGAGGAATTTGCGGCGCGCGGGCGTGTTGTAGTACAGCTCGCGTACTTCGATCGTCGTGCCCTGGGTGCCGGCCGCGGGGCTCAGCACACCGGTTTGCGCGTCGACGCGCACGGCATGCGGCGCTTCGGCGGTGCGGCTCGTGATGGTCATCTGTGCGACCGACGCGATCGACGCCAGCGCCTCGCCACGGAAGCCGAGCGTGGCGACCGCTTCCAGTTCGGCGAGCGAGCGGATCTTGCTGGTCGCATGGCGCATCAGCGCGAGCGCCAGTTCGCTCTCGGGAATGCCGCAGCCGTCGTCGGTGATCGAAATGCGCTTGACGCCGCCTTCGTCGAGCAGGATGCGCAGCGTCTGCGCGCCCGCGTCGAGCGCGTTTTCCAGCAACTCCTTGACCACCGACGCGGGCCGTTCCACCACTTCGCCGGCGGCGATCTGGCTGATCAACTGATCGGGAAGGGGCTGGATCGCGCGCAACGGGCGCGGCGCAGGCGCGGCGGCGGGCACTGCGGCCGCGGCGGAATCGGCAGGCGTTTCGGAGAATTCTGACATGGCGAAATTATAGCGACTCGGCACACGAGCCGACTGGCAACGGATTTTTAATCGCGGCCGGGCACTTTCGGTATCATGACGCGGTCAATTTCCGGCGGCGAGCAAGCGCTTGCCGTCTTCCTCGCGGGCCTGCCGGCAAGGCTGTTTTCACCACGTTCACATTCCCTTAACAGAGGACGCTCCTTGGACACGCTGCTACATTTCGTCAACCTTGTGTTGCACATCGACAAGTTCCTCGGAGACTTCATCCATGTGTATGGCGCCTGGGTCTACGCGGTGCTGTTCCTGATCGTATTCAGCGAAACCGGCCTCGTCATTCTGCCGTTCTTGCCGGGCGATTCGTTGTTGTTCATCGGCGGCGCATTCTGTGCGACGGGCCAGTTGAACCTTGGTCTGCTGATCGTGCTGCTGCTGGTGGCGGCGATCGCCGGCAATACCGTCAACTACATGATCGGGAGGGCCATCGGGCCGCGGGTGTTCGATTCGCACATTCCTTTTCTCGAACGCTTCCTCGACCGCAGCGCGCTGCAGAAGACGCACAACTTCTATGAAAAGCATGGCGGCAAGACCATCGTGCTCGCGCGTTTCATTCCGGTTGTGCGGACCTTCGCGCCGTTCGTGGCCGGTGCTTCGTCGATGACCATGAGCCGGTTCCAGTTGTTCAACGTTATCGGCGCGCTGCTGTGGGTGTTGCTGCTCGTGCTGCTCGGTTATTTCTTCGGCAATATTCCGTTCATTCGTCAGTATCTGAACGTGATCGTGCTGGTGGGTATTGGCGCGGCCGTCGTGCCGGTTCTGCTCGGCGCACTGTGGAAGATGATGCGCAAGGGTGGGGTCAAGGCCGATAGCCGCTGACGCGTCATTGCAGAGGCGCGCGTAGGCACATGAACAAAAGGCGTCGCGAATCTCGCGACGCCTTTTTCATTTTGCGGAGTTTCGAATCGCCGACGACGCGGCGCACGGTTCTCTCAACCGGCCGCGGTTCCCGTCGCTCCTGGGCCGACCGCACGCGGCGCAAGCGGCGTTTCCGGTGTCGGGTAGCCGGCCTCCTTGAAGGTCTGGACGATCGCGCGATTCGTGTCGAAATAGACCTGCCAATAGTGATCGTTAGCCGTGTAAGGGCGCACGCATAGCAAGGGTCCTTCCGGCGTGAAGCTCAGCACTTCGATATCGGGCGCGGGGCTCTCGGCGACATTCGGAATCTGCACGATGGCCGCCCTCAACCGGTTCATCGCGTCGGTCGGATCGACGCCGTTGGCGATCTTCGCGGTCAGCTCGACACGCCGTACCGGCAACACGCTGAAGTTCGAGATCGTGTCGGAGAAGACCTTGTTGTTGCCGACGATGGTGGTCACGTTGTCCGGCGTCACGATGGTGGTGCCGAACAGGCCCAGCTCCGAGACCGTACCGGTGACGCCCCCCGCGGTGACGAAGTCGCCGACCTTGAACGGCCGCAGCACCTGCATGAAGACGCCGGCCGCGAAGTGCGCGAGCAGGCCGCCCCAGGCGGTGCCGATCGCGAGGCCGAGACCGGCGAGCAACGCGGCGAACGAAGTCGTCTGGACTCCGAATATCTGCAGGATCGCGAGGATCAGCAGCAGGTTCAGCAGGCCGCCGAGAATCGAGCCGAGATAGTGAGCGAGAGTGGGGTCGACCCGGCCATTGCGCGCGAGCACCTTGCGCAGCAAGCCGATGATCAGACCGATGATCCAGCGGCCGACGATCCACAAAACGATCGCGCCGAGAACCTTGGTGCCGAGGTCGATGCCTCGGGTCATGATGAACACGCGTATGGTATCGAGATCCAAGATGTCCCTCGTTGGATAAGTTGCCTTCGACTGATTGAACAACGGTGGCGCAATACAGCGGCAATGCTCGACGGCGGACGCAAACGGCAACGCGCGGTCTTCGGGAGTTATAGGCGACGGCGCGCGCATGTGCAAGGACCGTTCCCGTCGCCGAACGGGGAAGCCTGGCGGGAACGAGCCGGTGATCAGGCGGTCGTCTTTGAAAGGCGACGGCTTGCTGCACGCGAGCGCGTGAATGCGTTTGTGCGATGCTTTTGGCGCAGGTTCGGTGACGTCGATCAGCGCCCAGGACGAGTCGTGCCGAGGCGCGATCGCCTGGAGTGGGCTTACATGGGCAGATGCGATTGCGAGTACGCCGAGGTGTGGATGACGAGCGCTTTGTCGGCGGCGGTTTTCGCGGCACGCTTGCGGCGCGTCACGTGATGCCAGGCGAAAGCGGTGACGATCGCGATCACATAAGCGGCAGCGCGGACGGAAAACGCGGCCGGCGTGCTGAACTGGCCGTAGCGGTTCTGCGCGTCGGCGAACACGAGAAAGGTCAGCGCCGCATCGAGCAGCAGCGCGGCCAGTACCAGCGCGGCGAACACGTGCGCGCCATTGATTGCCGGACCAGGTGTGAACCGGTTGTACACAGCACATGCGATCATGACGACCGCGAGTAAAGCGAGGTTCGAAACGAGATCGAACAGAAAATTGGCCATATCGATGCAATGAAAAACGCGGGGTCTCGCGGCATTGCCGACGCGTCTGTGGACGCATGGCTCCAGTGTGTCTTGCCGGACCGACGGCGATCATTGCATATCTTTTCATCTCGATAAATAACCGGGATTCGATGTTGTTGGTGGGAGGCGAAAGTTCTAGGAAGACGCTGATTTTTGGTGGCAACGTTGGTTTGAATCGTAGAAATGTGTCAATCCAATGGTGAGGAATGCGATAGAACCGAATGGAGTGCGTCGAGCTTCGCTGGTCCTTTGACCAGCGAGAAAGGAGGGTGTGTTTCGGCACACAGCTTTTGAAAGCAGATGGCTGCGGTTGAATCGTTTGTATGCGATTGTGATGTAAACGTTGTCATCGCCGACCGAGCTATGTCTGCTTCCCTGAGCTGGCCAATCAGAAGCGGTACGAAACGCCGATCTGCAACGTGGGATACCAGCGAAAGGGCGATGCTTTCTCTTGCAGTTGTTGCAGCCCCGTCGCGATGATCTGCTGGCTCAACTCGGGGCCGGCAGCCTGGGCGAGGGCAGGCGATAGCGTGTATGACGAGCGCGGGATGCCGTAAGCGACGCCCAGATCGACCACGAGGCCAAACCCTTTTCCGGTGGCGTGCAGGCCGTAGCCAATGCCCAGATATGGCATCACGGGCGGGTGCCTGGCAGTGGCCGTCGCGTACTCGCCTGGAAAGGCGGGCAAGGTTTGACCTTTGAACGTGTAGGTGCCGTTCGTGGGAACGGAATCGCCGCTGACTTCATTGTCCGTAAAGCGAACGCCGGCCGTGATGCGAAAGCCGCTGTTCGCCCAGGGGAAGAAGTCCCCGTAGATCCCGCCCTGGCGCAGACGCACGTCGTCCTTATAGCGATTCCCGCCCACGGTGAAGTCATGTGAGAACTTGAATGCATTGAAGTCCGCATGCACGCCGAACCATGACGTGAGACTCAGTGCCGCGCCGGCACCGATGCCAAGCGTGCCTCCCTGCACGAATATTTCCTGTGCGTGCGAGGTCTCGATCGAGAGTGCCAAACCGACTACCCAGATTACTTTTATCGTTTTCACTGGCATCCCCTAGGCGGTCGGGCAGCGGGGGTCATTGCCCCTTGGCGGCCCGGTCTCATGGTCTTTTTCGGCCGCTCTACAGGCGGCGTCAAGCGATCATGCTTGCGCGGACCTTGAGAGGTCTGTGGGGTGTCGAACGATTTTGGGGAATGAACGAGGAGGGCGCTAAAGCGGCTAACTAAAGCGCTGCCAACTAAAGCGTGAGGCAAAAAGAAAAGGGCTTACATGCATTCGCATGTAAGCCCTCGAATCTTTTGGTAGGCCGTACGGGATTCGAACCTGTGACCAACGGATTAAAAGTCCGCTGCTCTACCAGCTGAGCTAACGACCCAAAAGAGAAGCGAAATTATATCGATAGCCCTGGCAGGCTGTCAACCCATTGTGGCTAATCAAGCTATCGACACTTCAGTTAGTGGAAGGCCGGGTATCGCTACCCGGGCCTTCGAGCGAGAGGCGCGCGTGGCTATGACATCGGACACTGCGCGTGACTGCGAACTACTCGACAGCAACTACGGCTACTTGATCTGCGACAGCTTGCTCTGAGCCGACTGCGCAACGTCCGAACCCGCATATTGCGCGACGATCTGCTCCAGCGTCTTCTTGGCCGCGGCCTTCTGACCTTGCTCGATCTGATTGTTCGCAATCGCCAGCAACGCTTCCGGTGCACGCGGATGCTGCGGATACTTGGCCACCACACCTTGCCAAACGGCCGTCGAACCCTTGTAGTCGCGCAGTGCATACAGCGCGTTGCCGAGCCAGTACTGCGCGGTCGGCTGATAAGGGCTGTTCGGATACTTGGAGATGAAGCTGCGGAACGACGCCGCGGCATTCTTGAAATCGCCGCTGCGGAACTGCTGCGAAGCCGCATTGAACGACTCGGTTTCGCCCGGCTGCACCTCACCCTGGACGCCGTCCACCGTCTGTTGCTGCGGCTCGAATTTCTTCAGGCGCGTGTCCAGATCGGTGTAGTAGTCCTTCTGCTGCTTTTGCAGCGTGGTGAGCTGATTCGCCATGTCCTCGTTCTGCCCGCGCAGCGTCGCGACCTGCTGGTTCAGCTGGTCGAGACGGTTGGACTGATCGAGGATCGTGCGTTGTGCGGCCGACAGCTGGCTCGACAAACTATCGGTCTTCGAGCGCAGATCGAGGATGGCCTGGCGGGCCTGATCGTCGTCGAAGATGCCCGCATGCGCAGGTACGGCCGCGAAGGCCGTGCCTGCGACGCAGGCCGCTGCGGCAAACCGCAGCCAGGAGAAACGATGCGTCATTCGGCTCATCACCCGTTGACTTACTGTTGATACACGAGGTCGGCGCGGCGGTTCTGTGCCCACGACGCTTCGTCATGACCCGTAGCTTGCGGCTTTTCCTTGCCGAGGCTCACGGCTTCCATTTGCGAGTCCGTCACGCCCATCAGCGACAGCGAACGACGCACCGCTTCAGCACGCTTCTGGCCGAGCGCCAGGTTGTATTCGCTGGTGCCGCGTTCATCGGTGTTGCCCTGGATCAGGACGTGGCGTTGCGGATGGCTCTTCAGGTATTGCGCGTGTTGTTGCAGCAGCGACTGGTAGTCGTCCTTGACCGAGTAGCTGTCGAAGTCGAAGTAGATGCTGCGCTTGGCGAGCGGGCTGTTCGGATCGTTCAGCGGGTCGACGTTGACCTGTGCGACATCGTTCGGGTTCGGCTGGGTCGACACTGCACCGCCCTTGCCGGCGTTTTCGTCGAGCTTGACGCCCGAGTGACATGCGGCCAGCGCGCCGACCATGAGAACAGCAAATACATAGCGAAGTTTGGACATCATTTTGGTTACTCTCCTTGTGTTATTGCATCAAACGTTATTGCATAAACGGGCCCCAGGACGGCTCGCGTACGCTGCCCCCCTGAACGGACAGGACCTGCCGAGTGCGACCGTCGGTCGATACTGCGGCCAACACGCCACGGCCGTTCACCTGTGTGGCGTAAAGGATGTACTGACCGTTCGCCGCGAAGCTCGGCGATTCGTCATGTGTCGTGTCCGTCAGGCCCGTGGCTGTTCCGCCTTGCAGGTCCTGGATATAAAGCTTGAACCCGCCGCCGACGCGCGAGATGTAAGCGAGCTGCTTGCCGTCCGGGCTCACGCGCGGGCTGGTGTTGTAGCTGCCCGTGAACGTGACGCGCTGCGCGGAGCCGGCGTTTTCGCCTTGCGCCGACATCTTGTAGATTTGCGGTGCGCCGCCACGGTCGCTGGTGAAATAGATCGACTGGCCATCAGGAGAGAAGGCAGGCTCGGTGTCGATCGAGCTGCCTTGCGTGAGACGACGCAGGCCGCTGCCGTCCGCGTTGACGGCGAAAATCTGCGTGTTGCCGGTGCGCGAGAGCGCGACGGCGAGCGTGCGTCCGTCCGGCGACCACGCCGGCGCACTGTTGTTGCCCTTCTGATCCGACACGACCACGCGACGCCCCGTGGGCAGGTCGTGGATGTAGACGATCGGCTTCTTCTTTTCGAACGAGACGTAGGCGACCTTGGTGCCGTCAGGCGACCACGCCGGCGAGATGATCGGCTCGGGGCTCGACAGTGCAATGTGCGCGTCCTGGCCGTCCGAATCGGAGATCTGCAACTGGTAACGGCCACCCGTCTTGATCACGTACGACAGGCGCGTGGCGAACACGCCGCGGCCGCCCATCAGCTTCGCGTAGATATAGTCCGCGACCTTGTGCGCGCTCATGCGCAAGCCGCTTTCCGGGCTCACCAGCACGAGGCCCCCGAGGCTCTCGCCCTTGACCGTGTCGTACAGCTTGAAGCGCACTTCGTACTGGCCGTTCGGCAGGCGGTTCACGCTGCCCGCCACGAACGCGTTGGCGCCCTTGGCTTTCCACGCGCCGAGGTCGACGGAATCCGACTCCGACACCGGCGTGGAGCCCGCGTCGATGTTGGTGAATTTGCCACTGCGTTGCAGATCCTGACGCACGATCGTGCTGACCTGCTGCGGCGAGTTCGCTTCATTGGCGAAATTCGCCGTGGCGATCGGAAACTGGGTGGACCCGACGCCCGTCACGAGGACGTTCAGTTGTGCGTTGGCGGCGCCGCCAACGGCGATCAGGCACGATGCTACGAGTGTCCGCAGGCCTAGCTTGGTCATCAAACTCATGCTGTATGGATTCCCCAAAAACGGTTTTACTACACTTCACGACAGCAGACAGACCGGAAAAAGACTAATTCGTTCCCGAGCGCGCCCCGTGGGGCGGGCGCCGCGTCCGCTGTCAACTGACTGTCAAATTGCTGCCATCAGCTAGCCGGACGCAGCGTAATCAAAAAGCTTTCCGGCGTCTTGCCATTGGTGTCGAGCGGCATCGGATCGGTGCGATGGACTGCCCGTAATGCGGCGGCGTCCCACGCGGCGTTGCCGCTGCTACGAGAGATCGTTGCGCTCAGCAAGGTGCCGGTCGGCGAACAACGCACCGAGATCACAGTTTCCAGGCCTTCCGTTTCACCGCCCCACGAGACGTTCGGCAGCACCGCGCGACGCACCTTGTCCGCGTAACCCGGCGATGCCGCCGTGCCACCCGAGCCACTGCCCGTGCCGCTCTTGCCCAGCCCATTGCTGGAGGAGCTTGTGCCGCCAACCGCGCCCTGCATCTGCGCAAGGCGCGCACGACGTTCCGCATCGAGCTTCTTCGCTTGCGCCGCAGCGTCGGCTTGGGCCTTGGCCTTCGCCGCTTTCTGAGCGTCGGCCTTCTTTTGCGCTTCAGCTTCGGCCTGTTTCTGCTGTTGCTCTTGCTGCTGTTCTTTCAACTGCTGCTGCTTCTGCTGCTCGGCCAGTTGCTGCTGCTTCTGCTTCTCGACCTGCTGTTGTTGCTGTTGCTGCTGCTGTTTCAGTTTGGCTGCGGCGGCCTTCTGCGCGGCCTGGTCGGCCGCCAGTTGCTGCTGCCGCTTCTCCTGGGCTTCCTGCTGCGCCTGCAGCTTCTGCTGACGCTGCTGCTCGGCCAGTTGCGCCTCGCGCGCCGCTTCCTGCTGCTGGCGCTTCTTTTCCTGTAGCGCGATGTCGGCCTGCTCGTCGCGCACCGGCGGGGCAGGGGCGACCGGCACGGGCGGCGGCGGGACGGGACGGGGGATTGCCGTGTCCGGCACCTCGGTCCACAACTCGGCTTCCGCGCCCTCGGGCGTACTGTTTTGCCACTGGATGCCGTGATACAGGAAGAACCCGAGCAGCGCATGCATCACCAGCGCGAACGCAAAGGCTCGCCCGGTGCCGCGTTCACGCGGTGGCTGGAGCGGGTATTCGGAGTTCTTGCGGATCATTGCGATTTGACGAGCAATCCAACACGCTTGACGCCGCGGGCTTTCAGCTCGGACATCACGTTCATCACGACTTCGTACTTCACGGTTTTGTCGGCGGCGATCACAACGGGCTGGTCAGGATGCGATTGCGCCCGGTCGGCGATAAAGCCATTCAGGTCGGCCTTCGACATGTTTTCCTGCTGCTGCGCGCCGGAATCGTCCTTGTACTTGACGCTCATGTTGCCGTCCGCGCGAATGTTGACGATCACGGGCGGGGTTTGCTGCTGCGGCGCGGCGCCCCCCACGGTCGGCAGATTGACGATCGACGGAGCGACGAGCGGCGCGGTCACCATGAAGATCACGAGCAGCACGAGCATCACGTCGATGTAGGGCACGACGTTGATGTCGGCCATCGCACGGCGCGAACGGGAGCCGCGCATGCTGGAGGAGCGGGAGCCTGCCATCGTGGCCTCCTTACTGTGCCTGGCGCTGCAGGATGTTCGAGAACTCTTCGATGAAGGTCTCGAAGCGGATCGCCAGACGGTCGATGTCGTGCGCGTAGCGGTTGTACGCGACCACCGCCGGAATGGCGGCGAACAGGCCGATCGCGGTGGCGGTCAACGCTTCGGCAATGCCCGGCGCGACGTTGGCAAGCGTAGCCTGCTGGACGTTGGCGAGGCCGCGGAACGCGTTCATGATCCCCCACACCGTGCCGAACAGACCGATATACGGGCTGACCGAGCCGACCGACGCGAGAAACGCAAGATTGGCTTCGAGCACGTCCATTTCACGCTGGAACGCGGCCCGCATTGCACGCCGTGCGCCATCGAGAATCGCGCCCGGATCGTTCAGGCGCTTTTCCTTGCCCTTCAGGAATTCGCGCATGCCGGACTCGAAGATCCGTTCGAGCGCGCCGATCGTATGGCGGTTGTTCGCGGCGCTCTGGTACAGCGCCTGCAGGTCGCCGCCCGACCAGAAATCGCGTTCGAAGCGTTCAGTTTGCGCGCGGGCACGGCGGATCGCAAACCACTTGCGGAAAATGAAAGTCCAGGACAGCAGCGACAGCAACAGTAGCAGGGCCATCACGGCCTGAGCCAGCAGACTCGCGTTGAGTACTAGAGAAACGATCGACAGATCTTGTGTAGTGTTCATAAAGGTTCGTTTTAACGTCCCGGAAAGGGGGCGTCCGGCTGCAAGGCCGCTCGAAGCTTGCCGTGGGCAAAACGGAAGCTTCGGCGTTATTGCAAGCCGAACCATGCTTGGTGCTGCTTGATCGGTATGAGTTCACTGGCCCCGAATCAACGGGATTCAGGCGTTGTCCGTTGACAGGCCGCCATCGCCCATGCCGGGTCCGCGCCGCAAAGCGGCCAGAACCGGTGGAGGAATCGCGGCCGGCCGCAGCGCAACGCGGTCGACGCAGCCGACCCGGATCGAACCGGTAGCAAGCAGCGTGCCTTCGCGCCACGCTTCCTGGGCGAAGTCTACCGAAGCCCTGCCGAGTCGCTCGATCCGGCTGACGATTTTGACGACGTCGTCAAGCCGGGCCGGCGCCCGATAGTCCAACGCGGTGCTGCGCACGATAAAAATCACGCCTGTTTCATCCGCGAGCCGGCTCTGGTCGACGCCGCACGCGCGCAGCCATTCGGTGCGCGCCCGTTCAAAAAATTTCAGGTAGTTGGCGTAAAACACGATGCCGCCGGCATCGGTATCTTCGTAGTACACGCGGATGGACCACGTGTAGCCGATTTCCGCGCCAGGCTGGCTGGTCGACATATTCATGCGGCGCATTTTACCGGAACGCACACCGCGTGGTCTGTTTCAAAGTGTGCGCCCCGTCTGGCGGCCTTCAGCCGCGATGAATGGACAAGCCGGCGAACGATTGCGCCACCGGCATCAGCTCGATTGTGTTGATGTTGACGTGGGCCGGACGGGTGGCGATCCAGTAGATCGAATCCGCGATGTCTTCGGCCGTCAGGGGCTGGACGTTTTCGTACACCTTGTCGGCTTTTTCATCGTCGCCGCGATACCGGACGTTCGAGAATTCGGTGCCGCCGCACAGGCCCGGCTCGATGTCGGTGACACGCAGCGCAGTGCCGGCCAGATCGGCGCGCAGGTTCAGGCTGAACTGGCGCACGAACGCCTTGGTCGCGCCGTACACGTTGCCGCCCGCGTAGGGCCAGCGGCCCGCCACCGAGCCCAGATTGAAGATGTGTCCGCGATTGCGTTCGATCATGCCGGGCAGCAGCGCGTGCGTGACCTGCACGAGGCCCGTGCAGTTGGTCTCGATCATGGTGTTCCATTCGTCGAGACTGGCCTTTTGCGCCGGTTCGACGCCGAGCGCGAGGCCGGCGTTGTTGACCAGCACGTCGATTGCGGCGAACTCGGCCGGCAGCGCGGCGGGCGCCGCTTCGACGGCGGCGCGGTCGCGCACGTCGAGCTCGTACGGCAGCAGCGCGTCGCCGAGCTCGTCGGCGAGCGCCTGCAGACGGTCTTTGCGGCGCGCGGTGGCGACGACGCGATGGCCGCCTTTGACGAAGGCGCGGGCGATGGCGGCGCCGAATCCCGCGGACGCTCCGGTGACGAACACGATCATTGCAGTTCCCTGGTCGGTAAAAGAGAAAGGCCCCAAGCCTACTTCCAATGCGGCGCTGCGGCAAGGATGAACCAGCCGTATGAGGGGCTGTGACAGGGGGGCGCAGCGGATTCCCGGCGTGCTTGCGGATGCCGTTTGCGCATTGCGGGAGGCGCCGCGGCGACCCGTCCCGCCGGCCTGCGCCGCTGCGCCCGGAAGCCGGTTGCCTATTCGATCCTCTTCCAATAAACTAACGCGCTCGACCCTGCGTGACTGGCGATAGAACCGATTCAACCAATCGGGTTCAAGGTGGAACAACCCACCGTGAAGCGCAGGGTGCCGTTTTGCCGTTCGCCTGGGCAGCCGTGATCCGCGCGCGTTTATCTGCGCTGACGGTGGCTGTCCTGCCTCGCGTGTGCGGCGACTCTCCATTCGCCACGTCAGGGCTGGCCCAGCCGCCAGTAGCGCTGCGTACCCTCTACGCAAGATTCGGCGCATGATCCGGTCAACCTGAACACACTCAACGGAATCCGTATGTTTGACAGAGCCCAAAGCACCATCGCCAACGTCGATCCTGAACTCTGGAAGGTCATCGAGCAGGAAAACCGCCGTCAGGAAGAGCACATCGAACTGATCGCGTCGGAAAACTACACGAGCCCGGCTGTGATGGCTGCGCAAGGCTCGCAACTCACCAACAAGTACGCCGAAGGGTATCCGGGCAAGCGCTACTACGGCGGCTGCGAATACGTCGACATCGCTGAGCAGCTCGCGATCGACCGCGTGAAGGAGCTGTTCGGCGCCGAAGCCGCCAACGTGCAGCCGAACTCCGGCTCGCAGGCGAACCAGGGCGTGTTCTTCGCGATGCTCAAGCCGGGCGACACGATCATGGGCATGAGCCTCGCGCACGGCGGCCACCTGACCCACGGCTCGCCGGTCAACATGTCCGGCAAGTGGTTCAACGTGGTGAGCTATGGCCTGAACGAAGCCGAAGACATCGACTACGACGCCGCGGAAAAGCTCGCGCAGGAACACAAGCCGAAGCTGATCATCGCGGGCGCGTCGGCTTTCGCGCTGCGTATCGATTTCGAACGTCTGTCGAAGATCGCCAAGTCGGTCGGCGCGTACTTCATGGTCGACATGGCGCACTATGCCGGTTTGATCGCCGCGGGCGTCTACCCGAACCCGGTGCCGCACGCGGACTTCGTCACCACCACCACGCACAAGAGCCTGCGCGGCCCGCGCGGCGGCGTGATCCTGATGAAGGCCGAGTTCGAAAAGCAGATCAACTCGGCCATCTTCCCGGGCATCCAGGGCGGTCCGCTGATGCACGTGATCGCCGGCAAGGCCGTCGCGTTCAAGGAAGCGCTGTCGCCGGAATTCAAGGTGTACCAGCAACAGGTCGTCGAAAACGCGCGCGTTCTGGCTGAAACGCTGGTCAAGCGTGGTCTGCGCATCGTGTCGGGCCGCACCGAAAGCCACGTGATGCTGGTCGACCTGCGCGCGAAGAAGATCACCGGAAAGGCAGCGGAAGCGGCCCTCGGCGCGGCGCACATCACCGTCAACAAGAACGCGATTCCGAACGATCCGGAAAAGCCGTTCGTGACGAGCGGCGTGCGTCTCGGCTCGCCGGCCATGACCACGCGTGGCTTTGGCGTCAAGGAAGCCGAGCTGGTGGGTAACCTGATTGCCGACGTGCTGGACAATCCGGAAGACACCGCCACGATCGACCGCGTGCGCGGCCAGGTCGCCGAGCTGACGCAGCGTTTCCCGGTCTACAAGTAAGCCGTCATGCATTGTCCCTTCTGCCGGCACGCCGATACGCAGGTCGTCGACTCGCGCGTATCCGAAGACGGCGCGACGATTCGCCGGCGCCGCCGCTGCCCGGCCTGCGACAAACGTTTCACGACGTATGAGCGGGTCGAGCTGGCGTTGCCGTCGGTCGTCAAGAAGGATGGCAGCCGCACGGAATTCGACCGCCGCAAGATCGTCGCGAGCATGCAACTGGCGCTGCGCAAGCGCCCGGTGGCGGCGGACGCGATCGACGCGGCGGTCGCCCGCATCGAGTATCAATTGCTCGGCAGCGGCGAGCGCGAGGTGCGCAGCGAGCGCCTCGGCGAACTCGTCATGAACGAGTTGCGTGCTCTCGACACCATTGCCTACGTTCGTTTCGCCTCCGTTTACCGGCGCTTCGAAGACGTCTCCGAATTCGAAGACGTGATCGAAGAATTTCGCCGCGCCTCTTCTCCGCCCAAGCCTGCGCGTAAGCGCTGACTGTCGTCGCGCTGCGCATTGTGCCTGCGCAGCCGTGGTCCCACGCGTTAATTCGCGCATCAGTCTCTCCCGCTCCTTGATGGTTCGTCGCGTGCATTTTTGCGCGGGATAGCGTCCGAATACCATCTGGCCATCCGGCCGATTGTCGAACCGTTCGCGAGTCGCTAGATTGGCTGCATTCTCCCAACGATCAGGAATGCAGATGAAATACGATGCGCTTTGCTGGCCGTCGCGCGGCGGCTTCACGCTTGTCGAAACGCTGGCGGTGGTCGCGCTGCTGGCGGTGATCGCGGTCATGGCCACGCCGTCGTTCGTCGCGTGGCACGTGCGCGATCAGGTCGACGCACGTGCGAAGGCGTTTGTGTCGACACTCGCCTACGCGCGCAGCGAATCGTTTCGCCGCGGCGCACGCGTCACCGTGTGCCGGATCGATGCGGCGCGAGCTTGCCTTGCCGCCGGACAGTCTTGTGGCGACGGCATCACCGACTGGTCATGCGGCTGGGCCGTACTGGCTGAGCGCGGCGGCACGCTCTCGCTGCTGCGAGCACAACCGCTGCTTGCTGCGGTGAGTATTACCGGCGTGCAGACGAATCTCACGTTCACGCCCCCGGCGGGCCAATTGATCGGCGCTTTCCGCAGTTTCGATATTGCGCCGCGAACGCCCACCAAAGCGACGCAAGGCGACAAGTGGCGGCGCTGTATCCGTATTGCGGCGGGCGGTCGCGCGCGACTCGCCGAGGGCGCCTGCGGAGCGGCGTCATGATGCGCGATTCACCGACCTACGGCTCGCGCCGCTGCGCAGCGACGTGCCGGGGCAGTTCGTTGATTGAGGTCATGCTGGCCGTCGCGTTGATCGCCGTAACGGCGCTAGGCCTGATCGCCGGTCAACTATGGACCGCACGGGAAGCGCGCGCGATGTCGATGCGCGAACACGCGGCGTGGATCGCTGATTCCGTTGCCGAGGCGGCCTATGCACCTTCGACAATGGATGCTGCAACCCGGCAATGGAGCGCACGGGCAAACATGCTCCTGCCACACGGCGAGGCGTCGGTAGGCGAGAGCGCGGGCGTGTCGGCGGCGCTTGTGACATGGGCAGCCGTGCACGATATGCCGCGTACCGATGAGGTAATCGACAAACCGGAGTCTTGTGGCGGCGCGGATGTTCCCGCCGGCTCGTCGTGCGTCGCATTGGCGTTTGCGAAATGATGCGGCGTTGGCATACAGCTTCCGGTCATACGTTGCTCGAGTTTGTGATCGCCATGGCGTTGGGGCTCGTAGTGACGGCGGGCGCAGTGTCGCTCTATACGACGCAGCGAAGCGCGTTCGAACACGCGAGCAACGCGATGCGAATGCGCGAGGCTGGCTTGACCGCGCTGACGTTGATCGGCCAGCAACTGCAAATGACCAGCTTCGTCCCTGCGGACGTTCTGCATTACGACGGTCCTCCGGCGTTGTTCGGATGTTCAGGTGGCCGCCCGACGGGTGCGGACGACAGCATTGTTTGCACGAAACTGTCGGGCGGCTCGGACGGCGTCGTCGTCCGCTATGTAGGAGATAGTGTGTCCGCGTGGCCATCGACAAGCGGGCAAGCAACCGATTGTCTCGGACAAGCCGTAACAGCCGGCACCGCGATGCTCGCCGGCCAAGGCGCGCTGGTGGTCAACCGGTACTTTGCCAATATCAGCACGTCGAGCGGCGAGCCGGAGCTTTACTGCGAAGGCAATGGCAACTCGGGGTCCGCGCAGCCGCTGGTCGAGGGTGTCGAGCGAGTACGGATCAAATACTGGCTGGCTGGCGCTCCTGACGCGATGGATGCTTCAGCGGTTCAGGCTGACCAATGGCCGGCTATCGTTGCCGTCGACCTTTGCGTGCTGGTACGCGGCGCGCCAGAGGGGCAGCGTTCACGCTACGTCGATTGCGACGGCGTCAGCACGCTCGGGGCCGACCAGCGGCCGCGACAAGCTTTCTCGCGGCGCGTGGCGCTACGCAATCAGGCGGAGGTTTCACTGTGATCGAGCGACAGGCAACAGCGGTGCTGCGCCGCATGCATGGGAAGCGCGAGCGGCGTAAGAATGAGCCGCAGCCCGTACGCTTACTTCGCCTTAGCCTCAGTGGTCATGCTGCACTTATGCGTCACAGCGGCGTCGTTCTGCCGATTGTGCTGCTGATCTCAGCCATGATGCTGGCGACCTCGGCAGCCTGGTTCGAAACATCGCTCGCGGCTGCTCGCGCAACCACCGACGTGCGCGACTATTTGCAGGCTTTCCACGCTGCGGACTCGGCGCTGAACCTGTGCGCCCGGAGCGTTATTGCTGCTGGTGCCGACGCTCCCGCAGCGCCGCAAGCCGCGTATGGCGAGCCGGCGCAATGGAAACTCGAAAGCGCGTTCGAAGCCGGCGCCGTCACGCCTGTCGCGCAATGGTCCGGCTCGTCGCGCGCGCCGCAGTGTCTGATCGAGGCGTGGCGTCTATCCACCCGCGCTGAAGCTCGCGCGTATTTACTGACGGCGCGTGGTTTCGGCCGGACCGGTGAGTCCCAGGCATGGCTTCAGATGGAACTGGTGATCGACGGCGAGACGATCGAGCGTCATTGGCGACGGGTCGCTGCACGGCCATTTTGACGGGAGGTGCATGATGAGAACGTACACATCCGCATTCACGTTGCTCGAACTGATGATCGCGCTGGCAGTAGCCGCGACGCTGGCCGCGTTTGCCGTGCCTTCGTATCGCAGTCACGTGGCGCGAACCCATCGTATCGACGCGGCGTCCGCGTTGTATCGGGCAGCGCAATTCGTCGAGGGCGCGGCGAGCGATGGCATGTCGACGCTGCCGCCCGGTTTGGACCAGGCGCCGCAGTTCGGTACGCCGATTTATCGTTTGCACGTGTTGCCGGCGGACGACACAAACGGCGGCTACGCCATCGAGGCGGCGCCGGAACAATCCGGCCCGATGGGCGACGACCCGTGCGGTACGTTTGCGCTTGATGCGACGGGCCAGCGGGGCAATAGAAGCGTTGCTGGCGGGGTAGCCCCGGCAAGCAGCGAATGCTGGAGTACGACCTAGCGGATTAACGACTCAGCGGAGACGTCGAAACTGAGCAACTGAGCAACCCGGCCGCCAGCCCCCAGCCACCAGCCACCAGCCACCAGCCACCAGCCACCAGCCATCAGCCATCAGCCATCAGCCATCAGCCATCCGCCATCCGCCATCCGCCATCAGCCCACTCCGCCGCATCCACTTAATACCCGCTATCCGTCGACTCGGCCTTCACGCCGGCAGACGACCCGGAATCGCGTTTCATCTGCTGCCAGATCCGATACGCTTCCCAGGCCGCGAGGCCTAGGCTGCCCCATTTGAGCGCGGGTTTTGCACCAGCGACGACGGTCGCGCGCAGTGGCTTGGCGATTAGCATCGAAATGACCGAGCTGACGAACGGATACTGCTTGAGCAACGCCCCAATGGTTCCTGCATTGACGAAGTGTGCCTTCGAGCCGCTGCCGGTCCGCATGCCGCCAAAGCCCGGCAGGATGAATTTCAGCCAGCTGAAGTGCGTGACCGCCTGCCGCAAATCGAGGGTCGCCTGAGCGAGTTCCATGCGCTCGACATCCGCACGCACCATCAGCAATTCCTTGCGCAGCGCGCGCAAGTGCGGCGCGCTCAACTCTTTGGCGTGGTGGCGCTTGCTACGGAATGCGGTATCGGAATGGCTCATGGCGTGTCGGCGGCAGTGTGGGTGGGACAGTCAACGACGCAACTAGGCGACGAGGCTAACGACGAGACTAAACGGTGCTACATGTTGCTTGCGAATCTCAATTAAGGCGCGAAACATTGAAGCGCGCCCGTCGCGCCTTGCATGTCACGGCTTGCGGAACACTTCGCGGTCTTTCTCGAACTCTGCGATGGTCGCTTCGAAAACCAGCGGCGCATTGCGCAAGCCGCTGCGCGCTTTCAGCGCACAGGCGAGGCCGGCAATCGCATAGACCGCCGTGATGCCGGCGAGCGCCTGCCATCGGTAGGTGTCCCAGAATGCGATGGCGATCAGCGCAGTCAGGGCGATCAGCGCCATGGTGGCCAGCATCATCGCCGCGAGGCCGAGGAACAGCACGCCGAGCAGGCGGTCTTTTTCTTCGGCGATTTCGATGCCGACCAGTTCAAGCCGCGTCTGCAGAATCGCAAACACGGAACCGATAATGCGGCGCAGCGGACTATGTTCTCCGCGCTGCGATTGGGTGTCGATCGTCATGGCTGTGGGCGTTGCGCGTGAGGGCGCGTGAGAAGCGTGCGCGCCAAGAGAAGCGGACCGGCCAGGCGTGCGCCGGTCAACTCGAATACTGATGCGCCGGACCAGCTTCGTCCGACAGCCGCACCAGCGTTACTTGCGGTTGATCAACAGCCCCAGCAGCACGCCAGCGCCCGCGGCAATTCCGATGGACGCCCACGGATGCTCATGCACATAATCGTCGGTGGCGCGGGCAGCCTTCTTACCTTTTTCGACTACCACGACCTGCACGTCAGCCGCCTTTTCTTTAGCCTGCTTCAGGCGCGTGAGCGCCGTTTCACGCAATTCCGACGCGCGCTCGCCCGTGGCGCTCGCGGCTTGTTTCAGCAGATCCTCGGCGTCCGCGAGGACGGTTTTGATATCCGACATCAATCTCTCCTTGTTGATTTCCGACATTGACAGCTCCCCTTTATCTCACGCCACGCGTGAATCGTAACCAAAGAAACGGCCGCTGGCGAGCGCAGTGCCCGGTCGAGTCGAATCGATGCACGAACCATTCCCGGTTACGCAAAGTACGAAAAACTCACCCTGAAGGGTAGCTCCAACCAAAGTTTGCTTAAGATGGAGTTGATCTGTCCCGCAAAGTTTCAACCAAATCGGCGAAAATTACAAAAACGCATAAAGTAGTGACGCGATGTTCCTTCGTCATGTAGTGTGCCTGCCGTATGCTTTATGTTCCGCGAGATGTTGCGGGCAAACGCTCGCGCCGAATCCGATATCTGAACTGGTACCCACAGGAGGATCCACCATGAGTCTACGTCTTGGCGATATTGCGCCGGATTTTGAGCAGGAATCGAGTGTCGGCCGCATCAAGTTTCATGAATGGCTCGGCGATAGTTGGGGTGTGCTGTTCTCGCACCCCGCCGACTTCACGCCGGTCTGCACAACCGAACTCGGCCTGACCGCGAAACTCGCCGACGAATTCGAAAAACGCGGTGTGAAGACGATTGCGTTGTCGGTCGACAGCGCTGAGTCGCACAAGGAGTGGATCAAGGACATTAACGAGACTCAAGCCGCCAGCGTCGGCTTTCCGATTCTCGCCGATGGCGATCGCAAGGTCTCCGAGCTGTACGACATGATCCACCCGAACGCGAGCGAAACCTTCACGGTCCGCTCGCTGTTCGTGATCGATCCGAAGAAGAAGGTGCGTCTCACCATTACGTATCCCGCCAGCACCGGCCGCAACTTCGACGAAGTGCTGCGCGTGATCGACTCGCTGCAACTGACGGACAACCACTCGGTTGCGACGCCGGGCAACTGGAAGCAGGGCGATGACGTGGTGATCGTTCCGTCGCTGAAGGACGAGGAAGTCATCAAGCAGAAATTCCCGAAGGGCTACAAGGCGCTGCGTCCGTACCTGCGCATGACGCCGCAGCCGAACAAGTGAGCGTCTGATGCACTGCGGAACGCGCGACTGGCGATAACGCGATCACGCGGAGTCGCAATGACAAAAGGCCGGTTCAACATGAACCGGCCTTTTGTCATTGAGCGGCGTGATCGCGCCGTGCTCGACGCGACAACACAATCAACGCCTCAGCAACGCCATCAGAAAAACGCCTGAATGCCCGTTTGCGCGCGACCGAGAATCAGCGCGTGAATATCGTGCGTGCCTTCGTAGGTGTTCACCACTTCGAGGTTCACGAGATGGCGGGCGACACCGAACTCGTCCGAAATGCCGTTGCCGCCGAGCATGTCGCGCGCGAGCCGCGCAATGTCCAGCGCCTTGCCGCATGAGTTGCGCTTCATGATCGACGTGATCTCGACGGCGGCGGTGCCTTCGTCCTTCATGCGGCCGAGGCGCAGCACGCCTTGCAGGCCGAGCGTGATTTCGGTCTGCATGTCGGCGAGCTTCTTCTGGATCAACTGGTTCGCGGCGAGCGGCCGGCCGAACTGCTTGCGATCGAGCACGTACTGGCGCGCGGTGTGCCAGCAGGCTTCGGCGGCGCCGAGCGCGCCCCAGGCGATGCCGTAGCGCGCCGAGTTCAGGCACGTGAACGGGCCGCGCAGACCGCCCACATTCGGCAGACGGTTTTCTTCCGGCACGAACACTTCGTCCATGACGATTTCGCCGGTGATCGACGCGCGCAGGCCCACCTTGCTATGGATGGTCGGCGCGGACAGCCCCTTCCAGCCCTTCTCCAGGATGAAGCCGCGAATCGTGTCCTTGCCGTCTTCCTCGAGCTTCGCCCACACGACGAACACGTCGGCGATCGGCGAATTGGTGATCCACATCTTCGAGCCCGACAGCGAATAGCCGCCGTCGACCTTCTTCGCCCGCGTGACCATGCTGCCCGGATCGGAACCGTGGTTCGGCTCGGTCAGGCCGAAGCAGCCGATCCATTCGCCGGAGGCGAGCTTCGGCAGGTACTTCTGCTTCTGCGCGTCGGAGCCGAATTCGTTGATCGGCACCATCACCAGCGACGATTGCACCGACATCATCGAGCGATAGCCGGAATCGACGCGCTCCACTTCACGCGCGATCAGCCCGTACGCGACGTAGTTCAGGCCGGGGCCGCCGTATTGCTCGGGAATCGTCGGGCCGAGCAGGCCGAGCTCGCCCATCTCGCGGAAGATCTCGATGTCGGTCTTCTCATGACGGAACGCTTCGAGCACGCGAGGCTGCAGCTTGTCCTGCGCATAGGCCGCGGCGGCGTCGCGCACCATGCGTTCGTCTTCGGTGAGCTGCTGATCCAGCAGCAGCGGGTCTTCCCAATGAAACTGCGCGGCTTCGGCCATGACGTATCTCCTGATCTCTTGCGCGATCCAAGCTTGACTTAAGTTCCGCTAAGCGAAACAATGTTTTGCAAACGACGACCGAGTGTACCACCCGATGACGCACACATCCACTTTCTCCGAACCCGTCGACGAGCGCAAATTCGTCGTCGCCCTGGCACGCGGGCTGGATCTGCTGCGTGCGTTCAAGCCTGGCGAAACGATGCTCGGCAACCGCGATTTCGTCGCGCGCACGGGCTTGCCGAAGGCGACCGTCAACCGTCTCGCCTACACGCTGACGGTGCTCGGCTATCTGCGGCTCGATGAATCCCACGGCAAATATGCGCTCGATGCCGGCGTGCTGTCGCTCGGTTTCGCGCTGCTATCGGGCACCGACACGCTCGAACTCGCCCGCCCGCATATGCGCGCGTTTGCGCGCGAAGTGGGCGCGGCGGTGTCGCTCGGGTGCCGCGACGGGCTCGACATGATCTATCTCGACACGATCCGCAGCGAAACCGCGCTGACGCTCGGCCTCGCATCCGGCTCGAAACTGTCGATGCTGACGAGTTCGATGGGTCGCGCGTACCTGGCGGTCCAGCCGGCCGACACGCGCGCGGCGTTATTGGCCGAACTCCGCAAGAACGCGGGGAAGGTCGGCGCGACGCTGGTGGCCGATGCCGAAAAGGAAATCGAGGCATTCGCCACGGAGCGCTGCTGCTATTCGTTTCGTGCGTGGCACGACGATGTGAACGCGGTCGCGGTGCCGTTTCGCGAACCGCGCGACGGGCGCTGGCTGGTGCTCAGTTGCAGCGGGCCGGCGTCGTCGATGGGCGAGGAGGTGTTTCGCGAAAATGTCGCGCCGCGTTTGAAGGCGCTCGCACGACGTCTGGGCGAGCCGGGCTGAAGCCGTCAAGCCGGCTGTGGCAAGCAGAAGCGGGACGCACGCATCGTGCATCGCGGACATTGCCCACCTCACGCTCTCGCGCTATCAGGCCGCCCGGTCGTGATAGTGCGCCGTGAATAACGGCCCTTGCACGAAGCGAACGTCGTACTGCTGCAATGCGAGGAACTGCGCTTCATCCATCACGCGATTGAAAATCAGTGGAATCCGCAGCCTGCCCGCATAGCCGACGAGCGGCTTCACCGTCGCGTCGCGCAACGCGGTGCCGGCATCCATCTTGATGAAGTCGAGCCGCGCCGTTTCCGATACCGACAGAATCTGCCCCGCGTTGGACAGGTTGCCCGCCACCTTGAAGCCGTAGTGCTGGTAGCTCCTCGTCAGATAGCCGAGAAAAGTCTTATGCGCGACCGCCGCCGCCGGCAATTCGATCACCACCCGCGACGGGTTCAATCCGAACGACATCAGCACGGTCGAGAAATGCCGTCCGTGGTCGTACTTCACGCTCTTGAGCAAACGCTCGTGCACGCGCAGAAACAGCAGCCCATGCCGCTGCGCGCCGAAGAAATTGATCGCGTGCAGCGCGCGTGACATCCGGTCGAGCGCGACCAGTTCCTGATCGTTGCCGACGCGGTCGAACGGATCGAACACGTCGAACGGCGCCGCGCCGAGTTGATGGGTGACGGCCTGGAAGCCGAGTTCGTCGCCGAAACGGTCCACTCCCTCGGCCCCCGACGACAGCGACTGCGCCAACGCATGCACGCTGATATCGAAGATCGGCACGTAGGCGCTCGCGAGCTGGATGTCCTCGAACCGTGCGAGCGCGATGTCGCTATGCTCGCCTTGCCCCATCACCAGATGTTCGCCGAGAAAAGGGTGAGCGGCGGCGCGGGTAACGAGATCGGTGATGGTCGGCGGAATCATGAAGGCGAATGAATGGCGATGGTGAATGCGCACACGGCGCTCGGCAACGCGACTCGATTGCCGCATGCGTTGATGGTAGCAGTCCGCAATCCGCGCACATGAACAAAATGCTCATAACGTTATCCGCCGCTCATGCGTACGTACGAGCGGTAACGCCTGCCGCCGTCGTACTTCAGGGTATACGTTAATTTCACCATTCATAATTCGTTTTACTATTCGTAAATTGCAGGCTGAGTGCTGATTTCGCCGGCCGCTTATCCGAACCGCAGTCGAGGCGAGACGAAACGAGTCGAGCATCTACGGAGAACCTTTGTATGGACACCCCAACACGCACGCCGCTTCGTAGTCCGCCTGCCGCCAGTTCGCGGCTCGACATCGAACCGGGCTATCAATCGGGTTTCGCGAACGAATTCGCGACCGAGGCGTTGCCCGGCGCCCTGCCGGAAGGCCGCAACTCGCCGCAGCGCGCGGCCTATGGCCTGTATGCCGAACAGTTGTCCGGCACCGCGTTCACCGCGCCGCGCGGTCATAACCGCCGATCGTGGCTGTACCGGATTCGTCCGGCGGCCATGCACAAGCCGTTCACGCCGCTACCGTCGGAGCGGCTCGTCGCCAATTTCGCCGACGTGCCGCCGACGCCGCCGAACCAGTTGCGCTGGGACCCGTTGCCGATGCCGGCCGAGCCGACCGATTTCATCGACGGCTGGGTGACGATGGCCGGCAATGGCGCCGCAGAAGCGATGAATGGCTGCGCGATTCATCTGTACGCGGCGAACCGCTCGATGCACGAGCGCTTCTTCTATAACGCCGACGGCGAATTGCTGATCGTGCCGCAGGAAGGCGGCCTCGAGATCGCGACCGAAATGGGCCGCATCGAACTCGCGCCCTTCGAGATCGCGGTGATTCCGCGTGGCGTGCGCTTCGCGGTGAACCTGCCGGACGGCGCGGCGCGCGGCTATATCTGCGAGAACTTCGGCGCGCTGCTGCGCTTGCCGGACCTCGGCCCGATCGGCTCGAACGGTCTCGCCAATCCGCGCGACTTCCTCACGCCGCATGCCGCTTACGAAGACCGCGAAGGCGACTTCGAACTCGTCGCGAAGCTGAACGGCCAGCTGTGGCGCGCGGACATCGGCCATTCGCCGCTCGACGTGGTCGCGTGGCACGGCAACTACGCGCCGTACAAATACGACCTGCGGCGCTTCAACACGATTGGCTCGATCAGCTTCGATCACCCGGACCCATCGATCTTTCTGGTGCTGCAATCGCAAAGCGACACGCCAGGCGTCGATACGATCGACTTTGTGATCTTCCCGCCGCGCTGGCTCGCCGCAGAAGATACGTTCCGCCCGCCGTGGTTTCATCGCAACGTCGCGAGCGAGTTCATGGGGCTCGTGCATGGCGTGTACGACGCAAAGGCCGAGGGCTTTGTGCCGGGCGGGGCGAGTCTGCACAACTGCATGTCGGGTCACGGGCCGGACGCCGACACGTTCGAAAAAGCCTCGAACGGCGATACGTCGACGCCGAAGAAAGTCGGCGACACGATGGCTTTCATGTTCGAAACGCGCACGCTGATCAAACCCACCCGTTTCGCGCTCGAAACTGCCCAATTGCAGGCGCATTACTACGAATGCTGGCAAGGTCTCAAGAAACACTTCAATCCGGAGCAACGATGAACGCATCGAGCGATCTCCAGGCGACGCTCGATTCGTCGCGCAAAAGCTGGGTCGAGTCGGCCAACGATCCGGTCAACGATTTTTCGATCCAGAACCTGCCGTTTGGCATCTTTAGCGACCGGCACAACGACGCGCGCCGCGTGGGCGTGGCGATCGGCGACCAGATCGTCGACCTCGCCGCGTTGCAGAAGGCGGGGTTGTTGAACGGGTCTGCGCAAGGCGATGGGTTTGCCCGCGCCGTCGCCAGCGACACGCTGAACGACTTCATCGCGCTCGGCCGCGACGCATGGCGCAGCGTGCGCATCCAGTTGAGCATGCTGCTGGCACGCGACACCGCGACGTTGCGCGACGACACCGCGTTGCGCGCGAAGGCACTCGTACGCCAGGCCGACGCGCAACTGCATCTGCCGGTGCGGATTCCGGGCTACACCGATTTCTATTCGTCGAGAGAACACGCGACGAATGTCGGCTCGATGTTTCGTGATCCGAAGAATGCGCTGCTGCCGAACTGGTCGGAGATGCCGATCGGGTACAACGGACGGGCGTCGTCGGTGGTGGTGAGCGGCACGCCAGTGCGCCGCCCCAACGGCCAGTTGAAGCTGCCGGATCAGGAGCGTCCGGTGTTCGGCGCGTGCCGTAAGCTCGATATCGAACTGGAAACGGGCTTCGTGATCGGCGCGGGCAATGCGTTGGGCGAGCCGGTCGCGTGCGCCGACGCCGAAGCGCATATTTTCGGCATGGTGCTGCTCAACGACTGGAGCGCGCGCGACATCCAGCAATGGGAATACGTGCCGCTCGGCCCGTTCAACGCGAAGACGTTTGCGACCACGATCTCGCCGTGGATCGTCACGCTCGACGCGCTCGAACCGTTCCGCGTCGCGCAGCCGGTGCAGGCGCCGCAACCGCTCGCGTACCTGCGCCACGACGGCGAGCATGCGTTCGACATCCATCTCGAAGTGATGCTGCGCCCGCAACAGGCGAAGCAGGCAAGCACGATCGCGCGAACCAACTTCAGGCACATGTACTGGACGATGGCGCAGCAACTCGCGCATCACACGGTCTCGGGCTGCAATACGCGGGTGGGCGACCTGATGGGTTCCGGCACGATCAGCGGCCCGACCGACGATTCGTACGGCAGCCTGCTCGAACTGACATGGAACGGCAAGAAGCCGCTGGAGTTGAACGAAGGCGGAACACGCACGTTCATCGAGGACGGGGACGAGTTGACGCTGGCCGGCTGGTGCCAGGGTGATGGGTATCGCGTGGGATTTGGCGCGTGTGTGGGGGAGATTCTTCCGGCGCGGCCTTAGGGGCGCAGGCAGAGGGCAGGCTGGCGCATGTCGGGTCACGCCCGCCACGCCCAGACCTCCTCACCCCTTCAGCAAGCCAAATACCGCGACGCCGTTCGTCGTCCCGACATACACCTTGCCGTTGGCGATCATCGGCGTGATGAACTTGTTGCCCGCGCCGAACTGATCGCGGGTGCCCATCTGATTGCTGTTATAGAGCTCGACGGCGAGATTGGCCGGATCGAACGCATGCAGCGCCGCCGTGGTGCCGTTTTCCGCAGCCCACACGATGCCGTTCGCTGAGCCATTGGCGGAGATGCTCGGCGTGGTGCCGGGATAGGCGAACGTCATCGAGGTCTGCGCGCTCGGCGCCGTTGAGAGCCGCGCATGGGTCACCGTGAACGCCTTGAGATTGTCGCCGACGGAGCCGAAATAGATGCGGCCGTTGAAGTACGCAGGCATGCCGAACTCGCCGCCGTTCAACACCCCCTGAATCTCCTGGTAGATGCTGTTGCCCGCGGCATTGAATTTGCCCATCGAATCGCGGTTCAGCACATAGATGATGCCGTCCTTGCCCGTGCCGAGCGTGAGGTGCTGGACCACGCCGTTTGCATCGGTGAGATCGGGCAGCGCGATCGCTCCGCCGGAGCCGAGGTCCTGGTCGGCATTGGACTGCTGAACGGTATTGGACATCGCGAAGTAATCCGCGACCGCAAGACCGCCTGCCGTGCCGAGCTTCAGATACGCATTGCCGAAGTTGTGTTGCGCGGGAAAGCCGCTGGCGTTCATCGTGGTGTCGAACGTGCCGTTGCCGCCGAGCAGGTAGATGGACGCGCCATCCGACGCCGGGCCGGCGCCGCTCATCCAGATCGCGCCGCCCGAGCCGTTCGGCGTGAGGTTGAGCACGGAAGTCTGTTGCAGGGTGTCGGCGCTATAGCCCATGATCCAGCCGGTGTAGGCGCCCGCGTCGCAATGTGAGGTCCACGCCGTGTAGACCACGCCGCCGAGAAGCAGCAGACCCGCGCGCTCGGCATACGACGACGGCGCGAACAGCACGTTGCCGTTGAAACTGTTCGCGCCGCTGCCGGGGTAGCTGGCGCTCACCTCCGTTGGGCCGTTCAGCAGTTCCGCGCCGGTCGCGAGATCGAGCGCGTGCACGCGATGATGATAGGCGCCGCTCGTGTCCTTCGACATCGCGACCACGTAGATCGTGCCGTGCGCGCCGCGCGAGCGGTCGATGACCGGTGTCGACGTGATGCCGATTTCCTTCGTGATCTGGCTGCAACCGAGGTCGTCGCTCGGCGTTTCGTTGGTGCCGAGCGTGCTGACCCGCCATAGCTGCGCGCCGCTGTCGGCGTCGAGCGCGTACACGCTGTCGTGCTCGGTCACGACGTACAGCACGTTGTGCGTGCCGCCCGCGATGGCCAGTGATTCGACAAAGAGGGGTTGCGCGTCGACCTTGCCGTCGGCGGCGAAAAAGCCGACCTTGCCGAACGTCGCCGCGTTGACGTTGGCGGGGGAAAGGAGAGTCTCGCTGAGATTCTGGCCCGTGCGGCCGATGTCGTTGTGATAGGTCAGCACGTCGTGCGTCGCGGCCATGGACATGCCGCCGCCCGACGAGGTGCCGGAGCCGCCAGTGCCAGCGCCGGTACCGCCGGTACCACTGGTGCTGCCGCCGCTGCCCGTACCGCTTGCCGAACCGCTGCCGCCGGTCGTCGCCCCGGCCCCCGACGCGCCGCCGCTGCTCGCTGCGCCGCTCGTTTCCCCGCTTCCGCCACCGCCGCCGCAATCGGCGAACAGCAGGGCGCTCAATACGATGAGTGCGCTCAACAGGTAAAAACGGCGCGGGGTGTGCAGGGTTTGCATGGCGAACTCCCCATTGCATACGGCGGCGCCATGAAGCATGGGCCGTTCGGCGGAGGACCGTGCAATGTGGTTCAAGACTAGCATCAAGCGTGCTGACCGCAAGATTGCATCGAGCGCGCGGCCGCCCAGGCGTTGCGCGCGAGCCGGGGCGTGCAACTGCCGCTCGTCGCCTGTCGGCCGATGGCGTGCCGTCGTCACCCGTCAGCGCGATAGCGCGCGGCCGTCAATCCTCGCCCGTCAGCCGGCGGCTCGCAGCGGCGCGCGGCGCTTTTCCCACCACGCGGCGGCGAGAAACGCGAGCGCCGCGAACAGCAGCACACCGACCATCGCGTCGTTGCCGACACCCTTCATCAGGGCGCCGGCGACCAGCGGGCCGCCGAAACTGGCCGCGCTCCACGACGCGCCCACCAGCGAACTCGCCGACACCAGCGCGACGCCGCGAAAGCGCTCGCCGCAGGCAACCAGCGAAAGCGTATAGATCGCGCCCGCGGCCGCGCCGAGCACGTACAGCAGCGGCCAGCACAGCCACGGCGACCTGATCGCCCAAGGCAGCAACGGCAGCAGCGCCACGACGACCACCCCACAGCCGATATGCACGCGTTCGCGGCCGAGCCGGTCAGCGAGCCAGCCGATCGGAAACTGCATCGTCGTATCGCCGAGCAGCAGCGCCGACGCGAACAGCACCGCCACCTCGCTCGCGATGCCGTGCGACATCGCGAAGAGCGGCAGCAGCGACAGCGCGATCGTGTCGAACAGCGCAAAGAAGCCGGTACCGATGACGAGGGCCGGCATCTGCGGCAGCACGTGGCGCCAACTGCCGTGGGCGGCGTGCTCGTCGTCGGAAGCTCGCGGCGTCGTGCGGATCGCGGCGAGCATCGGCAGCGCGAGCAGGAAAATCGCGCCGCAGATCAGAAAGCGCGAATGCGTGAAGCCCGCGATCTGGCTCACGAGCACCGGGCCCGACATCTGGAACAGCGTGAAGTTGGTTGCATAGATCGCGATCACGCGGCCGCGCGACGCGTCGTCGGCCAACTGGTTGACCCAGGCCTCGCCGATCGTGAACAGCAGCATCAGCGCCGCGCCGCACAGCACGCGCAACAGCGCCCACAGCCACAGGTTCGACGTGAGCTGCATGAGCGCGGTGGCGAGCGCAACCACCAGCACCGCGCCGACGATCACCTCGCGGCCGCCGACGCGCGCCGCGATCCAGCCGGCCACCGGCACGACGACGAGGCCGCCGCCCGCTTGCGCGGCGGTCAGCAGGCCGACGACGTCGGTGCCGAAGCCGGCTTGCGTCAGCGCGAGGGCGGTGAGGGGCAGCGTGGCGCCGCTGCCGAGTCCGACGACGGCGACGCTGAGGATCAGGGCGAGGAAATCGCGAGTGAAGATGACTTTCATCGGCCGGGATGCTACTACGGCTGACGGGCGTTGGCACGAGTGCGGGGCCTGCGGGACGCGCCAACGGGCGCTGCGCAAAGGGGCAAGACGGAACGCCCGCAACGGGCGCCTCGCGCAGGCGCAAGGCTGATAGTGCGCAATGTGCGCGGCCTTAACCCGCCACCGCCATCTTCTGCGCGCGCCGGTCGATCGACACCGACCACAGCGTCAACAGCAGCGCGCCGATCGAGGTCGCCACACCGACCCACGGCAGCGTCGTGAGCGGCGCGCCCGCGCCGATCGCCATCCCGCCGAGCCAGGCACCCGTTGCGTTGCCGAGGTTGAAGGCGCCCTGGTTCAAGGTCGACGCGAGATTCGGCGCACTGCTCGCGCGATCGACGATCAGCATCTGCAGCGGCGGCACGATCGCGAAAGCGAGGATGCCCCACACGAAAATCGTGATCATCGCCGGGATCTGCGCGTGCATCGTGCCCGCGAAGACGGTCAGGATCACGACGATCGCCAGCAGGAATGCGACCAGCGACGGCATCAGCCGCCAGTCGGCGAGCTTGCCGCCGAGCGTGCTGCCGACCGTCAGCCCGAGCCCGAACAGCAGCAGCACCAGCGTGACCGCGTGCGGCGTGAAGCCGGCCACGTCCTCGAGAATCGGCGTGATGTAGGTGAAGGTGGAAAAGAGGCTCGCCGACGCGAGCACGCTGATGCCGAGCACCATCAGCACCTGCGGGTTTTTCAGCACGCTGAATTCGTGGACGAGACTCGCCTTCTGCATCTCGATCTTCGCCGGCAGGCACACGGCGAGCGCGGCCGCCGCGACGAGACCGATGCCCGTCACCGCCCAGAAGGTCGCGCGCCAGCCCACGGCCTGGCCGAGCGCCGTGCCGAGCGGCACGCCGAGCACGTTGGCGAGCGTGAGGCCGGTGAACATCAGCGCGATGGCTTGCGCGCGGCGGTTCGGCGCGACGAGCCCCGCGGCCACCACCGAGCCGATGCCGAAGAACGCCCCATGACAGAACGCCGTGACGATGCGCGCGGCCATCAGCACCGCGTAGCTCGGCGCAACCGCGCACAGCAGATTGCCGACGATGAACACGCCGATCAAACTCATCAGCGCCTTCTTGCGCGGCATGTTGGCGACCGCGATCGCGACGATCGGCGCGCCGATCGTGACGCCGAGCGCATAGGCTGACACCAGCATGCCGGCGGCCGGAATCGACACGGACAGATCGCGCGCGACGTCGGGCAGCAGCCCCATGATCACGAATTCGGTGGTACCGATTCCAAACGCGGCAACGGCAAGGGCAAGCAGGGGCAAAGGCATGGTGACGGAGCGTGAATCGGCGCGACGGGGAGCGTCGCGCGGCAGGCGCGCGTTTTCGGGACGAGAACGCCGGCGCTGTACTGGGAAGCAGTAGGGGATTCTACCTAAGTCAAAACCGCGATGCTGACCGTCGAGGGGGACGTTGTTTTTTTGAAAAGGGGAGGCGGAGCAGGCAGATCGCGCAACTCAACCCATCGCGCCTAACGCACCTCACTTTGCACCGTTGATGAACCGCGCCGCCCCGGCGACCCCTTCCTCGAACACCGCCCGATATCCGCCGGCGCCTTCGCGCCGAAGCGCCTCGGCGAGATCGTCGAGCGGGCTGTTTTCCAGTGCCGAGCGGCGGTCGGCGAGCAGCGCCGCCTGAGGAAACGCGGCTAGCTCCGCAGCCAGCCGCTCGGCCGCCGCGCGCGCCGCGCCCTTCGCTACGACGCGATTCGCCAGTCCCATGGCGAGCGCTTCCTCGGCGCTCACCGCGCGCCCGGTCAGGATCAGATCCAGTGCCCGCGACAACCCGATCAAACGCGGCAGGCGGATCGTGCCGCCGTCGATCAGCGGAATGCCGACGCGCCGGCAGAACACGCCGAGCACCGCATCGTCCTCGACGACCCGCAGATCGCACAGCGCCGCCAGCTCCAGCCCGCCCGCCACCGCGTAACCGGCAATCGCCGCGATCACCGGCTTGCTGAAGCTCATTCGCGTCGGACCCATCGGACCAGGGCCGCTGCCGTCGGCATGCAGTTCGTTGCGGCGGGTGTCGTCGGCGAGCGCGCTCAGGTCCGCGCCCGCGCAAAACGTGCCGCCCGCGCCGAACAGCACCGCCGCCCGCCAGGCCGGCTCCCCTTCGAAGCGGCTGAACGCAGCGCTCAATGCTTCGGCAATCGGACGGTCGACCGCGTTGCGCCGCGCGGGCCGCTCCAGAACGATGGTGGCGACGCCGCTGTCCTCGTCGGCTTCGATGCGCACGGACTCATTAAAATTTTGAGTGGTTATCATCGTCGTTTATCTGAGGGTCAAGGTCCGCCCGTGCGTGTCGGGAGTTTTGTGCAGCGTGCTCATGCAGAGCAATTAATTCCATGGCCTGTCATGCTTCTTTCACAGTCGACTCGTAGCGTGGGCGCTCTATTCACGCGCTGGCGCTGGTTTGCCAGCTTATCGAGCCTGCCTTTGCCCTTGTCCAATTCATCGCCAGCCGCCACGCCGGCGTGTCCCCCCGATGGACTTCCTTCGGGGCGTGCCGAAACGGTCTGGATCGTGCCGTTGCAGGAACATCCATGGTACGACCATGTGCGCCTGAAGCGCGTCTTCGTCACCGACGGCACACGGCATCAGGTCGTGCTGGTCGATATGCGCAAGCTGCTCGTCTGCGCGGATCGCGACAACACGGATTACGTGCTCAAGCCGGTCGCCGAATGGCATTCAGGCAAGGTGCGCGGCATTCGTGAGTTTCTCGACCCCGAGAGCGAGCGCATTCCGCAGATGCCTTACGTGACGATCTCGATGCGCCGCGCGCCGGGGTTGCTCGGCTGGCTGGGTCTGGAGCGCGAAGGGGTGGTGGCGTTTCGCAACGGCCAGCATCGCGCGCGCTATCTGGCCGATGCGGGTGCGCGCTGGTGTCCGGTGGAAGTGCATGAGCGCGAAGCGGCGTTGCTGCGCGAAGTCTGCGGCGCGGCGGACGATGCCCGCACCGCGATTCGCTCGATCCCGCCGGCCGGTGACAAAGGCGTGTAGTTCGCCATGTGTGATGGTGTCGATGATGCGTGGCGCGGGGGATGGCATGAGGTGCACGACGCGTGGTAAGGCGCAAGCCGCCAGGGCGTCAGCGTACGACGTACCGCGTCAGCCCTGGCCGTGCAGTACGGGCATGACGCACGGTATAAGTCGCACGACGCACGACGCACGACCTGGCCCTCAACATACAAACGTCCCGCCCCCAGCCTACCCCGCAGCATGCACCGCGTTGCGCGGCGTGCCGGCCTGCCATGCCGCGACGTTCCCAAGCGTGGTCTGCGCGATCTCGCTCATCGCCTCGCGCGTGAAGAACGCCTGGTGGGCGGTGACAATCACGTTCGGGAACATCAACAGCCGCGCGAGCACGTCGTCCTGCAACGGCAGATTCGAGTGATCCTCGAAGAAGATGCCGCTTTCCTCCTCGTACACATCGAGCCCGAGATGGCCGAGCTGGCCGTCCTTCAACGCGCCGACCAGCGCATTGGCCTCGACGAGTCCGCCGCGGCCGGTGTTGACCAGCATCGCGCCGCGTTTCATCTTCGCGAGCGCGGGTCCGTCGATCAGATGATAAGTGGCGGGCACGAGCGGGCAGTGCAGACTGACGACGTCGGATTCGGCGAGCAGCGTGTCGAGCGGCACATAGCGCGCGCCGAGCGCGAGCAGGTCGTCGGCGGGCGTGCCGGGATCATGCGCGAGCACGCGCATGCCGAAGCCTGCCATGATGCGTCCGAACACCCGGCCGATCATGCCGGTGCCGACCACGCCCACGGTCTTGCCGTGCAGATCGAAACCGAGCAGCCCATGCAGCGAGAAGTCGCCCTCGCGGGTGCGCGCCGCGGCGCGCGGCAGACGCCGGTTCAGCGCGAGGATCAGCCCGACCGCATGTTCGGCGACCGCGTGCGGCGAGTAGGCCGGCACCCGCGTGACCGTCATGCCGAGCCGTTCGGCCGCCGCGAGGTCGACGTGATTGAAGCCTGCGGAGCGCAGCGCGATCAGACGCGTGCCGCCCGCATGGAGCCGCTCGAGCACGGCGGCGTCGACGTTGTCGTTGACGAACGGGCACACCGCCTCGAAGCCCTGTGCGAGGACCGCCGTTTCGCTGTCGAGATGAGACTCCTGGAAATGCAGCTCATAGCCGTGGGCCGCATTGGCTTCGGTGAACGTGTCGCTGTCGTACTGGCGGCTGCTGAACAGGATCATGCGCATGTCGGGACTCCGAAGAAGATGGTTCGGCTTTGACGAGGCGGACTGCCGGGCACGGCGGCTTGCAGGCCAGTATAAATTACCCATCCAAATAATCGCCTTCGGGCGTAGTGCCCGCTACCCTATTCGTTTGCCTTTAACCAGGATCGTATTTCGTGAACTCGACGCGTCGAGATGAAAATAATATTGACAGGGTTGCCGAACTACAATATTTATTAAAAGGCAGTCCATAAGCATGCCAAAACATGCTGTAAGAAATAGGCCGTCAGCAAATAATGTTTTTTCACAGCGTTAGGCAACTTCGCGAGGAAAGCGTGACTGTCGAGCTAGCGGAAAACTTTCTTGTCCCTTTGCTGCGCCGCGGCGTTCTTGCCGCAATGCCTGCTGCATCATTCCCTTGCCATAACCCACGTTTCGTCCGGCTCCCCGCCGGCGGCCGTTGATTGCCTGATCCACCCCGGTCAGCGGGGTTTATTCGAGTTCCGGGTGAGTGTCTTCGGTGCGCTGCTAACAAAACCCGTTAATCGGGGAGACAACATGATCGGTGAATTGCTGAAAACGCAACCGGAGATCGCGCTGTTCGCAAGCCTTGCAATCGGATATTTTATTGGCTCGTTTCGGGTGGGACCGATTCAGCTCGGTGGCGTATGCGGCACCTTGATCGTCGCATTGATATTGGGTCAGACGGGCGCGCGGCTCGCGCCCGACCTGAAAAACATCGCGTTCGCGCTATTCATTTTCGCGCTCGGCTTTACCGGCGGCCCGCAGTTTTTCGCCAACATCGGCCGGGGCTGGCGCTATGGCTTGCTGTCGATCGTCGAAATCGTGTCGGTGCTCGTGCTGATCATGATCGCGGTGAGCGTGCTGCGGCTCGACATCGGCACAGCGGCGGGCTTGCTCGCGGGCGCCGCGACGGAGTCGGCGGTGATCGGCACGGCGTCCGAGGCGATCGGCAAGCTCGGTCTCGGCGACGCGGAAACGCTGCGTCTGCAGGCCAACATCGTGACCGCTTACAGCGTGAGCTACCTGTTCGGCCTGATCACGATCGTGCTGTTCACCAGCCAGTTCGCGCCGCTGTTGCTGCGCATCAATCTGCGTGACGAAGCGGAGCGCGTGTGGCGCAAGCTCGGCGGCGAGGGCGCGTTCAGCGAGGGGCAGCGGGAGGCGGCGCCGGCGCTCGTGGGCCGCGCGTTCCGGGTGGGCGCGGGGGCCGCCGTCACGATCCGCGAGTTCGAACAGCAGCACGGCTTCAACCTCACCATCGAACAGCTTCAGCGCAACGGCGCGAACGTGCCGGTCGAACCGTCATTGCGCCTCGCGGCGGACGATCTCATCCTCGTGGCGGGGCGGCGCGAAGCGGTGGTCGCGGCGGCGGCCGGTCTCGGCGAAGAAGTGGATGGCGCGGCCTTCGGCCAGGTCTTCGCCGAGAAGCTCGACGTCGTGTTGACGCGGGGCGATCTGCATGGCCGCACGATTGCGCAGGTGCGTGACCAGGCGAAGCCGGAGGATGGACGCGGCGTCTACATCGCAGCCGTTACGCGGCTCGAAACCACGGTGCCCGCGCTGCCCGGCACCGAGCTCAATCGCGGCGACGTGCTGACGCTGGTCGGCGCGAAGGCCAATGTCGAGCGCGGCGCGAAGCGGCTCGGCTACGTGCTCCCCGCGACGCAGAAAACCGACTTCGTCTATCTCGGCCTCGGCGTGCTGGTCGGCATGGCGATCGGTCGTCTTGGCGGACAGATCGGCGGCGTGTCGATCGCGCTCGGCACGGGCGGCGGCTGTTTGCTGTCCGGCCTGCTGTTCGGCTGGATCCGTTCGCGCCATCCGCTGATCGGCTCGCTGCCGTCGGCGGCCGCGCAAATCCTCAAGGACTTCGGCCTCGCCACTTTCATCGCCGCGGTGGGTTTGTCGGCGGGGCCGGACGCGATCAAGCTGGTGCGCGAGTACGGCCTCGCGCTGCCCGTCGCCGGTGTTTTGATGGTGCTGGTGCCGGGTCTGCTGTCGCTGTGGATCGGCCACATGTTCCTGAAGCTCGAAGCGCCGATGCTGCTCGGCGCGATCGCCGGCCAGCAATGCAGCACGCCGGCGATCAGCGCACTGGTGGGCGTGACCGGCAACTCGACGCCGGTGATCGGCTACACGATCACCTACGCACTCTCGAACATCCTGTTGCCGCTGATGGGGCCCGTGGTCGTGGGCCTCGCGGGCAAAGTCGGCTAGGCATAGGCAGGTCAACCCGGCGAGGCCGGGGGGACGAGCAGATGCGCCGCGCGCGGCGGACCAGGTCTTGCGCGGCCGATGCGGCATCGGGCATGTGACATGAAGCACGCGAGCAGCGGCGCACGACATGACCGCGCAGCGCATGCGCAGGCAGCAACCAGTACTCAGTATCGCCAACTAATCAGCGAGGGCACGATGGACTGGCTACACCATATCTTTCAGAAATCCCCCGAGATTGCGCTGTTTCTGTCGCTTGCGGTCGGCTACTTCATCGGGCAGATCAACTTCGGCAAGTTCCAGCTCGGCGGCGTCGGCGGGTCGTTGCTGGCGGCGGTGGTGATCAGCCAGGCGGGCGTGACGATCGACAATGGCGTGAAGTCGGTGATGTTCGCCGTGTTCATCTACGCGGTCGGCTACGACTCCGGGCCTGGCTTCTTCAATTCGCTGAACCGCAAGACGCTGCGTGAGATCGCGATGGCGGTGTTCCTCGCCGTCAGCGCGCTCGTCACTGTGGTGGTATGCGCGAAGCTGTTCCACCTGAACAAGGGACTCGCGGCCGGACTCGCCGGCGGCGCGCTGACGCAATCGGCGATTATCGGTACGGCGGGCGATGCGATCGCGCGCCTCGGGCTGCCGGCCGATCAGGTCAAGTCGCTGCAATCGGACGTGGCGATTGCGTACGCGGTGACCTACGTGTTCGGCTCGCTCGGCGCAATCATCGTCTGCGTGAACATCCTGCCGAAGTTCATGGGGCAAGGTCTGCGGGAGGCCTCGATCGAGGCGGAACGCGAGCTGGCCTCGGGCGCGCCGGCACGCGGGCCGGGGCAGCTTGCCGCGCTGCCCGAGCTGGTGGGACGGGCGTACAAGATCGACGTCAGCGCGGGCAAGACGGTGAAGGCCGTCGAGACGCTGCATGAGGATTACCTGACGATCGAGCGCATCAAGCGCGACGGCAAGACGCTCGAACCGACGCCCGATCTGATGCTGAAGCACGACGACGTGGTGCTGGTGGTGGGCCGCCGCGAGGCGGTGGTCGCCTTCGGCGCGAACGGCAACGAAGTCGCCGACACCGGCGACGTCGGCGTCGTCATGCAGACACGCGAAGGCGTCTTCACCAGGAAGGGCATGAACCACACGACGCTCGCTGCCGCGCGCGAACTCGTGGATCGCAACATGCGCCACGGTGTCTACATCCAGAGCATCACGCGCGCTGGCCAGCCGCTGCCGATCCTGCCGGAAACGAAAGTCGAGCACGGCGACGTCATCACCTTCTACGGATCGCCCAAAGACACCAAGCGCGCAGTCGACGCCGCCGGCTACGAATTGCCGTACAGCAACAAGACCGACTTCATCTACATGGGCGTCGGCCTCGTGCTGGGTTTGCTGATTGGGCTGATCGTCCTCAACGTCGGCGGCATTCCGCTCACGCTCGGCTCGGGCGGCGGCTGTCTGCTGGCCGGCCTGCTGTTCGGCTGGATGCGCGGCAAGCATCCGATGTACGGCGCGATGCCGTCGGCCGCATCGCAATTGCTCAAGGACTTCGGGCTCGCCGCGTTCGTCGCGGTGGTGGGCCTGAACTCCGGCTTGCAGGCGGTAGTGACGGTCAAGCAGAGCGGCCTGACGATCTTCCTGCTCGGCGTGTTCGTCACCTTGTTCCCGCTGCTGCTGACCATGCTGTTCGGCCGCTACGTGCTCAAGTACAACAACGCGGCGATTCTGGCCGGCGCGCTGTCGGGCTCGCGCAGCGCCAACCCGGCCTTTGGCGGCGTGCTCGACAAGGCGGAAAGCGCGGTGCCGACCGTGCCGTTCGCGATCACCTATGCGATCGCGAACGTCGCGCTGACCCTGCTTGGGCCGCTCGTGGTCGGGCTCGTGTAGGGCGCGTGCGGCTCACGCGTGCGGCGCAGATGTAGCGCACGCATCCATCGATCTCTGTTACGCCGGCCGCAACCGGGCAATGGTTCGATATGCCGGCGTCTTTCACCTGGCTCATTGGAGAACGCATCATGGCAAAAGAGAAGGGCGACAAGAAACAAGGGGACATGGCGCAACCCGGACTGTCCGCGCTCAGCCCGTTCGAACTGAAGGACGAACTGATCAAGGCCGCCGGCGGCGGCGCCGTGGAGCGGCCCGCCAATGCGTCGATGCTCAACGCCGGGCGCGGCAATCCGAACTTTCTCGCGACCATTCCGCGCCACGGCTTCTGGCAACTCGGCCTCTTTGCGATGCGCGAATCGGAGCGTTCGTTTGCGTATATGCCGGAAGGCATCGGCGGGTTTCCGAAGCGCGAAGGCCTGACGGAACGCTTCGATCTGTTTCTGCGCGAGAACAAGGGCGTCGCGGGTATCGACTTCCTGCGCGGTGCGGTGTCGTATGTGCGCGATCAGTTGGGGTACTCGGCCGGCGACTTCCTGTATGAAATGTGCGAGGGAATCCTCGCGTCGAACTATCCGGTGCCCGACCGCATGCTCAAGCTGTCCGAACTGATCGTCGGGCAGTATCTGCGCCGCGAGATGATCGGCGATCATCCGTTCGTCGGCGAGTTCGACATTTTCGCGGTGGAAGGCGGCACGGCCGCGATGACGTACATCTTCAACACGATGCGCGAGAATCACCTGATCAAACCGGGCGACACGATCGCGCTCGGCATGCCGATCTTCACGCCGTACATCGAGATTCCGCGTCTGAACGACTACCAGCTGAACGTGGTGAATCTCGAAGCCGATGTCGCCAACGGCTGGCAGTACTCGAAGAAGGAACTCGACAAGCTGCGCGATCCCAAAGTGAAGGCGTTCTTTCTCGTGAACCCGAGCAATCCGCCGTCGGTGAGGATCGACGACGAAAGCCTTCAGTACATTGCCGACATCGTCCAGGAACGGCCCGACCTGATCCTGCTCACCGACGACGTGTACGGCACGTTCGCCGACAACTTCGTGTCGCTGTTCGCGCTCGCGCCGAAGAACACCATCCTCGTGTACTCGTATTCGAAGTACTTCGGCGCAACCGGCTGGCGTCTGGGGACGATCGCGACGCATCGCGACAACGTGCTCGACAAGCTGATCGCCGAGTTGCCGAAAGACGCGAAGAGGCAGTTGCACGAGCGTTACGAGTCGATCACGACCGAGCCGGACAAGCTCAAGTTCATCGACCGCCTGGTGGCCGACAGCCGTACTGTCGCGCTGAACCATACAGCGGGTTTGTCGACGCCGCAGCAGGTGCAGATGGTGCTGTTTTCGCTGTTCTCGCTGATGGACACGCCGGACGCCTACAAGAACGCATTGAAGCGCCTGATCCGCAGCCGCAAGCGCGCGCTGTACGAAGAGGTGGGCATCTCATTCGAGGACGACGATCCGAACCAGGTCGACTACTACACGATTCTCGACGTCGAATTTCTTGGCGAGCGGGCGTATGGCCGCGAGTTCGTCGAGTGGCTTTATAAGAACACGGAGCCTTCCGAGTTGCTGTTCCGTCTTGCGCGCGAAGCACGGGTCGTGCTGCTGCCGGGTCGAGGCTTCGGGACCCAGCATCCGTCGGGACGCGTGTCGCTCGCCAATCTCAACGAGGCCGACTACCGGAAAATCGGCCGTGCGCTGCGCAAGCTGATGGAGGAGTATGTCGAACGGTTCAACGCGGCAACCGGCAAGAAACTCGACAAGACCAAGGTGAAATGACGCATGGGACGCGTGAGGCAGTGGCGCCGTTGCCTCATCAGGCATAGTCAAAAAACTTGCGCAATCGCGCGGATCAGTGAATGATCGGACGAGTGGCCTCACCGGCGTCATGGCCGGTGAGGCCACGCTTTCCTCTGCGTCCTGACATTCACGTACCGATCATGCCGACTTCATCACCTTCTACCGTTGCTTCCGTAGTGCCCTGTCCGGTTGTCGAATCGCTCGACGCCATCCTTCCCGAAGAGCCGCTTCTGATGATGGGCGCCGGCCCCGTGCCGATTCCCGCCGCCGTGGCGAAGGCCAATACCATCGTGATCAATCACCTGGGCGGCGCGATGGTGAAGGTGATCACTCAGGTGAAGACGATGGCGCGCTACGTGTTCCAGACGCAATCGAAGTGGGTGCTCGGCGTGGCGGGACCGGGCTCGGCCGCGATGGAGATGGCGATCTCCAACCTCGCGTGGGAAGGCACGCGCGTGCTGTGCATCAAGAACGGCTTTTTCAGCGACCGCATGGGCGAAATGGGCCGGCGAGTGGGCGCGAAGGTGAGCACGCTCGAAGTCGCGGACAGGTCGGTGGCGAGCCTCGAACAGATCGCCGAGGCGATTCGCCGCGAACGTCCCGAAGTGGTCACGGTGGTGCAGGGCGAGACGTCGAACACGGTGTGGAATTACCACCTGAAGGACATTGCCGCGCTTGCGAAAGCGGCGGGCGCGCTGGTGATCGTCGACGCGGTGTGCACGTTGAGCACGATGCCGCTGGAGATGGACACGTGGGGCATCGACGCGGTCATCACGGGCGGACAGAAGGGGTTGTCGTCGATTCCGGGCGTGTCGCTGATCGCGTTTTCCGATGCGGCCTGGGCGCGCGTCAAAGGACGCACCGCGCCGAATGCGCATTGGTGCCTGGATGCGTCGCTCGCGGAGAACTTCTGGCATAACGCCGGCTATCACTACACCGCGCCGGTCTCGGGCGTGCTCGCATTGCACGAGGCGTTGCGCCTCGTGTGCGCGGAGACGCTCGAAAAGCGCTTCGCACGGCATCTGAAATGTTCGCTGGCGTTGCAGGAGGGTGTGACGGCGCTCGGCTTGCAGCTGTATGCCCCCGAAGCGTGCCGCTTGAATTCGGTGGTCGGCATCGAAGTGCCCGACGGTTTGACTCCCGCGGATGTCTGCTCGCATATTTCGCGGCAGCATCAGGTGGAGATCTCGGGCTCGTTTGGTTTGCCGATCGTCCGGATCGGGCAGATGGGCGAGCAATGCCGCGAACACAATCTTTTCCGCACCGTGCATGCGCTCGGCAGGACGATGGTGGATCTCGGCGTGAAGGTCGATCTGCCGGCCGGCGTGGCGGCGCTCGAACGCGGGTTGTCGGAAGGAAAGTAGTTGTTTGCCTGCGCTAAGCGCAGGCAAACAACAATCCTGTCACAGCGCCGCGGGTTGGCCAGTCACTTTGGCGTTGCGCAGATAGAGCACGGTCGACAGCACGACCGCCGCCGCAGCAGCAACCGCGGCGAACAGGAACACCGACCCATAGCCGAATTCCCCGGCGATATAACCGGCCAGCGGCCCGGTAATCCCGAGCGACAGATCGAGAAACACGGAGTACGCGGACAACGCCGCACCACGGCTCGCAGGCGGCACGAGCCCGACCGCTTCGACGCCGAGCGCCGGGAACACCAGCGCGAAGCCGAAGCCGGTCAACGCGGCGCCGGCCAGGGCGATATGCGGCTCGGGCGCGAGCCACAACATCAGCAGGCCGACGCATTCGAACGAGAACGAGGCAATCGCGACGCGAAAGCCGCCGTAGGTCTTGATCGTGTTGGCGAACAGCAGGCGCGCGCCGATGAACAGCGTGCCGAACACCGTCAGCGACAAAGCCGCATTCGGCCAGTTCTTCGCCGCATAAAACAGCGTGATGAACGTCGCGATCGAGCCGAACCCGGCCGAGCCGAGCGCGAGGCCGATGCCGTGCGGCAGCACCCGCGTGAACACGCTGCGATACGACATCCGCTGGCCGTGGACGAGCGGCACCGGCGCGATCTGGCGAGCCAGATAGAAACCGAGCGCGGCCAGCGCGATCACCAGAATGCCGAGCGCGGCAAAGCCGATCGCGTGCGCGATCGCGACGCCGAGCGGTGCACCGATCGCCAGTGCGCCATAGGTCGCGATGCCGTTCCACGAAATCACCCGGGCGTTGTTGTTCGTGCCGACCCGGCCGATGCCCCACAGAATCGCGCCGGTGCCGCACAGGCTTTCGCCGAAGCCGAGCACGAGCCGGCTGAACACCAGCAGCGTGAGGCTCAGCACCGGCCAATGGCCGGACAACACGGCGAGCAGCAGCAGGACGCCGCTCGCGCCGCAACCCAGCAGACCGATCGACACCGTGCGCTTCGGCCCCAGCGTATCGGCGGAGCGGCCCGCGAGCGGCCGCGAGGCCAGCGTCGCCAGGTATTGCACGCTGATGGCCGCGCCGGCCAGCACCGCGCTGTACCCGAGGTCGCCGTGGACGTAGCCGGGCAGCACCGCCAGCGGAATGCCGATCGTCAGATAACAAAGAAACGTGAAAAAGACGACCGGAATAATCTGCAGGGTCGTCGCGAATTCGCTGCGAGGTGGCGCGGAGTCAGTGGACATGGGGAAAACGAGACTTGAAATCGGCGGGAAGACGTGATTTTCCCATGGAACCGATTCCCTTGCTGCATTTACATAATTCGCCGACCGTCGCATCGGCGTCGCGAACCCACATAGTGGCCCGAGTTCGCGTGTTCAGCGTCCGTATTTTTGTCTGGCGAGCGAGGCATGCCATGATTGGTGGTGACCAAAATTCTGCAAAAAGAACAAATACACGGCAAAAAGCTCATTCCAACATAAGCCAACCCGCTCTCAAACCGCCCTCTATATCGCCTGGCGAATATGTCCCCCATGCGAGCCGCGCTATGGGTTGCCTTTATTGACGGTGATAGCTTTCAAACCATCGCTGCAGCACGTCCCCACGGACACAGAACATTCGAGATTAATTCGAGAGTAACGAGACATGACTGAGCCGATTCGCTTCTACCACCGCAACGCGATCCGCGAGATCAAGGATGCGCCCGTCACCCGCACGGTCCTGCAGTATCTGCGCGAGGACGCGCATTGCACCGGCACCAAGGAAGGCTGCGCCGAAGGCGACTGCGGCGCGTGCACGGTCGTGCTCGGCGAGCGCAACGAAGCGGGCGGCGTCGACTTCAAGGCGGTCAATGCCTGCATCCAGTTCGTGCCGACGCTCGACGGCAAAGCGCTCTACACCGTCGAAGATCTGCGTCAGCCCGATGGCTCGCTGCATCCGGTGCAGGAGGCGATGGTCGAATGCCACGGCTCGCAATGCGGCTTCTGCACGCCGGGTTTCATCATGTCGATGTGGTCGCTGTACGAGAAGCACGGCCAGGAGCAGAGTTGCGCGAACCGCACGGTGCCGTCGCGCGAAGCCATCAGCGATGCGCTGACCGGCAACCTGTGCCGCTGCACCGGCTACCGGCCGATCGTCGATGCGGCCGTGCGCATGTTCGACGCGCCCGCGCCGAAAGCGCCCGTGAACGTCGCGGCGCTCGCCGCCACGCTCGCCACGCTGGCGCGCGAGAACACCTTCCACTACGAGCACGCTGGCCAGCAGTTCGACGCGCCGCGCAGCGTCGCCGAACTCGCGAAGATCAAGGAAGCCCAGCCGGCCGCGCGCATTCTCGCCGGCAGCACCGACATCGGCTTGTGGGTCACGAAGCAGATGCGCGAGCTGGGCGACCTCGTCTACGTCGGCCAGATCGCCGAATTGCGGAAGCTCGAAACCAACGGCGAGTGGATCGAGATCGGCGCGGGCGTGAGCGTCGAAAAGGCTTATGCGGAGATCGCGAAGCAGTACCCCGAATTGACCGAGATGTGGCAGCGCTTCGCTTCGCTGCCGATCCGCAATGCCGGCACGCTCGGCGGCAATATCGCCAACGGCTCGCCGATCGGCGATTCGATGCCGGGTCTGATCGCGCTCGGCGCACGCGTGATCGTGCGCGGCGGCGAGATCGAGCGCGAGATGCCCCTCGAAGACCTGTACCTCGCGTATCAGAAGAAGGACATGGCCGAGCACGAGTTCGTCGTCGGGCTGAAGGTGCCGACGCGCAGCGGCGCGCGCGCGAATCTGCAATTTCGCACCTACAAGCTCTCGAAGCGTTTCGATTCGGATATCTCGGCCGTGTGCGCCGCGTTCTCGTTCATCGCCGACGGCAAGCTGATTCGCGAGCCGCGCGTCGCGTTCGGGGGGATGGCCGCGACGCCCAAACGCGCGACGCATGTCGAAGCCGTGCTGGGCGACGCCGAATGGCACGAGGCCACCGCGCAGGCCGCGATGCTCGCGCTCGGCAACGACTATGCGCCGCTGTCCGACATGCGCGCGACCAGCGACTACCGGCTCGAAGCCGCGAAGAACACGCTGTACCGCTTCTGGCTCGAAACGCGTCCGCATAATCCGCTGCCGAAGAGCGCGCTCGACGTGCGCGCGGTCGCCGCCGCGTGCGCGCCTGTCGCCGCGAGCGCCTGATCCGCGCTCAGCCTACGAAGGATACGGAGAACATCACGATGAATCAGCAAGCCGAGCCGTTCCTGAAAGACCTGCAGGATCTCGACGACTTCACCCAGGTCCACGTGTCGCGTCCGCACGAGTCCGCGCATCTGCACGTGAGCGGCCGCGCCACCTATACCGACGACATCCCGACGCTCGCCGGCACGTTGCACGCCGCGCTCGGGCTGTCGTCGAAAGCCCATGCGAAGATCGTGTCGATCTCGGTGGACAAAGTGCGCGCCACACCCGGCGTGGTCGCCATCTTCACCGCCGACGACATCCCCGGCACCAACGACGTGGGCCCGATCATCCACGGCGACGATCCGATTCTCGCCGACGGCCTCGTGCAATACATCGGCCAGCCGATCTTCATCGTGGTCGCGACCTCGCACGAAACGGCGCGGCTCGCCGCGCGTCGCGCCGAAATCGTCTACGAGGAACTGCCGGCCATTCTGACCGCGCAGCAGGCGCGCGCCGCGAACCAGCACGTGTTGCCGCCGATGAAGCTCGCGCGCGGCGAAGCCGCGACGAAGATCGCACGCGCCGCGCATCGCGAGGCCGGCGAGATGCTGTTGGGCGGGCAGGAGCAGTTCTATCTGGAAGGCCAGATTTCGTACGCGGTGCCCAAGGACGATGACGGCATGCACGTCTACTGTTCGACGCAGCACCCGACCGAAATGCAGCATATGGTCGCTCACGCGCTGGGCGTCGCGTCGCACAACGTGCTGATCGAATGCCGGCGCATGGGCGGCGGCTTCGGCGGTAAGGAATCGCAATCGGGCCTGTTCGCGTGCTGCGCGGCGCTCGCCGCGTGGAAGCTGCTGTGCCCGGTGAAACTGCGTCCCGACCGCGACGACGACATGATGGTCACCGGCAAGCGCCACGATTTCCACTACACGTATGAAGTGGGTTACGACGACCAGGGTGTGATCGGCGGCGTGACGGTGGACATGACCTCGCGCTGCGGTTTTTCCGCCGACCTGTCCGGCCCGGTGATGACGCGCGCGCTGTGCCACTTCGACAACGCGTACTGGCTTTCGGACGTGACGATCGACGGCTTCTGCGGCAAGACCAACACGCAGTCGAATACCGCGTTCCGCGGCTTCGGCGGCCCGCAAGGCGCATTCGCGATCGAATACATCATGGACAACGTCGCGCGTTCGGTGGGCGTCGATGCGCTCGACGTGCGCCGCCGCAATCTGTACGGCAAGACCGAGCGCAACCAGACGCCGTATGGCCAGATCGTCGAAGACAACGTGATTCACGAACTGATCGACGAACTCGAAGCGACCAGCGAATACCGTGCGCGCCGCGCGGCGATCGACGAATTCAACGCGAACAACGAAGTGCTGAAGAAGGGCCTCGCGCTGACGCCGGTCAAGTTCGGCATCGCGTTCAACGTGACGCACTTCAACCAGGCCGGCGCGCTCGTGCATATCTACACCGACGGTTCGGTGCTGGTGAATCACGGCGGCACCGAAATGGGCCAGGGCTTGAACACCAAGGTCGCGCAAGTGGTCGCGCATGAACTGGGCGTCGGCTTCAACCGCATTCGCGTGACGGCCACCGACACCAGCAAGATCGCCAATACGTCGGCCACCGCTGCATCGACCGGGTCCGATCTGAACGGCAAGGCCGCGCAGGATGCCGCGCGCCAGTTGCGCGAACGCCTCTCGGCATTCGCCGCCGAACGTTTCGGCGCGGGACAGGTGAACGCCGCCGACGTGCGCTTCGCGCACGACCGCGTGGTGGTCGGCGACGTGGTTGTGCCGTTCGAAGAGGTGATCGCGAAGGCCTACATCGCGCGGATCCAGCTCTGGTCGGACGGTTTCTACGCGACGCCGAAGCTCTACTGGGATCAGTCGAAACTGCAGGGCCGGCCGTTCTATTACTACTCGTACGGCGCGGCGGTGTCGGAAGTGGTGATCGACACGCTGACCGGCGAAATGCGCGTGCTGCGCGCGGACGCGTTGCATGACGTGGGCGCGTCGCTGAACCCGGCGCTCGACGTCGGCCAGGTGGAAGGCGCGTTCATCCAGGGAATGGGCTGGCTCACGACCGAGGAGTTGTGGTGGAGCGCGGGTGGCAAGCTGATGACGCATGCGCCCTCGACCTACAAGATTCCGACGGTGAACGATACACCGCCGGTCTTTAATGTGCGCCTCTTCAGGAACCGCAATGCCGAGGACAGCATCCATCGTTCGAAAGCGACCGGCGAGCCGCCGTTGCTGCTGCCGTTCTCGGTGTTCTTTGCGGTGCGCGACGCGGTGTCGGCGGTCGGCGATCACAAGGTCAATCCGCCGCTGAACGCGCCCGCGACCAGCGAGGAAATTCTCAAGGCGGTCGGCGCGGTGCGAGCCGCTGCTGCGGCGGCGCGGCAATGAGCGCGGTGCGACGCGTGGCTGAACGCGCCGTTGCAGGCGCGGCGGCGAGCATCGCAGAACACGCGAGCGGTGGAGTGCGACGCGCATGAACAATCTACACACAGGGATGATCGCCATGAACGATTTCTCGTCCGTTCAGATCGGCCGGCGCAGCGCCACGCAGATGCCGCGTCCGGCGCCGATGCATATCGTGCTGTTCGGCGCGGGGCACGTCGGGCATGCGCTCATCAGGCTGCTCGGCAGCTTGCCGTGCCTCGTCCAGTGGGTCGACGAGCGCGACGAACTGTTCCCCGACGAGACGCCCGCCAACGTGCAGATCGAGGCGACCGACACGCCGGATGCGATCGTCGATGCGGCGCCGCCCGGCGCCTACTTTCTCGTGATGACGCATAACCACGCACTCGATTTTTCGCTCGCCGCGCGCATCATGCGGCGGCGCGATTTCACCTACTTCGGCATGATCGGTTCGCAGACCAAGCGGGTGAAATTCGAGCGGCGGTTGCTCGAACGCGGTGTGGAAGCGGATCGGCTGGTGGAGATGACGTGTCCGATCGGGGTGGATGGCATCGTCGACAAGGCGCCGTCGGCGATCGCGATTGCGGTGTGCGCGGAGCTTCTGCAGATCAGGACGCGCCAGGTGTCGGCGCAGGTCGCGACGCAAAAGATTTGCGCGACGGTTTGACGAGGCGGCGCATTGCCGCGGGCATTCACGAGAGCGCGGCACATGCGGACGTTCAAAGCCAAACGGTAGTGCCGCAAAAAACCTTCACGTCTGCTTGCCCGGTTCTTCTTTTTGCCGAGGCCGCGTCGCGCGCCTGACCTTCTGCGCGACCAACCCATCCGACACTTCGGACATCAATGCCCGCAGCCAGCCGACATCGCTCGGCCGGTCCGGCTGCGGATGCCATAACTGATAGCACTTGATGCGCGGAAACGCGATCGGCACCTCGACTACCGCGAGCGGCAGCATGTCCGCGTAGTGCATCGCGAAGCGGCGCGTCGTCGTGAAGATCAGATCCGACTGCAGCAGCGTCTGCGGTACCAGCCCGAAGTAGGGCAGCGTCGCGACGATCCGCCGCTCGGCGTGCGCGCGCGCGAAACCTGTGTCGATCGCGCCGCCGCGCGCGCCGCTGTACGGCGTCGGCGCGAGATGGGGCGCCGCGAGATACGCGTCGCGCGTCAGCGGCGCGCGGGTCAGCGGATGATCGGCGCGCATCAGGCACACGACCGTATCGGAGAACAGATCGCTGCGCTCGAATCGCGCATCGGGCTTCGGCCAGTTGCCGATCACCAGATCGAGTTCGCCGGCGTCGAGTGCGGCAGAGTGATCGAGCAGCGGACCCAGCGATTCGATTTCGAGCCGCGCATGCGGGGCCGCTTCGCGAAACTGCGCGATCACCGTCGGCATGAAGAAGTCGTTCAGATAATCCGGCGCGGCCACGCGAAAGGTGCGGCGTGAGCGGGCGGGATCGAAGTCGCCATGCGGCGTCGCGACGAAGTCGACTTCGCGCAGCACGCGTTGCGCGCTCGCCAGCAGCGATTCGCCATATTCGGTCGGCACCATGCCGGACTTGCCGCGCACGAGGATCGGGTCGTTCAGCGTCTCGCGCAGTTTGCGCAGCGCGGTGCTGATGGCCGGCTGGGTCTGATTCAGACGCAGTGCGGTCTGCGTCACGCTGCGCTCGACCAGCAGCGTGCGCAGCACGCGCACGAGCCAGATATCGAGTGAGGCGGCGGTGTCGTCGTCATCCATGGTTTGAGCGGGGCGGTGCGGGCGGAGCGGGCCCGGATGAAGCGCGCCACGAAGCCGGTTCGCCACACGGCCCGCGCGCGGGGCGCAAAGGTTATAACCTTAGGCCCGTTTGCGATGTAGCGGCATAGCAGGCGCGGTATGGCCGGCATCAGCGGGGGCTGTTTCGGTACGATTCTGTTGAAGCCGAAGCCGAAGCCGAAGCCGAAGCCGAAGCCGAAGCCGGAGCCGGAGCCGGAGCCGGAGCCGGAGCCGGAGCCGGAGCCGGAGCCGGAGCCGAAGCCGGGCAAACCACGACACAGGAACCTGGAACGGCAAACCACGCCGCCCGCCACCTGAAGCCCACGCCCCTCGCTACGCCAGCTAGTCCACCAGCCCCGACGGCAGCGAACTGATCCGCTTCACTTCCTGCGATTCGAGCCAGTTCGGCGTGCGCGCGCAGTACAGCACCATCGGCAGCGCGTCTTCGCCCCAAAACAGCTGATCGTTCAGACGAAAGGTCGGCACGCCATACACTCCGAGCCCGATCGCGTCGGCCGTATTGCGCTGCAATTGCGCTTTCACTTCCTCGCTTTTGATGCGCTCCGGCCCGTCCGGCATACCGACGCGTTCGCACAGTTCGGCGAAGTCCGCATCGCTTGACGGATCGCGGCCCTCGCGCCAGATGAAGCGGAAAATCTCGCGCACGAAGCTGATGTCGCCGTTCGCGGCGGTGGCCAGCAGCAGCGCCTTCATCGAATCGAACGGATGCGCCGGCGGCATCTTGTACGGGATGCCGAGCTGTTCCGCGCGAAACAGCGCGTGCCGGTACATGAAGGTGCGCTTCGCGGGCACGCTGTAAGCGGGCCGCTGTCCCCAGTGAGCGTACAGGTCGTTCAGCACCACCGGCGTGAATGCGAAGTCGAAGCCGGGCCATTTGTCGTGTTGCTCGAGCAACAGGTACGTGAACGGCGAGACAAAGTCGTAAAACCACAGCGGTTGCCTGGCGTCGATGCCAACGGTCATAAATGTCTCCCGAATTGCCTGTCTGACGATGCGTTCGCTACAACGTCAAAATTGTAGTGATCTTACGCGGTGCAGCCACGGCTTGCACCGTTCAATATGGTTTGGCGGCGCTGCCGCCAGGGTTGGCCGGGTCGGCAGCGGGGCCGGGCGTCGCGCCGGGTTCCGCCGCTTCATGTGTCTGATGCACGGCATTGGCCTCACCTCGGGCCGAGGGCGGCTCGACTTCTCCGCCGCCGGCCGCAGCCGGGACGCGCGCGTCTTGCTCGCGTGATTCTTCATCCGGCCGGCCGTCGTCCGCATCCTCCGCTTCGTCACGCTGGGCGTCGCGGCTTTGCGTCAGCCGTCGGCGCACGAAGCCGATATGCTCGCGCAGCACATAAAACTGATCCGCATATGCGAGCGGCATCTTCAATCCGTTGACCGACTCCTCGATCGCGTCGAGCCGTTCGATCAGCGACGCGCGCTCGGCGGCCGAGTATTCGCTGAGCGCGCTGCGCTCGATCGCGATCAGCGAGCCGTACCAGCGATAAATCCGCGATTTCACCCGCCACGCATAGAGCCCCGGCACGACGCGCAATGCCGGCACCAGCAGCACGACCAGCGGCACCACGATCACCAGCAGCCGGTCGGCGAGACTCGCGACCCAGAACGGCAGGGTCCGGTAGAGGAAGCTCTTGCCCGACTTGTAGTAGCGCGCGGCGTCGTCGCTGATCGGGAAGTCGTGCGCGATCGGCGCGGGGAATTCGCCGGCGCGCTGCATGACGCTCGCGCCGCCGTGCACCTCGCGCGCGGCTTCGATCAGCAGATCCGACAACGCGGGATGCAGCGAGTCGCGCGCCACCAGCTCGGCGGTCGGCGCGACGATGCTGATCGACGCCGAAGGCAGATTCTTGCCGAGGTCGAACGACCCCATCGGCATTTTCAGCTGGGTCAGAAACGGAAAGCGGCGCGTGTAGGCCTCGGCCTGCGTGAAATCGTAGAAACGTACGTTCGGCGTGCGATACAGCTTGCCCATGACCGCCGGCTGCGCGGAATCGCCGGCGAGGAAGGCCGCGTCGACCTTGCCGGAGATGAGCGCGTCGGCGGCGGCGTCGCCCGATAGCGGCAGCAGTTTGGTCGCGGCGCCCGGCACGATGCCGTTGGCCTTGAGCAGCGCGAGCGCCAGCTCGCGCGTGCCGCTGCCCTCGGCGCCGACCGCCAGCCGCTGGCCCTTGAACTCGGACAGCCACACGACGGGCGGGCCGTGATAGAAGATCGCCAGCGGCACATACGCGACGCTGCCGAGCGACATCAGGTTCTTGTTCACCGCCCCGGGCGCGACGCCGCCCTGCACGAAGCCGACATCGACGTTCGACTGCGGGTCCGACAGCCGCTTGAGATTCTCTAGCGACCCTTCCGAGGCCAGCACATTCACCGTGATGCGATTGCGCGCGAGAATCGTCTTGTACTTCTGCGCGGCGTTCCAGAAGGTGCTGCCCTCCGGGCCGGTGGTGATCGTCAGTATGCTGGGCGGGGCGGGCTGGATGAGCCGCACGGCGGCCCAGATCGCGACGACGGCGAGCAGCACGAGCGGTCCGAACGAGACCGCCAGATCGCGCCAGGAGATTGCGACAAAACGGGCGACGAGACGGGGAGGGCCTTTGCGGCCGGTGGCGGGCTTCATCGGATGACGTGAGGGCTACGGTCGAAAGTGGACAGGGGCGGCGCTCGGCGGCGCACGAATGGAGCGAGGCGCTCGAAGCGCGCGAGCCAGGCCAGGCGGGCCGGCCGTGGCGTATATCGTGCAAGCCGCGCGGTCGCGCGCGTCGCGCCGATGGTACCTGAGATTCATAGGACGGCGAAACGCGCGGCGGCGCCGGACGCCGACAAACCCGTAACAAATGGTGAGCGCGGTTTGACCTCGGTATGAACTTGAGGTGCTGGCGGTGCGCATGCCGGGGGAATCCCGCGCTCGGACGGCACGGCTGTCACACGCCTGGAGTGCGCGCGGCACATGAGTGGACATGAGTGGCAAGTGCGTGGCACATGGCCCACACCCGGCGCCGCCGCATGCTGCGCGGATGACTAAACCCTTTGCGCTTCCGGCGCGCCTGGATTAAATTGAGCATCGCTGCCGCGAACCAGGGTTTGCGCGGCGTGACCCGGCACCACACCAGAACCGGGCACGCTCTCGAACGTCGCGGCTTGCCGGTTCCGTACCGCAGACATGCCCGACATCGCATGCGGCCGACGGCAGCCGGTTTCTCCCGCCTCTCGCATACGTGTTGCAGCCAAAGCCGGCCGGCGTCGGGACGCACCTCGCTGTGTGTTCCTTCTTGCACGGCCGCCGGAAGTCGTAACGAAGCCGCTTCTGCACGCGGTCCAATGTGAAACCAAGGAGAAGAGAAACCATGAAATCGGTCGGTTATCTGAAAACGCTGGGTTCGGTCGTGGCAATGGTGTTGGCGTGCAACGTCTACGCCCAGTCGAACGATGCGCCGTCGTCGTCGGCGGCAACGGTCAAGGCCGGCAAGCGGGCGAACAACGAACTGGGCCGCAAGGTCCGGGGCGCCCTCACCAAGACGCAAGGCCTCGACGTGTCGAACATTTCCGTGCGTGCTCGCTCTGGCGCGGTGACGTTGTCGGGCACGGTGCCCGACCAAGGCCAGATCGATGCCGCCGGCGCAGCCGCGAAGGGCGTTGCGGGCGTGACGTCGGTGTCGAACAAGCTGACCGTGATGCAACAGTAATCAGTCTGTCATGAGCGCGCGGCACGAATCGGGCTGCGCCCGGCGGACTTGACCGGCGCCGCGGCGCCACGCCGGTGCAAGCGGGTGGAGGCGGCTCGACACCGCGTGCGCGATCGTGAAGCAGATGTGTAGCAAGGCTCCGGCACAACGCCGGAGCTTTTTTTGTCTTGATTTTTTGTTGCGATGCTTTTTCGCAATTGCTCCGATGATTTCCCCGTTGCGCGTTGGTTGCCGGCGCTGTTGCGATGACTGCTCCGTGCGCTGCAACACAGAGTTGACGTCTCGCGAAGCGTAATGTGACGCATGGGTATCGGAGTCCATGTCATGGGAACCACGTTTTTTCGCTATACGGATCTGCCGATCGGCGATCGGGCGGCTTTCGAGCTGGTGTGCGCGCGGCACGGCTTCGCACCGGTGCACTTCGACATCAGTGCTAGCGCGAAGGCCGGCGAGCCCGCGCACGAACGTCTCGTCACCGTGCGGCGCGCGGGCTGGACGCAGTCGTATCGCGACAGTCATGGCCAATGGATCAGGCAGTTCGAAGCCGATCTGACCTGCCGGTTTTTCAAGTAGCGGCGAGGGAGCGGCGCCTGGTCGATGTCAGCGCACAGCTCGACCCTCGCATCAGCGCCTGCGCCGATGCATCACGCCATCACGAGCCGCACGCCAACCAGCGTTAGCGTGGCGGCGAGCAGATTGCGCAGCAGCGCATCGGGCGCGCGCGACGACAGGTAGCTGCCGATCGCGATACCCGGCAGCGACCCGACCAGCAGCGACGCCAGCATCGACCAGTCGACCGAACCCAGCAGCCAGTGACCCGCGCCCGCCAGCAGCGTGAGCGGCACCGCATGCGCGATGTCCGAGCCGACGATGCGCGTGGTCGGCAGCAACGGATACAACAGCAGCAACACGGTCACGCCGATCGCGCCCGCGCCCACCGACGTCAGCGACACCAGCACGCCGAGTATCGCGCCGGTCAGCATGGTCAGCGCGAGCGTGCGCGCCTGCTTCGGCGCGCGTTGCCCGCGCGCGCCGAGCGCCGCGAGCTGCGGCCGGAACACCAGCGCCACCGCCGTCACCAGCAGCGCTGCACCGAGCACGATCTGGATCAGCCGGCTCGCGCCCGGCGTGTCCATCCCGTAGCGATGCAGCAGGATCAGCGTGATCGTCGCGGCCGGCACGCTGCCGGCGGCGAGGCGCAGGGTGATCTGCCAGTCGACCGAGCCCTTCAGGCCGTGCACGAGGGTGCCGGTCGCCTTGGTGGCGGCCGCGTACAGCAAGTCGGTGCCGACCGCGGTGGCCGGATGCACGTTGAATAGCAGAACCAGGATCGGCGTCATCAGCGAGCCGCCGCCGACGCCCGTCAGTCCGACCAGCAAGCCGACGAACAGGCCGGAGACGGAGTACAGCAGATCGATGTGGGGAAGTGCCATTGAGCAGACCGCTGACGGTCGGATGGGTGGAAGGGTCGGGCGGCGGGGCCGTCGCGTGTGAGCCGCCACGCGCCGCAAGCAGTGGCGCGCAATGCGGGCCGGCACAGGCGCACCGGAGGCGCGCCACGGGCCGCCGCGGCGCGGCGAAAGCCGCTATTGTCGCAAAACTGCCGCGCTTGCGTACGGAACACGGTCAGGCGCGAGCGCGCCGCGCGTCCCGTGACGCGTCCCGTTCAAAGCGCGCGGCGAATCTCGACGACCCCGAACGCCGCCAGCGTGAAGCCGACCACGCGGTCGATCGCGACGCGCAGCCGGCTGCCGATCGCGTGACGCGCGAGCGACACCACGCTCACGAGCACGCACCACCACGCGATCGAGCCGGCGAACACGCCGCCCACCGTGGTCAACGCGATGGCCGGGGAGAAGGCGCCGCGCGGCGCGAGCGTCGTGAACAGCGCGGCGAACATGATGACGGTTTGCGGATTGGTCAGCGTGAGCAGCAAGGCGCTCGCATACGCGCGCAAGGCGCCCGCGCGGCCCACCTGCGCGAGCTTGCCGTCGCCGTTGCCGTTCGAGGTGTCGGCGGCGGGCTTCTGCAGCAGCGTGCGCACGCCGAGATAGAGCAGGAACAGACCCGCGAGCAGATGCAGAGGGCGGTCGTAGGCGAGCATGAACTGCGAAATACCGACGAGGCCCAGCGCCGCGATCAGACCGTAGAGCGCATCGCCGGTCGCAATGCCGAAGCCGATCGCTAGTCCCGCGCGCGGGCCGCCCGTCAACGTGCGGCGGATGCACAGCATGCCCATCGGGCCGACCGGCGCGGCAATCGCGAGGCCGACGCCCGCGGCGGTGAAGAAAAGACTGGTGGTCGACATGGGAAAGCCCTTGAGCAGTGGTTCGTGACGGCGGGGTGGTTCGTTTCGTTGCGGCAGCTTGTGGTTCGTGGTTCGCGGTTCGCGGCGCGTCGCAGTGGTTCGTCGCGGCTCGTGCCGTCCGTGCGGTTCTTGCCGTTCTTGCCGCTCCTACGCAGAGGCGCCCGCTCGCGCGGCGCTGCTTTTGCGAAGGCGGCAATTCGGCGAGTCCGTCAGCATAGCCAGAGCGACAGGCGCGGGCAAGGCCGCGCGAGATCGCCGGCAGCCGCTTTCGCGCCCGATGGATGTCCGCAAGCCTGCGCTCCGGCGGGCCGCCGCTACCCGGCTCGCATATCGGCCGTGGATACCCTGGGATCGGTTCGACGCGCGCCTTCCTCGGGCATAATTTTGCCACTTCAAATTTCGGGAGCGCGCCCGCTCATGTGGCAGATCGATCAGGTGACGCTGCGCTTGTTCATCGCCGTATGCGAGGAAGGGACGATCGCACGGGCGGCCGAACGCGAGTTCATCGCGCCGTCGGCGGTCAGCAAGCGGCTCGCCGATCTCGAGGCGCTGGTCGATGTCGCGCTGCTCTCGCGCAGCCAGCGCGGCGTGCGCGCGACCGCCGCCGGCGAGGCGTTGCTGCGTCATGCGCGGCTCATCATGCGCGGCCACGAACGGCTGCAGGCCGAACTCAGCGAGTACGCGGCCGGCGCGCGCGGACATGTGCGGGTGCTGGCGAACGTGTCGTCGATGGTGGAGTTCTTGCCCGAGGCCTTGTCGGTGTTCCTGAAGGCCAATCCGGGAATTCGCGTCGATGTCGAGGAGCGCGTGAGCGGCGAAATCGTCCGTGGTCTGGAAGAGGGCGTCGCCGATCTCGGCATCTGCCGCGACGTCGTGCCGATGGGCAGTCTCGACGTCCTGCCGTATCGCGCCGATCATCTCGCGCTGATCGTGCCGCGCGCGCATCCGCTTGCCGGTGAGACCGCCGTCGGCTTCGAGCAGACGCTCGCTTTCGATCACCTGGGACTCGCGTCGAATGCGTCGGTGAATGCGCTGATGCAGCGCATCGCAGTGGAGAAGGGCGGCGAGCTGAACTATCGAACCTACGTGTCGACGTTCGACGCCGCCTATCGCTTCATCCAGGCCGGGCTCGCGGTGGCGATCCTGCCGCGCGAGGCATTGCCCCGCCATGCCGCCGATGAATACGGCATTGTCGCCGTGCCGTTGCGCGAGGCGTGGGCCGAGCGCCGGTTCGTGATCTGCATGCGGGATCGGAATGCGCTGACGCTGGCGGCATCACATCTGTTGACGCATTTGCTTGGCGCGGTCTGACGCGTGGAGCGCGCATTCACCGCATTCACCGCATTCACCAGTCAGGCGCGCGCTTCGTGGGCATGCGTACCCTGGTGATGATCGTCCATGCCGCCCGCTGCGGCTCAGCAGGGCCACCTGAACCGCGCCACAGAACTCTTCTGAAAACCCCTTAAGGGTTTTCCCTTTCGGCGCGCAAACGCCCGCCCAGCTTGCCGAAGCCGCCATCGCGAGCCGCGATGGACTGCGTCGTCAACGCAGACTTCCCGCCGCGCCCGTGCGCGGGCACGCTGTCGTCCAGTTGCTTCATTCCTCGCCTCCCCAGCGGAATCCGACACCGGGATCAAAGACCATGAGTGAAACCCAGGAGCGCGTCGTCGTGACCGAAGTCGGCATGCGCGACGGCCTGCAAAGCATCGCCCGCACGATGCCCACCGCGTTCAAACGGCGCTGGATCGACGCCGCTTATGCAGCCGGCGTGCGGCATATGGAAGTCGCGTCGTTCGTGCCCGCGAAACTGCTGCCGCAAATGGCCGACGCCGATGAAGTCATCGCCCACGCGCTCACCTACGACGATCTGATCGTGACGGCCCTGGCGCCGAATCTGAAGGGCGCGCAACGCGCGCTCCACACCGGCGTACACCGGATCGTCGCGCCGATTTCGGTGAGCGCCGCACATAGCCTCGCCAACGTACGCAAGACGCCCGCTGACATGATCGACGCGTTCGCCGCGATGCGCGAGGCGATCGACGCCGCATCGACCGGCGGGACGCGGCGCGTCGAACTGATCGCCGGCTTGTCGACGGTGTTCGGCTGCACGCTGCAAGGTGCGGTGCCGTACGCGGATATCGCCGCGATCGCGCGCGCCGCGCTGCAGGCGGGCGCCGACGTGATCGCGCTTGGCGACACCACCGGCGAGGCGACGCCGCGCCAGGTCGGCGAGATCATCGAACTGGTGCGCGACGTCGCGGGCGAGCGGCTGCGCTCGCTGCATTTCCACGACACGCGCGGCCTCGGCCTCGCCAACACGCTGGTCGCGCTGAAACACGGCATCCGCGAATTCGACGCGTCGCTGGCCGGTCTCGGCGGTTGTCCGCATGCGCCGGGCGCGACCGGCAACGTCAATACCGAAGACCTCGTGTTCATGCTCGACAGCATGGGCTACGACACCGGCATCGATCTCACGAGGCTGCTCGCGTCGCGCGCCGTGCTCGCCGACGCATTGCCCGGCGAGCCGCTGTACGGCTACCTGGCGCGCGCCGGCCTGCCGAAGCAGTTCGCCGCCGGCCGTCAGGCATTCGAATCTTTCCAACCCGCTACCGAACCGCAGGTGCTGCAATGAATCCGCTTTCGTCCACTTCCGATTCCGCCTCGTCCGCGCCGCAGCAGGGCGCGTTGCCGCTCGCGGGTATTCGCGTGATCGAGTTGTCGCATATGGTGATGGGCCCGACCTGCGGGATGATTCTCGGCGACCTCGGCGCCGAAGTGATCAAGGTCGAGCCGCCGCGCGGCGACGGCACGCGCCGTCTGCTCGGCACCGGCGCGGGTTTTTTCCGCACCTTCAATCGCAACAAGAAGAGTGTCGCGCTCGATCTCGACGGCGAAGCAGGACTCGCCGCGCTGCACAAGCTCGTCGATACCGCCGACGTTTTCGTCGAAAACTTCAAGCCGGGCCGCATGGCGAGTCTCGGCCTCGATTACGCGACGCTGCGCGAGCGCAATCCGAAGCTGATCTACGTGTCGCACAAGGGCTTTCTGAACGGCCCTTACGAACACCGCCTCGCGCTCGACGAAGTCGTGCAGATGATGGCGGGCCTCGCGTACATGACCGGTCCGGTCGGCAGGCCGCTGCGCGCCGGCAGTTCGGTCAACGACATCATGGGCGGCATGTTCGGCGCGATCGGCGTGCTCGCCGCGCTGCACGAGCGACATGCGAGCGGACGCGGCAAGGAAGTGCAAAGCGCGCTGTTCGAGAACTGTGTGCTGCTGTCCGCGCAGCACATGCAGCAGTTCGCGGCGACCGGCGTGCCCGCCGCGCCGATGCCGGAGCGCATCAGCGCGTGGGCCGTGTACGACGTGTTCACGCTCGCCAACGACGAGCAGATGTTCATCGCCGCGACCGGCGACGGTCAGTGGCGCGCGCTGTGCGCGATTCTCGGCCGCGCCGACCTGGTCGCCGATCCGCGTCTCGCGACCAACAACGATCGCGTGCTGGCGCGTGAGTGGCTGCTGAAATCGCTCGGTGAAACCTTGCGTCAATTCGAAGGCGCGGCGCTCGTGCCGCTGTTCGAGCGCGACCATATTCCGTTCGCGTCGATCACGAAGCCCGAAGCATTGTTCGACGATCCGCACCTGCTCGAAAGCGGCGGGCTTGCGCGCCTGACGCTCGACGACGGTAGCGAGACTGCCATGCCCTTGCTGCCGATTTCGATGGACGGCGCGCGTTTGCAGCCGCGTCAGCCGATCGCGAAGATCGGCGAGCACACCGCCGACGTGCTGCGCGGTCTCGGTTATGACGACGCGCAGATCGCGGCGCTGGGCGGTGGTGGTGCGGCGTCTCAAGTGCCGCGCGAAGCGGCGTGACGCACGCGGTACTGGCTAGAGCAAACGCGGCGCGACGGTTGAGGCGCGGCGTGGGGTCCGGTGACGCCAATGTAGTCCCCTCAAATTTCATCCGGCGATAGACCGGACTTCCGCAATCATTTGCGTTGGATTGGAGACAGGCGATGAAATCGTCGAATCAGGCGGTATATGCGACGGCACTCGGCGATGCCGCCGCACTGGGCGGCTTGCCCGCGAACACGGACACGGACACGGACGCAGGCGCAGGCGAATCGGCGGCCGACCACGCCGGGCGGATCGCGCTGGAAGGCGCGCGCATTTCCGCGCGGCTCGACCGCTTGCCCGCCACCCGTTCGATCTGGAAGCTGGTGATGCTGCTGAGCCTCGGCCTCTTCTTCGAGCTGTACGACCTGATGTTCTCCGGCTACATCGCGCCGGGACTCGTGCGCAGCGGCATTCTCACCGCGACCACCCATGGTCTGTTCGGCACCAGCGGCGTTGCGAGCTTCATCGCCGCGTTGTTCGCGGGCCTGTTCATCGGCACGGCGGCGTGCGGTTTTCTCGCCGACCGTTTCGGACGCCGCGCGATCTTCACGTGGTCGCTGCTGTGGTACACCGCGGCCAACATCGTCATGGCCTTTCAGGACACCGCGTTCGGGCTCAACCTGTGGCGCTTCATCGCGGGCATCGGCATTGGCGTGGAGATCGTCACGATCGGCACGTACATCTCCGAGCTCGTGCCGAAGCATATTCGCGGCCGCGCGTCGGCGTGCTCGCAGGCGGTCGGCTTCTGCGCGGTGCCGATCGTCGCGTTCCTGTCCTATCTGCTGGTGCCGCATCGTTACTTCGGACTCGACGGCTGGCGCCTCGTCGTGCTGACCGGCGTGGTCGGCGCGATCGTGGTGTGGTGGATCCGTCTGCGTTTGCCGGAAAGCCCGCGCTGGCTCGCGCAAAAAGGCCGTATCGACGAAGCCGACGCGGTGATGAAGCGGCTCGAAGCGCGCGTCGAACGCGAATACGGCCAGCCGCTGCCGCAGCCCGCGTCGCCCGAGCCGGTGCGCGCACGTGCGGCGTTCCGCGATCTGCTCGCGCCGCCGTATCGCCGGCGCACGCTGATGCTGATCATCTTCCACGTGTTCCAGACAATGGGCTACTACGGCTTCGCGAACTGGATCCCGACGTTGCTGATCAAGCAGGGCATCACGGTCACCACGAGCCTGATGTACGCGAGCATCATCGCGCTCGCCGCGCCGCTCGGGCCGCTGCTGGGCTTGCTGATTGCCGACCGCTTCGAGCGCAAGACGGTGATCATCTTCATGGCGGGGGTGAACGTGGTGTGTGGGCTGGCCTTCAGCCAGGCGCGCGAGACCGTGTTGCTGGTGAGCCTCGGCGTGTGCCTCGTACTGGCGGGCAACATCATTTCGTACAGCTATCACGCGTATCAGGCGGAGTTGTTTCCGACCAGCATCCGCGCGCGGGCGGTGGGATTCGTTTATTCGTGGAGCCGGATTTCGGCGGTGTTCTCGGCGTTCGTGATCGCCGGGTGTTTGAGCCGCTTCGGCGTGAACGGGGTGTTCGTGTTCATTTCCGGCGCGATGGCGGTGGTCATGATCGCCATCGGCACGCTGGGACCGAGAACGCGCGATGTCGCGCTGGAGGATATTTCCAGGTAGCCGCAGGCGGGAGGTGAAGCAACGCGGAAGTCAAGCTGAAGTAAAGCGGCCCGCCTTGTGAAGGCGGGCCGGCTCGCGTTTAGTGCTTCTTCTGGGTCGCCGAAACGCTCGGTGCTACGCGAATCGGCGTGCCGCCCGATGGCGACGTGGCAGGTTGCGGCTTCTTCTCCTGCTTCGGTTTCTTGACTTCGCGGTTACTGCGCATCTGACCTTTTGCCATGATGGACTCCCAATTGGCGTTTTCCGCTCCTCACAGGAGCAATGAGGTAGTGTGCGCTGATTTTGCCGATGCTGTTGGGAATTCTGTCTTTTCACATTCAGAACCGCCGAGGGCGACGCGTGAATCTGACACGTCGCCTTCGGCAAGCTGACAGGGCGGCGTATCTAACCGGCACCGTCGCATTGGTCTTCGCCTTCGACGCAGTGTTCGGCACCTCATACACCGGCGACTCGGTCAGATTCAGCGGCAGCATGCGCGCTCCCGCAAGCCCGACGCCGGTCGATACAAGCGATCCTCAGGCGAGTGCCGCGGCGCTCGTCGGCGCGTCAATAGTCCCGATGATTCTCGTCGGTGCGGGCGAGCCGATCCGACACGTTGCCGAGCAGCAGCGCGATCAGTAATGCGCCGATCGTCGTAAAGAGGAGCGCGCCGATCATCGCAGCGAGGACCAGCGTGATCCAGATAAGGGCATTCATAGGATAGAAGCGGTTCCAGCGTGTTGTCAGGCATGCTAACCCGTCGTCCGCACGTGCTCTGTTCTCCTGCCGGCCTCGAAGCTGTCACGAAGCGCCGAACTATCGGCACATTGCGCCGCTTGCGCACCACGTTGCCTTCGGGTGTGGTGGTGCGTCGTGATAACGGTGCACGCACATGCCCTCCGTGTAGCAGCCGATGCCGAGCGGACGGGGACGGTATTCGGCTCTACGCGACCACATTTTTGACGACATGCAGTGCAACGTTGCCATACAACATGTCGCGTGTGCCGTGGAAACCGCAGGTGCACTATTCGCCTGCACACGGCCTCCGCGGTCTGCTCGCAATGCCTGATCGAATTGCTATCCATCAGATCAGAACAGCGTTTACTTGCCTGGCAAGGCAAGCCGTCGCGCAAGGCGGATAGTGCATTTGCGCAATTCACTGGCGGAATCGACCCGGTCCGCCCTCGGCGCAATCGGCCATTGGCTCGCCTATCGCGCGAGGGTCTCAAGTTGTCTTTGGTTCATGTCTGAAACGTTAATCGCCAGCCTTATATTCCCGATTGCCAATAACAATAAATTAAATAATCTGGTCGACCTTCGAGTGCCTATATTGGATGTCTGTTTTTGAAAAGTAGTGCGAAGTTTTATGGTCGGGGCAAATTTACGTGGGGTCCGGCACAGACAGCAATGGCGAAGGCGGTTACTCTCATTGCGCAGAAAACCCCGAAAAAAGTCTCTTCAAATCTTCGTAATTTCGGGCGAATTGAATTGTAAGTGCGCCGTTTTCGAGTGGTCGCGTAGTGTGCGCTGGCGTACGCAGTCGCCGTTTCATTTGCATTAAGATTCGCAAAATGCCTATTCATTCATATGTGGAATCGGCAATTAAATTGGCGAGAAGGGCGGCGGCTGCGGAGGTGTTGCCGAATTTCACTGGCCGGCGGCCTCGCGGGCACGCCAACATGTCTGCGCTTTCGGTCATGGCGGCTAAATGCTGGAGGGGCCGTCGCATGATGCACGGCACAGAGCGGGGTTCTCTGTGTCGTGACGGCAAAGAGTAGATCCGTTTTCCGTAGAGAGGATGACCATGACCTGCGCGAGTCTCGAGTCTGCAATGCTGCGGTGGGTGCACGCGCCGACCAAGGGGATGCGCCGCATCGCGATACTGATGTTCAACGACTGCTCGCTGCAGGGCGCCGGCGTGGTGGCCGAGGTTTTCCAGGCAGCCAATGAACTGGCCGCATCGAACGCCGGTGGCTGGCTGTACGACGTGTCATTCCTCTCGGCCGATGGCGGCATGGTCACTTCATCGTCCGCGCTGCGGGTGTGGACCGATGGACTCGACGCGCGGCACTCCGGCGGCTTCGATGCGTTGTACGTGGCCGGCGGCAAGGGCGCATGCGCCGCCGCCAGCGACGAGCGGCTGATTGCGTGGCTGCGCCGCGTGCGCCGCAACACCGGCATGATCCGGCCGATCGCGGAGGGGCGCGTGCTGCTCGATGCGGCTTACGTGCCGGAGGGTAAGGACAGCGCCGAGCTTGGTCAGCAGACGAACGGCGCGCGGCACCCTGAGGCGGCCGCCGAAGCGGGCGATCGGCTCGAGTCGATGAGAAGCGCGCTCGCGATGATCAAGCGCGACCTCGGCGGCGCCACCGCGCGCTCGGTGGCCGAACGCCTGCTCGCCGATTCGTGTTCGAACCTCGCGCCGCTGCTGAGCGAAGACGGCGGCCTGAGCCCCGGCGACAAGGTGCGCGCGGCGGCTCGCTGGCTTCAGGAGAATTGCCAGCAGTCGATTTCGATCGCCGACGCGGCGCAATTCGCGGCGATGAGCGAGCGCAACTTTCTGCGCCGCTTCAAGATGGAAATGGGCATCACGCCATCGAGCTTTCTGCTGCACGAACGCCTCGCGGTGACGTGCAGCCTGTTGACCGAATCGGAATTGCCGGTCGACAAGATTGCCCGGCGCACCGGCATGGGTAACGGCGACCGCCTTGCAAAAGTGTTCCGCAAGCGGATGAGAATTTCTCCCACCGAATTCAGGATTCAAAGCCGCCGCATGGTCGGCGAATAGCGCGGTCGGGGCCCGTTGACGGGCGCGTAAGTAACACGGCGTCAGGAATTATTTCATTAGACTTTTGAGAATTATAAGGAATCCGAATATGTTGACTCAGGGAGCGGGAAGCGCTGCGTCGTCCGGATCGAATGACGTCGCTGCCGGAGCCTGCGGCGCGCGTTGCGCGCGCATCGTCCCGGTGATTCTTGCAGGGGGCTCGGGCACGCGGCTGTGGCCCGTGTCGCGCGAAAACTTTCCGAAGCAACTGATCGACGTGGTCGGCTCGGACTCGCTGCTGCAGGCAACTGCGCGACGCATGGACGGTTTTCCGGCCGGCTGGAATGTGGACGTCGCACCGATCATCGTGTGCGGCGAGGAGCATCGCTTCGTGATTGCCGAACAGCTGCACGAAAACGGCGTCGACGCGCGTCTTATCGTGGAACCGGCGCGCCGCGATACGGCGCCGGCGTTGACGCTGGCGGCATCGCTCGCGTGTGCGGACGGCGGCGACGCGATTCTCGTCGTGATGCCGGCCGACCATTCGATCGGCGACGTGCGGGCATTGCAAGGCGCGCTGGAACGCGCCGCGCGCTACGCGGAGCGCGGCGCGATCGCGACGCTGGGCGTGCCGCCCACGCGTCCCGACACCGGCTTCGGCTATATCCGGATCGGCGCCGAACTCGGCGACGGCGGACATGCGATCGACGGCTTCGTCGAGAAACCCGCGGAAGAAATCGCCGCGCAGTATGTGGCGGCCGGTACGTACTGGTGGAATAGCGGAATCTTCATCGTGCGGGCGAGCGTGTGGCTCGACACGCTCAAGCGCTTGCAGCCCGACATGCATGCGGCGTGCGAGCGCGCGTTCGTCGGCGGCAAGACCGCTGAGGCCGTGTTCCGTCCGCTGCTGGACGCATTCCTCGGCGTGCCCGCGGATTCGATCGACTACGCGGTGATGGAGCGCCTGATCGACACCGCTGATGCGGGAGCGCACGGCGGCGCGCAACGCAGCCCGCCTGGCGGCAAAGCACTGGCGATGCCCGCCGGCGTGGTTGTCAGACTGGATGCGGGATGGTCCGACCTCGGTTCATGGGATGCCGTGTGGGCCGCGATGGACAAGGACGCCAACGGCAACGCGGGGCGCGGGCGCGTCGCGTTCGAAGGCGCTGTGTCGAGCTACGCGCATTCGGAAGGACGGCTGGTCGCGTGCGTGGGCACCACCAACGTCGTGGTGGTCGAAACCGCCGACGCCGTGCTGGTGGTCGACCGCTCGCACGTGCAGGACGTGAAGGGGCTGGTGTCGCGTATCAAGGCGCAGCACGCACCGGAGGCCGACGCACATCGGAAGGTGCGCCGCCCGTGGGGGTTCTACGACTCGCTCGACCACGGCGAGCGCTTCCAGGTCAAGCGCATCGTCGTCACGCCGGGGGCGCAACTGTCGCTGCAACTGCACCACCACCGCGCCGAACACTGGGTGGTCGTGCGCGGCACGGCACTCGTCACGCGCGGTGAAGAGCAGTTTCTGCTGAGCGAAAACGAATCGACCTTCATTCCGCTCGGCACGCGCCACCGGCTCGAAAACCCGGGGAAAGTGCCGCTCGAAATCATCGAAATCCAGTCGGGCGCCTATCTGGGCGAAGACGACATTGTGAGGTTCAACGACAACTACGGCCGCTGCTCGTAAGCAGCCCGCCGGATTCATCTGCAAACAGGAACGGCAAGTAACGGCATAGGCACAGAGGCAAACAAAATGCGCAAGTTTCAGGATTTGCTCGCGCGAGTTTTCGATGTCGCGTTGGTGTTGGCGGGGGCGGCGCTGGCGTCGCAGATCCGCTTCGATTACCTCGCTCAATCCGGGTTCTATTGGGCGCTCGTGATGTTTTCCGCCGCGTTCGCGCTGGCCATCTTCCCGGCGTTCGGCGTCTACGAATCGTGGCGCGGCCGCTCCAAGCTCGCGCTCGCCGGTCAGGTCTCGCTCGCGTGGCTGATCGTACAGGGCTGCGCGCTCGTGCTGATGTATTCGCTGCATCGCAGCGATCTCGTGTCACGGCTGTGGTTTTCGTACTGGACCGCGATGACGGGCGGCCTGCTGATCTCGTACCGGCTGATCACGCACGCGGTGCTGGCGCGCGCTCGCGGCGCCGGCATGAATCTGCACCAGGTCGCGATCGTCGGCAGCGGCTCGCAATGCGAAGCCATCCTGCGCCGCATCGAAGCCGCACCGACCGCCGGTTTTCGCGCGACCGCCGTCTACAACACGCGCCCGGACGAGACGTCGGTGACGAACTCGCGTGTGCCGGTGTTCGACAGCGTCGACGCGCTTGCCGACTACATCCGCACGAACGACGTGCACGAACTGTGGCTGATGCTCTCGCTGAGCGAGGAGCCGCTGATCTGCGCGTTGATCGGCAGATTCCGCGACGATCTCGTGAACATCCGTTTCATGCCCGACGTGCGCAGTCACTCGCTGTTCGAAGGCAGCGGCGTGGTCGAGCTGCTCGGCATGCCGGCGATCAATCTGGTCGCGTCGCCGCTCTCGGCGAGTTCGATGCTGAAGAAGGAAATCTTCGACCGCCTGTTCGCGACCGCGGCGTTGATCGCACTCGCGCCGCTGCTGCTGGCCATCGCGATCGCGGTGAAGCTCTCGTCACGCGGGCCGGTGCTGTTCAAACAGAAGCGCAAGGGCGCGGACGGCCGGGTCTTCACGATCTACAAGTTCCGCTCGATGCGTCTGCATACCGAAGCCAAGGGCACGCTCAGCCAGGCGACGCGCGACGACAGGCGCGTGACGAAAGTCGGCGCGTTCCTGCGCCGCACGAGCCTCGACGAGCTGCCGCAATTTTTCAACGTGTTGCTTGGCGACATGTCGGTCGTTGGACCGCGTCCCCATGCACTCGAGCATGACGACCTCTATCAGAAAGTGGTCGCCGGCTACATCAATCGCTACCGGATCAAACCGGGAATCACGGGCTGGGCGCAGATAAACGGCTTCCGTGGCGAGACTGACCGCATCGAAAAGATGGAGCGTCGGGTTGAACATGACCTGTATTACCTGGGTCATTGGTCGTTCGCGCTCGACATGCGGATTATCGGCGCGACGATTGTCGCTGGACTGGTGCATCGAAACGCTTACTAAGCAATTAAAAACACGCCGGCGCTACCGCTTTTGGAACGGTTGCCGCGCGCACGGAGGAAATATCATGAGCTCACTTGGTCTACGCACGGGAAGTCTCCTGGTTTTCGCTACGGCAACGCTGCTTTCCGGATGCGGGATCGCACCCGGTCAACGGATGGTCACGCCGGCTGCGATTCAGGACACAGGGGGTGAATTCAGCACGGAAGCGGCGCAGCAAAAGCAGATACCGATTACCGATATCAACCTGGCGCTGCTGCACAAGATAAATGCGGATCAAACGTCAGCGGCGCTGCCGTCGCAGACGCTTGGCCTGTTCGGCAAGCCGCCCGTCTACAGGGTCGGCCCCGGCGACGTGCTGCAGATCGTCGTGTGGGATCACCCGGAACTGGCCGCCGCGCTCGGACAGCCGAACCAGAGCACGCGCACTGCGGATGCGATTCCGGGCTTCCTGATCGACGAAAGCGGCGACATTCAGTTCCCGTACGCGGGCACCATGCATGTAACCGGCAAGGACGTCTCGACAATCCAGAGAGAGCTGCACTCCCGTCTGAGCAAGGTCTACCAGAAGCCCGAAGTGACGGTGCGCGTGGCGTCGTTCCGCAATTCGCAGGTTTATCTGGACGGTGAAGTGCGCACGCCTGGCGCGCAATCGCTCAACGACATTCCGATGTCGCTGACGATGGCGATCAACCAGGGCGGCGGCTTCAGCGCGAATGCCGACCGCAGCCGCGTCGAGCTGGTCCGCAACGGCGTCATCTATCCGATCAACGTCGACGACCTGATCAAGCGCGGCCACAATCCGTCGCAGATCTATCTGCAACCGGGCGACCTGGTCCGGGTGGCGGCGCGTGAAGACAGCGGCGTGTACGTGATGGGCGAAGTCAACAAGCCGGCCACCGTCCTGCCGTTGCGCAACGGTTCGCTGACACTGTCGCAAGCGATCTCGGATGGCGGCAGCTTCGATTCGAACACGGCCGCGGCGCAGCAGGTGTTCGTGATCCGCAATTCGACGAGCGATTCGCCGCAGATCTACCACCTCGATGCGACCTCGCCGGTTTCGATGGTGCTTGCCAATCAGTTCGAGCTTCAGCCGAAAGACATCGTGTACGTCGGCCAAGGCGGACTGGTTCGCTTCAATCGCGTGTTGAACCTGCTGCTGCCGGCCATCAATGCGGCTGTGACGGGCGTGGTGTTGACGAAATGACACGACGCGCGAGCTGAAACCTGAACCGCCGGGCTTTGCTGGGTGAAGAACATGGCAATCAACTTCGAAAACCGCTACACCGACGTGTCCGGATCGGACGAGCTTCGCCTGTCGGACTATCTCCGCACGATCTTGCGCGGTTGGCGCACCATTCTCACGGTGACGCTGATCGCGCTCGCGCTGGGGTGCGCGTACGCGTTTCTCGCGCCACCCACGTATCGTGCGGACGTGCTGTTTCACGTCGAGGACAGGTCGGCCAATGCCAACGCGAACGGCAGGAGTTCCTCGCCGCCGCTCCCCGGCATGTTCGACGGGAGGCCATCGACGGCGGCGCAGATCGAGTTGCTGAAGTCGCGGCAGGTCACGGAGGAGGCCGTCAGAAGTCTGCACCTCGATATCACGGCGACGCCGCGCTATCTGCCGGTCATCGGCCGGATGATCGCGGGGCTGGTGAACGGCCAATGGGGTTTCAGGCTGCCGTCGTTCATCAATCTGTCGGGCTTCGCGTGGGGCGGCGAGAGCATTGCGGTGTCGCGCTTCGATACGTCGAAGGAGATGTACGACACGACCTTCACGCTGATCGCGGGCGCCGACGGCACCTACATGCTGCGCGACCGCAACGGTATTGCGATCCTGTCGGGGCGGGTCGGCGAGACCATCGAAACCGATACCGCCGACGGTCCGATCGCGCTGCACGTCGACAAGCTGGTCGGCGCGCCCGGCTCGCGATTCGAATTGTCGCGCGCGTCGACGCTGAGCACGGTGAACCGTTTGCAGAAAGCGGTGGTGGTGCAGGAGGCCACGCAGCAGTCCGGCGTGATCCGCACGAGTCTCGAAGGCGGCGACGCCGCATTGACCGCGGCGATCGTGAACAACATGGCGCGCGAGTTCCTGCGTCAGGACCTCGAGAGCCGTTCGAGCGAAAGCGATCACATGCTGGCGTACCTCGAGCAGCAACTGTCAGGCGCGCGCAAGGCACTCGAGGAAGCCGAGCAACGCTACAACAAGTTCCGTAATGCGCACGGCACGGTCGACCTGGGCGAGGAAAGCCGCCTGCTGCTGCAGCAGATCGTCGACAACAAGAGCAGGCTGCTCGATCTGCAACAGCAACGCGCGGAGATGTCGCAGCGCTTCACGGCGAGTCATCCGATGGTAGCCGCACTCGACGCGCAGATCGCCGCGTTGCAGGGCGCGCAGGTGAACATGAACCGCAGCGTTGCGGTGATGCCCGACACCGAACAGACCGCAATGCAACTGTTGCGCGACGTGCGCGTCAATACGGAGCTCTATACGAATCTGTTGAACAGCGCGCAGCAACTGCGCATGGCGAAGGCGGGGCAGACGGGCAGCGTACGTGTGGTGGATTTCGCCGAAACGCCCGACGAACCGGTGCGCCCGAAGCGCATGCAGGCGATTCTGATCGCACTCGGCGGCGGCCTCGCGCCCGGCATTCTGCTGACCTTCATCAAACGCGCGATGTACGGCGGCGTCGAGCGTCCGGATGAACTCGAAGCGATGCTCGGCGTGCCCGTGTTCGCGGTCGTGCCGCGCAGCCAGACGCAGCTGCGGCTGCAGGAGAAAGTGAGTCTGCGCCGTCGCGGGCTGCACGTACTCGCGCAGCAGGCGCCCGAAGACATGGCGGTCGAAGGCGTGCGCAATCTGCGCACCTCGTTGCAGCTCTCGCTCGATTACGCAGAGAACAACGTCGTGATGATTACCGGCTCGCGGCCCGATGCGGGTAAGTCGTTCCTGTCGGTGAATCTGTCGGCGCTGGTGGCATCGGCGAAAAAGCGCGTGCTGATCATCGACGGCGACATGCGGCGCGGCGAAGTCCATTCGCACTTCGGCATCGCGCATCAGCCTGGGCTGTCCGACGTGTTGAGCGGCGGCGATCTGCGCGCGATGATCCAGCGCGACGTGCTGCCCGGTCTCGACGTGCTCGCCAAGGGCTCGCTGCCGTCGCACCCGGCCGAACTGCTGATGAGCAAACGCTTCGAAACGATGCTCGAGGAACTGAAGCCGTACTACGACCTCGTGATCGTCGACACCCCGCCGGTGCTCGCGGTCACGGATCCGACGCTGATCGGCAGATACGCGGGCACGACGCTGCTGGTGGTACGTCACGGCCGCCATCCGGCCAACGAGATCGCCGAGGCGGCCAAGCGCTTGCGCAACAGCGGCGTCGCGATGCGCGGCGTGCTGCTGACCGACGTGCCGCAGGAAGGCGCGTTCCTGGGGTCGGGTTATCAAGGCGGCTATTACGGTTACGACAGTGTCGCCGGTTGAGGGCGCGACCTGCTTCGGCAGGCCGCTCGATCGCGCTACCGCTTCGGCATAAACAAGGGTGTCGCGTGACGCTGCACGTGGTGAAGCGAGGTGTATCGCGGCAACCCCGGAATACAAACAGTCGCGCCGGCAGCGAAGGAAGGTCGACATGCCTCTTCACTCACCTCAAGCGGCGCCGGGTCGAGTGCCGGCACCGTCCGTCGTGCCGAACGGCACGATCCGTTCATTGGCGCGATACAGCCAGAACGATTGACGCACGCGTGCGTTCTTCCCCGGTCGTGAAGATGACCGTGCGCGCATCGTGCGGCACGTCGTATTCGGCCCACGGCCAGTACAGCTACTTCTTCAGATGCCTGGGCGGATAGGCTTGCTTGAACCAAGGGTCGAGCATGCCGTGCACGTTCACGTAGTACGGCACGTCGCCCATGTGTAGCGCTTTCCATGCGGCTAAGCCGTGGCATTGCCACAGCCTACGGACGGTGAGCGCGTCGAAGCGCTTCGCGCTGGCGGCGATTTACGCCGCGAGCCGTCCACAATAACCGTAGCGGCCGGGGGTCGGGTCGCAGGCGCGAACCGGAAACGGCAAGGCCGGGACGCAGCCGTCGCCGGGCGCGTCGCAGCGCGCGACTTCGATCTCGTGTTCCGCTTCGCGCATGGCTCCGCCGCTGCGACGCACGCCTTCGACGGGACCGCCTTCGCGCGGATCGACGCTGGGAAGCGGGTGGGGAAGTTCATTCGCCGATGCGCGACCGGTTGGCGCGTGGCGCGCGCGAGCCGTGCGGCACGAGTGCGCCGAACTGGCCTTCGTTGGGCGCGCCGCCGGCCGCGCGCGATGTACCGAGTGCCGATGCGAGATCGGCGCGGCCCATGCCGGGGTGGATGCGGCCCGGCAAGTCGGGCATCGCGACCGGACCTCGCTGCGGCGGCCCTGGCGCGCGGGTCGTGCGCATGGTGCTCGCCGGCAGCGCGCGTGGCAGGCGCGCGTACGTGGCGATCATCAGCCCGAGCGCGACGCCGAAGATCAGACCCGAGAAGTGCGGCCCGAGCGGATTGCCGCCGATGGTAGTGGCCGGCAGCGCGGCGAACAGCATGATCGCGCGCCCGAGCACGGGCAGCAGCGGCGCGTTGGGCAGCACTGTGCGCCAGTAGCGGTATGAGAAGACACAGATCGCAAGGGCGGCCAGCATCGCCAGCGGCATGGCGATACCGAACACCAGCCCGCCCGCGAAGAACTGATAGACCCAGAAGTTGTGACCCGCGGCCCATTCGTTGATCGCGTAGAAGTCCTGCTCGCTGAACTGGTCCGCGAGGTACGGCAGATAGACGGGCGAGTAGCGATAGTAGTGCCCGTAGCCCTTGCCGAACAGCAGCGTGTCCGCCGAGGCGGTGACCTGGTCGTACTGATCGCGCATTTCGGCGGCTCGCGTGATCGTAGCCGGGTCCGTGCCGGAGACGCTCTCCTGGGACGCGAAGATCCCCAGGGTCCACGGCTCCGTCACGGTCGGAAAACTCCAGACCACGAGCGCCGCCATGCCGGCCAGCACCGCGCCCGCCACGAGGCTGCGGGCGAGCGCGCGCCACGCGTGGCGGATGGTCGGCGCGCGCAGCGCCATCGCGAGCAGGAACAGCAGCACCGTGCCGACCAGCACGCTGCGCGTCTCGCTCAGCCATTCGACGACGATGGTGGCCGCGAACACCGCGATGTCAAAGACCGAGAAGCGCCGTGCCACGACGAATTCGTGCAGCAGCACGCCTTGCAAGCCGAGCAGCGTCACGGAGATGATCCGATTGCGCACGTCGTCGAGACCGCCGCCCGTCGCCATGCCGTAGAAGAACGTGAACACGAGGCTGATCAGGTTGGCGACGAACAGCGCCCTTTCGAATTGCGCGAGCCGGTAGTCGCTCCACGGCCGGCACGCGACGAGATAGCCGAGCAGGAACAGCACGAAGGGCAGCAGGGTGCGCAGATAGTTGCCGGTGTCGTTGTCCTGAACCAGCTGGGCGACGATGCTGCCGAATACGCACAGCAGCATGCTGAATGTGATGGCCGAACGCAGCCGGGAACGCTCGTGAAAGCGGGGGGCGATAAGCAGCAGCGCGACGCCCGCAGCCGCCGCGGGCAGGACGAGGCCGAATTGCGCGAAGTGGCCCGTGCTCGCGTCGGTTGGCTTATAGTCCAGCGCAAGCGGTAACAGAAAAAGCCATATCCATGGCGTTGCATACTGATGGCGCATCGCTGATCCTCCCCCTCGCGGTCATGACGCCGTCGGTCCATAGCAGGCGGTCTCGTACGGGCTCATTGTGCGGGAATCTCCCCGATTGTCAGTTACCCCGACCGCATTCGTCGCTGATTGCCCCAGTTCTGGCGAGGGGCAACGGCGGGCCACTGCAAGACCCGCGCAAATTCGAGCTTGTTGTCGGTCGAGGCATTGAAGTGGGCGCGCACGCCAATGTGCCGCCGCTGGCGGTGATGCCGCTGTCGAGGGCAATGTGATCGATGACCCTCAATGATGCGTGATCAAGTCGCGCGGCGGGGGCGGCGGTTCGGGCGGCGCTTCGGCGGGCGGTGGGATCTGGAGCCCGGATCGCTGCGTCGCCAGCGTCAGGAGACGCCGCGCCTCCTTGCTACTCGAATCGATTTCCAGCGCATTACCGGCGTTGTGCGACGCGCACGTCCAATGCCCCACGTATCCGCAGCCTCGCGCCAGGCTGAGGAACGCGTCGCGCTGCTCTTCGCGGGTCCTCACGGCAGAGCGCATGCGCTGCGCGTCGCGGCTGCCTGGCTGTGCCGCGACGGCCGCGGCGAGGCGTGTCTTCGTCGCCGACAGATTGTTCGCCTGCAGACTGGCCCGCGCGGCTTTCAGATTCCGCGACGCGTCCGCGCGTAATTTGTCCGCCGGGCTGATCGGCTGATTGCCGGGGCTATGTTGGGCATCTGACGCTGATGCGACGGTGGCCCTCGCGTTGGACACGGGCGTAACGGTAGACCTGGCGTCGGGCAATGACGCAATGGCTCGCTTCGTATCGGATGCCGACGCGATGATGGGCTTTGTATCGGGCACTGAGGCGACGGTGCGTCTCGCATTGGCCGCAGGCGCAATGGCGGCCTTCGCGTCGGGTACTGATGCGACGGTGCGCGTCGTATCGGATGCCGACGCAATGGTGGGCTTCGTATTGGGCATCGATGCAACGGCGCGCTTCGTATCGGACGCAGGCGCGACGGTGGACTTCGCGTTGGGCACTGATGCAATGGTGCGCTTCGCATCGGATGCCGACGCAATGGTGGGCTTCGTATCGGGCATCGATGCAACGGTGCGCTTCGTATCGGACGCAGGCGCAACGGTAGGCTTCGTATCGGGCACTGATGCAACGGTGCGCTTCGTATCGGATGCCGACGCAATGGTGGACTTGGCATTGAGCGCCGATGCGACGGCGAGCCTCGTATCGGACGCAGGCGCGACGGTGGACTTCGCGTCGGGCACTGATGCAACGGTGCGCTTCGCATCGGATGCCGACGCAATGGTGGGCTTCGTATCGGGCACTGATGCAACGGTGCGCTTCGTATCGGACGCAGGCGCAACGGTAGGCTTCGTATCGGGCACTGATGCGACGGTGCGTTTCGTATCGGATGCCGACGCAATGCTGGCCGTCGCATTGGGCGCCAATGCGACGGCCAGCCTTGTATCGGACGCAGGCACGACGGTGGACTTCGCGTCGGGCACTGATGCAATGGTGCGCTTCGCATCGGATGCCGACGCAATGGTGGGCTTCGTATCGGGCATCGATGCAACGGTGCGCTTCGTATCGGGCGCAGGCGCAACGGAGGGCTTCGTATCGGGCACTGATACAACGGGGCGCTTCGTATCAAACGCCGACGCAACGGCGGGCTTCATATCAGGCACTGCCACGACTGCCCGGCGCGGCTCCAATGGCGGCGCAGCGACCGCTGGCGCGACCGGCATGGCCCGCGCAGACGCGGCGTGCTGCGCACCGATACTCCCCGGCGGCTGCGCGAGCGCCACGCCAGCCTTGCCGGACTTGCCGCCAACAGCGCCGGATGGCTTGCCGTTCTGCGCCAGCACCTTGCCGGATGTCTCGATCGGCGCGCCGACGCGCGTCTCATCGCCATGGATGAAGCCGAGGTACACCGCGGCTGTCGCCACCATCACCGAGACCACAGCCGCGGCCGGTCGGCGCAACCGCTGATAGACGCTGGTCGGCCCAACGGGTTCTTCGATCGCATCGTAGCGCTTGACCATTGCGCGCGACGACGGGCTCCAGATCCTGCGGACCGGCACGCTGGGAACGAGCGCCGGCTGACGCTGATTCAGCGCAACGGGCAGACCCGGCGCTCGCGCGGAGCGTGCGCCCAACGTATCGGCGGGGTGCGCGCGGCACGAAGGACAAGGCAATAAGCGGCCGGCCAGCGGCGCACCGCAGTGGTTACATCGTTGGGAGTCCTGCTGATCGAAGATCGTGTCGCTAAGCATGGTCAGGTCGCTCACGGGCGTCGAATGCCGATGCCGCCATCAAAAGAACGGGGCACGGGGCAAGGAGGTTGGCAAGCGGGACTTACTGTGCGACGACGTAACCTCGCGCCTGCATGCACGCGCCATACGCGGCCCAATACTGGGTCATGGGCGGCTCGGGTGCGGGTAGTGGCGGCAGCTTGACGCTCGATGCCGCGTTCGCCTGCTCCGACGAACCAGCTTCAGCCCCGGATGCGCCCATATCCGCCGTCGTCGTCGCCGATGCCGGCGTGGCGGCCGTCGTAGCGGTAGTGGGGGTGCCCGCCACGGGCGCACTCGCCGGGTGCGGCGCCGAAGCGCCCGCGGCTGTCGCTGCCGTCGCCACCGGCTCGCTTGCGCCGGGCGCGGTCGCGGCGGCCGGCATGCTCGCGCTCATCGGCGCGGCCGAGAAAGTGCTGGGCGGCAGGGGCGGACGCGACGGTACACCGGTCGACGTGGCTTTGCTGGCAGGTTGAGGGCGCGGCGGAATCTGTGGTTCGCGCTTGATGTCGACCTTGGTCCTGTTGGCCTGCGCAAAGCACAGTGCGGTGTCGATGCTGCGGCGGTAAGGGCTTTGACTTTGGACAGGATAGGTGAGCGGCTGCCATGCGAGGGCCGCGTTGCTAACCACCATGAGCGTCAGTACGGTATATGTTTTAAATTCCATCGCAGTGGCTCCCGCAGCGATGTTTCGCCTTTTTCATTGGCTAATGCGCTTCGCGACGTGACTGTTGGCTGCTGATTCTGCCGCTGAACGGCGGCTCACTGTCGCGAAGGCTGCTTTCTGAAGCGTAACACCGCGTATTGTCGAAGCAATGATCCGGATAGCGGGCGAAAACGCCATCCTGCTGTCCAATTAAGCCACATTGGATGCGAGAAGGCGGAAAACGGCGAAAAACATGGGGAAATCCCTGGGTGCTGTGGCCGTCCGTCAGGAGGCAATGATGAAGAACATCAAGTACCACTATGGAAGACGGGTCGCGATGGCCTGCGTTCTGTTGCTCTCGACGGCTCTGCCCGTATCGGCTATGGCCAGCGAAGATGCCACGACCGCGAAGGTGGAAACGGCGGGTGAGCGTGTCCACTTCGCGCAGGAGTTCTGTCAGGTGTCGCCCGAGCGTGTCGGCGCATACAAGCAGCGGCTCAGAAAGACGCTGCCTGAAACCAGCGACTTCGATCGGCACTGGCAAGTGGGCTGGCGTCGCGCGGACAAGGACAATACCCAGATGAGCGCGCTGCGCGATCGCGATCCCGCAGAATTCGAGGCGCGGATCAAAGTGAATTGCGAACGGCTAAAGTGGCTGGCCGGCAATTCGCTGCGGACGCCAGCGCGAAAGTGAGGCTGGTAGATGCCTCTCCGGTTGGGTTGTCGGTAGCGTTTCTATCGCAAACATCGCGCGGGACGGCTCGCCGTCCACCGTGCCTTTTCCGGCATCATCCGCGAAGACCCGCAAGCTGCCAGGGTGCGCACGGCAAAAACCTTGATGGAAGACGTTTCCGATGCAACTGTGCGATAGCGAATATTCAGGAAACATGCCGCAATGATCGTATGGGACCTTGCGCCTCTTGCGAGGGAACAGCGATGTCCACTGATAAGCATTGGGAAAAATGGGGGAAATCATCGCCGTACTACGGCGTTGTAAGATTGCCTGAGTTCAGGGAGACCGGATTGTCGGCCGATGCAAGACAACATTTCTTCCAGAGCGGGGAGTTGTATGTTTCCGGCATGTTCAATGTGATTCATCGGCATCTGAATCCGGCCTTTCGGGCCGATCGGGCCACGGATTTCGGATGTGGCGTGGGCCGTTTGATCATGCCGTTATCGAGGCGGGCAAGAAGTGCGGTTGGCATCGACGTTTCGCCATCCATGCTGGAAGAAGCGGCGAGAAACGTCACTCAGGAAGGCATCGGGAATATCGAATTCGTTCGATCCGATGATGGGTTGACGAATCTCCATGGAATGTTCGATTTGATCAATTCCTATATCGTCTTCCAGCATATTCCGGTCGAACGCGGAATGAAACTCGCCGAAGCCCTGCTGAGCCACCTTTCGCCAAACGGGATTGCCGTTCTGCACTTTACTTATGATTGCAATGCGACCCGGTTCGCCCCTACCATCAACTGGACTCGCGACCATTTCGCCCCCGCGCACTGGATGGCCAATCTTGCTCGTGGAAGACCGGTGTTTGAACCGACGATGCAGATGAATGCGTACAACGTGAATCGACTTCTCACGCTATTCCGGCACTGCGGCATTGAAAAATTGCACGCGGAGTTCACCGATCACGGTGCGCATGGCATTCAGTTTTTCTTGTTGAAGGCAGGGGCCGCTGAATGACACCTGGGGTGGTGACGGGCGAGGTGGCCCTCAATAAGCCGGTTTGGCCGGTCAGTTTTCCTCAATAAAAGATCCGGCAGTCACCTGAAACGGAAGTCACGGGATTTCTCTTTAAACGCTTCCGAATCGGCCGCTGCTGGAAGCGCCTCACCGACAGTTCCAGAGTGCTTTCTGTCGCTGGCCGTCCTTCCTAGTGCCGTGCGCGACGCAGCATCTCACTGAGACCCAGCGAATGACCAGGGTCGTAGTAATGGATCAGCAGTGTGCGGCGCTGTCCGGCCTCGACATCGAGGTTCGCATGCTGGAGCGCAAAGCCATTGAATGCGTAGACGCTGCCGACGTGCACCGGCACGCGATCGCAATTTCCTCGGCGCAGATCGTGCCACGTCAGCCATTTCCGCCAGCTGAGCGGCAGGCCTCGCTGGATGCCGTGGCGAATCTTGCATATCACATTGCCCGGCGTGGAGACCGAAAGACGAGGGCGGCGGTACATCAACAGATCGCCGTTGGAGTCACCCTCCGGCGCCAGTCGTAGTGGGATCAGCAACGTCAGGAGATGCGAGTCGTAATGGCGGCAATGACTTTCCGCCAGCGTCGCCGCGCTCGAGCAGCGAATCACGTGAAAAGGTTGCAGCGGGAATTCCGTCTGTCCCGCCTTAGCCGCCATCGCGCGCGTATTCGCACAAATTGTCTCTTCGAGTTGCCGGAATGCTTCGCTACGGCGAATCAGCTCGGCCGCCCTCACGCTTAGTTGAGCACGTTGTGCCAAGCTGCCAAAGGAGCGATCAATGACTTCGTTGATTTCCGCAATTGCATCGATAGGAATCACATTGTTAAAAGACTTCAGCGCGACGCCTTCTTCTATTCGAATCCGCTTCGCGGGTGTATGACCTCGTGCGTCTGACATGGATTGCATAGGACGGAATCTCGCTGGTATTGAATCTTGTTATATCGAATAGGTCGCCTCGTAATGAAAATATTCGTTGGCCGAATTTTGCTATGTACGTTGGCCAACACAAATTGATGAACCGTATAGAACACGGAGTTCTAGTCGAGGGTAACGAAGCAGCGAATCGACCTCCGACGCACTCAGAACGTTTGCTGGAAGAACAGGACAAAGGGCTTTCGCCGAACATCGTCGGCCGCCTGAAAGGTGCAATGGCTGAGGAGCTTTTGCTATGGAGTCGGCGCCACCTATTAGTCGATAAACGATCGCAGACATTGGTTCGTTAAAGCACATTCCAGCGCCGGGCGCGCGCGTACATTCTTTCCAATTCTTTCTAAAGCGCCGCAGAGCATGCCGGACCGGATCGGCAAAGTGCCTCGCGAATCATTAAAGCAGGGTACATATGCGTCCGCTTTGTCGGCGGAGTATCTATTCCCTCCTGAGAGCTCTAAAACATGACGTCCTCCAATTGCTGCGACCCCATTGCCCGGGTCGCTAACAGCACCCGCACGCCCGTGTATGTACCGGCATCACAACGGATTGCCGCATCGCAAATGAGCGCGTTTGCTGCAGCGCTCCAGGTGCGCACGGGTTTGCCTCTGTCCGATTACACGCGACTGCACGAATTTTCGGTACGGGAATACCGGAGCTTCTGGCGTTGCTTTCTCAAGTGGTGTACCGATATCGAAACTGCGGGCGAAGTCGAGCCGGTTTGCGTCGGCGAAGACATCGAGCGCGCGAGATTTTTTCCGCGCCTCGAACTCAGCTATGCAGATAGCCTGCTCGGTTCGGCCATTGCCGGCGCCGATGCTCCTGCATTGTCCGAGTGTCATGTAGACGCGCCGCGCGTGCGCCTGACGCGCGGCGAACTGCGCGAGCGAGTGGCTAGTCTCGCTTGCACGCTCGAACGTCTCGGGTTGCGCAGCGGTGATCGTGTGGCCATGGTCATGCGCAACGACGCGCAGGCCGTCATCTGTACGCTGGCCGTCGCCGCGCTCGGCGCGACGGTGGCGAGCGCGTCACCGGAGATGGGGGCCGATGCGCTGCTCGATCGCTTCGTCCCGCTTGCGCCACGGCTGCTGTTCGCACACACGGCCACGCGTGCGTTCGACAGGGGCACGCCGCTCGCGGAGAACATTGCTGGTCTCGCGTCGGCGATGCCGTCGCTCGAAGGCATTGTCAGCCTCGATGACGGACCGTTGCCCGACAGCGTCACGCTGCCGGTTCACGCGCTTCGCGCCCTGATTGCACAATCCGATCCGGCAGACTTCGTCTGGCGGCGCTTTCCGTTCAATCATCCGCTGTTCATCATGTTTTCGTCGGGTACGACCGGCAAGCCGAAATGTATCGTGCATGGTGCCGGCGGCACGCTCCTCGAACACCTGAAGGAGCATCGGCTGCATACCGACTTGCGCCCCGGCGACAAGCTCTACTTTCAGACCAGCTGCGCGTGGATGATGTGGAACTGGCAGCTCTCGGCGCTTGCATCGGGAGTCGAGATCGTCACGTACGACGGCCCGCTTGCGACGGTCGATACTTTGTGGCGTATTGCGGCCGATGAACGGGTGAACGTGTTTGGCACGAGCCCCGCCTATCTGAAGATGTGTGAGCAGGCGAATCTCGAGCCTGCACGGCAATTCGACCTTTCAGCGCTGCGCGCGATGCTGTCGACAGGCGCGGTCCTGTTCGACTCGCAGTATGACTGGGTAAGGGAGCACGTCGGACCGTTGCCGCTGCAGTCGATTTCGGGCGGCACCGATATCATCGGCTGCTTCGTACTTGGCAATCCAAACTTGCCGGTCTATGCGGGCGAAGCGCAATGCAAGAGTCTGGGGCTCGATGTTCAGGCGTGGAGTGACGGCCGACCGGCGGTGGGCATTGGCCATCTCGTCTGCACGAATCCATTTCCTTCACGACCGGTTGGGTTTTTTGGCGATACGGACGGTACACGTTTTCATGCGTCGTATTTTGCGGCTAACCCCGGCGCCTGGACGCACGGCGACCTCATCGAATTTTCGCCGCGAGGATCGGCGCGCATGCACGGCCGCTCTGATGGCGTGCTGAACGTCGGCGGTGTGAACGTCGGCCCCGCGGAAATCTACCGCATTTTGAACGATATTCCCGGTATTCGTGACGCGATGGTCGTCGATCGGAATGCGGCCGGTTCGTTGTCCCATGCAGGCCGCCATGGGGCGAATTCGACCTTGACCGCAGGTTCGCGCGAACGAGGCATCGTTCTGCTGCTGGTATTGCAAGCCGGTGTCGAGCTTTCCGCCGCATTGCTGTCGCGTGTGCGCGCCGATCTCGTTCGCCGTGCGTCGCCTGCGCATGTGCCGGGATTGGTCCTCGCGGTCGAAGCACTGCCGACCACCCATAGCGGCAAGCCGTCGGAAGCCGCGGCGCGCGACGCCATCAACGGAGTGCCGGCCAGAAACGCCGGGGCGTTGCGCAATCCCGAGTGTCTTGACGCCATCCGCTGGCAAGCGTCGCAGAACCTTGAAAAAGGCTCGCTGCCGTTGCCCGGCAATACGCGCGAGCAGATGGAGTCGTACCTGCGGGCATTGTGGGAACGCATGTTCGGTTTCGGACCGATAAGCAGCGACGACAACTTCTTCGACCTGGGCGGCGATTCGCTTCTCGCCGCGGAGATGGCGAGCCATATACACGAAGCGACCGGGCAGACGATCTCGCTGACGAACCTGATGACCGCACCGACCATCGCGCAGATCGCCGATATCCTCGAGGCCGGCCCTGTGAGCGCGCCGTCGAGCGCATTGGTGCTGATGCGCGCGGGCAACGGGACGCCGCTTTTTCTTGCCCACAGTGTCACCGGCTCGGTAATGGAATGCCGGGCGTTGATTGGCGCGCTGCGAAGCGGAAGGCCGGTGTACGGACTCAACGCACATGGCCTGGAGGGCGAGAAAGCGCCGCAACAGCATGTCATCGACATGGCGCGCGACTACGTGGCGCAGATACGCCAGTTGCAGCCGCACGGGCCGTATGCGCTGGCTGGCTACTCTTTTGGCGGCCTGATCGCTCTTGAGATCGCCCAGCAACTGCATCGCGCCCGCGAGCGCGTCGAGATGCTGTGCCTCGTCGACACCTATGTCAATGAGCGGTATCTGCCGTGGGATGCCTGGATGCGTTACGAAGGCCGCTACGTCGTCGAGCAATGGCGGACGTTCCGCGACATGTTGTCGGCGCAACGTACCCGATACGTGTCCGCCAAGCTGGCGGCGGCGGTTGACCGGGCGCGGCTGCGCCTGGGGCGCACGGCGCGCAGGCTCGAACCCGATGCTGTCGGGTTGCCTCCTGTGCTGCTGCGCGTACGCCAGGCCATGCAGGTTGCGATGGCTACGTACCGGCCGAAGCGATATCGCGCCGGCCCGATCCTGTATGTTCGCGCGTCGACCCGAATAGAGGGCCGCGGGAATCCATTGCCGTTGTGGCAGCGGGTTGCGTGCCGCGGATTGAAGGTCATCGACGTAGCGGGAGGCCACAGCGATATGGTCTTCAGACCGAACGCGGATGTAGTTGCCGCGGCACTCGATGCGGCGTTGTCGGGCAATCGGGCCGCGATCGATTCCTAGTACCGCTTATGAACCTGGATGAGGTATGCCCGGCGACTTGCTGGGCTGCCTCGCCGGTATGGATCCGCTCGGCAAACGCCAGCTTCACGCCGCGCCCGCTCAACACCCGCCCATTGCGCGAGCCAGTTGCTCGACCTGCGCGCGATCCTGCGCATTGGCCGGTGTCACCTGTCACCTCCAAGGCGGGCAACTGCTCCAAGGTATCCACGGCCAGATGCACTTCGAGCCCTCGCGACGCTTCGCGCGATTGGGCAACATGCGCCTTTGGGGCACCACTGCGGGGCCAGCCAGCGCAACACATTCAAGCCCTTCAAGCAGGTCGTGCAGGCGTCGCTCGCGGTCTTCTCGTGCAAGAGGGCGCGCCACCCGGCTTCACGCACGGCATGTGGAGATACATGCCCAACGCCGCGTCACGAATAGATCATATAGATGCCGGCCGCAAGTAGCGCCGCGCCGGCCGCAGCCTTGACTGTCACCGCTTCGCCGGCGAACAGGCCATAGCCGAACAATTCGATGATCGTGATGCCGACCATCAGCGGGTACGCGACGCTCAGCTCTACACGACGCAATGCGACCGCGTACAGCACGAAACCTGCGCCATAGGCGCCGATCGCGCCCGCGCGCATCAGCATCGGCCCGCTGGTCAGCGTGCCCAGAGACAGCAGGCCGCCGGAAGTCTGTACTGTGTTCATGGTTGCCGCAATGCGCAGCAGGACACTGGCAACCGCACTGAGCGTGCCGGCTGCAAAAAGAAGAAAGATCGCCATTCGTCGCTATTCGTTGTTATCGAGTGGGCGCGGTGCGCCGGTGGGCGTCGAGCCGGTCATTGCGTTGCGCCAGACCGGCTCGGATCGCTATGCTGCCAGAACAATACTGGCAACGCACGCCGTCAGCACGCACAGACTCACTTTGTCCTTCAACGCGAACACGATCGGATCGTCATGCATTTTTCCGCGGAATGCGGTGATCCATACCCGGCTGACCCAGAACAGCATCAGCCCGAACAATGCCCAGAGGCCTTCCTGGTGGCGGTACATCAGTTGTACTTCGGGCGAATTCAGGTACAGCGCCAGCACCAGTGCCGCCGTGTAGCCGGCCGCGATGCCGAATGACTGCAGGATCGCCAGATCTTGTGTGATGTAGCCACGTCCGGCCGCGGCGGACTTGCCTTCCTTCAGGATCACGTTCAGTTCGGCGTAGCGCTTGACCATCGCAAGGCTCAGGAAGATCGACACCGAGAACAGGATCAGCCAGTACGACAGCGGAATCTGCCCCGCCGCGCCGCCGGCGACGATTCGCGCGGTGTAGAGCGTCGCGAGCGAGAACACATCGACGAGCATCAGCCGCTTCAGTATGAACGAATAGGCCAGCGTCAGCGCGAAATACAGGCCTAGCACCAGCACGAACTTCGCGGGCAGAAACGTCGTGAGTATCGCGGTGAGCGTCAGCAATACGGCGGTCAGCGCGACGCCGAACGACAGCGGCAGCTTGCCGGAGGCAAACGGCCGGTTGCGCTTGCGAATATGGCGACGGTCCGCGTCGAGGTCGAGCATGTCGTTGACCAGATACACGGACGACGCGCACAGGCTGAACGCGAAGAACGCGATGGTCGCGTTGAGAACTGCGGTCGCATTGGTGAACTGGTGCGCCGCAAGCAGCGGCAGAAACACCAGCGTGTTCTTGCACCACTGGTAGACGCGCGTCGCCTGCAGCACGACGCGCAGCGGCGGCCGCACCTCATCGAACAGAATGATCTGCTGGTTGACCTTGCGGGCCGCTGCTGCAATCTTCTGGTTGCCGACCACGATCGCGGCATGCGCGCGCTTCCAGACCGGCACGTCGGTCATGTCGTTACCGCAGTAGTCGAAGCCTTGTTCGCCGAAGCGGCCCGCAAGTGCGCTGGCCTTATTGTTGCCGCGCAGGTTCAACTCGCCATTGCTGGCCATGACGCCGCTGAAAATGCCAAAGTGAGCAGCGATCTGCTCTGCGAACTGTTCGTTGGACGCGGTGCACAGGTACAGCTCGCGCCCGCTCTGCTGCTCGGTCCGAAGGTAGGCGACCAGACGGTCGTTGTACGGAAGGATCCCGACATCGATCGTCACACGTTTCGCGATCTGGTCCTTCAGGTAACCTTTGCCGCGCAGCAGCCAAACCACGCACATGAAGATGTACAGCGGGTTCTTCTTGAGCAATACCAGGAGCGATTCGGCCAACAGATCGGTTCGCGCAAGCGTGCCATCAAGATCGACGCACAATGGAAGAGCGTGAGACGACATGGCGACACCTATTGGCAAAGAAAGCGATTGATCGGCGCAAAACATGGGCATGCGGCCGTACGCAGGCCACAGTGCCGATCCTAAGGCGCGGTAGTTGAGGCATCTGTTCGGCATCGCACATGGCGGAGCAGCGCCGCCGCAGACAGCAAATCGCCCTGGAGTGCGCTATCGCACAGACGTGAGGTGCCGCGCCATTACGATGGCGGGATCAGTGCTGGATTCGGCTGATAAATCCAGCCATGTGATCAGGAGTTCCAATGTCGAATCGAGTCGCGTTGCCCCGTCCCACCGCATGGATCCTCCTTGTCTTCATCTATTACCTCGCCGCGGCAGCATCGTTCAGTGGTTTCTTCATCAAGTGGCATTTCTCCGAGACCGAGAAGTACTCGCTTCCGCAGATGCTGGAGGGCACGTCCACACGACCGTTCGTTTATCGGCAATTGCTGCCGATGACCGCCAACGCAATCGACAGCGTCATTCCGCAACACGCCAAAACGACGTTCCTGAATAAGCTGGCCGAGGAGCCGCCGGTCTCGAACCCGATCCAGCGCTATTTTCCGGGCGCCACCGACGCGGCCAATCCGCAGTACGCACTGCGCTATTTCCTCGTCTATGCAATGTGTTTTTTGTCGATGTTCGCGGCGATGTTCGCGATTCGCGCCGCCTGCATCGAGGTCATTGGCGACAGGGTCGCCGCGACGCTCACACCGCTTGCGATTGCCGCAGTCTTTCCGTTGATCCTGACTGAAGGCGGCTACTACTACGACATGCCCGAGCTGATGTTCATGGCGCTCGGAATCTGGCTTGCAGTCAAGCGCAGGATCATTCCGCTCGCCGTCGTCACCGCGATCGCCACGCTGAACAAGGAGTCGTACCTGCTGTTCGTGCTGACGCTCGTCCCGTTCATCGCGCTGCGTCACCCGCGCAAGCAGACAATCATGCTGACGGGAGGCCTCCTTGCACTCGCGGCGGTGGTCAACCTGTTGATCAAGTCCCGGTATGCGGGCAACGCTGGTGGCGCGATGGAGTACCAGCTCATGTCGCACATTCAGTATCTGGCTAATCCGCGCAATTACTTCCGGATGGAGATGAATTACGGAATTCTGACCACGAAGGGGTTCAACGTCGTTCATCTGCTGCTGGTCGCGCTATTGCTGAGGGCCAGCTGGCGCGGCTTGCCGGCGGTCGTGCGTACGCACGCGTGGATTGCGCTGGTGATCACCGTGCCGCTATTTATCGCCTTCTGCTATCGGGACGAATTGCGCAATCTGAGCCTGCTGACGATGACGCTCGCGTTTGTGACCTGCACGACCATTTCGGCCGCGCTGCAGCAGGCGGCCGCGCGCGCTCAGCGGCAGACTGCACCGCTGCCGGCGGCACAGCCGCGCGTGGCTGCCTCCCGTGAGCCGGTTGCCGCACACGAGGTCGCCCCGCGCTGACGGAACCTGCTCCGGCTGATCGCGCGTTGCGTTCCGGCTCGGCTGACGTGTGATAGGTGAGATAACACACACTTCGATGAAATCTGCCATTTCATCCTGACGCATCTTTCGTCATGCTCGACCTGCCGTCAATTTTTCTCCAAAAAACATCTTGAATCATTCGAGAGGGTCGAGCCATGTCTTCCCACGCTGCCCTGAACGTAACCGACCCTGAGACAGCGGGCGGTTCTATAGCGAGCCGATCGCGACGGCATCTCTTTGGGCTGTGCCTGGTTGTATTCGTCACATCGATGGTCGAGGACATCGCGAATCGGCTCCTCGCGCACCTGGGGATCATCGGCAAGCACCCGTCAGGCCTGAATTACGCATTGACCTGGGTGCGCTCCTTAAGGACCCCGGGAGACGTCGACGACTCCTGGGGTCCCATGCGCGCCGCGCTCGGCTGGTTTCAGCAGCATGCCGACGGCCGTCTCTACGAGCACATATTCTTCGTGGAGCGGGTCAAGTTCCAATACCCGCCGAGCAGCCTGTTGCCCCTTCATACGCTGTCACAATGGGGGATCGCTCCGTCCAACGCGCTCCTGAACTGGATCAACTTCTGGATGGTCCTGGCCAACGTTCTGGCCGCGGGCGCGCTGGCATTCACGCTGGCGCGGCGCTCGCCGGGACATGCGCCACGGCGCTGGCAGTTTGCAGTCGTCAGTGCAGTCGGCGCGCTGCTATTTTGCCCGTTGCTCAAGGCGTTCGATTTGGGTCAGTTACAGGTCTGGATCAACGCGTTGTTCGCACTGTCCGCCCTGGCGTGGCTTCTGGGCCGCAAGGAACTGGCGGGCGTTCTGATTGGTTTGATATGTCTGCTCAAGCCGCAGTTCGTCATGTTCATGGTGTGGGGCTTGCTCAGGCGTGAGTGGCGCTTCCTTGCGGGCTGGGGCGCGGTCGCGGCGGTGGGGGCTGTCGCATCGCTTGCGGTCTTCGGCATACAGAACCATCTCGACTACCTGGCGGTGCTGCGTGCGCTGTCGCGCACCGGTGAAGCGTTCATTGAAAACCAGTCGGTCAATGGCCTGCTGAACAGACTGCTTGGCACCGACGCGACTCCGGCCGTATGGAAGATCCACGAATTTCCATCGTTCAATCCGGTCGTCTACACCGGCACGCTCGTCACCTCGGTCTTGATCGTCGGCGCAGCGCTGCTCGTTCCGCTGCGCGGTAAGGAGTCCTCCGGCCTGCTCGACTTCCTCGGTGCGGCGCTGTCGTTTACGATGGCCTCGCCGATCGCCTGGGATCATCACTACGGAATCTTGCCGGTCATCTACATTGCGATGATGTTCGTGTTGCTCAGCCGCAGTGCGTCACCCGCCAGAACTTTGGGACTGGTGGTGCTATTGATGTCGTACATCTTCACCGGGCACGGACTGGGCGGCTCCTGCACGCTATGGGGCGCGCTTGCGTTGCTCGGCCTCATTTACTGGGCGAATCGGGCTCCGCGCGGTGTGGCGGGAGTTCGCAGCGGCCAGCGCGAGCTGGCTACGTAAGCGTCGCCTCAAAGCCCAGCGCACAGAACTCGCCGCAGAGCCCCCACCAACGCGGCACGGCGCATGGTCCAGTCACGGTGAGCGCGACATGACTGGACGAGCGCGCTTATCTGCCGGTCAGCCAGATCGGCCAGCGCTGCCCGACCGGTTTTCGCACCACGGTCACATGTTGGTGCAAACAGCTCACAAGCAATCGGCCGCATTTCTCGTTTCGCCAGACAGATCAGCCGGCGCAGAAGACGGGACGCTATTTTGCGTGCCGCCCTCATGGGGCTGGGCATGGCGCCGGAATGGGGGCAATTGTCTGGGGTTTGCCGGGACGTCAGGGCGCGCTCACGGTCGAGCATGTGTGCCTCCACTGTGGGCTTCCGAACGGACGATATCGTTCGCCGCAGCGGAATATGGGGGCGTACAACGAGGGGCGTGCCGAAAAAAATCACATGGTCGCCGTCAAACGACTCGAAATCGATTTGAAGGTCGGTGCGGCTCACAAAGCGAACAAAGCGTCACGCGAGCGATTCGCGCGGTCCGCTGGGGTCATTCCAGAGACACGGTTCGTGATGGCTGCTGGAGCTTGTGGCAGGACGCGCCGGGGTGATATCCGCCTCATTGCCTTCGTAAAGGGCGGGGCGATTTCGAATAATCGATATTGAAGGGTAACCCGTCCTATGAAACCAGTGGATGAAGGTAGTGGCGAGACAATTTTATCCGTGATAATTCCGGCGTTTAACGTCGAGCATTATATCGGCCTCGCAATCAAATCAGCGCTCGCTCAACCACGCTCCGACGAGTTCGAGATCATCGTGATCGACGACGGATCGACAGACGGCACGCTGGCTCAGATCCTCAAAATCAAGGAAAGCGCGCCTGAGCACCGCATTACCGTGATTCATCAGGAAAATCAGGGCGTTTGCGCAGCTCGCAATGCCGCGATGAAGTACGCGAAATCCCGTTACATCGCCTTTCTCGATTCCGATGATGAATGGGCGGCGAACTTCTCGGACATGATCATGCCGTTGCTCGATGCCGACACGGCGGACATCATTGAATTCAACGTGGGTATGGCGGATCCGAGCGGTCGCATCGTCGACGAGCTCCTGATCGTGAACGACGCAACGGTCGGCCTGCGTACGAACAATACCGCGAGGCTGCTGGAATTCGCACGCATTTGCCAGATGCATTGCTGCCCGCGAATTTTTCGCCGCGACCTGTGGGATGGCGTAGATTTTCCAGCCGGCCGCGTCTACGAAGAATGCTCTGCAATGCCGATTGTCTATAAGCGCGCTCGCACGTTGTACGGCATTCCTGATCGGCTTTACTACTATCGTCGACGTCCAGGGAGTATTACGCAGGTCACGACACTCAAGTCAGTCGAAAGTGTCGCTCAGTTCTCGGCCGAGGCCCTCGATAAGAGCGGAACTGGACAGGATGCCGCCTATTGGCTTCTGCTGTTTCATAAATTTTTCGCCATCCAGTGTTTTCTGACGTCCCGGGTCGACTCGTCCGTCTTTCCTGCAGCGATGAAACTCGTCGAGGCGACGGCTGAAGAGTATCGGGACTTCGCCGTACAGCATAAAGAGCCGTTGCCCGCGCTGCGTTTTCGCACACAGATATTGGTCAATCGTCGCGTGTTCAAGGTGAAGCGACTGATCAAGCGAGCGCTCGGCATGGAACTGCGGACACCCGTGGTCGCACCACGCCGCATCGACGCGCCTGGTGCAAACGGCCATCGCTGGGCCGGCAATCATAAGTGACTTTTCGGGGCGCGCGAGGCATGCAACTCTATCCACTACAAACATCTTTCACCGCAGGCGAGTCCTTCGACCTCGCGGTGCAGCCGCGCAGCAGATTCTCGATAGCGATCTATCAGCAACAGGACGCGGAGTCGATGATCTGCGTGGGCGGGGTGGTCGCGACGGGTACGCGGGACGTAACGGCAAAGCTGATCAACGGCAAGTACGTATTCGAATCGACGCGCGAGCGCATGCCGGTTCGATTCGACACGGACTGGAACTGGCCGACGATCACGGTGAAGCCGGATATCGAGAGGCTGGAAAGCGGAGCCTATGCAGCGATTGCATACGAAGTCGGCCCGAGCGGCGAACCGCTTACGGATCTGGGTCGTCGCTGTGTTGCGCGTCAGCCCATCTTCGCAACGCCGCCAGACAGCGACAGCATGGCGCTCATTATCGTGCGGCCACGTTCACCGGCCGCGCCGATCGCGTACGTGGTGCCGATCGCCACGTACCACGCTTACAACTCGATGGGCGGCGGCTGCTTTTACGGTGATCCGGTTCACCGCACGCATCCGCAGACGAAAGTCACGCTTCTCCGGCCGGGTGGCGGGCTCGGCGCTCAACTTGGCTATCCTGACGATGCCTATGACCGGCGCTCGCCGCGCCAGCATTTCACGCATTGGGACGCGAAGTTCATCCGCTGGCTGCGCGCGCACGATTTCGCCTGTGATTTCTATACCGACGTGGACCTGCATCGCGCCACCGACCTGGATCTGACTCGATATCGCTGCATGCTGAGCGTCGGACACCATGAATACTGGAGTCAGCCAATGCGCGACCATGTCGCGCGTTTCATTGCCGGCGGCGGGAATCTGGCCGTGTTCAGCGGCAATACCTGCTACCGGCCGGTCGATTTCGGGGCGGATGCGGATGTGAACAATATCAAGGTCATGAACCGGCTTGCCGAGTCCTGGCCGGATTACAGCGAGAGCAATCTCCTTGGCTTGAGCTATGGCTATGGCGGCGCGAAATACGGTGTCTGGAGCCGCCTCAGACGCAAATGGGTCAAACCCGAACGCGAGCCAATCGGCTATACGGTGCGGCTCGCGGACCATTGGGTATTTGCCGGGACGCACGTCAAGGACGCGCAGACGTTCGGCGCGGAAGATCGTCTGGTCGGCTACGAGGCCGACGGCGTGCCGCCCACACCAAACGGATTCGTGATGCTGGCTGATTCGACGAAGCTCGTGGGCTGGGACGTAGGCGGCGCCGCCGCCATGGGCGTGTTCAAACCCGATCTGGGTGATGGGGCGAATTCGGGGCAGGTGTTCAATTGCGGCACCACCGATTGGCCGCGCGTCCTGATGGATGAGAACGCCAGCAGCCACGCCATCGTCGCGCGGATTACGCTCAATGTGATGCGAAATTTCCTGGGCCTCGCTGCGCAGGATGCTTCACTGGAAAACACAGCGCTTGGCGAACCGGTTGCCTGCGAGCGCAACGAACATGCAGCGCCGATTGGTGCGGGGAACTCATGATGGGCCCGCTCTGGATATTGACTTTCTTCCTCGGTGTGATGAGCGATGTCATGTCGGGGGCGATTCGCTACTACACGTCGCTGGCGGGCGCGCCGCAAGCCATCTATCTGCCCAAGGTGATGATGGCCGTATGCATGTTGCTCATCGTACTGAGACGTCCCAAGGTCAGTCACCTGCTCGTATCGATGTTCTTCGCGATGCAAGTATGCGTGTCGCTTTTCAACGGCGTCAGTCTCAACGCGGCGATTTTCTGGGCGTGGATGATGCTGCCGATGTTGTTCACCATGCTGGCGCCGCCGGAAGCGCTGGCGATTCTCGAGAAGCCGGGCGCGCGGATTACGGTCGTCATCATCGCCATCGTGTGTATGGCCGGCGTGCTGGTGAACTATTTCGGCTATTTCAAGCCGTTGCCCTGGATCGGGGCGAACACGATGGTGGACGGCACGGCGGTGCACGTCGCGAATTCCAACTACGTCGGCGAGGCGCCGCGTTTGCCGGGTTTTGGGCGCGACAGCGCCGCAACGGGGCTCATGATCGGCCTGCTGGCCACCTGGCTGCTGCCCAGATTCCGCTCGCTCAGTCTCGTGTCGATGATGCTCGCGGTAGCGGGACTCTCAATCTGGGCAACGACCAACAAGACGTCGCTGGTTGCGCTTGTGATCGTCCTCGGAGTAGATCGTTTCTGCAAGCTGGATACGATCCGCAAAAGCGTTATCTGGGCTGGGGCGGCGGCGCTCCTCGTACCGCTCGCTGCGTTCGCGATCTCGGCGGCGATCAATGACTCGATGTTTGACGGTGGCGCGCTCAGCTCGTTCCAGGATCGATTCGAGCGTACATGGCCGTTCCTCTTGCAGGGCATGCTTCGCGAGAACCTGATCTGGTTGGGGATTGGTCCCGGCGGGTTTGGCGCGGCGACCGATTACTACCGCAACAACTTCGGTTTCAACATCGGTTATGCAGACAATATCGCGCTGTACACGATCGCGAACTTTGGCGTAATTGGCCTGGCTATCTTCGTCACTCTGTTATCTAGAATACTGTTCTCCAGTGCGTCCAGAGATAGAGTTGCATGGACGATGATGATGTTTCTACTCATCAGCGGCATCACCACGGATATCTTTGAATCGCTTGGTTGCCTGCTGTTCTTCGGCCTCGCCGCGAAGACTCTTTGGCTGGGTGTGGGCGTACAGCGCTTCCATATGCGTCCCGGTTTTGTGCTGTCCGTCAGGCATCGAAGATCGACGTTTTGATGATCCGGACACGAAAAAAAAATGAACTGACATTGACGGGGTGCAGTTAGCCGACGATGCCGGTCAGGGGGTTAGATGAAAGTTCAGAGAGACAGGCGATCGAGCCGGATCGTGATTCTCCTTGTGGGCTTCGCGGGATTGGCGCTTGCGCTTGCGGGTTCATTGGCTATTCGAGCCTTTGCCATGCCGGCGGGGTCGGTGGTGATCCTGAGCGGAGTGGCAACTAAGGACGAAGAGCCCTACGTCCAGCTGCCGTCGTTCGCGGCGTCTCGGGCCGAGACGGGTGTGGCGATTCACGAGGTCAACGATACGCGCTTGCTGGATGCTGTAAAAGATGTGGGCTTCTCTTTTGTTCGTACGGATCTCTTCTGGGAAGACGTTCAAGCGCCCGACGGCTGGCATTTCGGCGCATACGACAAGCTGGTATCCGATGGCGCGGCAAGAGGTCTGGGTGTGCTGTTTATCCTTGGCTACAAACACTATGAGTTCAGCCCGGATCAGCCGCCGACGACAACGAGTCAGCTTGGCGCGTTCTACACGTATGTTTATCAGTCAGCGCAACGCTATCGCGGTGCCAACGTAAGGTTCGAGGTCTGGAACGAAGAGGATCACAAAATGTACTGGCTGGCTGAGCCGTCTCCCCCGAGATACCGGAACCTGCTGACGACCGCAGTGAAGGCAGCCCGCGCAGCCAATCCGGACGTGAAGATTGCGTCGGGAGGCGTGCAGCAGGTCAACCGTACATTCATTCGGGCTGTCGGTGACATTTCCAGTCCGGCGCTGCGCGGCGCCGACGCGATCAGTGTGCATCCCTACCGGCAGCAGGATCCGGAGTCGGTCTTCGCCGACTACCGTGCATTGCGTGCGGACCTGGCGACGTATAGGAATGCGCCGGCCATCTGGGCAACGGAATGGTCATACCCGAGCTACGGCTACAGGTATGTCTCCGGGATCGAGAACGGGCATTCGCCGAAGGCGCGCGCACTCCAGGCGAGATATGCGGTGCGGCGCTTTCTGGTCGACTGGATCGCCGAAGTGGGGCTCACGGCTTATTACGACATGCGCAACGACGGTACGAGCCCAACGAATCAGGAGCACAACTTTGGTCTGCTGGATGAGAACAACAACAGGCTGCCGGCCTATAACGCATCGAAGTATCTGTTCTCATTTACGGCCGATGCAACCAGTGCGAAGTACTTCATCAACGAACACGAGAAATATATCGTCCTCAAACTAGGGACCCGAGCGGGCACCGTGAAATATGTGCTCTGGTCCTATGACAACGGCGATGCATTGAAGCTGGACGCGTCGCACTTGCCGCGTCATGCAGTCGTGACCGACATGTATGGCAAGGTTTTAACGACGACGGATGGGCTTGCAATACCTGAAACGCTTGGGCCGGTTTTTGTCAGCGTGCCGTCGTAGCGCAACACGTACGGCGTGAGTGGAAGTTCCCGGACAGTTCCGCTTGAGCAGTCTGGAAAGTGGAAGCTTGTGTGTTCTAACGAGGTCTCCCTCGTCTTTTATCGCGGAAAATAAAATGAGTTCATACATCGGGCAATCGCCAATGGGCATAATTCCCGCCAAAAACGACGGACTTTCCGGCCTTTGGCGAAGCATCGCTCGACACAAGTTGCTATTTGCAACGATTGTCGGCGTGTGCTGTCTGGTGGGCGGCCTGTACATTCTGGCCGCGACGCCGCAATACCGGGCTGACGCGCTGCTGCGTGTACAGATCAAGCCAGGCGCGTCGATCAGCGCGCTATCCGACGTATCCGGAACGATGTCGTCGGACCAGTCCGCGGACGATGAAACCGATGTTCTGAGCTCGCGCACGATTGTCGGCGAAGCAATCGCGGCAACGGGGAGCGATACGGTTGTGCGCACGGAAAGTTACTTTCCGTTGATCGGCCGCTATTTCGCATCGCGCCATGCCGCCAGCAACCGGTTGAGGAAGCCGTTTCTGGGGCTGAGCGGATTTGCCTGGGGCGGCGAGCAACTGAAGCCCGGGATCTTCCAGGTGCCTGACGCCGCGCTGGGCGAGAAGTTTCGCGTGGTGACGGGTGAAGACGGCATCTGGACCTTGTATGACAAGGACGACCATCAACTTGTCCAGGGCCGTGTCGGGGAAACCGCGACATTCCAGGTCACGAACGATGATGAAGCCGGGTCTGGGAAACTGCGGATCGACGTCCTGCGCGCGCGGCCGGGTATCGAGTTCTCGCTGTCCAGACTGTCGCCGCAAGCGGCTTATGAAGACGTCAGCAGTCGGTTGAAAACTTCCGTGACTGCCCAGAATTCGTCGTTGCGCGATTCGTCGATGATGAGATTGAGCTACCAGGCGACTTCGGCGATCGGCGCGGAACGGATGGTCAACGCGATTGTGAATGCTTTCGTGAAGCGCAACGTCGACGATCGCGCCGCCCAGGCGCACATGAAGCTCCAAACCCTGAGCGAACGGCTGCCGAAACTGAAGACCGAATTGCAGACCGCGGAAGACCGCCTGAATGATTTTCGGACGCAGAATCAGGCGATCGACATGGATCAACAAGGCGTATCGCTCATTTCGCGCATGAATGCGTTGGTTGAAAGGCAGGCCCAGTTGCGACTCGACTTCGAAGACAAGCGCCAGCTCTTCGGTCCGGAAAGCCCGACATATAGAGGGCTGGTTCAGCAATTGGAGCAGGTGGGCCGCGAGATTTCGCGCACCGGCGAGCTCACGAAGAATCTGCCGGCTACCCAGCGCGAATTCGTGAGATTGTCCAGCGATGTCTCCATCAACAAGCAGATCTACACCGGCGTGCTGGCCAACATCCAGCAGCTCGAAGTAGCGGCAGCGAGCACCGCCTCTGGCGTGAACGTCATGGACTGGGCCGTTGCGCCGGAGAAGCCGTCGTGGCCGCGCAAGGCGATCATTCTGCTCGGTTCGCTCCTCGGCGGATTGTTTGCCGCAACGGTCACGGTTCACTTCGTGTCGCTTCATCGCAGGGAATTCCGCACGCCGCAAGAAATTGACTACGTTTCCGATCTGCCGCGTCTCGCCGTGGTTGCGCGATCCAAGGCGCAGTTGCGCGGCGTCGCCGACTCGCGCAACAATCAGGATCAACCGATGAAACTGCTGGCGGTGAGCAGTCCGCGCGATCCGAGCGTCGAAGCATTGCGCGCATTGCCGAGCAGCGTGAGAGCCATGCTCGCGAAAGTCAGCAACGACCGGAACAACAAGGTGATTCTGTTCACCGGCCCGACACAAGGCGTCGGGAAAAGCTTTGTGTCGTCAAACTTCGCCTATCTGTTGTCGCAAACCGAGGAATCGGTTCTTCTGATCGACGGCGACATGCGGCAGGGGAAACTGGGCCGTTTGCGGCAGGACCCAGCGGGGCCGGGACTGGCGGAAGTACTCAAGAAAACGGCGACGCTCGACGAAGCGATCGTGAGACAGGACGGAACCAATCTGTCGGTGTTGGGAGCGGGCGATGCTTATCCGTCGAATCCTGCCGAGCTTCTCAGCAGTCCCGCTTTCCGGGAAATGCTCGGCACGCTTCGCGATACCTACGATTACGTGGTGATTGACTCGCCGCCGGTGCTTCCGGTGAGCGATGCCGTGACGATCGCGGCGCAAGGTTGCGATCTGGTTCTGCTCGTGTCGCGTGCCGACCATACCGGTTCCCGCCAGCTCGAAGAAACGCTTCAGCGTCTGGCGAACGTCGGTGCAAACGTCGGTGGGCATATTTTCAACGGCTTTCTGCCGTCACGATATGGCGAGAATGACGAGTACGGTCTGAAAGCCGGCCGGCGCTATTGAACTCGACCCGGACCTGATTCTGGTGGACCGCCAATCAGGTCCGGGCACACACTGCTACACCCCGCTGATCTACAGCTGCGATTTTTTTCGAATACGCGTGCGACGGCGCTGCCCTGTGTAGTTTTAGACGATAGGAAAGTGATGTCACTACGAGAAAAAGCGATTTCCGGGGCGAAGTGGTCGGCGACGTCAATGGTCCTGACGGTCAGCGTGCAGTTCGTGCAGGTGGCCATATTGGCGCGCCTGCTCAGGCCAGCCGAGTTGGGTTTGGTGAGCATGGTGTCGCTGTTCACGACGCTGGCGGACATGTTTCTCGACATGGGATTGAGCACGGCGATCGTACAGCGTAAAAACGTGACCACGCAGGAGCTGTCTTCGCTGTACTGGCTCAATGTCATGTTCGGTGCGGTTCTGGGCGGAATCCTGCTCGCCGGAAGCGGTCTCGCGGCGTGGTTTTTCTCGGAGCCGGAGCTCAAGTCGCTGGTGGGTCTCGCTGCACTGTTGTTCTTCATCTCGCCGCATGGTTTGCAGTACCGGTCGCTGATGGAGCGGGAGCTGATGTTCAATATGCTCTCGAAGATCGAGGTTGCGTCCACGCTGATGTTGTTCGTCACGACGGTTGTCTTCGCGATGCGCGGCTATGGCGCCTACGCGCCGATTATCGGTGCACTGACCGGAACGGCATGTCGTACGGTTATGCTCAATGTCAGCGGGCGCAAGCTGCACAAGCCTGCATGGCGGTTCCGACTCGCGGACACGAGGTCGTATCTAGGCTTTGGCGTCTTCCAGGCCATGGACGCGATGGTGTTCTACCTGAACTTCAATTTCGGCGGCATCGTGGCGGGCCGGTCGTTGGGCGCGGCTACGCTTGGTGGCTTTAACCTGGCACACAATTGCGCCGTCGGTTTTCCGGCGCGTCTCAACCCGTTCTTCACGCGCGTACTCTTTCCTGTCTTTTCGATCATCCAGGATGACACGGCGAAGCTTCGTACGAACTACTTCAAGCTGACGGGTTTCATGGCGATGTTCAACTTTCCGCTCGTGTTTGGGCTTCTGATCGCGGGCCCAGATTTTGTCGTGAGCATGTTCGGTGCGAAATGGCTCTGGATCACACCGATCATGCAATTGCTTTGTCTGGTTGGGGCATTCCGTTCCATAGGCCATCCGGTCACCTCGCTGATGATGGCGACGGGCAAGATCCGGCTGAGTTTCTGGTTCAACCTGGCGAAAACCGCGACGATGGTGCCCGCCATTATCATTGGCGCTTATCTGGGTGGTGCACTGGGCGTCGCATTCGGGTTACTCACGGTCGAAGTGATCGCATTCCTGCCGATGTATCTGCTCTTGATCAAGCGCGTGCTGGGTCCGAGTCTCGGCGAGTATCTCAATGCCTGCTTCATTCCGCTGCGAATGACGGCGCCGATGGTGGCGAGCGTCTGGATCGCTTCCGGCCTGCTTCAGGGGGCCGTGCACCCCGGCGTGAAGCTAATCGTGGAAATTGCGCTGGGTGCCTTGGTTTTCGGTGCAACATTCCTGCTGGACCGATCGCTACTTTGTGCCGAGATCCGCGGCATTGTGCTCAAGATGGTGCGCAACGTGGTGTTGCGGCAGGGGCTGCAGTAATACTTCCTGCGCCTGAGCGTCGCGCGCGTCGCGAGGTAACCGCGCCCGCAAAGAATCCGCCAGTTCGGAGAATGGATCGGCGGTGGGGGGGGCGGAAAAAATCTTTCGGCGAACGTATCCTGATGGATCATCAACAGGAAACAGCAATGCGCCCGGCAAGTACGTGCCAGGCGCCGATACCTGCGATGCCCCCACGGGATGCCTAGCCAGAACGGCTTTGATCATCAAGACATCGCGTCGTGATGATCAAAGCCGTGGAGAGTGCTCTTGGTGCGGTAATTTTCGGTGCAACGTTGCCGCTGGACCGACCGCGCGCTACTTTGTGCCGAGATCCGCGGTATTGTGCTCGAGATGGCCCGCCACGCGACGTTGCGGCACGGGCTGCAGCAATACTTCCTGCGCCTGGGCATCGAATGCTTCACGAGAGAATCTCACCCGGAAAGAATCCGTCAGCCCGGAGAGCGGATAGGCCGGTGCGGAAAAGATCTTTTCGACGAACGCGTCCTGATCGTGAACAGGAAACAGCAATTCGGCCGGCAAATACGATCCGAGTGCCGATACCTGCGATGCCACGATGGGGCGCCCCGCCAGAACCGCCTCGATCATCACAAGCGGCACGCCTTCGTAGGCCGAGGGCAACACGACGACGTCACTCGCCAGGATGTACGGCAGCACGTCGGATTGCGGACCGATGATTCGGACGCAACGCGACAGAACTTCGCTCCCTTGCACAGCTTGCCGTAATTTATCCGCGTCGGGGCCGTCACCCACGATGAGCACAATGCTATTCGCGAAGGCGTCGGGGTGCTTCTCGATGGCAGCGAGCAGGAAGCTTTGCCGCTTATGCTGAAAGTGAATCCGGCCAATCTGCGCGCAAATGAACTTTCCGCTTTGTGGCAGGCCGAGTGAGCTACGCGCCGTTTCACGGGTAAGCGTGGAACGGCTGAATCGATTGTCGACGTAGTTTTCGAGAATCGCGGCGGGCGTGTCCGGCGCCTGCTTCAGCAGTTTTTCGCGCAGATGATCGTTGAGCGTGATGTACTGGTGCGGCAATTGGTACAGCGCGCGTTTAACCCGCGATTTGACGCGCTCCGCAATCGGCGCGTCCGCTTGCGCGGCATCGTCTATCAGTGGAATGTAGCTGACGGCAGTCGTGCGAGCCAGGCGCGCGGCGAGCAAGCCGGCGATTGCCGACACGATCGTGCCTTGAGCGATCACGAGTTTCGTCAGATTCAGCGTGCGCAGTTTGGCCGCCGTGGTCCACGATGTCGCCAATAACGCCAGAGGATTGCCGTGAATCGACTCGGTCGTGAAGGGTAACGAGGTGACGACGACCTGACGATGCTCTGCCGCAATATCCCTGGCAAAATCGGACATTGGCTTGTTCTGGGTCGGTACCAGAATATAAAGGCTGACAATTGCCGGACACTTCACAAGCGCGAGAACCAGTCGCTTGAGCATTTCTTCGTGACCGCCGTTGACACCCGAATCGCAATAAATGCCCAGCCTCACTGATGTTCTCCTTAACTCGGAATATGCCCGGCGGGCACGTCGGCCGGACTGAACCTGAAGGTCCGGCCGGAAGACTGCGAAGCGCTGTTATGTGTTTCGCCAGGATCGATTGATGACTTGCCGGAGCATCTCGGCGCTGGTGTCCCAGCGGAACCTGGCTGCGTGCGAATAGCCACGCTCGATCATCGCCGATCTGATGTCGGGCATGCGGAGCAGCGTGCGCATCTTGTCTGCAAGATCTTCTGATGAGTAGGGGTCGCAATAGAGCGCTGCGTCGCCACAAGTTTCCGGCAATGCCGACGAGCGGCCCACGATGACCGGGCAGCCGCAGCGCATCGCCTCGAGCGGTGGAATGCCAAATCCTTCGTAAATAGATGGATAAACGAAACAGTGCGCATGCTGATACAGGGCCTTCAGCTTCTGGTCGTTGAGATACCCCACGGCTTTGATGTTGGGCGCGATGGCTCGCATGTCCTGAACGTCTCCGAACACGCTCGCGTTCTTCATGCCGACAATGACCAGATCAATCGAAGGATCGTTGAGCTGGCGGAAGGATTCGAGAATGCGGCCGAAGTTCTTGGTGGGGTTCATGTTGCTGACCGCAAGGACGAAACGCTTCGATACCAGGCCGTGTTCTTGCAGGACGCTTGCGTCGGGCGTGATCGCATCCAGGTGATCCGCCCCAAGCGGAACGACACTGATGCGCTCAGCGGGCACAGCGCAATGGTGCGCGAGGCGCTGCCGCGAGAAATCCGAATTGGTCACCACGCAACTCGACGTTCGCGCCAGAATCCAGAACATGAATCGGTACCATGCGCGAAAGCGCCGCGAGAAGTGCGCCGGCACATCGAATACCGCCGCGTCGTGCATGTAGATGACCTGATTCAGACGAAAGATCGAGGCCGAGTTGCTGAGATTGACAATCCGGTGGCGGCCCGCAAATACGGGAAGAACGAGTTGTTCCCAGAACACGCCTTTTCCAAAGCCGATTTTGACTAAATGGGTACCATCCACGGACTGCAGTTCCGGCTGCGGTGGAACGACGACGGTAACGCCACCATTGTCCGGCAGATGTCCAAGCGCGGCGATCAGTTCACGCGCCACGCGCTGTACCCCGGTCGTCTTCTGAGTAGCGAATCGACCGTTGTAGATGAATGAGGGTGCGGCAGGTTGCATGTTTTTCAACCGTGATCTCCGGTTAACTATTGACGTCATAAGGATGAGCGATGTCAACGATCAACGGCTCATTGCGGGTATTGCGCTCGTCGGCCAGGCCATAAAGCAGTTGCCATTCGCGAAAGATCAGGTCCATTGAAAAGCGCTCCATAGCCCGCTTTCTCGCTGCGGCGCCCATTTGCTGACGAAGTGTCGGGTTGTCGCGCAGCAGTGCGAGATATTTCGCCAACTCTTCGTCGTTGGACGCCACAAAGCCGGTAACGCAATGAATGACAATGTCGCGATTGCCCACAACGTTGGTCACAACCGCGGGGATACCCGCGACTTGAGCTTCGATTAGCGCCATCGGCATTCCCTCCCAGCGTGACGTCTGAACATAGACGTCAAGCTGTGACATCAGCTCCAATGCACGCGCACGGGTGACCCAGCCGCTGCATGTGACGGCGTCGCCGCGGTAAGCGTCCGGCACTTCTTCTTCGGTCCCACCGATCCACACAAAGCTCACGGCGGGATCGCGGAATTCGTTCGCCAGCTTGAGGAACACTTCGTGGTTCTTCTGGAACGAAGCGCGGCCCGTCATGCCGATCACCACCTTGTCGTCACTTCGTTTGCAACGCTGGGGGATCTCATTCGTATCGACGCCGTTCTCGATCAGGATCGACGAGCGCGCGTGAACCCGGCCTTTGATTTCATGAAGTTCACTACGTGAACATGCAACGATCGTTCCGCCAATGAAGTTGGCGAGACGTTCAAAGCTCAAATAGGTGTACTGCTTCGCACGCGATACATCACGCCGGAGAAAGGCCGGGCCGTGCGGTGAATAAAATACTTTGGCGTGAGGGGACGCTATTTTGGCTGCGGCTCGTCCGAGAACACCTGCTTTCGACGAGTGAAGGTGGATGACCTGCGGGTTGCGATCGCGTAAATTATGAACTAGCGCGAGCAGGCTCGACCAGTCTTGCTTGAAACTGATCTCTCTGCACATCGATACATGGGTCATCTTCACTTTAGGATGAAACAGACTTTCGAAGTTTGCAGGCGTTTCTCGCCGTAACGAATAAATCACGGATACATTCGCCCCCGCTTCTGCGGCGCGGTTGGAAAGCTCGGTCAGCATCGACAGAACCCCCCCTCCGAAGGCTTCCGTGATATGCACGATGTCTTTCATATGTCTGATCCCGTTATCGAGATTGTGTTAGGCGAGTTGGGACTGTCCAACTGAATGCGTGTTCACACGGTCCGTTTTCAATCGGTTCTTCAGTGATGGAAATCATCGAAGCCCAATGTCATCAAAATGCGGGACTTTTGCAGAGCTTCCTTAGATGGAAGCACTGGCGCAGGGTGATCTTCCCCTCACGGGAGTCATGGCTCTGTCTGATAGCGCACGCTGAAACCCGGATAGACGGATACCGGAATGAGCTCGTCCCGGGAAAGCGAATTTGCTATTGAGCAGATCAAATCAAGCAAGGAGACGAACGGTGAAAAGCGCGGCAAATTGCGCGTTCGGGTTCGAGCGAGGCTGTGTGAAAACGCGTGTTGGATGAGGTTCTCGAAAAAATCGGCCCTTCAGATCGCGCTGTATTGGCCTGGCAGTGACTTGGGAAGGGTAAAGCGACACCTGAAAACTGAGTACTTTTGCGTTTTCACACAGCCTCGAGCGGGAGGCGACGTGGGTGGTCAACGGCGGGACGAGGCATGCCGACACTGGATGGGGTTGAATAGACGCAGTACGACGCCGGGTGAAGGCTGACCGGGAAGTCAGGCGGAGTCGCAGGAGGTGCGCGGCGTGCGGCGTATTTCGTGCTCTTCCACGCTTTTCGAATCTATTGTCGAAGACGCGATTTCAATCAGGCTGGTGGGCGACGCCGACGCGCGACACCAGGCGCAGGTGTTATCGCGTACGCTCCTTGGGCGGATAACGAATTGATGGTTCTTGCACCCTCTGCATAGCCGGCGAATTTCGCGCTTGCATCGACTACTCATTGAGCCGGGCGGCCCGTCGTATGAAACGGTCGATAGAGGTTGATCGCCAGGCTCGGGGGCGGGTGGCGTTTAAAGATGGATATTTCGGATTGCATCCGGAGATTCATCAGCAGTGGCGAAATTTACGACGGAACGTGCACGCGAGACGATTCGTTATACGTTCGGCGCTTTCGTTTCTCATATCTGATGGCTGGCGGCGCGATGGACATGTTGCTTGCCTTTTTATTTTTAGTTGGCGAACCAGATGCATCCGACGCCGCACGCAGTGTCATGTGCGCGGTTCGGGAAGGTCGTTGTGACTGTGAGCTGATTTGCCTGGATCGCAGAGCATAACGGCGTGGATGCTCAGACGTAAGTAAGCGCGAGGGGGGCAGGACGAAAACTTACTTTCCCGGTTGCAAGACCGACTTCGTTTCGTGGGCGCGGCGGCGACTCGAAAATTTGTTCTGCAGCAGTTTTCAGAACGGGCCTCTGAAAGTGGCGGCTGCGCCGACAGAGCCGGCGATCGACTCGCCCGAGGCGGGATTGCATTTTTCGCCGCTATTTCCGCGCCAAAGGTATTCCCTCGTCATTGGTCATCCGCAGATAGTTCGGCGTATGTCCCCGCCGCGCAGCCGTTCGCGGATCCGCAGGCCCGACTTGAAACGGGCGGGCAAATCCTGGCAGGTCGCTGTTTTTGAGGGAAATTATTCCACTGCCCTCCCTGTCTTCTGCAACGCCGGGGCAAACCTGAGCGAACAAAGCTCGGCCAACGGCCGATATTGGCGCATTAGTCCTGAGTGGCCACATCGGTAGATTCGGCCTGTACCACTGCGCGCACGAGCAGGTACACGGCAGGCAAGTTGTCGTCGTCACGTCGCCAGTCGACGGGTTCGTCCAGATCCATCCCGGACAAACGACTGTCCTCAAACCGGACAAACGTCGCGCGTACGGTCTCGTTGTGCCTCGACCGGAAGCCCCGATTCTCAAAGACCTGTTCGTCGATTGTCAGCAGCGTGCGCCAGGTCGGCAATCGCGCGTGACTCGAGTAACGGCGACGGCCGCTGTCGAGGTAACGACCTGCGACCGTGGCAATGATCTGCTGGAGGTCGAGCGACGCGCTGCGGAGGGCGCGTTCGAAGGCGACAGGATTGATGTCGTGGACATCCATATCAAGAGCAGAGTCGTTAGTCATGCCGTTATTTTCCTGAGGGCTTGCGGTAACTCGCAGCATCAAAGTTGACGCTTCAACAACATTTGGTTTCGCTGTGCCAACAACTGGCGGATCTGGGCAAGATAGTTGTCGCCGACCGTGCAGTCTTCAACGGGCCGGCTATGTTGATGAGGCGTTGGCGGACGTACGCCAAGATAGCGGCACACCGCGGACAGGTACGGTTTGCCGTTGCCTCCGAGATGTCGCGCAGCAGCAGCCACGCGCACGTCTCCGACATGCTTGCGCAACCACGCAAGCGTTTCGCGATCACCGTCGTTCAAGATGCGGATGAGTTGGTTCATGACCGATCCTGTATATAAAAACAGTACTGTGAATTTATACAGTATTTGGCCAGGATGCAAGTCAATTCGCAGGATGTTGGACTCGGCGGAAAGAAAAGGTGGCGATCAAGGTCGATGCGCTGTTACCTTTGCGCTGCCTTTGTCGGATGGCTCGATGAACTGATCGAGCCACTGAATCCGAAGCCGCCGGACGCAGTGAGCGATAGGATAGTGGCCGCCGCTCGCATCATGTTTCGACCTACCCAGCGTGCCTAACGGTAAGATCACTCCAGTGTTTACCCTTGAGTGAATACTGATCGCAAAGAGTTGATCCCCAAGATTTGCGAATGGATGCTGCCCAAAACGCTTGGGTGTCGTGCTGCACGTGTCACCCCGTAAAAACAGGGATTTCATACCTAAGTGGTTGTTTTTTATGGGAGGTGCGCCTCACTGCGGCGTCCGGATACGGATCGCGAGTTCAGACTCAAGTGAACAACCTTCAAAGTTAAGCGAGTCTCGACATGAATCTCGCCAATGCCGCGCCATCCCTTCTTGAATTTGTCACCACCCATCCATATAATTAGCACTCGCTGCACGAGAGTGCTAACAACATCGCCGGTTGGCTAGGCCAACCGGGTTTTCTCAGCGTTCTTCAGTCTCAATCAAGAGAGGAGTATGTATGAACCTTCGTCCTTTGCATGATCGCGTGATCGTCAAACGTCTGGATCAAGAAACCAAGACCGCGTCGGGCATCGTGATCCCCGAAGCCGCAGCGGAAAAGCCGGATCAAGGCGAAATCCTCGCAGTCGGCCCGGGCAAGCGTGACGACAAGGGTGCACAAATCGCGCTCGACGTGAAGGTTGGTGACCGTGTCCTGTTCGGCAAGTACGCAGGCCAGACCGTCAAGGTCGACGGCAACGAACTGCTCGTGATGCGCGAAGAAGACATCATGGCCGTGGTGCAGAAGTAAGCGCAAAGCCGCTACTTTTCCCGGTCATATCCAAAGAATTCAAGGAGTTAGAAGATGGCAGCTAAAGACGTCGTATTCGGTGATTCCGCCCGTGCCAAGATGGTCGAAGGCGTGAACATTCTCGCGAACGCTGTGAAGGTCACGCTGGGTCCGAAGGGCCGCAACGTTGTCCTGGAACGCAGCTTCGGCGGCCCGACGGTCACCAAGGACGGTGTGTCGGTCGCAAAAGAGATCGAACTGAAAGACAAGCTCCAGAACATGGGCGCGCAAATGGTCAAGGAAGTCGCTTCCAAGACCAGCGACAACGCAGGTGACGGCACCACGACCGCAACGGTTCTGGCTCAGTCGATCGTCCGCGAAGGCATGAAGTATGTCGCATCGGGCATGAACCCGATGGACCTGAAGCGCGGTATCGACAAGGCTGTGTTCGCAGCGATCGAAGAACTGCGCAAGATCAGCAAGCCGTGCACGACCAACAAGGAAATCGCGCAAGTCGGCTCGATTTCGGCCAACAGCGATTCGTCGATCGGCGACCGTATCGCTGAAGCGATGGACAAGGTCGGCAAGGAAGGCGTCATCACCGTTGAAGACGGCAAGTCGCTGCAAGACGAGCTGGACGTTGTCGAAGGTATGCAATTCGACCGCGGCTACCTGTCGCCGTACTTCATCAACAACCCGGACAAGCAAGTTGCTGTGCTCGAAAACCCGTTCGTGCTGCTGCACGACAAGAAGGTGTCGAACATCCGTGATCTGCTGCCGGTACTCGAGCAAGTCGCGAAGGCTGGCCGTCCGCTGCTGATCATCGCTGAAGACGTCGAAGGCGAAGCACTGGCAACGCTGGTGGTGAACAACATCCGCGGCATCCTGAAGACCGTTGCTGTGAAGGCTCCGGGCTTCGGCGATCGTCGTAAGGCGATGCTGGAAGACATCGCGATCCTGACCGGCGGTCAGGTCATCGCTGAAGAAACCGGCCTGACGCTCGAGAAGGCAACGCTGGCTGAACTGGGCCAGGCAAAGCGTATCGAAGTGGGCAAGGAAAACACGACGATCATCGACGGCGCTGGCGAAGCTGCCAACATCGAAGCACGTGTGAAGCAAGTTCGCACGCAAATCGAAGAAGCAACGTCGGACTACGACCGTGAAAAGCTGCAAGAGCGCGTTGCCAAGCTGGCAGGCGGCGTTGCAGTGATCAAGGTCGGCGCTGCGACCGAAGTCGAAATGAAGGAAAAGAAGGCACGTGTCGAAGACGCACTGCACGCAACGCGCGCAGCTGTGGAAGAAGGCATCGTGGCTGGCGGCGGCGTCGCGCTGATCCGTGCACGTACGGCAATCGCCGGCCTGAAGGGCGCTAACGCCGATCAGGACGCAGGTATCAAGATCGTGCTGCGCGCGATGGAAGAGCCGCTGCGCCAGATCGTCACGAACGGTGGCGAAGAAGCCAGCGTCGTGGTGGCAGCGGTTGCTGCTGGCCAAGGCAACTACGGCTACAACGCAGCAACCGGCGAGTACGTCGACCTGGTTGACGCAGGTGTCGTGGATCCGACGAAGGTGACGCGCACGGCGCTGCAAAACGCAGCATCGGTTGCTGGTCTCCTGCTGACGACCGACGCGGCTGTTTGCGAACTGCCGAAGGAAGATGCACCGATGCCTGGCGGTATGCCCGGCGGCATGGGCGGCATGGGCATGGACATGTAATTCCGCTTGGGCCTCCTTGCGAGGCCCGGTTGGAAGTGCATGGGGAAGTACGTCGCAAGGCGTGCTTCTCAAAAGAAAAAACCCGCAGAAATGCGGGTTTTTTCTTTTGAGACGAGTGAAAGCGGGTGGCGCTTGCGTCGTTACGCGCCGGCTTCCTGGCCCGCAGTCGCCAGCGAGTTCTCACGCAAGTGGGCGAATATGCGTGCGACGCTTTCTCCTGGCGTCAGAGCGGCCGTATCGATGCGAAGCTCGGGGTCGTCCGGGGCTTCATAAGGGGCCGATACGCCGGTAAACGAACTGATTTCGCCGGACAAGGCTTTCGCATAGAGACCTTTCGGATCGCGTCGTGCGCAAGTGTCGAGCGGCGCGGAGAGATAGGTCTCGATAAATTTGTCTCGCCCGATAATATCGCGCGCCATCGCCCGGTCTTCACGCATCGGCGAGATGAGCGCGGTGATGACAATGAGGCCCGCATCGTTCATCAGTTGGGCTACATGCGCCACGCGGCGGATATTTTCGTGTCGATCTTTCCTGTCGAAGCCGAGATCGCGAGCCAGGCCGTGGCGGACGTTGTCGCCGTCGAGCACGTAGCAGGCATGGCCCAAGCCGACGAGTTGCCGTTCCAGTTCGAAGGCGATCGTGGACTTGCCCGCTCCGGATAGACCGGTGAGCCAGACCGTGACCGGTCTTTGACGAAAGATGCGCATCCGGTCCTGAGTGCCGATCGCGCCGTGGCAACGCTGCACGAAAGTGTGGGGCTGTTCCATGGTGAGTTCCTCGGCGCTCAGGCGCAGTGCCAGCCTTGTTGCCAGATTCCCGCGTTGTTCAGGCTCTCGGGCGAATTTGCGATTGCAACGTGAAAGCCGCCCTGGAGATGGGCCGGCAGCGGAATGGAGAATCCGCTGTGGGCGCTCGGGTAGCCTGCGCCAGCCACGTCGGGGCGCGACTCGCCGCTCCAGCCTCTCGCGACGACCTCGTCGCCCACCCGGACCTCGAGCGGCACTTTTTCTTCCGGCCGGCTGAGATTGACGGCCCAGCCCGTCACGGCGCCGTTGTAAACCGTGTCGACGAAACCTTCGAACATGTCTGCGAGAACGGGCTGGCGGCTTTGCGCGAACTCCAGGTAGGCATTGATCGGCGCGAGGTCGAATCGGCGGATGACGCTCTCGACTTTGGCGAGGAACGCTTCGTCGAAGCCGAAAACCATCGAACTGTAGATGTGCGGGTTTTCAAGCCGATTGATTTCCTTCTGAATAACCTGGACCAGCTCCAGCGCATTCGAAAAGACGTCGCCCCCTTCATCCACCTGGCTTTGGATCAGCCGTTTGGCGTCGTGAAAAAGTTCGTAATCGAGGCGATTGTCTTCCAGAAACTTTTGTCTGGCTGCATCGCTTAAAGGGCTGTTGCCTTTCGGCGTGCCGATCGTTCTATTGGTTTCGAAATAGAACGGTAATTTCAATCCGTTCATACCGGCGAGCCGGAGCAGAAATTCGCTCATGTTCTCGCAGAGGCCGACCGTGCCGATGTGCTGGCGAAGATGGCTTTGCGCGGCCGCAAGGCTGCTTTCGTTGAGCACGGAATGACCGCTCAGCATCTGGACAAACAGATTCTTCCCGGCAAGCGATTCACCGACCCATTCGTCGAGGGACATCGCGCCTTGCTGGACGAGGGCCTCGGGCATCGACACGCTCACCCCTCGCTTCACTTCGCCGTTCTTGCCACTCGCGGCATACCAGTAGTGCGATATCTGGCGCGCGAGCGGGTCGCGCAGAATGGTGCAGTAGCGCACCGGATGCTTGATTGTCCGGTGCATGCCATACGGGTGATGGCCGCCGCCGATCCCGCTTTCCAGCAGTTTGGCGCGGCAGCTTCCCCAACCTTCCCGATCCCACACGAAATTCGCGAACCGGTCTTTACCCACATTCAGATCGAAAAATGAAATGACGGTGGAACCGCCGCTTTTGGGAGGATGGATGAAAAAAATCGGAAAGGGCATATGGAGACATATGTCAAGTTCGTGAATCGTCAAGTCTAGCGTGGCGCCTACGACCACGTTGTAACGTTTAATTACGCGATACAGCGCACCGTAATGCCGTGCAAGCAGAATTTATGCTAAATCGATAAGGCGGGGCCGGAAATAAAAAAACCCGCATAAATGCGGGTTTGATACATGCGGTTTCCACCGCGCGTGAGCAGTCAGTGCCGCGCTTCATCCGGCGCGGCGTCTTTGCCGGCGGTCGGTGGCGCTTCGTCGTCGCTGCTGCGCGCCCAGAAGAAACGGTCCGGCATATACGCGCCCATGCCAGGCCGAAACGCGTTGCGCACCGCCTGATACAGATACTCCTGCGCCTCGCGCACCGCTTCCGCAGGTTCCTGGCCATTGGCCAGCAGTGCCGCGATCGCCGACCCGAGCGTGTCCGTGAGGCCCATGATCCGATGGCTGCCACGGTCCCACATGTCCTGGCGCAACTGGCCGTCTTCGCTGAAGAGCGTATTGACGAGCCGGTGCGTGCCGGTTTCCGTCGACAGAATGTATTCGCAGCCTTGCGACAGCAGATGCGAGATCGCGGCGTCCAGACTCGGCGCTTCGGCGTCGCCGTCCGGCTGGGCGAGCGCGAGGAGCGTGGCCGAATCGGCGACCAGCAGGGTGGTTTGCGGCGCGAGCAGATCGGCGATCGCTTCGCGCAGTTCGTCGGCGGCGAGCACGTGCTCGTCGTCGAGTGTGAAGTCGGGGGCGAGAATCAGCGGAATGTCGTCGTAATCGGCGACGACTTCGGCAATCGCGCTCACCACTTCCGCGCGCGTGCAGGCGCCGACCTTGAACGCGGCGATCGGCATGTCTTCGAGCAGCATCCGCGCCTGGGTCGCGACGACTTCGGGGTCGAGCCCGGTGACTTCGTCGCAGCTCGCCGAATCGCGCACGGTGTAGCCCGTGAGCACGGAAACGCCGTGGCAGCCCATGCTGGCAAGGGTCATCAGGTCGGCTTGCAGGCCGGAGCCGCCGGTGGGGTCGGAAAGGCCGAAGGTGAGGACGATCGGAGGCGTGTCGCTGGGCATGAAGATTGACAAAAAGGTGCAGGATTTTGGCGCGGGAGGTGCGCAATCGGCTCAATTATGCGGCCTAATCCGTTGCGGGGGCGTTTTTTTGCACGCGCGAGCCGGATGCCGTCAGCGGGCGGCTGCTCGTCGGGCGGTACGCCGCGCGTACCGTCGCAACTGGCACGCGCAACGCCAGAGGGGTGCCGCCACACGCGGCGACTCCGCGTTTCTGATTGCTAGGCATTGGGGCGGCAACACGGTACCATCATGGCTCCCGTTTCCACGGACTCTACGACGCGACACAAGAATGGAATATCAAAGCTGGATGTGCCTGATTTGCGGCTGGATTTACGACGAAGAAGCCGGTTTGCCGGACGAAGGCATTGCGCCGGGCACGCGCTGGGAGGACGTTCCCATCAATTGGACCTGCCCGGAATGCGGCGCGCGCAAAGAAGACTTCGAAATGGTCCAGATCTGAAATCGGTCGGGTAGCCGGCATTGGCCGGCCGGGGCCCGCGGCGTGTATTGCACGCAAGCGGCAGCCGCCATTTGCCCGCTGCTGCACCGTCGGTGCCCTTAATCCTGCCCCACCGCGTCGGCGCGGAACATCGTCGACTGTGCCGTGTCGCAACGGTAGTCTGTCATTGTCCTGTCGCCGGTTCGCGCGTTAGCCGATCAGTCTGCGCGCAGCGTGAAGCGACGGCCCGTCAGCTTCGTGTCGCCTGCCCATGACTCTTCGATCCGCTGCACCCGTTTCCTTCGACGCTTTGCCCAATCCCCGCGGCGGTGCTGTCCGGCCCGCGGAGCTGGCGCTGGCCGAAGCGTCGTTGGCATTCGAACAGAATCACGAGAGCGCGTCGGCGCTGCTGCGTGCGTCGCAGGCGCTGCGTGGCGCCGGCTGGCTCAGCGCACAGCGTTTCGCGGATGCGCTGGTGCGGCTTTCGCCGCTCACAACGGGCGATCCGTCCGACGCCTACAGCACGCGGCCCGTGTTCGGTGCGGCATTGCGCGACTTTCGCGCCGCGCTCGAGCGCCACAATCTGCGCGAGCTGTGCTGCTCGCCCAAGCTGTTCGATCATTACCGCGCGCTTTGTGCGCATCTGTCCGAGCACACGCCCGGTTCCACCGTCGCTTTCGAAGATCTCGCGCTGAGCGCGCGTCCGGTGCCGCCGGCGTCGCTGCACGCGCAGTCCGCCGATCAGTTGGCCCATCTGCGCGCGCGCTACGAGCGCGCGCTGCTGCCGGTGCTCCGCTCGCAGGCCGACACGGGCAGCGCGGCGGTGCTGGCCGTCACCAACGCGGCCCTCGACGAACTGGACGCGGTTTTCACCGAGCTCGCCGGCCCGGACCCCTACGACTTCTGGCGTCTCGCCAAAGCCTGCGCGAAGGCCCTGCGGGTCGGCGGCCACGCGACCGGCGAAACCGAGGCGCGGCGCTTCTACGCGCGCTGCAATCTGGCACTGGCCGACCACGCGCGCGGCGTCGAACGTGCACCGCACTCGCTGGTGCGCGCGACCCTGGCGCTCCTGTGGCGCGACTACGCGTTGTTCGGCGCCGCGGCGGAAGATGCCGATCAGGTCGAGGTCTTGCACGACTACGGCCTGACCGTCGACTGGCACGTGGCGGGCACCCAGTCGTCCGAAATGCTCTGGGAAGCGGGCGCGCTCGAGGCGCAGTCGATCAGCGCGGCGCGCGTCTCGCTGACCCGCGATCTGGGCGTGCTGACGGTCAACGCAAACGCCTACGAAGATTTCCTGCAGACGGCCGACGCGTCGATCGCCGCATTGACCGAGCACGCCCGCGCGGCCGATCAGCCGGAGAAGGCCGATCCCAGCGAAGCGCTGCAGGCCGGCGATGCCGCCTACCGGCTCGGTTCCGCCGCGTGCGCGCTGGGTCTCGGCCACGTGGCGCTGCTGGCCGATGCGCTCGGGCTCGCGTGGCGCCGGCGTGCGCACGCGGGGGTGTCGACGCCGGCGGTTCGTGCGCATGTGATCGTCGGCGCGCCAGCGGCCGGCACGCTCGAACAGGCGGCCGAAGCGCTGCGCGCGACGCTGCACAAGGTCGCCGCGGGCGTCGTGCCACCGGGCGGCGGCCTCACGCAGACGACGCTCGCCACGCTGACGCGTGCGATCGAGCAGGGCGGTGGGTGAGTTGCTGTTGGGGCCGGTTCCTTGTCCGAACCTCACGTTCCCGCGACCCTGCCACCCCCGCCAGGTCAAAACCCCGCCCCGTACCGCCCACATGCCTCACCCACACCGTGGCTCAGGCCCGCGTGCGTGATAGAGTGCAACTTGATTCGTCGTCGATGGCTCGCGGCATGTTTCATGACACGCATCGCGGTTCCACGCTCAAAGCCCGCCATCCTGCATCGTCTTTGCTAAAATCCGAACTATGTCCAAGAGTACCGATCGCATCAATCTGACCAACCAGTTCCTGATCGCCATGCCGAACATGGCCGATCCGACGTTTTCAGGAACGGTGGTCTACCTTTGCGATCACAGTGAGCGCGGCGCGCTCGGCCTCGTGATCAACCGGCCGACCGACATCGACCTCGAAGCGCTCTTCAATCGCATCGACCTCAAGCTCGAAATCGAACCCCTTCTCCATGTGCCCGTGTATTTCGGCGGCCCGGTGCAAACCGAGCGCGGCTTCGTGCTGCACGATCCGAAAGACGGCAACGCGTACACCTCGTCGATGTCGGTGCCGGGCGGTCTGGAAATGACCACCTCGAAAGACGTGCTCGAAGCCGTTGCAAGCGGCACCGGTCCGGAACGTTTCCTGCTCACGCTCGGCCACGCCGGCTGGGGCGCGGGTCAGCTCGAAGAAGAGATCTCGAAGAACGGCTGGCTGACGGTCGAAGCCGACCCGAAAATCATCTTCGACGTGCCCGCCGAAGAGCGTCTCGAAGCCGCGCTCGCGCTGCTCGGCATTTCGCTGTCGATGCTCTCGGGCGAGGCGGGCCACGCATGAACCTGCCGGCCGGACGTGAGGCGACGCTGCTTGCGTTCGACTACGGTGAAAAACGCATCGGCGTGGCGGTCGGCAATTCGCTGACGCGCAGTGCGCGTCCCCTCGTCATCGTGCAGAACCGCAGCCGCGAATACCGCTTCGAAGAAGTCGGCAAGCTGATCGCCGAGTGGCGGCCTGACGCGCTGGTAGTCGGCTTGCCGATGCACCCGGACGGCACGCCCCACGAAATGACTCAACTCGCGAAGCGCTTCGGCAATCAGCTGAACGGCCGCTTCAATCTGCCGGTGACGTGGATCGACGAGCGCTATTCGTCGGTCGAGGCGAAAGCGGAAATCCGCGCCGGCAAAGGCCGCGCCGATATGCTCGACGCCGAAGCCGCCAGCATCATCCTCCAGCAATATCTAGACGGACTTTCCGACGATCATGAGCTCCATTGACGCCGAAGCGCTTTATCGCGCGTTGCTCGACCAGATTCGCGCGGTGTACGGCGATCAGCCCGGCTTCGTGCTGGCCGGCATTTACAGCGGCGGCGCGTGGCTTGCCGAGCGGCTCGCGCGCGACCTGAACCTGCCGAGCTTCGGCGTGGTGAACGTCGCGCTGCACCGCGACGACTACGCGAAAAAAGGCCTGCATTCGCAGGCGAGCCCGACCTCGCTGCCGTTTTCGGTCGACGGCGCGCGCATCGTGCTGGTCGACGACGTGCTGTACACCGGCCGCACGATTCGCGCAGCGCTCAATGAACTGTACGACTATGGCCGTCCGGCGTCGGTCGAACTGGCGGTGCTCGCCGATCGCGGCGGGCGCGAGTTGCCGGTGGCGGCGCGCTTCGTCGGCGGCGTGGTGAACGTGCCCGCCGACGCCACGCTCGTGCTGGCCCGCGAAGAGAACGGCGAAGCGGGCGCACCGCGTTTCACTTTTCACACTGAAGCACGCGTCGATTGAACCGGTCGCGACACGGTGCACGGCGCCGCAACCGGCCGCGCGTCGCGTCACGCATCGGGCAAACCACGCCAAAAAGAATCCGAAGCCGGCCGCCGCCGCATGGCGCGCGAAGGCCGGCGCGAAATCGTCACACGCAGTCAGCATCGACATCGATCACGTTGAAGCCCGTATTTGAAGCAGGTACACCATGAACACCGCCACCCAGGCCCCGCAGGATTCCGCCGACAGCGCCAGCGAGCGCTTCCGCTATGGCTTCCTGAAGGGCAACCCGCAGCTCACGAAAAACGGCGAGCTCAAACATCTGTTGTCGATCGAGGGTTTGCCGAAGGCGATCGTCAACCAGATTCTCGACACCGCCGACCAGTTCGTCAGCGTGACCGACCGTGAAGTGAAGAAGGTGCCGCTGTTGCGCGGCAAGTCGGTGTTCAACCTGTTTTTCGAGAACTCGACGCGCACCCGCACCACCTTCGAAATTGCCGCGACGCGTCTGTCGGCGGACGTGCTGAATCTGAACATCAACGCGTCGTCGACCAGCAAGGGCGAGTCGTTGCTCGATACGATCAACAACCTGTCGGCGATGCATGCCGACATGTTCGTCGTACGCCATGCATCGAGCGGCGCGCCTTACCTGATCGCCCAGCACTGCGCGCCGCACGTGCACGTGATCAATGCCGGCGACGGCCGTCACGCACACCCGACCCAGGGTCTGCTCGACATGTACACGATCCGCCACTACAAGAAGGACTTCACGAAGCTGCGCGTGGCGATCGTCGGCGACATTCTGCATTCTCGGGTCGCGCGTTCGGACATCCATGCGCTGACTACGCTTGGCGTGCCGGAAGTGCGCGCGATCGGTCCGCGCACGCTGCTGCCGGGCGGCCTTGAACAGATGGGCGTGCGGGTCTTCCACAATCTCGACGAAGGCCTGAAGGACGTCGACGTGATCATCATGCTGCGCTTGCAGAACGAGCGTATGAGCGGCGCCTTGCTGCCGTCGGCGCAGGAGTACTTCAAGAGCTGGGGCCTGACGCCGGAGCGTCTCGCGCTCGCCGCGCCCGACGCGATCGTGATGCACCCCGGTCCGATGAACCGCGGCGTCGAAATCGATTCGCAGGTGGCCGACGGTCCGCAATCGGTGATTCTGAATCAGGTGACATTCGGTATCGCGGTGCGCATGGCGGTGATGGGCATCGTCGCGGGCAATCACGATTGAGTTCGCCAGATTCGGGCGCCGCGCTGCAACAGGCGTGGCGGCATCGAGTCACACCGTTATCCCGGCACCCACACACTGTACGACCCACGCGGTAAGTCACGCGTGACCTGGCTGAACATCAAGCTGAACCACCAAGCTGAACCACCAAGCTGAACATAAGGCAGCGCATGAAGATTCATATTCAAGGCGGCACGCTGATCGACCCGGCAGCGGGCACCGAACAGCAGCAGGACATTTTTATCGCGGCGGGCAAGATCGTCGCCATCGGCCAGGCGCCGGCCGACTTCCACGCGGCGAAGACGATCGACGCGAAGGGCCTGCACATCGCGCCGGGTCTCGTCGACTTGTCCGCGCGTTTGCGCGAGCCTGGCTACGAACACAAGGCGACGCTCGAATCCGAAATGGCCGCGGCGCTCGCGGGCGGCGTGACGAGCCTCGTCTGTCCGCCGGACACCGACCCGACGCTCGATGAACCGGGCCTCGTCGAGATGCTCAAGTTTCGCGCGCGCAACCTGAACCAGGCGCACGTGTATCCGCTCGGCGCGTTGACAGTCGGCTTGAAGGGGCAGGTCATCACCGAGATGGTCGAACTGACGGAGGCGGGCTGCATCGGCTTCTCGCAGGCCGACGTGCCGGTGGTCGACACCCAGGTGCTGATGCGTGCGCTGCAATACGCGAAGACTTACGGCTATACCGTGTGGCTGCGTCCGGTCGACGCCTACCTCGGCAAGGGCGGCGTCGCCGCGAGCGGCGCGCTGGCGTCGCGGCTCGGGCTCTCGGGCGTGCCGGTATCGGCGGAAACGATCGCGCTGCACACTATCTTCGAACTGGTGCGCGTGACGGGCGCGCGCGTGCATCTGTCGCATGTGTCGTCGGCGGCGGGCATTGCGCTCATGCGCGCGGCGAAGGCCGAGGGCTTGCCGGTATCGTGCGACGTCACCGTGAATCACGTGCACCTGATTGATCTCGACATCGGTTACTTCGACGCGCAGTTCCGTCTCGACCCGCCGCTGCGTCAGCAGCGCGATCGCGAAGCGATCCGCGCGGGTCTCGTCGACGGCACGATCGACGCGATCTGCTCCGACCACACGCCAGTCGACGACGACGAAAAGCTGCTGCCGTTCGCCGAAGCCACGCCGGGCGCAACCGGGCTGGAACTGTTCCTGTCGTTAACGGTGAAATGGGCCGACGAAGCGGGCGTGCCGCTCGCCAAGGCGCTGAACCGCATCACGGCGGCGCCGGCCGACGTGCTCGATCTGAGCGCGGCCGGCCGCATCGCGGTGGGCGCGGTGGCCGACCTCTGCGTGTTCGACCGTCACGCGCATTGGCGCGTCGAGCCGCGCGCATTGAAGAGCCAGGGGCACAACTCGCCGTTCCTCGGCTACGAACTGCCGGCGCGCGTGCGGGCGACCATCGTATCCGGTCACGTCGCGTTCGAGCAGCGTTGATCGCCACGGCATCGCGTCGCTCATAACACGCACGGTCCATTGTCCAGTCACGGAACGCCCCGACCATGAAGCTCGCGTTACGCAAAGCCCGTCTGATCGCGCATCTGCTGCACGGCATGTGGACCGTGGCGACGCGTTTTCCCGGCGCCGGCGCTGAACGGCGCCACGCGCTCAATCGCGCGTGGTCGCTGAAAATGCTGCGCCTGTGCGGCATGCGGCTCGTCGTGCATAACGACAATGCACGGCTCGACCGCGGCGCGCTGGTGGTCGCCAATCACATCTCGTGGATCGACATCTACGTGATCAATGCGTGGCGGCCCACGCCGTTCGTGTCGAAGGCGGAGATCCGGCAATGGCCGGTGGTCGGCTGGCTCGCGCAGCAACTGGATACGGTGTTCATCCAGCGCGAGAAGCGCAGCGACGCGAAGCGCATCATGCACGAGTTGTCGGACCGTCTGAGCGCCGGCGAGCTGATGTGCGTGTTTCCGGAAGGCACCACGTCCAACGGGCTCGCGCTGCTGCCGTTTCACGCGAATATGTTCCAGGCGGCGGTGTCGGCGGCGGCGCCCGTGCAGCCGCTGTGCATCATGTATGAAGACGCGCAGGGCCGGCAGTCCACGGCGCCCGCGTATATCGACGACCTGTCGCTTGCCGATTCGCTGAACCTGCTGTTGCGCGGCGGGCCGCTGACCGCGCACGTGTATGTGGGCGAGCCGCTCGCGGCGGGCGCGGACCGGCGGGCGCTGGCTGCGCAAGCGGAAGCGATCATCGGCGAAGCATTGCGGGAGATGCAGCGAGGCACCGCAAATGCGGGGGCGGTAGTGGCGGAAGAGACCACGTTGTCCGCTGCGACGGGCGCGATGATCGAGCCCGCCGACCGGTCGGGCCATTCGGCTTGATGTCTGGCCGGGTGCCGGCTTGAGCGCCGGGTTTGACGCCGGGCCGCGCGACTTGCGCCGGCGTCTGCTTCAGCGTTCTCTCTGGCGCTCCGGCGCGTTTTCCACGCACCGGCTCGCACAGGTCTAGTTGCCGCCACCCGGCACGCGGCAGGACTCGCAGTCGACCTGCGTCAGCGTGCGTTGTGCGGGATCTTGCGCAAGCCTCACCGCGGACAGTTTCGCGCCCCACACGCAACCCGAATCGAGTCCGATCAGGTTCTCACGCATCAGCAAACCGAGCGCGGCCCAATGACCGAACACCACGGTCACGTCCGCTGTCTTGCGCGACGGCACGTCGAACCATGGCACGCAGCCCGACGGCGCGGAGTTCAAGGTGCCGCTGCTGCTGAAATCCATCGCGCCGTCGGCATCGCAGAAGCGGATGCGCGTCAACGCGCTGCACGTCACGCGCAAGCGGTCGATGCCCTTGAGGCCAGGCTTCCAGCGATTGGGCTCATTGCCGTACAAACCGGCGAGCGTTTCTTTCCAGTTCGGTGCGCGCAACGCGCGCTGCAACTCGTCGGCGAGTTCGAGCGTCAGGTTCACGTCCCATTGCGGCAGGACGCCCGCATGCACCATCAGCATGCCATTCTCGAAGTAAGCGAGCGGGCGGTGGCGCACCCATTCGAGCAGGTCGGCGGCGTCGGGCGCGGCGAGGATCTCGTCGATCGTGTCGCCTTTCTTCGACTTGCGAATCCCCGCCGACACCGACAGCAGATGCAGATCGTGATTGCCCAGCACCGGCACGGCGCGCTCGCCGAGCGCGATCACGTCGCGTAGCGTGGCGAGCGATTCGGAGCCCCGGTTGATCAGATCGCCCGCGAACCACAGCGGCGTGCCGGCCGGCGGCGCGGCCTTGGCGAGCAGTTGCTGGAACGGCTTGCGGCAGCCCTGCAGATCGCCGAAAGCCAAAGGGACCAAATGAGAGGAGGCAGTGGAAGTGGTTGAGGGTGTCATCAAGGAGTCGGTGCGGTTCGATACTCGCGGTGACGCACGAGGCGTGCCGCGTTGGGCAGTGCAACATGCTAGCGTGACATAATAGCCCGTTTGATGCTTCGGTTTCGCGCCGGGCCGCGTCGGCTGCCGCTAGCAGGCGGCCTCGCGTGCACTGCGCGCGATATTGCAACACAACAGGATGACCCCCGTGAACGGAGAATGCATGTCGTCTATCCATGCGAAGCCACCTATCCGCACGCTCGTCACCGGTGCGAGCGGTTTCACCGGCCGCTATCTGGTTGAAAAGCTGCTCGGCCGCGGCCACACCGTGATCGAAACGACGGCCAGCCGCGATGAACCTGAAACGCCGACGCGGCTCAGGCTCGACATCACGTCGCCGGAGGCCTGCCGGCGCGTGATCGAGACCGCACGGCCCGACTACATTGTGCACCTCGCCGCGATCAGCTTCGTGGGCCATAGCGATCCGCTCGACTTCTACCGCGTCAACGTGCTCGGCACGCTGAATCTGCTGGAGGCGTGCGACGCCGTCGGCCACACGCCGCGCAAGGTGTTGATCGCGAGCAGCGCGAATGTCTACGGCAACGTGACGGGTGACGCGATCGACGAAAGCTTTCCGCTCACGCCGGTCAATCACTATGCGGCCAGCAAGGCGGCCATGGAAGCAATGGTGCGCACGTGGTTCGAGCGCTTGCCGATCCTGATCGTGCGGCCGTTCAACTACACCGGTCGGGGCCAGGCGTCGAACTTCCTCGTGCCGAAGATCGTCGAGCATTTCGCGCGCCGCGCGCCGTCGATCGAACTCGGCAACATCGACGTCGCGCGCGACTTCTCGGACGTGCGTTACGTGGCGAGCGCGTACGAAGCGCTGCTCGATTCCGATACCGCATCCGAAACCGTCAACGTCTGCACTGGAACGCCCTACACGTTGCGCAGCATTCTTTCGGCGGCCAGCGAGCTGACCGGGCATGAGATCGAAGTTCGCATCAATTCCGCATTCGTGCGCAAAACCGACGTGAAGGTGCTGGCCGGTTCGCCGGCCAAATTGCGCACGCTGGTGCCGGCGGTCGAGTCGATTCCGTTCATCGAAACGCTGCGATGGATGCTCGCTGCATAACGCGCGGCATCCGCGATTAGCGATCGCATCGCTATTTGCGTTGCTCATCGCTAGCCGACTGCAGTCTGCTATTGCGTCGTCGTGCACGCGCCTGCATGCCGTTTCGGGCATGGGCGCGTGCACGGTGGTCGCTTTCCGCTGATTGTGCTTCGCTCGTCGGGCGCAACACGACGCGCCATCTTTCCCGCCACGCAGGCATCGCTGCATGCGCCTCGACGCGGCCTGCAACACCGGCTCCCGCAGGCGTCCCACATCAAAAATCTCATAATTCAGGTCAATGGCAACTAAACTTGTCAAGCTGTTTCAAGTTGTTAGGGTTGCTAGTTTTTGCCGGGGGCGGCTTTATAATCGGGGCATCATAAAATTGGCGTCTGAGCGTCTGCGTGCGTAAGGACGGAGAAAACGGGCGCCTGCAGAGTCGGAACATCACCACATGGGGTGAGCAGGCCGGCGAACCCATTCCGACCTGCCACTAACATCTAGAAGGGAATTTCATGATCCTGGTAACGGGCGGCGCCGGTTTTATCGGCGCCAATTTCGTGCTCGACTGGCTCGATGCCTCCGACGAAGCGGTGCTCAACGTAGACAAGCTGACCTACGCTGGCAACCTTGGCACGCTCAAGTCGCAACAGGGCAATCCCAGGCACGTCTTCGTGCGCGCGGATATCTGCGATCGCGCGGCACTCGACGCGCTGTTCGCCGAGCACAAGCCGCGTGCCGTTTTGCACTTCGCCGCCGAGAGCCACGTGGATCGTTCGATTCACGGCCCGGCCGACTTCGTGCAGACCAACGTGGTCGGCACCTTCACGTTGCTCGAAGCCACCCGCAGCTACTGGAACACGCTCAGCGAATCCGATAAGGCGGCATTCCGCTTCCTGCACGTGTCGACCGACGAAGTGTTCGGCTCGCTGTCCGCTACCGATCCGCAATTCTCCGAAACCACGCCGTACGCGCCGAACAGTCCTTATTCGGCAACCAAGGCGGGCTCCGATCACCTCGTGCGCGCCTACCATCACACGTATGGCCTGCCGGTGCTGACGACGAACTGCTCGAACAACTACGGCCCGTACCAGTTCCCCGAAAAACTGATTCCGCTGATGATCGCCAACGCGCTCGGCGGCAAGCCGCTGCCGGTGTACGGCGACGGCCAGAACGTGCGCGACTGGCTGTACGTCGGCGACCATTGCAGCGCGATCCGGGAAGTGCTCGCGCGCGGCACGCCGGGCGAGACGTACAACGTCGGCGGCTGGAACGAGAAGAAGAACCTCGAAGTCGTGCACACGCTGTGCGACCTGCTCGATCAGCTGCGTCCGAAGGCGGGCGCTTCGTATCGCGATCAGATCACGTATGTGAAGGATCGTCCGGGCCACGACCGCCGCTATGCGATCGACGCTCGCAAGCTCGAACGCGAACTCGGCTGGAAGCCGGCGGAAACGTTCGAGACGGGGCTCGCGAAGACGGTCCAATGGTATCTGGACAACCAGGCCTGGTCCGACGAAGTCGCCTCGGGCGAATATCGCAAGTGGGTTGAGACCAACTACGCGCAGCGCGCGTAAAGGCACGGCAATGGCGCGCAAAGGCATTATTCTCGCGGGCGGATCGGGCACCCGCCTCTATCCGATCACGCACGTCGTCTCCAAGCAACTGCTGCCGGTCTACGACAAGCCGATGATCTACTACCCGCTGTCCACGCTGATGGTGGCGGGTATTCGCGACGTGCTGATCATCTCCACGCCGCAGGACACGCCGCGCTTCGAAGCGATGCTCGGCGACGGCAGCCAGTGGGGGATGAACATCCAGTACGCGGTGCAGCCTTCGCCGGACGGTCTCGCGCAGGCGTTCATCATTGGCCGCGACTTCGTGGGCCATGATCCGTCGGCGCTGATTCTCGGCGACAACATCTTCTACGGCCACGATCTCGCGAAGCAACTCGAACGCGCGAATAACCAGGACGATGGCGCCACCGTGTTCGCGTATCACGTGCACGATCCGGAGCGCTACGGCGTGGTCGAATTCGACAAGCAGTTTCGCGCGTTGTCGATCGAGGAGAAGCCGGCCAAACCGCGTTCTAACTACGCGGTCACGGGCTTGTACTTCTACGACAAGCAGGTTTGCGATATCGCGGCGGACATCAAGCCGTCGCCGCGCGGCGAGCTCGAAATCACCGACGTGAACTCGCGTTACCTCGCCAATGCCGCGCTCAATGTCGAGATCATGGGCCGCGGTTATGCGTGGCTCGACACGGGCACGCACGATTCGCTGATCGAGGCGGCCACGTTCATCGCGACGCTGCAAAAGCGCCAGGGCCTGGTGGTCGCGTGTCCGGAAGAGATCGCGTACCGGCGCAGCTGGATCGACGACGAGCAACTGCTGGCGCTCGCCAAACCGCTCGCCAAGAACGCCTACGGACAGTATCTGCAAAACATTCTTACGGACCAAGTGGCATGGCCATCCAAGTAACCGCTACCGCGCTGCCCGAAGTCAAGATCATCGAGCCGAAGGTGTTCGGCGATGCGCGAGGATTTTTCTTCGAGAGCTTCAATGCGATCGAGTTTGCCGAGAAGGTACAGGCAGGCGTCGAGTTCGTGCAGGACAACCACTCGCGCTCCGCGAAGGGCGTGCTGCGCGGCCTGCATTACCAGATCCAGAATGCGCAGGGCAAGCTGGTGCGCGTGGTCGAAGGTGAAGTATTCGACGTGGCCGTCGACATCCGCAAGAGCTCGCCGAATTTCGGCAAGTGGGTGGGCGTGCATCTGTCGGTGGAAAACCAGCGGCAATTGTGGGTGCCGCCCGGTTTTGCGCATGGCTTCGTGGTGCTGTCCGAATCCGCGCAGTTCCTCTACAAGACCACCGACTACTGGTTCCCCGAGTACGAGCGCAGCATCGTCTGGAACGATCCGGCGATCGGCATCGAATGGCCGTTCGATTTCGAACCGCTGCTGGCCGCGAAAGACGCGGCGGGCAAGCGTCTGGCCGATGCCGAAGTCTACGCATAAGGGGGTGGCCGGATGAGCGCACACAATGCCACGCGGACGATTCTCGTCACCGGTGTGAACGGCCAGGTAGGTTACGAGCTCGCGCGAACGCTGCAAGGGCTCGGCCCCGTGGTCGCGGTGGACCGGGCGAGGCTGGATCTGTCGAATCCCGATCAGATTCGCGCCGTAGTCCGCGACGTGCGGCCCGCGCTGATCGTCAATCCCGCCGCCTATACCGCGGTCGACAAGGCGGAGCAGGAGTTCGACCTCGCCATGCGCATCAACGGCGAAGCGCCGGGTGTGCTCGCCGAAGAAGCGAAGAAGCTGGGCGCGGCGCTGATCCACTATTCGACCGACTACGTGTTCAACGGCGAGAAGGACGGCGCTTACGTCGAAGATGACCCGACCGATCCGCAAAACGCCTACGGGCGCACCAAGCTCGCGGGCGAGCAGGCCATCGCGGCAACCGGGGTCAATCATCTGGTGCTGCGCACGAGCTGGGTGTACGGCACGCGCGGCAAGAATTTTCTGCTCACCATGCTGCGCCTGGGCGCCGAGCGGCCCGAGCTGAAGGTCGTCGCCGACCAGTTCGGCGCGCCGACCTGGTGCAACACGATCGCCACGCTGACCGCGCACCTGAGCGCCCAGGCCTTCGCCGCCGAAGACAGCGCGAAGTGGTGGAGCGAACGCTCGGGCGTCTATCACCTGTGCGCCGGCGACGCGACGTCGTGGCACGGCTTCGCATCGGCAATCTTCGAACTCGCCGACTTGCCGAACAAGCCGAACACGCTGCCGATCCCCGCAGCCGACTATCCTACGCCGGCCGCACGTCCCGCCAACTCAAGAATGTCGAACGAGAAGCTGGCGCGTGTGTTCGGGCTGGCCGCGCCGCATTGGCGCGACGCGCTGAAGCTGTGTCTGACGGACGGTTTTCCGAAGTCGCCCGCCGCGCGTCCCTGACGCGCGGTTTCGGCATGGGCTTTTGTGATGAGATGCGCCACGCGATGCGCCTGATCTGTTGCTCGCTGCCGCACCGCCACCCGCACGCTGTCTAACGATATCGAAAGGGGTCGGGGGTAGAATATCATTCGACGAAGGAGACTCGCGCCGGTCCGTCGACGGGTACGGCGCGCGAACAGTCACGGCGCGCATATGGCCGTACGACCCGCGTGGTTCGAGGGTCGTGCCGACTATCCAACACCGGTGCGGCCACGAGCCGCGTAATAAATACGGTACTGAGAGGACGCTGTGAGTTTGTTACCGATCATCCTGTGTGGCGGGGCGGGGTCGAGACTATGGCCCGTCTCGCGCGAACTGCACCCGAAGCCGTTCATCCGGCTCGCGGACGGCGAAAGCCTGCTGCAAAAAGCCTTCCTGCGCGCGGTGGCGCTGCCTGGCGTGAAGGAAGTGCTGACGGTAACCAATCGCGATCTGTTCTTCAAGACGGAAGACGATTTCCGCGAAGTGAACGCGAAAGGCTACGCCACGTCGTTCATCCTCGAACCGTTCGGCCGCAATACGGCTGCAGCGGTTGCCACGGCGGCATTGCATACGGCCAGCGTGCACGGCGATCAAACCGTCATGCTGGTGCTCGCCGCCGATCATCTGATCGCCGACCAGGCTGCCTTCGCGGCGGCCGTGGCGGAAGCGCAGACGCTCGCGCAAGCGGGCAAGGTCGTGACCTTCGGCGTGCATCCTGAGACGCCGGAAACCGGTTACGGCTACATCGAAGCGAGTGGCAACGAGGTCGTGCGCTTCGTCGAAAAGCCGTCGCTCGAGAAGGCTCGCGAATATCTGGCGTCGGGCAAGTTCGTGTGGAATTCGGGCATGTTCTGCTTCACTGCGGGCACGATCCTGAAGGAAATGCGGCAGCACTGTCCGGACATTCTCGACGCGGCGAGCGCCTGCATGGACAAGTCACCCTCCGCCGCCGGCAAGGACGGCGCGCAGGTGCGGCTGGAGCCGGGCAGCTTCGGCGCGGTGCCGGACCTCTCGTTCGACTACGCGGTGATGGAGAAGTGCGAACACGCGGCGGTGGTGCGTTGCGACATCGGCTGGACCGACGTCGGCTCGTGGACCGCGCTCTCCGACCTGTCGCCGGCGGACGGGTGCGGTAATCGCGTGGAAGGCGAAGCGTTGCTGATCGACGTGAAGAACTGCTATTTGCGCGGCGGCGAGCGGCTGATCGGCGCGGTGGGCGTCGACAATCTGATCGTGATCGACACGCCCGACGCGTTGCTGATCGCAGATAAAAACCGCGCGCAGGACGTGAAGCAGATTTTCGCCGAACTGAAGTTGCGCGGGCATGAAACCTACAAGGTGCATCGCACGGTGCATCGCCCCTGGGGCACGTACTCGGTGCTCGAAGAGGGCACGCGCTTCAAGATCAAACGCATCGAAGTCAAGCCGGGCGCGAGCCTCAGCTTGCAGATGCATCATCACCGCAACGAGCATTGGGTGGTGGTGAGCGGTATGGCCAAGGTCGTCAACGGAGACAAAGAGTTCTTCGTGTCGACCAACCAGTCGACCTATATTCCGGCGGGTCACAAACATCGCCTCGAAAATCCCGGCGTGGTCGAGCTCGTGATGATCGAAGTGCAGAGCGGCGAATACCTGGGCGAAGACGACATCGTTCGCTTTGAAGACATTTACGGACGTACTTGAGATGGATATCAGCTTTACTAACGACTCGGAAGATCTGACGCGTCACACCGAGAACGACGACCTGCTCGTCGGGATGAAATCGGTGCGCGTGTGGGGCACGCTTGGCTGGCACGACATCCGGCAACGCTATCGCCGCTCGGTGCTCGGGCCGTTCTGGTTCACGCTGAGTACGGTCATCATGGTCGTCGTGCTCGGCGCGCTGTACTCCACGTTGTTGCACCAGGAAATCTCCGACTATCTGCCGTATCTCGCGGTGGGGCTGGTCGTGTGGGCCTATCTGGCCTCGGTCGCCAATGAAGGCTGCATGGCCTTTATAGGTGCCGCGTATCTGATCAAGCAGATCCGTCTACCACTCACCGTCCATGTGTGCCGGATTGCATGGCGCAACTTCGTGATCCTGCTGCACAGCCTGCCGGTGGTCGTGGTGCTACTGCTCATCTTCGGCCACTGGCCCGGCTGGGAATTCGTGCTGGTGCCGTTCGCGCTGCTGATCCTGCTGCTGCACGGCGTGTGGCTCGGTGTGACGCTCGGCGTGCTGTGCGCGCGCTTTCGCGACATTCCGCCGATCGTCACCAATCTGATCCAGGTCGTGTTCTTCTTCACGCCGGTCATGTGGTCGCCGGAGATTCTGAAAGACCGCGCGTGGGTCGCCGAATACAACCCGCTGTATCACCTGATCGAAACGGTGCGTGCGCCGCTCACCAACCGTCCGACCCATTGGGAATCGTGGGCCTGGTCGATCGGCTTGCTGATCGTCGGCTTTGCGTTCGCGCAATTCCTGATGAAACGTTTCCGTAATCGCGTTCCTTACTGGCTTTGATATTGTGAGTTCTTCATCCATTGTCGCTCGTAACATCTCCGTCGAATTTCCGATTTACGAGAACTCTCACCGCTCGCTAAAAAAGGCGGTGCTCAATCTGACGACGGGTGGCCGGATCGGCCAGGATGCAGGCCGCCATGCGATCGTCCGGGCGATCGACGACCTCAGCTTCAGCTTCACCGAAGGTGAGCGCGTCGGTCTGATCGGTCATAACGGCTCCGGCAAGACGACGCTGTTGCGTACGCTGTCGGGCGTCTATGCGCCGGTGCGCGGCGAACTGAAGGTGCAGGGCAAGATCGCGTCGCTGCTGGACGTATCGATGGGTCTCGACCCGGACGCCACCGGTTTCGAGAACATCTATCTGCGCGGCATTCTCGACGGCCTGAAGCCGGCGCGCATCCGCAGCAAGATCGACGAGATCGCCGATTTCAGCGAACTGGGCGACTACCTGAATCTGCCGGTGCGCACCTATTCGAGCGGGATGATGCTGCGTCTCGCGTTCGCGATCTCGACCAGCGTCGAAGCCGACATCCTGATCATGGACGAGTGGCTGAGCGTGGGCGACGCCGAGTTCAGCATCAAGGCGGCCGAGCGGCTGGAGAGCCTCGTGGGCAAGGCTGCGTTGCTGGTGGTGGCGTCGCACGATCCGAAGCTGGTGGCGCGCGTGTGCAACCGCAAGATTTCGATGGAGCACGGCCGGATGGTGGCGGACGAACCCGTGAGCCCGCCGCAGGAAAGCGACGGGCCGCTCGTCAGCCAGACCGCGCAATTGCCGCACTAACTGCACCGGCTGCCGTCCCGAGCGGCTGCAGCGGATGGCACGGTGCCGGACATCGCACCGTGGTCCGTTGCACGCATTGCCTGTCGTGCGCCGTGCATAGCGAATTTGCCGTTTCCCGGCGAGGCTTCGTGGCCCCTACAATCATTGCCAGGAAAGCGCCTGCGAGTGCGTCGCGGCGCGTCCGCCGCGAGCCGGACAGGCGTAACCCACAAGCGCACCCAGAGGCGCGACCCGAGGCGCAACATAGACGCGCCACAGGCGTAACAAGGTTCGAACTTCATGCGAGCTAATCACCCATTTCTGCGCTACTCCGAATCCCTGCTCGTGCGCCAGCCGTTTCGCACGTTGAAGGGTTTCGCGGGCGGCTACATCGCGTATCCGATTGCCGAGAACCGCGAAAAACGCAACGTGCGGGCCAAAATCCGCGAACTGCGCGAGCACTACACGCTGCCGATGCCGCATCGCCGCCGCATCGCGCTCGAACGCCTCGCCGGCATGCTCGAATTCGCCGGCGCGCAGGTGCCGTATTACCGCGACCTGTTCAAGGCTTTGCAGTTCGAGCCGGCCAAGGTCAAGGAGGATGCGCGTTATCTGGAAGAACTGCCGTATCTGACCAAGGACATCATCCGCGAGCAGGGGCCGCGCCTTTTGTCAGGACCGCTCGAAGCGGGCCGGCATCACGCGTGCAAGACCGGCGGCTCGACGGGGCTCTCCACCACGATCTACTACGATCAGCAGGGCGCGGATTACTCGTCGGCGGTCACCAGCTACTGCCGTGAGCGGATCGGCAAGCTGCGGCATCGCTCGGAGCTGCACTTCGCGTGCCGCTTCCCGGATCAGGTGATGCCCGAGTGGCCGTCGCGCGAAGACTTCAAATGCTTCGCGATGAACCGCAGCAACATTTTCTTCGACCGCATCGACGATCAGGGCCTCGAAGAGATGTGGCGCACGCTCAAGCGCCGCAAGCCGTATCTCGCGCACTCGCATCCGTCGACCATGTACGCGCTCGCCTGCTACGTGCAGCGCAAGTACGGCGGCGGCAAGGCCTTCCAGGTGTTCGAATCGAGCGGCGAACTGCTCGAACCGCATGCGCGCGAGATGATCGCGTCGGCGCTGCGCTGCCGGGTGATCGACCGCTATGGTCTCGCCGAACTCGGCGTGATGGCCTACGAACTCGACGGCCATGAAGGCGGCTTCCAGATTCTCGAATCGGAAGGCTGGCCCGAAAGCCGCATAGCGCAAGACAACCCGGACGGCGCGCATGAACTCGTGTTCACCGGTTTCCGCAACAGGCTGATGCCGCTGATCCGCTACGCGACCGGCGACCTCGCGCGCGTGCAGGAAACGGCCAAAGGCTTCTTTCTGACCGACGTCGTCGGGCGGATTCACGACGTGGTGCCGATCAACGGCGTCGCGCATCCGACCCATCACATCCAGGACATGCTGGACCATCGTGTCGGCGGCATTCAGGAATTCCAGATCGATCTGCGCACGACGCCGCCGACCTTGCGCATCGTGCTCGAACCGTCGGCCAACGCGGACGAGACGACGGCGAAGCTGCGCCACTTCTGGCAGGACGCGTTCACGATCGCCTACGTCGGCCACGACGATTTCGTGCGGGTTGGCAGCCGCGCGAAGTTCCGTCACGTGGTGACCGCATGATCGGCGTTCTGTTTCCGAACGCGGCGGCCGAAGCCGGCCAGTACGTGCTGGCGGCGCTGCAACGCTCGGTCAGCGCGACCCAGGCGCAGTCGATTACGCGCAGCACGGTGCGCGAGCGCGCGCCGGACCTCGTGGTCGCGGTCGACGCGCCCGATGGCTGGAGCGCGGACCTGATCGCATGGTTGCGCGCGAGGCCGCGCAAGCTCGTGGTGTTCGGCCACATGCCGATCGCGCTCGCGGATATGCTGGGTTATCAGGCGACCGGCTTGCCGGTGAACCTCCCCGCCGCGAGCCGCAGCGCGGCGGCGCCGGCGCATGCATCGCGCGAGAGCGCGGCGGCGGTGCGCTACGGCGCCTTGGCGCAGACGCTCGGCTGCGCGCCGTGGCATCGTCCGTTCGAGCGCTTCGATTTCACCGACGAGTGGAACAACCTCGGCTACGGCGCGATTCGTTGCGACGGCTCGATCTGGTCGCTCAGGGAAGCGGTGCAGGTGCCCGCCGAAGCGGAACTCGCGGCGCTCGAGGTGGCCGGCGAGCGGCAGTTCGCCTACGCCGCGCTATGGGATGTCGACGGCTCGAGCGTGTTGTGGTTCAACCGGCCGGTCGGCCCGTGCGATTCGTTCGAATGGCGCATGGTCGAGCAATTCGTGTCGGGCTACCGCGCGGACACGCTGCCGTGTCAGCCGGTCCTGAGCGAGCTGCCATGGGGCTACGACGCGGCGATCACCTCGCGGCTCGATTGCGACGAAGACATCGAGTCGGCGCGTCCACTGTGGCGAGCGTATCAGCGCATGGGCGTGCCGTTCAGCCTGGCCGTCAACTCGCAGAACCTGAGCCGCACCGAACATCACGGCATTCTTCGCGAACTGCTCGCCGACCGGCAACAGGGCGCGGTGCTGTCGCACACGGCCACGCACGCGCCGAACTGGGGCGGCAGTTATGACTGCGCGCTCGCGGAGGGCAGCCAGTCGGCGCAACTCATCGAGGCGGTGACCGGTGTGCCGGTCCGTTACGCGGTGTCGCCGTTTCACCAGTCGCCGCCGTACGCGATGCGTGGCCTCGCCGATGCCGGCTATGACGGCTGCATCGGCGGGATCATTCGCAACGACCCCGAGTTTCTGACGGCGCGCGGTGGCGCGCTGGCCGGCATGCCGACGGGCTTCGTTGGGCACAGCCAGCAGTGCATGCTGCATGGCGAATGCATGCTCGAAGAAGGCGATCCGCTCGCCGTATTCAAGCAGGCCTTCGACTACGCATACGCCACCAACACGCTGTTCGGCTATCTCGACCATCCTTTCTCCGAGCGCTATGCGTACGGCTGGAAGGACGAGGCGTCGCGGATCGACGCGCACGAGCAGTTCATCGCGTACATGCGCAGCAAGGCGCGCCAGCCGCTGTTCCTGCACGAGGATGCCGCGCTCGACTTTCTGCGCTTCAGGTCGCTCACGCAGATCGTCGAAGAGGGCGGCGCGTTCCGCGTCGTCACGCCATCCAGTCAAACGACCCCGTTGACGCTCGGCGTCGAGTTCCGGGGCGCACACACGCAGGTCGAGTCGGGGAAAGCACTGCAATGAAAGTCATGGTGGTGATGGGCACGCGGCCCGAGGTGATCAAGCTGGCGCCGGTCGTGCGCGCGTTGCGCGGCGAATTCGACACGGTCGTTTGCGCGAGCGGGCAGCACAAGGATATGGCCGCGCAGGCGCTGCAATTCTTCGGCATCGAACCGGACATCACGCTCGATACGATGAGCCCGGGGCAGTCGCTGAACGCGTTGTCGTCGCGCCTGATCGCGGCGCTCGACCGCGCGCTCGACGAAGTGCGTCCCGACTGGGTGATCGTTCAGGGCGATACGACGACCGCCTTCTGCGCCGGTTTCGCGGCGTTTCATCGCGGCGTCCGCGTGGGCCACGTCGAAGCGGGGCTGCGCACCGGCGATCTCGCGAGCCCGTTTCCCGAGGAAGCGAACCGCAGTCTGCTGAGCCGCATCGCGACGCTGCATTTCGCGCCCACCGAACTGGCGCGCCGCAATCTGCTGAGCGAAGGCGTGGCCGAGCAGAAGATCGTCGTGACCGGCAACACAGTGGTGGATGCGATCGGCGCGGTGCGCGAAAGCTGGAGCAAGACGCCGCCGCGCAGTCCGTTGCCTGAATGGCACGGCGCGCAGAAGCAGCATGTGCTAGTCACCTGCCATCGGCGGGAAAATTTCGGCGACGTGCTGCAAGACATCTGCCGCGTGCTGCGCGATCTTTGCCAGCGTTATAGCGACTACCGCTGGGTGTTTCCGGTGCATCTGAATCCTTCCGTGCGCGCGCCGGTGCATCGCGAACTCGACGGCATCGCGAACCTCGCGCTGATCGAACCGGTCGACTATCCGACGAGCCTCTATCTGATCAGCGGCAGCGCTGTTGTTGTCAGTGACTCCGGCGGCATTCAGGAAGAAGCGCCGACCTTCGGCGTGCCGGTGGTCGTGATGCGCAATCACACCGAACGCCGCGAAGGCGTCGACGCCGGCTTCGCGACGCTGGCCGGCCAGGCCGCGGCGAGCATCGAAGGCGCGGTGTGCGGCTGGCTCGACGATCCGGCGCGCCGCGCTGCGCTGCGCAATCGCGCGAATCCGTATGGCGACGGGCTGGCTTCGGAGCGGATTGTCCAGAGTTTGCAGGGCCGCGCGGTCGAGGTGTTCGTTGGTTGAGGGCAAGTTTCAGGGCAACGAAAGCGCATTGGCCGCCCAGGACTGCGTACTGTTTTCCACCGCCGATTGGGACGAACCGTATTGGACCAACAAGCAGCACACGGCGAGCATTCTCGCCGCGCGCGGCTGGCGGATTCTGTATGTGGAAAGCGTCGGCTTCCGTTCGCCGAAGGTGGGCAGCGGCCGCGACTGGCAGCGTTTGTGGCGCCGCCTGTGGCGCGGTGTGCAGTCGCTTGTGATGGGACCGCCGCGGCGCGCGGACAACGTCTGGGTGCTGTCGCCGCTGATGGTGCCGGCCGGGCATCACCTGCCGTTCGTGCGCGCGTTGAACCAGGCGTTGCTGCGCTTTTCCGTGACGCGCTTCGCGAGATCGCGGCGCTTCAGGAAGCCGGTGGTCTGGACGTATCACCCGTACATGCTCGATGCGATCGAGACGCTGCCGCGCGGGCCGCTCGTGTATCACTGCGTCGACGATATCGCCGAGATTCCGGGCGTCGACGTCGTGGCGTTCCGTAACGCGCAGCAGGCGCTGCTCGGCCGCTGCGAGGCGGTGTTCACGACGGCGATGTCGCTGAAGGAAGTGTGCTTGCCGTTCAACCGCAATACGCATTTCTTCGGCAACGTGGTGGACGACGCGCACTTCGGCGAGGCGCGCAGCGAAGGTCCGCTGCCCGCCGAGCTTGCCGCGATTCCCGAACCGCGGCTCGTCTATCACGGCGTGCTGTCCGACTTCAAGGTCGACTTTCCGTTGCTGCTGCAAACCGCGCAGGCGCGGCCGCACTGGCAGTGGATCATCATCGGCGAGGAGCGCGAAGGGCAGCGCAGCGAGCTGCTCGCACAACTGGCGCGCCTGCCGAACGTGCATCTGCTCGGCTATCGCCCGTATCGCATCCTGCCGCAGTACTTGCGCGGCATGCAGGTCGGCGTGCTGCCGACGCTGCTCAACGACTACACCCGTTCGATGTTCCCCATGAAGTTCTACGAATACCTCGCGGCCGGCTTGCCGGTCGTGTCGACCCCGCTCGATTTCGCGAAAGAGCCGCGCGCGGGTCTCGAAGTGGGCGGTGAGCTCGACGCGTTCGTCGCGGCCATCGAAAAGCAGTTGGCGCGCGGCAAGCTGAGCGCCGACGAAGCACGCGCGGCGGTCGGTGAGAACACGTGGGAAGCGCGGCTCGACAAGATGCTCGGAATTACGTTTGGCGGCCATGCCGCCGGCAACGGCAGGCCGGCTTCGCTGGACGCGGTTGCATGAGCGGCGCCGGTATGAAAGTTCTTCACATTTATCGCACGTATTTTCCCGATCCTCCCGGCGGACTTCAGGAAGCGATCCGCCAGATCAGCCTGTCGACGCGGGCGTGTGGAGTCGATCCGCGGATTTTCACGTTGTCGCCGAATCCGGTGCCGCGCGACATCCAGTTTCCCGAAGGCGTCGTGACGCGCTCACGCTCGTGGGCCGCGCCTGCTTCGTGCGACCTCGGCGGCTTCGAGTCGCTGCGGCAGTATCGCGCGCAGGCCGAGCAGGCCGACGTGCTGCATTTCCATTTTCCGTGGCCGTTCGCTGACGTGCTGCATCTGCTCGGACGCGTGAAAAAGCCTGCGGTGATGACCTATCACTCCGACGTGGTGCGCCAGCGCGCGCTCGGCTATGTGTACGGGCCGTTGATGCGCTCGACGCTGCGTTCGATGTCGGCGGTGGTGGCCACCTCGGCCGTCTACGCGCGCAGCAGCGCCGTGCTGACCAGCGTGGTCGACAGTGAGCGTCTGAAGGCGATTCCGCTCGGCATCATCGACTACCGTGACGATCCGCAACTGGGCCGTTTCGCGCCGCAATGCCTCGACCGGCTGATGCTCGGCAGCGAGCCGTACGTGCTCGCACTCGGCGTGCTGCGCTACTACAAGGGACTGCACACGTTGATCGAGGCGGCGCCGTCGATCGGCTGCAAAATCGTCATCGCCGGGTCGGGGCCGGAAATGGAGCGGCTCACGGAGCTGGCGAAGCAGGTGGGTGCGTCGAACGTCGTGTTCGCAGGGCAGGTGTCGCACGAAGAGAAGGTCGCGTTGCTGAGCGGCTGCCGTGCACTGGTGATGCCGTCGCATTTGCGCTCGGAGGCGTTCGGGATGGTGCTCGTCGAAGCGGAAATGTTCGGCAAGCCGATGGTCTGCTGCGAGATGGGCTCGGGCACGTCGTATGTGAACGAGCATGGGGTGACGGGTTTCGTGGTGCCGCCCGAGTCGCCGGTGGAGTTTGCGGCGGCGGTCAACCAACTCGTGCGGGATGAAGCGCTTGCCCAAAGGATGGGGGCGGCGGCGCGTGAGCGGTATGAGCGGCTTTTCTCCGGGCCGGCGCTGGGCAATGCGTATCGGGCGCTTTATGAAGAGATATTGGAGCGCTAACAGCGCGTGCGGACACGCCTGCGCGCATCGTTGCGCGCTCCGCTTACAGTTTGAAACAACTTGCGATAAAGAGCCGCTGACGGCATAGTTAGACTCAATTTTTCGGGCCTGGCGAGGTTCGGAAGCAATTTCCCAACTCTGTTTGCACGAACGTGCATGACGGCCGAGGCGGCCAGAGCCGTCCCAAGCCCCGCATATATTGCGCATTGCACTCTTCTGTCACGTCCGTAAAGATGTCGATCGTGCCGCTTGAATGTGCTGCACGGTGTCGGCGCCGGAGATTCATGGAAGGGTTTCGCGCAGGCCAGGTCATTGCCAAGGAGGCAGGTAGTGTTTTTCCCGGTGTTTTTGTCCGTTGTATTTGTCGTTCGCAATCAGGCGCGGGATATCGAACCCATCCTGATGGACGCAGCCTCGGTCCTGAGCACGCTTGTCAGCGACTACGAACTGATTGTCGTGGACAACGCGTCCGAGGACGAGAGTGTCGGCGCACTCAAGCAGCTCGCGGGCGACCGCGGCTTGCCGAATCTGCAGGTGTACGCGCTGACCAAGGAGGTCGATTCGGATACGGCTTCGTGGGTGGGTCTGGAAAATGCCCTCGGTGATTTCGTTGCGGTCGTCGACCCGCTGGCCGACGACATCCGGTTCCTGCCGACCATGCTCGACAAGGCCGCGAGCGGCGCGGACGTCGTATTCGCCGCGAACGAACAGCAGCCGGTGCAAAGCTGGGCCTATCGCACTTGCCTGAGCGCGTTCAATGCGCTGTACAAATGGTCCAACGGCGTGCACCTGGCTAAAGACGCGCCCCAGTACCGGCTGCTCAGCAAACGCGTGATCAATTTCATGCTGCAGCATCCGATGCCCGCGATGACTTATCGCTATCTGCCGGCCACCGGCGGTTTTGCACGCGTGAATCTGACTTACAGCGCGCTGCCCAAGGCCGCGCATGCGAAGCGTCTGTCGCACAGTATCGATCGCGGTATCCGCCTGCTCGTGTCGACCACAAAGGCGCCGATGCGGCTCGTGACCGCGCTTTCGTTGTTTGGCGCGGTGTCGAATCTGGTCTACTCGATCTACGTGATCGCGATCGGTTTGATGAAGTCGAACGTGGCGCCAGGCTGGGTGACACTGTCGCTGCAGCAATCCGGCATGTTCTTTCTGATCTCGCTCGTGCTGCTGGTGCTTGGCGAGTACATCCTGCAAATGGCGCGACTGAGCAACGAAGGTCCTCTGTACCATGTTGCCCAGGAATTCACGAGCACCGTGATGACGCGTCGCCAGAAACTGAATATCGAAGACGTCAGATTGCCTGAGCCACACCGCGCGGATGTGAACGACTCCATGCATTCCTCCTGAGTGAACGGGAGGATCTGCTCATGCAAGATGCTGTGGTCATCGGCGGTGGCTTCTACGGAACGGCGATCGCGATTTACCTCAAGAAGCAGCGCGGCCTGAAAACGGTGACATTGATCGAGCGCGAGCCGGCATTGCTGGCGCGTGCTTCGTACAACAATCAGGCGCGCGTCCACAACGGCTATCACTATCCGCGCAGCTTCACGACCGCGTTTCGCAGCCGTATCAACCTGCCTCGTTTCGTCCGCGATTTTCCCGATGTGGTGAAGCGCGACTTCACCAAGGTCTACGCGATCGCGCGGCGCAATTCCAAAGTGACGGCGCGGCAATTCGAACGGTTTTGCCGCGAGATCGGCGCGAGCCTCGAAACGGCTCCGCAGCAGATTCGCGATCTGTTCGAACCGCGTCTGATCGAGCAGGTGTTTCTGGTGGAAGAGTATGCATTCGATTCCACCAAACTTGCGGACTGGGCGAGGCGCGAACTGGCCGGGTTCGATATCGACGTCAGGCTGAACACGCGAGTCGTGCACATTCATCGGCTTGACGAAGGTTTCGCGCTGGAGTGCGACGACGCGAATCGCTCGACCCTGCATGCCAGGTATGTCTTTAACTGCACCTATAGCGGCCTGAATCAGTTCGCCGGCGACTTTCGCGGCACGCAAACGAAGCTGAAGCACGAGATCACCGAGATGGCGCTGGTCGAGACCGTGCCGGAATTGCGCGGGCTCGGCGTGACCGTGATGGACGGTCCGTTTTTCTCGATGATGCCGTTTCCGGCCCGTGGCCTTCATACGCTCTCGCACGTGCGCTACACACCGCATTCGAGCTGGATGGACGCGCCCGGCGAGGACCCGTACAGGAGATTGAGCGAGTACCCGCGCGACAGCCGCGTGGACCGCATGGTGCGGGATGTGGGGCGCTACTTTCCCGCGGTTTATGATGCGCGTTACGTCGAATCGCTCTTTGAGGTCAAAACGGTTCTCGTGAAAAACGAAGGGGACGACGGTCGTCCGATATTGTTCGAGAAATACGCCGCGTCGGATGGCCTGTATTCGATCCTGGGCGGCAAGATCGACAACATCTACGACGTGCTTGAGAAGCTGGACGCGGAGACCTTCGTTTCCACTTCACAAACGCAAACAGTATTGGGAACACGCAAATGAGCGACGCACTGATTGGATATACGGGGTTTGTGGGATCGACCCTGCTGAAGCAAAAGCATTTCGATGCGCAATTCCGTTCGACCAATATCGAGCAGATCCGCGGGTCGTCGTTTGGCCTCGTGGTCGGTGCGGGAGCGCCGGCTCAGAAGTGGATCGCGAATGCACAACCGGAAGCAGACCGCGAAAAGATCGAAGGGCTGATCGATCATCTGTCGACGGTTCAGTGCGACACGTTCGTGCTGATCAGCACGGTCGACGTGTTCGGCAATCCGCTCGGCGTCGATGAGAACACGCCGGTGGACGAGGAAGGTCTGCATGCCTATGGCCTGCACCGGCGCTTGCTGGAGAAATTCGTCGAGTCGCACTTTCCCCGTCATTTGATCGTTCGTCTGCCTGGACTGGTCGGGCCGGGGCTGCGCAAGAACGTTATTTTCGATTTCCTGAACAACAACAATCTGCATGCGATCGATAGCCGGGGCTCGTTCCAGTTCTATCCGATGGTGAACCTTTGGGATGACATTCAGACTGCTCTCACGGCCGGTCTCAAGCTCGTGCATCTGACCGCCGAGCCGGTCACCGTGGCAGAGGTCTCGGAAGCCGGCTTTGGCAAACCGTTCGATCAGGCGACGGTGACGCACCCCGCCAGCTACGACTTCCGCACCGTGCACGCCGGTCTGTTCGGGGCCACGGGCTCGTATCAGTACAGCAAGCGCGAAACCATTCAGGCGGTGCGCTCTTATGCGCAATCCGAGCCGCTGAAAGCCACAGTCGAATCGGCGGGTAAGGCATGAGAATCGCCATTTCGAACATCGCCTGGGAAGTCGCCGACGACCAACTGGTCGCGGACATTTTGCAGCAGCATCGCGTCGACGCGATCGACGTAGCGCCCGGCAAATATTTTCCGGACCCGAAGACCGCCGAGGCGGCGGACATCGTACGCGTTCGCGCGTGGTGGTCCGATCGCGGAATCGCAATCACGGGGATGCAGTCGCTGCTGTTCGGGACAACCGGGCTGAATCTGTTTGGCACGGCCGAATCGCAGCAAGCGATGCTGGAGCATTTGCGCGCCGTGTGCCGGATCGGCTCGGGCCTGGGCGCGCAGCGGCTCGTATTCGGCTCGCCCCGTAATCGTGATCGCACGGGTCTTGCCGACGATGCCGCGCACGATATCGCGATGACGTTCTTCCGCCGCCTGGGCGACATCGCTGCCGGGCAGGGCGTGTTCGTTTGTCTCGAACCCAATCCGACGTGCTATGGCGCCAATTTCATGACCAACAGCCGCGATACGGCGACGGTCGTGGAGGCCGTCGCGCATCCGGCAATCCGTATGCAACTGGATACGGGGGCGGTCACGATCAACGCAGAAGACGCGCGCGACGTCGTCACCCGATACGCGCACCTGATCGGCCACGTGCACGCGAGCGAACCGAATCTCGTCACGCTCGGCGAGGGCGGGACGAACCATCGCGCGGTAGCCGAGGTGCTGGCCGAGTTGCTGCCCGAGCAGGTGGTGTCGATCGAAATGCTGGCGCCGAAATCCGGCTCGGCGGTGGACGCGGTGCGTCGCGCTGTCGGCGAGGCCGTTCGATGCTACCGCGCCGACGGCGGAGCGTCCGCATGAAATGGCTCATTCTGGTGCTGGGCATCGCATCGAATGCGTCCGCAAGCGTGCTGGTGAAAATCGCGATGATGCCGCCAAGGCAATTTCCGAGTCTCAGCGATCCGGTCGGCGCGCTGAAGAATGGACCTTTCTGGCTCGGCCTCGCACTGTACGGCGCGGCTTTTCTGCTGTACGCGGCGGCGCTCGGCAGGCTGCCCCTGAACGTTGCTCAACCGGTACTGACGGCCGGCGCGATCGCGACCGTGGCGATCCTGTCGGTGGTGATATTCCGTGAGCCTTTTCCCTGGACCGTCGGTGCGGGGATCCTGTTCATCATCGCAGGCGTTGCACTCATCACGGCCCGCGTAGGGTGAAATAAAAAAGGATCACAGACTTCAATGAAACTCGATATGTCCCAAGAAGCCCGCGCCGCCTGGCAGGTTCCCGCTTTCAGAATTCAGCTCACGTCGGAGCCGCGCAGTCCGTGGTGTGTGGTGATCCCGGTGATCAACGAGGGCGCGCGCATCCGCAATCTGCTCGAGCGGATGGCGGCGCTGGGCATTCCCGCCACGGCGGATGTGATCATCGTCGACGGCGGCAGTACCGACGGTTCGCTCGATCTCGAGTTCCTGAAGCGCCAGGGCGTGCACACGCTGGTGCTCAAGACGGGGCCCGGCAAGCTGAGTGCGCAGTTGCGCTGCGCTTACGCGTTCGCGCTGGACCAGGGCTATGAGGGCATTGTCACGATCGACGGAAACGACAAAGACGATCCCGACGCGATTCCGCGCTTCATCGACGAGTTGAAGCGCGGCGTGGATTTCGTGCAGGCGTCGCGCTACCTGTCCGGCGGCGTGGCGGAGAACACGCCGAAGTCGCGCGATCTGGCGATCCGGCTGATTCATGCGCCGATGCTCAGCCTCTTTTCCGGTTTTCACTGGACCGACACGACCCAGGGCTTCCGGGCCTACAGCCGCAAGATGCTGCTCGACCCGCGCGTCGCGCCGTTTCGCGACGTGTTCGATACCTACGAGCTGCTGGCGTACCTGTCGTATCGTGCGCCGAAGCTTGGCTACCGCTGCCTCGAAGTCGCGACCACGCGTCGCTATCCAAAGGGCGAAGTGCCCACCAAGATCAGCAGCGTGAAGGGCAACCTCTCGGTGTTGCAAGTGTTGTTCAAGGCGTGTTTCGGCGCTTATAACCCGTCGTGAAGTGCTAGCGCGGCTTGCACGCGCCGGATCTGCGATGAAAGAGATGTTCAATGCCAAACCAACTGACAAACACAGAAAAAACGAGCGTGGTGGTGGCGTCGGCCTCTCTGGCCGCCGCAGCCTTGGCGCTGGGTCTTCGCTTGACGCTGGCGCCGGCGTACGCGGATTTCATCGTCGGGAGCATCACCTGGAGCGCGAATACGAAGTTTCAGGATCTGTTCGCGCCACTGTTTTTCATGGCGGTGCTGCTCGGTGGTCTGGCCTTTCTGTCGGCGCAGATCAGGACCCTGAAGAACCACGGCACGCAGGGTTCGCATGCGCGTGATTTTGCGGAGCAGTTGCTATGGTGGTCGGTGCCGTCAGTGGTGGTGGTCGCGGGTCTGATCACTGGCGCGTCGATCGACCGAACCATCCAGCTTGTCTCCGCCGCGGGCTTGCTGGTGCTCGGCGTGTCGGCGTGGTTGCAGGCGGAAAAGCCCGAGCGGGTGTCGCCATGGCTGACCGGGCTGAGCCTGTTCTCGGCGTTTCTGATCGCGCTCGTGCCGCTCGAAATTGCGCTCGTGGTAGGCCGCTTGCCGGTGGGCGTGAGCGGCCATGTGGACGTGACACGCTACGCCAAAGTATCGCATCTGCTGATCGGCGTGCTCTTTCTTGCAGTGCTGGCTTCGGCCTTCACGCCGCGACTGACGTTGCGCGTCTTGCCAAAAAGCATCCTGATCGGCCAGTTGGGCTTGCCGCTGTTTTTCTTCGCGATGTATCCGGCGCGGCTCGCGCTGCCTGACGGCGCGCTCACCAAATACCCGACGACCTGGGCGTTGAAGGGGCTCGTGATTGCATTGGCCGTCGCGGGTGTCATCGATGTTTTCCGGCGCTATGTTGGCTATTGCCGCGACGAGCGGCAGAGCTACAAAGTCCTCTTCTCGCCGCTTGCTTTGTTTGGCCTCCTGATCGCATTCAAGTTTGGCAACACGCTCGGCCCTTCGCTTTCGCCGAACGACTACGAGTTCGGCCAGAACCTGGTCGGCTGGTGGTCGTACCTGAAGGGTGTGGTGCCGTATGTCGGCTATATCTCTCCTCACGGCTTCATGGAGGACGATCTGCCCGGACTGCTGTCGGTTGTGTTCTACGACGGCACGGCGACGAGTATTTTCGATGCAACCCGGCTGAGTTCGACGCTGCTCGCGCTCGTCGCTTTCTTTGCGCTCTACGGGTTTTCCGGCAGCCTGGGTCTGGCACTGGTTTCGACGTTCTTCATCGGCGGCAGAACGGCTTTTCTGTTTTTCACGCCGTTTATGTGCCTGTGGTTCAGCCGTTCGCTGCGGGCGCGGCCGGCCCGCTGGCTCGCGGTGTGGCTCGTGAGCGCGACGATCGTGGTGCTGGGCGTGCCGCCCGCGGGTCTGCTGCTCGCCGCCGCCTCCGGCATCCTCGCGCTCGAAGCGGTATGGCGCATGTGGCGGGGTGGCGAGCGCGAAGACTGGAAGACGCTCGCGGTGGTCTGCGTCGTGCTGCTCGTGCTCGCGGTGGTGACGCCGTTGGGCGTCATGTTGTTCGGCGCGATCCGCTATGTACTCGACAACGGTCCGATCAATCAGGTCGCGTATGGTATTCCGTGGGAGATCAGCTGGAATCCCGGCAGCCCGAAGTCCGGCCTGGTTTTCGAAGCGATCCGGATGCTGTGGCTCGGCGCGCCCGCTTTCTGTTTGATCATGGTCTACACCGGCATCAGGAATCGCGCGACGCGCAGTGCGGCGTTCCTGCCGGCGGTTGTCGTGATGCTGTTCGCGCTACTGCTGACACCCTATTCGATGGGACGCATCGATGCGGGCGATATGTCCCGTGCGGGGCTCGCGGCCATTTTCGGCTGGTCCGTGCTGATTCCGATTGTCGCGTGGCACTCGACGCTCCGGTTCAACCGCACGGCGTTGATCGTGCTCGTCGCGGGAATGAGCGCGACGTTGAATTACACGACTCTGGCGTTTTATACGGCGGTGTTTTCCGCGGCGCCGTCCATTCCCGTGTTGCCGATGAAAAACGGCGTGGACTGGGGTATGCCCAACGTCGGCCAGGGGATGGTGCAGGACGACCAATGGGCGCGGCTCGTCAAGCTCAACACGCTGCTCAACAGCAAGCTCGCGCCGGGCGTGGGCTACCTCGATCTGACCTCGCACAACGCACAGACTTTCTATTTCGGCCGCCCGGTGACGATGGCCGTCACGGCGCCATACAACATGGCGCCGGTTCGGCAACAGCAGCAAGCGGTCGCGAGGCTGGAGCGCGACTTGCCCAGCATCGCGCTGCTGTCGGCGGACAACATTACGTATGACGGCGGCGGACTCGCATTACGAGACCCCGTGTTGTACCGGTTCGTAATGGATCACTACACGCCGGTGTGGGCGGACGGCGTCATTCTCGGCTTGAGCGCGCCGGCGATGATCGCGCAGCAGGGGCAACGGTTGACGGCTGGCATACGCAACCTGACGGACGACAGGTGGGACAGGGGCGTCAGCCGCAGCGAAGCCGCATTGTCGCTAGACCCGAGCACGCCGATGGTCGCGTTCGCGCCGGGCACGCCGGTTCGTTTGCGCAATGGCGAGACACGCAGCGTCACGAAGATATCCACTGAACAGCATGCGATCTGGCTCGACGGTGGCCCGCTCGATCCGGCACAGGCAGGGTATCCCGGCGTCGTCGACGTGACGCTTGAGCCTGCGCTGCAAGCGGAGTACCGGTGGACGTTGCAGGACGCGTCGTTCGCGACGCCTGAGCTGGGCAAGATTCCGGTGGCCTGGGGACGTTCGGACAAATCGCTCTCGAAGAAGATGACACGGGTCGCGTCGCTCGACGCGCCGGCGCCGACCTTGCGCGATCTGACTCAGGAATCCGGCCTTTATAAGGTCACGGGCGGCAATTCGCAATTGAGCTTCGATCTGTCCGCACTCGGCGTGTCCGGTCATGCCGCGGGCATGCTTCGTTTTGAGTTTTCCTGCGTGGACCGTCGCGCGACGCCGCGATTCAAAATCGCATGGTGGGGCGACCAGCAACAGGGTCCGGCCGATGCAGCCCGTTTGACCTTCACCGCCGACGACGGTGTGCTGATCGTCCCGCTGGATGCGTATCCTCGCTGGCTCACGCTCGAACGGGTCAAGGGGCTGCAAATGACGCTTGCCGACCCGAACGCGTGCGGTGCATTCGGCATCAGGGACGTAGCGCTGTATCAGCGGAATATTTTCCGCTAGGCGTGTGTTCGCACGGGCCGCTTCTGGTGGCCGGTGGCCGGGCTCACCTGGCCCCGGCTCACCGGCCACACTCAGCGGCGTTGGGCTGCGAATCGCAATGCACGCCGGGCTTTCCAGAACGGGCGACCGGGCGCATCGTCACGAGCTTGCGTTTCCATCCGGCGCCAACTCTCGACCGTCTGCGACCTGTCGTTGGACGGTTTGAGCGAAACGAAGAACTCCATATCGTTTCGCTCGGTGTCGAAAAAGTTGCCGCACGCGAGGTCGATCAGCCCGAGTTCCGCCATTTCACGAAACAGGCGAGCGAACGAGCGCGGCGAAAATACCCAGCAGTGCACGTCGTGATAGGCGCCATTCTGCAGACAATCCTGCGCCACCGCCAATGCGGTGTCGAGATCGTGATGCCGTTCGACCGCGAACGGGTCGAGCGGCGCTCTCCAGGCTGACGCGCAATCCACTTTTGCGACGTTGATGCAGTAGTCGATCAGGACCTGCGGTTGCGGAACCCGTGCGCCGACCAGGTTGCTGTGCAGGACCGCCGGGATCCGCGTTTCTTCGCGGAAGTAATCGAACGTGAAGCGTTTGTCCGGCACGATCAGCCTGACCTCGCCGCCGGGATTCAACACCGAGCGCAACTCGTGCAGCCACGCGATGAGGTCCGGCACGTGTTCGACCACATGCGAAGCGACCACGTAGTCGACGTGCCTGCCGCCCAATGCTTGCAGAAGCGTGTTGGCGCCCCATACGGCATCGACGTCGACGATGGCGTCCACGTTCACATTAGGGTCGTTCTGGTATTTTTCACGCAGTGTTTGCGTGTTGGCGTGATCGACATAGATGACGGGCCCGTCGTCCCTGAGAAGAAACGGGCGGCATAGCGCCCCGATCTCCAGGCCAAGACTGCTTTTCTGATCCAGCCCGGCGAGGAGCTTGTGCTTGCGGGTGAGGGGGGTACGGCATGCAGACATCGGGTTCTCCTGCTTGAAGAGACTTCCAGATTCTTACCGAGCCCTCATCATAGCCGAACTAAGCTGTCAAACAGGCGGCGCTATTAATCTGCCGGTGTGTGGGTGCGGCGTTTGCGTGTAGACGTCGAAGAAATGCTGTTGCCAGATGGCACACATGAAATCCATCTGCCCGGTGAGCCGCTGATCGAAGACGCCAGACATGTCCGCGCGCTCCACCAGAGGTCGCATGTTGCGAACCAGCAGGCGTTCGAAGTCGTCGATGCAGTAGTCCGCGACCTGCTCGCAGGAAATCGCATACGACGCCACCTTGCATTGCGGCGTCAGCGACAGATAAGTACTGAACAGCCGTTCGACGATGAACGGCAGGAACGGCGCCGGATCGGTATGCGTGGTGTCCAGCATCACAGCGCGCGCGGCCGGGTGATCCGCGTTGTTCTCCAGAAAGTCGGCGATAGGTACGAGAACCTGTCCGACATAGGCATCCCAGAAGCGCGGCGAGCCGACCCAGAAATTGCAGTAGGACAGCGTGCCGTGACCCTGGCGCGGCACATCGTTCAACTGCCAGTCGATTCCCGATGCATCCAGCAGTGCCTGGGCCGCTTGCCGCAAGCCGGGATGCGCGTGCTCGCCCTGCATCCACACATTGAACGACCAATATGCAAGCTGCGGAAACGGATTGATGAACCACACGTCGCAGTCAGGCTGCGCATCCACGAACGCGGTGAATTGCTCGGCGCTAACCCTGGACTTCAGCGTGAACTTCGGTGAAAAGAGCCCGGTGGCGGCGTGCTTCAAATGGACCCCGCTGCGGTACAGATCGACCAGCATCCTGAACTCGCGCCACGCCGCCGCCCGGTTGTCGCGAATCTCGAGCGGCAGGAATGCGTCGCTCGACAATTGCTGCCCGGGCTGATAGAGCGGCTCGTACATTCCGTATTTGCGCATCTCGTCTCTCCGGCTTCAGTTCGTCAACACGGAAGTCAGGACTTCAGCGCTGAAGCGGATATGGTGCCGGTCGTGCACGTCCTGGTACGCCCGTTCGCGGATGTCGCGGCGCAACTGAGCGTCCGCCGCCATCGACTCCATCGCCGAGAGCCAGGCCTCGTAGGTGTTGTCGACCAGCAGGCCGGTTCGTCCGTGCTCGATGCAGTCTTCGTAGATCGGGCTGCGCGAATAGATGCCCGCGACTCGCGCAGTGCCGTAATTGAGGTACTTGAACGGATTCTTGCAACTGTTGAAGAACAGGCTCTCCGCATCTTCCGCGCCGCCCAGCGGCGTGATCGAGAACGCGTAATTGCCCGCGATCAGCGATTGCACGTAATCGGCGTACTGCTTGCGGCTCGTGTAGTGCAGAAACGGCAGCGAGAAGATTTCCGGGAAAGGGTCGCCGTAGAAATCCAGCGTGTATTCCGGGTGCAGATGAAAGAAGTCCTGCAGCACTCTCAGCAGCACTTCCTTGCTGTTGTGCACCTTGATGAGATCCGCATTCGTGAACACGATTCTCGGCGGATCGGACTCGGCATTCTCCCAGCCCCGCTTCTCCGGAATGTACTTCTCGACATACATGCCGTTCGGCAGCAGCACGGGGTGCTCGCAATACTCCTTGATGCCGGCATACAGATTCTTGTTCGCCACGGTCACGACGTCCGCGAGTCCGATCAGCGCCTGAATCGCGTCGAGTTGTCGCGACATTTTCTTCGCGTTGCTATACGACGGGAATGAGAAGATCCAGTCGTCGACGTCGTAGATCACGCGCAGACCGCGCTTCTTGGCCTGCGTGGCGATTTCCACGGCAGCATGCGAACTGTGCTTGCTCAGAATGAGCACGTCGGCCCAGTTCAGCGCCGCGTGCACGCGATCATGGTTCTCAGCGATCGCGGCATAGACGAGTTGACCCTGATCGGTCAGGTAGTCCAATGCCTCGGTGACACGCGCTTCCACGGACAGCGACAGCGCATCCGCCGCAACGTGGGAAACCCGCTGGAGTGCCAACACCTTCATCATCTCTCATTGCCTCGTTGGGGTCAGCATGGGGGCTGCGGTTTCGGCCGGCGTCAGCGAGAAGCCCTTCAGCGTCGCCTTGCGCGCGTTTGCGTCGGCATGTGCGCCGCCGTCCGCATACTCGATGACCGTCAGGCTCGCATGCGCGGGCAGCAGCACCGGGAACCGCTCCATGCCGATGCCGAGCGCATGCTGAATCAGGCACGCGATCGGCCCGGAATGCGCGACCACCACGATCCGCGCGTCGGCCGCCTGTTGCGCCAGCAGCTCGTCGAGCCAGTTCATCACGCGCCGGTTCAGGTCTTCATGAGACTCGCCGCCTGGGTAGGGCGTCGCGTTGTTGTGGTAGAACCCTGGCTGCCGTGCGACGAATTCCACGAGCGGCCACCCGGCCACCGAACCCGCATCGGTCTCGCCGAGACGCGCGTCGATCCGCCATTCGGCTCGCGGAAACATCAGGCGCGCGGTTTCCTGTGCGCGCTGCCACGTGCTGGTGAAGAAGTGATCCGCATCCAGTTGCACCTGATCCAGCCAGCGTTGCATTGCTTCGGCCTGGCGCCGGCCTTCGTCGACGAGCGTATCCGCCGGCGTGCCCGTGACGAGCCGCGCGGTATTCGCGTGTGATTTCCCATGACGGAACAGGTAGAGCATCATGGCATCGCTACCGCTTCGTCGAAGACATTCAGCAACGGAATGATGGCGTCCGGCAGGCAGTGTTTCTGCAAATGCCGGCGCAACTCCTGCATGTGCGGATTCGACGCGAGGCACGCCGCCACGCCGCTACGCACACTGGTCTCGGAGTCGGGATCGACGAACTGCGCAAAGCCGTCGAAGTGTTCGCGCGTCCACGCCGAGTCGCTTAACACCAGCCGGCAACCGGCGAGCCCGGCGGCAATCGCCGACAGGCCGGCCGGCTCTTTCGAAATCTCTATGTAATAGCTCGCTTCCTGCAACGCCGCGCGCATGATTTCCGACCGGTACGGCAGGCCGTCGATGAACAGGGAATTGGCCGGCGCTTCGCGGCGGCACATCTCATAGTAGGCGCGGTTGCGCGAGCGGCCGACGAACACCAGCGGCATGCCGCTGTCGCGTAGCGCCCGGATCGCCAGCAGCTGATTCTTGCTGGGCTCGATCACGCCGAACCAGATCGCGTATTCGTCGAGGTCGTACATCGTGCGGAACAGTCCGGGCGGCGCGTCTTTCGTGAACACGACGTCGACGCCGGCGGGCACCAGCCGGATCTTTTCTTCGGGCGCGGGAAAGTGCGAGCAGAAATGCTCTTTCTCGGCCACCGATTTGAAGACGATGTATTTCGCGAGCCTCACGTGCTCAGCGATCATCTCGGGGGGCGGCGGCTGCTCGGCGTTGATCCAGAGGTTGGGCCATAGCACGATCGGCTTGCCCGCCGCTGCGACGGAGCGTAGCAATTCGAGTCCGCCGCCGTGTACGGAGAAATGCAGAACGACGTCGTAGTTGTCGATGGACTGCGAAAACGGCCCGTAGATATCGGCGATGTAGCCTTGTTTCTTCAGACTGTCGACGAGGCTGACGATTTCGAATTCGCCCCCGCCCTTGGCGAGAAAAGCGGAGTGGTAAGTGGTAACCAGAATTTTGGGTTGAGCTTTCATTGCCGGTGCTACCGAGTCGCTTGCTGATTGGGGGCGCGCAGTCTGAATTGTGAGGCGCTTCTTCTAGTGGAGCAATTCCCGTGCTCATTGTTCGATCGGGGCACGAGGGTCGGGGCCGCTGACCCTCGGGCCGACACTCGTTACACGACTCTCACGAGCCCGTGCGGCGACAAACCCCGTCGAACACTTCCGACCAATGCCGCCAGGACGTAAGTTGCAGCAGATTGCCGGCGCGCTCACGCGCGTGCTGTGTCAATGCGTTCCAACGCGATGCATCGTTGCGCAGCGCAATAATCCGCGCGGCGATCTGCTCCGCTGTCTCGCTGATATCGCTGACCAGGCCGGCGTCGTTGACCACTTCGGCGGCCGCGTGACCGGCTCGCACCACGGCGGGAATGCCGCGATGCATCGCTTCCAGCGCGGGGATGCAGAAGCCCTCGTGGCGGCTCATCGAGAGCAACAGCGAAGCTCGGTCATAACTCGACAGCAGATCCGCGTCGTCGACCATGCCGGTGAAATCAATCCGCGTCAGCACGCCAAGCGCGCGAGCGCGTTTGAGCAGGAATTTGCTGTAATCGTAGTTCGGCATGGTGCCGACGATCGTCATCGTCGCATCGACGCCGCCTTCGACGACATGCGCGAGTACTTCGATCGCATCTTCAACCCGCTTGTGCGGCACGACACGGCCTAGCACCAGCATGTTGAAAAGGTCCGGGGTGGGGCGCGCGACCGCGCTGTCCGCAAGAGTGGGCAGCGTCTCGAACACGGGTGGAATGACCACGATGCTCGCAATGTCGACATACGGTGCGAGATCCTGCGCCACATGTTTCGAGTTGGTGACGATGAGATCGAAGCCCGCCAACTTGGGCAGCTGCAAAAAGGCCTGCTCGCACAAGTCGGCCGTCACCGGCTCGAATTCGCGCAGCAAGGCGGGATCGGTGATGCCGTGGTAGTAGCAGATCTTCCTGCACGGCAAGGCCAGCAATCGATCGAGATTCGGCGCGAAGATCGAATAGCTGACGTACAGAAGATCCTCGCTCGTGGCTTCTGCGAAGAGCGTCTCGATTGGCCGCACCTTTGAGATCGCCGCGTCGAAGTCCTTCGCGTACGCGCGCGACTCCCAACCTGCGCGCTCAGCCATCGCAGCCAGCCCGAGGCAATGGTTGCCGACGGCGTCGCCTTCAAAGATGTCCGGTGCACAGATCAGGAGTCTCATCGCGCGCTCACTGTTTGTCGAATTTCATTGAGACGCTGCGCATACGCGCGCGCCACCGCCGCCATCGAATAGTCTCTTTCGATACGTTCACGACCCGCCTGGGCAATGCCCTCGCGCAGATTGGCGTCGCCGAAGACGCGGGCAATCTGGCCGGCGGCAATCCCTACGTCAGGATCGCACCAGTACTGTCCTTCGTGGAACAGATAGTCTCCAGGGCGCAGCGGCACCAGTTCGCCGTCGACGAGGAATGCGGTCTGCTCGTCGCAGAAGTCCACGTTGCCCGAGAAATTGGTGGTGACGACCGGCTGACCCAAGGCCATTGCCTCGGCAATCACACGACCGAAGCCTTCGCTGCGATGCAGCGAGATGTACGCGTTGCAGCAGGCCATGAAGTCGATCGTGTCCTGCCGGTTCAGCCGCTCGGAGACGATATGGATGCGTTCGTCCGCAGCCGCCAGTTCGAGCACCTGCTGCCATGTCGGGTCGTCGCCGCGAACGTTCATCGCCTTGATGACAAGGCCGACGCCGCTGGTTTCTTTCGCGAAAGCCTGCTTGAACGCCATGATTCCGGCGACCGGGTTCTTGCGCGTCAGCCACGAATTGCCGTCGAACATCAGATAGAACAGGAAGTCGTCCTTCGGCAGGCCATAGCGTTGACGGTCAATGGATTGCGGCGTCGGAATGACCACGGCCATGGGCATGTGCCGCACCTTGGTGCGGCCCAGTTTCGCATACACGGCTTCAACGAAACGGCTCTGCGCCCAGATCTCGTCGACGAACGCGTGGGCTTGCCCGAACGCACTCGGCCAGTGAGGCAGTTCCCACGGCCACGCGCCGATCCGGTACGTGTCCGACTCGATCATGCGGCGCCCGCCTTCGAGCGCGAGCCGCACCATCTCTGGCGGCGGCAGGCAGAACAGACTGACCTGATAGTCGGGTTCGTCGCGCAGCAGGTGGTTGACGGACGTATCGATCCGGGCCGGTCCGCTCATCGGTGCATTGATGAGCGCAACGTCGATATTGCCGAGCTGCATGGCCTGCGCGGCCATCCGCGCGTCTTCGCCGAGACCGAGCACGCCTTGCGGGAAGCCCACGATATTCACGCCGAACGGCCGCATCTGGATGCGAGGCTGCTGGTCACTGAGCTGCGTTACCGCCTGATCGCGGATCTCGGTCGGCAAGAGGCGCAAGTGCCGCAATTGCAGATATTCGAGCCGGCCGGACGTGTACCACCACGCAACGAGGCCCAATGCACCTTGCAGCGTCGTGATGTCGAAGGCCTCAGTCAGGTCGGGCCGGTTCTCACGGATGCCGAGCAGGAGTCGGGGCAACGGGATCGCAGCGGCAGGCATCGAGTCCGTGCGCAGCAGGTCGTCGAGCGTTTCCTGAATCGGCCAATGGAGACTCGAATATTCCTGTTTGCCGCCGCCCATCCACCACTGCATCACGTCGAGGCGGCCGAGGTACGTGTCGAGGTCGAAGAGCGCCTGCAGATCCGGCCGGCTTTCGATCAGAAGCGGGAGAAAATGCGGTGTCTTGAGCAGCCCGCGTTCATCGCCGTTATCGAGTTCGTTCAGACGGTCGAAAATCTTCGCCGTCGGCCAGTCCAGCCGGCGGTATTCGCGCTTGCCGTGCGTATCCCACCACAACAGCATGCTGAAGCGGCCCTTGAAGCTACTGAGGTCGATCATGCTCCTCAGGTCCGGTCGACCGCTGACGAGGGGCGCGACGAAACGCGGAATATCGATCAGCGTGCCTCGCTCGTCGGGCTCGATCTCGTTCAGCTGAAGAATGGCAGTGGAGGTTTGCCAGACCAGCCTCGGGTACTCGAACTTGCCGTGTTCGTCCCACCAGATCAATGCGCCAAGGCGTCCGGCGAACGTTGTCATGTCCATGCTGGAGCGCAGGTCGGGGCGGCTGTTGACCAGCAGTTCGAGGAAGGCCGGGACGTCGATCTGGGTGGGGTGATGCTTGCTACCCAGCTCGTTCAGGCTGTCCCAGACCGGATTCGGTGACCATGACAGGCGCGGATATTCAAACTGGCCATGCGTTTCCCACCAGCTCAAAGCGGCGAGTTGACCCGAGAACGCGCCGAGATCGAGGTTGGCGCGCAGGTCCGCGCGCGCGTCGATCAGCAAGGTCATGACGCGCGGCAGCCGGGCGCGCGTCGGCCCGATCTCCAGATCGCTGCGCAGCAGCGTCTCGAGCAATGCTTTGTCATCCAGAATATCGGGCGCATTGCCAGCCAGCCAGAAGCTGACGGCCTGCGGAAACTTGTCGACCAGCGTCTGCGTGTCCAGTTGCGCGACATACGCGACATCCGCCTCGCCGAGCACCCACTCGAAATCCGGATAGTCGCGCTCGCCGTAAGCCTTCCACCAGAAATACAGCGTGATCCGGCTCTCGACCGTTTGATGCTCGAACGATGCGAGGTCGGACCGGAACTTCAACAGAAAATAGATTGCGTTGGGGAGCGCAAACAGTACGGTGGGAGACGGATGCCGGCACTCCGTGGCCCAGTCTTTGGTCAATGGCATGGTGTTATTGATGGCCCGCGAGACGCGGGCTCATGGTCATCACGAAGTCGGTCGAGTCGATCGACAGATTGGGCGAATAAAACGGGTCGTTCCACAAGGCGTCGCCCCAACGCTTCTTCACGAACTCGATTTCTTCGACAAAGCGCGCCATCTTCTCGGGCGTATCTTCATAACCGCGGGAAGCGGACTCGTGGTGGTACAACTCGGCAAACGGGGTCCACACGTTGCGATAGCCGGCGTCGCGCACGCGCAGGCAGAAATCGACGTCGTTGAAGGCGATGACCAGACCCTCGTCGAGTCCGCGCACTTCACGGTAGATGCTCGTGCGGATCACCAGGCACGCCGCAGTGACCGCGCTGACCGCATTGCGCAGCACCGCCCGGCAGAAGTAGCCCGGCGCATTGCGAGGCAGATACTTGTGGCCGTGGCCTGCCAGCCCGCCCATGCCGAGATAAACGCCGGCATGCTGGATGGTGTCGTCGGGGTAGAGCAGTTTCGCGCCCACCGCGCCCACATTGTCTTGCAGCGCGACCGAAACGAGTTCGCTCAGCCATTCCGGCGTGATCACTTCGATGTCGTTGTTCAGCAGGCAGACGAACTCGGCCTCGCTCGCGAGCGCGATGCGGTTGTTGAGGGCCGAGTAATTGAACGGCGAGTCGTCGCGCACCACGCGAATACGCGGGTCGCCTTCGTAGCTCCTGAACAGATCGAAGGTTTCGGGTTTGACCGAGCCGTTGTCGATGATGGTGATCAGGTAGTTCCGGTACGTGGTGCGCTCCTTGATGGAGTCGACACACTGCTTGACGAGATTGGCCGCGTCGCGCGTCGGAATGATGATTTCGACCAGCGGCTCCTGCTCGGGCAACGCGTAGACGATCCGTTGGTACATCACCGCGTCGTCAGCGGATCGCACCGTCCCGGCGATCTTGCTGCGCGTGAGGTGCTCCTGGACCGCGCGGGCCGCGGCGATCGTCGCGTAGGGCTTCGCTTCCGCGCCGGACGCGGTGCTTTCCGGCAGCACGCGCCAGTGATACAGCACGCGCGGGATGTGGTGGATTGCCTGCGGGCCGGCCGCTTCCATGACACGCAGCGCGAGATCGTAGTCTTGCGAGCCTTCCAGGCCTTCGCGGAAGCCGCCGACCTGCCGCAACACGGCGGTCTTGTAGACGCCGAAATGCGAAATCATGTTCTGGCTGAGGAACAGGTCGTAGTTGAAATCGCACTTGAAATACGGATCGTAGCGCTTGCCTTCGATCGTGACCTTGTCCTCGTCACTGTAGATCAACGCGGCCTGCGGCTCGCGTTCGATCAACTCCGCCACGTAGTACAGCGCCAGAGGATGCAACTCGTCGTCGTGATCGAGCAGGCCGGTGTATTCGCCGCTGACCAACGCCAGCGCACTATTGCTCGCCGCGCTGATATGACCGTTGGCCGTGCGGTAGATGATCTTGATGCGGGGGTCGCGCGCCGCGTACTCGTCGAGAATTTCCTTCACGTGGGGCTGCGTGGACTTGTCGTCCGCGATGCACAGTTCCCAGTTCGTGTAGATCTGATCGACGACCGAATCGATGGCCTTGCGCAGATACTCGGCCGGCGAGTTGTACGTCGGCATCACGAGGCTGATGAGCGGCTGGCGCTGCCACTCGCGCGCCGCTTCCACCAGACCCGGATAGCGATCCGCCGCCACCTCGTTGATCGCAATCCAGTTCTCGTAGGTAGCCGGCAGCGGGGTGCCGAGCGCGGCCACCGCGTCGGCCTGGGCAAGCGCGGCCTCGTCTGCTTCACCGAACGGCAACGAGTCTTCGTCGACCACCAGCGCGAAGTCGTTCAACGAGAACGGCCCGGGAAACGCGAGCGGATCGAAGCGCACCGCACGCAGCGTCCATGGGAACGAGATGGTCTGGTCCACATGGTCGTTGGCGTCCGCGCGGAGCCAGACCGCACCCTGTTCCGACATGCCGTCGCCCTTGTCGACATACAGCATGCATGGCGTCTTCGGCGCCTTGCCCGTTGCTAGCGTAAAAGACAGATGTACGGTGCGTCCACGCATGTGCTCCCAACCCGCAATGGCAAACTGCGGATCGTTTGTCGTTGCGTTCCATTGGTATTCGGCACCCGAGAATACTTCAACGTTATTGAGTGGTTGCAGTTCAAGTTTCATGTTGAATGAGGAGCTTTGGCTATATATCTATGATGGACGACATTGTCGGGTATGTGGCCAGCATCGAGAGGCTAATGTCGAACGGCACGGGTACGATGTTGCTTGGCGAACTCTCCTCGCAGGTCGATTCGAATAGTGGATCATCGCCGCCTGGCCGCCGTGGAAGGCCGGATAGGCACGGCGGATTTATTTGAGCGAGGCCCGAACGTCATTGCGCCGACAGCGATGCATACAGGTCTTTCAATGGAGCAAGCACCGCTCGCCAGCGCAGATCGCGATCGTGCCGGAGGGTGCCGCGTTCGCGTGTCAACGCCTCGCGGATCGACCGCGTGATGCTAGCGACGTCGTCCGGATCGAGATAGGCCACCTGATCCGCGAAATACTCGCGCGTGGAGCCGACCTGCGTGACGGCGATGCGAGCGCCGGCCGCATGCGCTTCGAGCGCGGCGAGCCCGGGCGTCTCCAGCGTGCTCGGCAGACAGAACGCGTCACATGCGGCGTAGGCCGAGCGCAGCAGCGGCGAGTCGTGCGGCAGCACGCCGAGATAGATCACCTGATCGCCGCCGGCTTCGAGGCAGGCACGCGCATACTCGGGGTCGCGCTGATGGCCGATCAGGACCACCTTGCGCTCCGGCATGGACTTCATGGCCTGCATGAGCGCAAGCTGGTTCTTGCGCGGCTCGATATTGCCGACGTTGAGCACGAAGGGTTCGCGAAGATTGAAATGGTCGCGAAACAGTTGCGCCGGCACCGGCTCGTAAAACGCTTCTTCGACACCGTTGTAGACCGTGACGAATTTCTCGCGGGGCAGCTGGAACACCTGCGCGAGCGTGTCGCACTCGATGTCCGAATTCGCCACCACGCGATCGGCCAGCGAGAACTGATGCCTGATTTCGTCGACGGGATAGAGGTGCCTCGTCGCGTCGGTGATCCACAGGCTGGAGGACACGACGAGCGGCAAGCCCAACTGCTTGACGAAGTTGCAGAAGTGCACGGAGCCGCCGACGCACGAGAAGAAGTGCACGACGTCATGCTCGAGAAAGCGCGGATTCCAAGCATCGAACAGGTCGACCTCTACGCCGTGCGCCGGAAGATGTTTGCGATACGCAAGCAACTGTATCTCTCCACCGCCAGGTGTGTGGAAAGCCATGGGGTACGTTGCAAACAGCACTTTCATAAATTTGAGCTTATGTCCTCGATCTCTCGAATTTCCCGACAACGTTTGCCAGGGAGTTAACCCGCTTACAATATGCGGCCTGAACTCATAGCGGCATGCCGCCTTCGACCCTACAGATGCCGTATTGTACCGTGCTTCGTTTGCCATTCCGTGCGTCAGACCGTGCGCGTCCGGGGACGCGTTGCCAGTTCCTCAAGCGCGAGCGCGCAGCAGCGCTTACGTTCGATCTGCCGCCTGGCGTGGCATGACCGCGCTGCGCAACCCGATCGTCCTGGTGGATAAAACATGAGTCATACGGTTCTGATCACCGGCGCCAACGGCTTCGTCGGCAAGTCGGTCTCCAAAGCCTTGCTGCAGCGCGGCGACCGGGTCGTCGGCGCGGTACGCCGCGCCCAGACCTCGGCGCAAGGCGTGCGTGAATGGCTGCTCGACGCGGACGATTTCCAGGGCATCGAGCAACGCTGGCCGGTGACGCTGCAATGCGATGCGGTTATTCATCTCGCCGCCCGCGTCCACGTGATGCACGACACCACCGCCGAGCCGCTCGCCGCCTATCGCGCGACCAACGTCGACGGCGCGTTGCGCGTCGCCGCCGCGGCCCGTCGCGCGGGCGCTCGCCGCTTCGTGTTCGTCAGCAGCATCAAGGCGATGGCGGAAAGCAGCATCGGCCGGCCCATCAAGGAAACGGATCCGCCCGCGCCGTCCGATCCCTACGGCATCTCCAAGCTCGAAGCCGAGCGGGCGTTGCTCGAATACGGCCGCGAGTCGGGTCTCGAGATCGTGATCGTGCGGCCGCCACTGGTCTACGGCCCTGGCGTGCGCGCGAACTTCCTGCAACTGATGAACGCGATCGCCCGGGGCGTGCCACTGCCGCTCGGCGCGATCGCCGCGCGCCGCAGCCTCGTGTTCGTCGACAACCTCGCGGACGCGCTCGTGCATTGCACCACCGATCCGCGCGCGGCCGGCCACACGTTCCATGTCACCGACAACCGCGATCTGAGCGTGTCGGAGCTGGCGCGAGCGCTGGCCACGCAACTGCACGCGCCGCAGCGTCTAGTGGCGGTGCCGGTCGGCGTGCTAAGGCTCGCGGGCCGTCTGACGGGACGCTCGGCGCAGGTCGAGCGGCTGGTTGGCGAATTGCGCCTCGACAGTTCGCATATCTGCGAGTGCCTCGGCTGGTATCCACCGCACACCGTCGAGCATGGCCTGCTGGAGACTGCCGCCTGGTATCGCTCCACACACTGATCACACTGAACTGAACGCACTGACCTGCATTGAACCTGCTCCCGATGTCTTCATTTTCCGCCCACCCGGTGGTCCATCTGCTGCTGTGCGGCGCGCTTGCGCTGGGCGCGTGCGCGGCGATCCTGTGGGCGCTCCTCAGAAGCGGTCTCGCGTGGCGGCTCGCCACCGACATCCCCAACGACCGCTCGCTGCACACCCGGCCGACGCCGCGCGTCGGCGGCTGGGGCATCGTGCCGGTGAGCGTGGTGCTGATCTGGCTGGTCGCGCCGTCGCTCTGGCTGCCTGCGCTGGCGGCGGCGCTGCTTGCGGCGCTGTCGCAGATCGACGACCGTCGCGGCTTGCCCGCGCGGGTGCGCTTCGGCGGCCACGCGGCGGCGGTGGCGGCGCTGGTCGCCGTCTATCCGGCCGATGTGCCCTGGTGGGCGCTGGCGGCCATGGCGGTTCTGCTCGTCTGGCTGGTCAATTTGTATAACTTCATGGATGGCTCGGACGGGCTCGCCGGCGGCATGGCGCTGTTCGGCTTCGGCGGCTACGCAATCGCCGCGTCCCTGCCGGCGGGCCCCGCGGCCCATCCCGATGTCGCGCTCGCGCTGGCCAGCATGGTGGTGGCCGGGTCGGCGGCGGCCTTTCTGCTGTTCAATTTCCACCCCGCGCGAATCTTTCTCGGCGACGCCGGTTCGATCCCGCTCGGCTTCCTCGCCGGCGCGCTCGGCTACTGGGGCTGGCGCGAAGGCGTGTGGCCGGTGTGGTTTCCCGCGCTGTGCTTTGCGCCATTCATCGGCGATGCGTCGGTGACGCTGCTCAAACGCCTGCTGCGCGGTGAAAAATTTTGGGAAGCGCACCGCGAACACTACTATCAAAGACTGGTGCAGTCCGGTTTGGGACACGCATCGACGGCATGGGTTTGGTATTTGTTCATGGCGGCGGGCATAATGCTTGCTATATGGGCACTACAATTTGCCGTCCTGTATCAATGGCTGGTTGTCGTCGTTTGGGCTGCCGTGCTGGCGGTCGCCGGGCTGTGCATTGATCGCCGCTGGCGGCGCCACGCGCCCCGTTCCGGGCAATCCTGAGGTTTTGCGCAATGAAAAGATTTAAAGCCCGATGGCTTTCGTTCAGTGCGTTTGCGTTCGACTTGTGCGCGGTGGCTCTGGCCTGGATGCTGGCCTACGTGATCCGTTTCAACGGTCCGGTGCCCGCCGCGTTCTGGTCGAGCGGTCTGCATGCGCTCGTGTGGGTGCTGCTGATCTACGCGGTGATGTTCCGCAGCTACGGGCTCTATCGCGGCATGTGGGTGTTCGCCAGCCTGCCCGACCTGGTGCGTATCGCGAAGGCGATCGGCGTCGGCGCGCTGTGCGTCGTGATCGGCTCCGCGCTGCTGCAGCCGGCACCCGTGGTGCCTCGCTCCGTGCTGATCGTCTCGCCGATGCTGCTGTTCCTCACGATGGGCGGCTCGCGCGCGCTCTATCGCGCGGCCAAGGAGTTCTATCGCTACGGCGGTCTGGTCGGGCAGGGCAAGCCGGTGCTGGTGCTCGGCGCGGGCAACGCCGGCGCGAACCTCGTGCGCGAACTGAAGCGCTCGGGCGAATGGCGCCTCGCGGGTCTGCTCGACGACGATCCGGTCAAGCAGGGCCGCGAAATCTACGGCTATCGCGTGCTCGGCGCGATCAGCGATCTGCAGAAAATTTCCGCCGAACTGAAAGTGGAGCACGTGATCATCGCGGTGCCGTCCGCTTCCGTCGAAGCGCACCGGCGCATCGCCACGCTGTGCGTGCGCGCGGGCGTGCGAGCGATGACGCTGCCCGCGCTCACGCCGCTGACGCAGGGCCAGGCGTTCCTGTCGCGGGTGCGTCAGATCGATCTCGAAGACCTGCTGGGCCGCGATCCGGTGACGATCGACACGGAGCACGTCGAAGCGCTGCTGAAGAACCGCGTCGTCATGGTGACCGGCGCGGGCGGCTCGATCGGCTCGGAGCTGTGCCGGCAGATCCTGCGCTTCGGTCCGGTGCAGCTGGTGGCGTTCGACATCTCCGAGTTCTCGATCTATCGGCTGAACGAAGAGCTGCGCGACAAGTATCCGGAAGTGTCGGTGGTGCCGATCATCGGTGACGTGAAGGACTCGCTGCTGCTCGATCAGGTGATGGCGCGCTACTGTCCGCACATCGTGTTTCATGCGGCCGCCTATAAGCACGTGCCGCTGATGGAAGAGGTGAACACGTGGCAGGCCGTACGCAACAACGTGCTCGGCACGTATCGCGTGGGGCGCGCGGCGATCCGCCACGACGTCGCCCATTTCGTGCTGATCTCCACTGACAAGGCCGTCAACCCGACCAACGTGATGGGCGCGAGCAAGCGTCTCGCGGAGATGGCCTGCTCGGCGTTGCAGGCGCAGGGGTCGCGGCGCACGCAGTTCGAAACGGTGCGGTTCGGCAACGTGCTCGGCAGCGCCGGCAGCGTGATTCCGAAGTTCCAGGAGCAGATTGCGCGCGGCGGTCCGGTCACGGTCACGCACCCGGAGATCACCCGCTTCTTCATGACGATTCCGGAGGCGTCGCAACTGGTGTTGCAGGCGTCGAGCATGGGACGCGGCGGCGAGATCTTCATTCTCGACATGGGTAAGCCGGTGCGCATCGCCGATCTCGCGCACGATCTGATCCGTCTGTATGGCTTCACGGAAGAGCAGATTCGCGTCGTATTCACCGGGCTGCGTCCCGGCGAGAAGCTGTACGAAGAACTGCTGGCCGATGATGAAACGACCACGCGCACACCGCATCCGAAGTTGCGCATCGCGCGGGCGCGTGAAGTGCCCGACAGTATGATCGACAATCTGCTGCCGTGGCTGATGCAGCACCGCGTGCCGTCCGACGATGAAGTGCGCCGTGATCTGCGTCGCTGGGTGCCCGAATATCAGCCGGCCACGGCTGCCGCGCTGCGCAGCGTGACGCCGGTGACGCGGGCGTCGTAGCGACGGCGGCGGCAGTGTCGTAATCGCTCAGAGACACACATAAAGAAAAAGGCGCTCGCGCCTTTTTCCGCTTACCGCTTCCCCTTCCTCACCACCATCCACCGCGGCGACTTGAAGCGCACGATGCTCACATACAGCCACACATAAGTCGCCGCGAACACCACCACGAAGCAGAACAGATGCAGCGTATGCCGCCAGAACAGCGTGGCCGGCACGACCGCGATCAGACACAGCAGCCACAGATACGGCGAAGTCAGCGAATTGCGCCGCGTCAGCTCGCGTGCGGTGCGCGTGCCGACCACCCAGCGCATCAGCCGCTTGTACACGAGCATATGCAGATGCACGCCGTCGGGAATACCCGGCGACATGCCGCGAATGAACTTCTTCCGGTAGATCGAGAAGCAGGTCTCGAAGATCGGATACATGAACAGCAGCACCGGATACCACGCGGACACGTCGCGATTGCGCATCACCAGCATGATCGACAGCTCGGCGAGCATGAAGCCGATGAAGTACGCGCCGCCGTCGCCGAGAAAGATCAGCCCCGCCGGAAAATTCCAGATGAAGAAGCCGAGCACCGCGCCCATCATCATGAACGACGCGGACAGCACGATCGGATCGTGAACCTGGAACGCCACGTAGGCGAGCGACGCGAACATCATGAACGCGACCATCGACGCGAGGCCGTTGAAACCGTCGATGATGTTGATCGCGTTGGCGAGCGCCGCAACGGCCAGCACCGTGACCGCGAAAGAGACCACCGCGTACGAGAGCAGAAAGTCGAGCGGCGGCACGCTGATGCGCGTGACCGCGATATCGAGCAGGAAAAAGGCGAGCGCGGCGGCCACCATCGTGCAGACGAGGCGCACGAGCGGCGACACGCGCTTGGTCAGATCCTCGACGAGACCCGAGCCGAACGCCGGCATGCCGCACGCGATCAGCCCGAGAATGCCGCCCGACACGGCCGGATACGCACGATGCAACTGCACCGCCGAGGCAATCAGCCCGAGCAGAATCCCGGTCCCGCCGATGCGCGGCACCGGCCGCACGTGGAATTTCTGCACGCCGGCCAGATCGGTATCGGTGGAGAATTTTTCATGCAGATGCGCATAGCGCACGATCAACAGCGTGATCAGCAGTGAAACGAGAAAGCCGAGCGCAAAACTAAGCATGAAAGTGGGCCTGAGCGAAGACGGCGAATTATACAAACGAAACGTCGGGCGCCGGCCGGGCGGCGCGCCACCCGTCATTGTCGCGCAACGCGCGGCCGATCCCAGATAGTGAGGTGCAAAGCGGGCGCAAAGGCGCGCCAGTCATGGATTTCACCTATCCAGCGGAGCCGGCGCGGGGTCGTTAACCTGGATGCGGCGAAGTGTAAGTCACGCGCAACGAGTCACCGTCAAGCGGCGGCGCGTGCAACTGCCAACCTGTTTCGCCGCAGATCGGCAAGACGTTCTGGAGACCCAATGCTAAATAACATCACAATTCGTGGCGGCCTGACGCTGGTCATCAGCGTATTCGTCGCTTTCCTTCTGACGGTGATCGCTGTCGGTTATGGCGCGCTCAAACTCGCCAACAGCAGCCTCGACGACACGCAGCGCAGCGCGGTCGCGCTGTCGCATCTGAAGGCGAGTTCCGAAAAGCTTCTCCAGGTGCAGCTCGCGTTGGGCACGTATCAGACGCTCTTTAGCGTCGGCAAGCAGACCGACGATCTGCTGCCGGCCGCGCACAAGGTGCTCGTCGAATCGAACAAGGACTTTCGCAACTACATGGCGGGTCCGTTCGCGAGCGACGCCGAGCGCAAGCTCGCCCAAAGCGTCGAGCAGACGCGCGCCGCGCTGGTCGACAAGGCGATCGAGCCGGAATTCAAGGCGCTCACCGACTTCGACTTCAACACCTTCCGCAACATCCAGGGCGACACTGCGAACAGCTTCTACGCGACCTATTCGAAAGCGATCGACGCGCTCGAAAGCGCGCAGGTCGAGAGCCAGCACCAGCAGGCCGCCACCGGCGCGCAGCGCTTCCAGCTGGCGACGCTGCTGTTCGTCGCAATCGGCGTGATCGCGCTCGTGATCGGCGTGGCGGCGCGCATGGCGCTCTCGGCGGCGCTGATCAAGCCGGTCGCCGCGACCGTCAAGCACTTCGAGCGGATCGCCGCCGGCGATCTGACGGTCGCCATCAAGGTGCGCTCGCGCAACGAGATGGGGCAGTTGCTCGGCGCGCTGACGAAGATGCGCGACGGCCTCGTCGAAACCGTCGCCAAGGTGCGCGGCAGCACGAGCGCGATCACCCAGGGCGCGAACGAAATCGCGTCGGGCAACGCGGACCTGTCCGCGCGTACCGAGCAGCAGGCGGCCGCGTTGCAGCAGACGGCGGCGAGCATGGAGCAGTTGTCGGCGACGGTGAAGCAGAACGCCGACAACGCCAGGCAGGCGAACCGGCTGGCGCACGGCGCGCTCGATACGGTCACGCGCGGCGGCACGGTGGTGTCGCGCGTCACCGAAACGATGGACGGCATTAGCGAGTCCTCGCGCAAGGTGACGGAGATCATCGGCATGATCGAAGGGATCGCGTTTCAGACCAACATTCTCGCGTTGAACGCGGCGGTGGAAGCGGCGCGCGCGGGCGAACAGGGGCGCGGCTTCGCGGTGGTTGCCTCGGAAGTGCGCAGTCTCGCGCAGCGCTCGGGCGCGGCGGCCAAGGAGATCAAGGAGCTGATCGGCGAATCGGCGGCCAAGGTCGAGCAGGGCGCCTCGCTCGTGTCCGACGCGCAGAAGACGATTCACGAAGCGATGAGCGCGGTCGAGCGCGTCACCGGCGTGATGAACGAGATCGAGGCTTCCGCGCTCGAGCAGAGCGACGGCATCGAGCAGGTCAACAAGGCGGTCTCGCAGATCGACGAAGTCACGCAGCACAACGCGGCGCTCGTCGAGCAGGCCGCGGCCGCGGCGAAGTCGCTGGAAGAGCAGGCGGCCATTTTGAAGGACGCCGTCGCGGTGTTTCAGCTCGACGCGCTGACGGCGTAGGCAAATCGTACCGCTCGCGGGCTGGCGCAGGGCGCCGCGTGGCGATGCGAGCGCGATAGGCTCATCGATGGCGGCCCGCAGTCGGGGCTGCCATCGCGATGACGGCTCATGCCCGTCGAGTCAATGACTCGTGCCCAGATAAGCCGCCTTCACCGACGGATCGTTACGCAATTGCAGCGCCGGCCCATGCGCGGCGATCCGGCCGTTTTCCAGCACGTAACCGTAATCGGCCACATTGAGCGCCGCCGCGGCGAACTGCTCGACCAGCAGCATCGTCACGCCCTGGCCCTTCAGATTCTCGATGATGCGAAACACCTCTTCGACGAGAATCGGCGCGAGCCCCATCGACGGTTCGTCGAGCAGCACGAGTTCGGGGTTCAGCATGATCGCGCGCGCCATCGCCAGCATCTGCTGCTCGCCGCCGGACAGCGTGCCGGCCAGTTGATTGCGCCGCTCCTTCAGACGCGGGAACAGTTCGATCGCGCGCTCCAGATCGGCGTTCACGTCGCCGCGCGGCCGGGCCCATGTGAGGCGCGGAAACGCGCCGAGAATCAGATTGTCGGTCACGCTCATCGTCGCGAACACGCGCCGGCCTTCCGGCGAATGCGCAAGGCCGAGCCGCGCGATGCGGTGCGAGTCGAGCGCGTCGATCCGCTTCGCGCTCGCGCCCACGCCCATCGTGATTTCACCCGCGCTCGGACGGATCATCCCGGAGATCGCGCGCATCGTGGTGGTTTTGCCTGCGCCGTTCGAGCCGATCAGCGTGACGACCGACGCCTTCGGCACGTCGATCGAAATGCCGTGCAGCACTTTGACCTTGCCATAGCCCGCATGCAGATTTCTGATCGATAGCATGTGTGTTCCTGTGAGTCTCAAGACCTGTGCGCGCCGCTCAGGCCGCTTGCCCGGCCGCCTGGCCGCCGAGATAAGCCTCGATGACTTTTTCGTCCGACTGGACCTCGGCCGGATTGCCTTCCGCGATCTTCTGCCCGAAGTCGAGCACCGACACGCGGTCGCACACGCTCATCACGACGTCCATGTGATGCTCGATCAGCACGACCGTGATGCCGTGATCGCGCACTTTGCGGATGATCGCGATCAGCTCCTTGATGTCCGGCGCGGTGAGGCCCGCGGCCGGTTCATCGAGCAGCAGCACTTGCGGATCGAGCGCGAGCGCCCGCGCGATTTCGAGCAGCCGCTGCTTGCCGTAGGGCAGGTTGCGCGCTTCCTCGCCGGCCACCTTCTCCAGCCCGACGAAACGCAGCATGCCGAACGCGCGCTCGCGGGCGGCTGCTTCCTCGCGCCGGTAGCGCCGCGACATCAGCCCGACGTCGGCGAGATTGGCGCGGAACGTGTGATGCAGACCGACCAGCACGTTTTCGAGCGCGGTCATCTCGCCGAACAGCTGCACGTTCTGAAACGTGCGCGCGATGCCCGCCAGCGCGATCTGCGCCGAGGTCTTGCCGGCGAGCGACGTGCCGCGATAGTCGAGCGTGCCGGCGGTCGGCACGTAGATGCCGGTCAGCACGTTCATCATCGTGCTCTTGCCGGAGCCGTTCGGGCCGATCAGCCCGTGAATCGTGCCGCGCTGCACGCTCAGATCGACATTGTTGAGCGCCTTCAGGCCGCTGAACTGCATCAGGATGCCGCGCAACTGCAGGATGTCTTCGGTGCCGCCCGCCTGCACGGCCTGAATCGCATCGCCGCCGACCGTCGTGGGCGCCGTCGTATCGACGGTGACCGTGCGCACCCGGCCATGCAGCACGATCTTGCGCACGAAGCCGACCACGCCGTCCTGCAGGTAGTACACGACGAGCAGGATCATCAGGCCGAAGATCGTCAGCCGCCAGTCGGCGAGCGTGTCGATGCGGTACGAGAACGCGGCGAGCCCGACCGTGCCGAGCACCGGAATCGCCACCTTGCGCGGCGTCGATACCTTGCGCGCGAGCGCCACGCCCGCGCCGATCACGACCACCGCCGCCAGCACCGACGCGACGATGCGGAACATGTCGATGTCGTCGAGCAGTTTGGGCAGCAGCACGATGATCGCGGAGCCGAGCAGCGCACCGGTGCGCGTCTTGCGTCCGCCCATGATGATCGCGAGCAGGAACAGGATGGTCAGCTCGAAGTTGTAGGTGTTCGGCGAGATGTACTGCTCCGAATACGAATAGAGGCAGCCGGCCAACCCCGCGAAGCCCGCGCTGATCACGAACGCGTAGACCTTGTAGCGATAGACCGACACGCCCATGCAGTCCGACGCGATCGGGCTGTCGCGCAGCGCTTCGAACGCGCGGCCCAGGTGCGACTTGAGCACGCGGTGCACGACGATCAGCGACACCACCAGCAGCGCCGCGACGAGCCAGTAGTATTCGACTTCGTTCATCGGCCGGCCGCCGAGCGACGGCTTCGGAATCTTCACGCCCATCGGCCCGTTGGTCAGAAAATCCATCTCGTTGATGAGAATCTGCAGGATCGTGCCGAACGCGAGCGTGACCATCGCGAGGTACGGGCCGGACACGCGCAGCGCAGGCAGCGCGAGAATCGCGCCGAAGCCGGCCGTGATCAGGATCGCGAGCGGCGCGGTGACGAAAAACGGCATGCCGAGCTTGATGAACAGTACGCCCGCCGTATAAGCGCCGACCCCGAACAGCCCCGCATGACCGAGCGAAACCTGGCCGGTATAGCCGACCACGATGTCGAGACCGAACAGCAGGATCGCGTAGATCATGATGGTCTCGAACAGATGGATGTAGTACGGGTTGCCCGACAGCACCGGGAACACCGCGAGCGCGACCAGCGCCAGAGCCGACGCAATGAGTTTCTTCAGATTCACGGCGGGCCTCACACTTTCTTGATCGAGGTCTTGCCGAACAGGCCGGCGGGTTTCAGCGCGAGCACGATCAGCAGCAGCACGAGCCCCGGCACGTCCTTGTAGCCGGTGGAGATATAGAAGCCCGTGGTGGTCTCCGCAATCCCGAGAATCACGCCGCCCACCACGATGCCGAGCCCGCTCGACAGCCCCCCGATGATCGCCACCGCGAACGCCTTGAGCCCGAGCACCGCGCCCATCGTCGCGCCGGTCAGCGTGAGCGGGGCGATCAGCACGCCGGCGAACGCGGCCGTCAGCGACGACAGCGCATACGAAAACGTGATCACGAGGCCGGTGTTGATGCCCATCAGCGCGGCGGCGTCGCGGTCGTTCGCGGTGGCCACCACCGCCTTGCCGAAAATCGTCTTGCGGTTGAAGAACTCGACCGCCAGCATCATCACGAGTGCGCCGCCGACCACCAGCAGTTCCATCGGCAGCACGTTCGCGCCGAGCACCTTGAGCGGCGCTTCCGGCAGCGGCGACGGAAAGCGCAGATCGTCGCGGCCCCAGACGTTTTCCGCGACGTTCTTGAAGATGATGCCGAGCGCGATGGTCGACATGATCCAGCCGAATTCGGATTTGATCCTGATCGCGGGCCGCACGCCGATCCGCTCGACGAACGCGCCTTGCAGCAGGCCGAACAGGCAGACGAGCGGAATCATCAGCCAGTAATTGACACCCAATGACACCAGCGTAAGGCCGACCAGCGCGCCGAGCATCAGCGCGTCGCCCTGGCCGAAGTTCAGCGTGCCGGACGTGGCGAACGTGAGTTGATAGCCGAATGCGATCACGGCGTAGATCATGCCGAGCGCAATGCCGCTATAGATGAGCTGCAGAAGAATGGCCATCGTCGAGCGCCTTCGTATTCACCGCGTATGAGGCAGAGCCGCGCCCGCCGTCAGGCGGGTGCGGCTCCCGGAGCGTGCTGCCGCGCGTTATGCGCGCGGCTTGGCCACGGGCCCGGCGCGAGGTGCGCGTCGGGCCCGCGTCGATACGCGCCTAGTTCGACGACGCCTGCTTGGTGCGCAGCTGGCTGCCGCCCTTGCGGTCGGCCTCGTACGCATAGATCACGCGGCCGCCCTTGACCTCGCCGACCACCGGCACGTTCGGGCTGATCGCTTCGTGGTCGTCGTGCGTGAACGGCTTGTCGTAGACCATCACGACGCCTTCCACCTTGGTATTGAGGTTTTCGAGCGCGGCGCGCACTTTCGGGCCGTCGGTCGAACCGGCCTGGGTGATGGCGGCGGCCAGCAGGTAGATCGAGTCATAGCCCTGCGCGGCGGAGACCGGCGAGTCGATGCGATTGTTCTTCGGCTTGAATTCCTTCAGGTACGCGTCGATGAATGCCTTGCGTTTCGGCGTATTGGCTTCCTGAATGAAGGTCTGCGGCATGCGCGCGCCTTCGCCGTTGGTGCTCGCGTTGTCGATGTAGTTCGCCATGGAGAGCGTCCAGCTGCCGATCAGCGGCACTTTCCAGCCGAGCTTGGCCATGCCGTTGGCGATCTGGGCGAGCTCCGGCCCGATGCCGTACGTCAGCACCGCTTCAGCGCCGGCCTCCTTGGCCTTGAGCAGCTGCGCGGTCATGTCGACGTCCTTGATGTTGAATTTTTCGACGGCGACCGGCTTCACGCCTTTCGCGGCGAGCGCTTTTTCGAGGTCTTCGCGGCCGAGCTGGCCGTAATTGGTCGAGTCGGCGAGAATCGCCACTTTCTTGAAGCCGCGCTTGGTGACGGCCTCGTCGACGATCATCGGCGCCTGAATGCGGTCCGCGGCGGCATTGCGGAACACGTAGTTATCGGGCTGATCGGTGAATTGCTTCGTCACGATACTGCCGGTCGCGACGTTGTTGAAGACGGGAATCTTTGCTTCCTGGAAGAAGCGCTGCGAGGCGAGCGCGACGCCGGTGTTGATGTAGCCGACCACCGCGACGACTTTTTCCTTGTTGATCAGCTCTTGCGCGATCTGCACGCCGCGTTCGTTTTTCGCTTCGTCGTCGCGCTCGACCAGCACGATCTGGCGGCCCAGCACGCCGCCGCCCTTGTTGATCTCAGCGGCGGCAAGACGCACGCCGTCGCGCATGCTCACGCCCATCGAAGACGACCCGCCGGTGAAGGGTCCGTCGACGCCGATCTTGATCGGGTCGGCCGCGTAGCTGACGTTGGCGAAGGCATACAGCGCGAGCGCGCTCACCACGCTCTTCAAGCGAATTCCCATAGCAGTCTCCGTAGCATGTCTTTTCTGCACGGAGCCTCGATTCGGCTCCCATGCGCGCCGACCGGACGTTCTTAGGAAGCCTGACCGTCGCGTCGGTGAAGCAGTATAGGAAATCGTAAAGGATTAGTAATATTCGGACTTACCCGCTTGGTGCAATCCCGCAATCGACGGCGGCGCAGTCCGTGCGGTACAACCTGCCGGACCCGCTCGCGCCCCCGTCGATTTTTCCGGCAACCGGTGGGTTGCCGTGGCCGCGTCAGGCAAATCCGCGCGGATTGCTCGACTGCCAGCGCCAGTGATCCGCGCACATCCGTTCGATGCCGAACTGCGCGCGCCAGCCGATGATGTTCTCGGCGGCCGCCGGATCGGCGAAGCACGACGCGACGTCGCCCGGACGGCGCGCGACGATCTCGTACGGCACCGGCTTGCCCGACGCCTTTTCGAACGCGCGCACCACGTCCAGCACGCTATAGCCCTGGCCCGTGCCGAGGTTCACGACGAGGCTCGCGTCGCGCTTGACCAGCGCGTCGAGCGCGGCGAGGTGCCCGCGCGCCAGATCGACCACGTGGATGTAGTCGCGCACGCCGGTGCCGTCGGGCGTTTCATAGTCGCCGCCGAACACGCGCAGCTTGTCGAGCTTGCCGACCGCCACCTGCGCGACATACGGCATCAGGTTGTTCGGAATGCCGGCCGGATCTTCGCCGATCAGACCGCTCTCGTGCGCGCCGACCGGGTTGAAGTAGCGCAGCGTGGCGATGCGCCACGACGGATCGGACAGTTCCAGGTCGCGCAATACCTGCTCGGCGATCAGCTTCGACTGGCCGTACGGATTGGTGGCCGACAGCGGGAAGGATTCATCGATCGGCGAGCTTTTCGGCACGCCGTACACCGTTGCCGACGAACTGAACACGAACTGCCTGACGTTGCGGTCGCGCATCACGCCGAGCAGCGCCAGCAGGCTGCCGACATTGTTGCTGTAGTACTCGATCGGCTTCGCGACCGATTCGCCCACCGCCTTCAGCGCGGCGAAGTGAATCGCGCCCGTGATCGGGTGCGCATCGAAAATACGGTTGAGCGCGTCGACGTCGCGCGCGTCGTTGTCGTAGAAGGTCACGGCGCGGCCGGTGATTTTTTCCACGCGCCGCAGCGATTCGCGGTTGCTGTTCACGAGATTGTCGATCACCACGACGTCGTAGCCGCCGTTGAGCAGTTCGACACAAGTATGCGAGCCGATGAAGCCGGCGCCGCCCGTTACCAGAATCGTGCCCTTCGTGGTCATGCTGTTTGCTCCGTTAAAGTAAAACGCCCGTCATTTTCTGCACCAGGTCTTTATATGTTTCGACGACGACCCGTTCGTCGAATTCTTGCGCGACTTTCTGCCGGCCGCGTTCCGCCATCGCGCGTCGTTCGGCGTGGCTCATGTCGAGCATGCGCGCGAGTTGCGTGGCGAGGCTTTCTACGCTGCGCGCTTCGCACAGCAAACCGTTGACGCCGTCGGCCACCACCTCGCGGCAACCCGGCACGTCGGTCGTGACGATCGGGCGGCCCATCGCCGACGCTTCCATCAGCGTGCGCGGCACGCCTTCACGATACGACGGCAACACGATGCAATCGGCATCGGCGATGAAGGGACGCACGTCGTGCGCTTCACCAGGATACTCGATGATGCCTTCCCGCTCCCACGCCGCCACTTCGTCGCGCGTGATCGCGCTCGGATTGTCGACGCCCACCGGGCCGAGCAGTTGGAACCGCGCGTGCGGATATCGTTCACGCAACCGGCGCGCGGCCTCTACATATTCGCCGACGCCCTTGTCCCATAGGAGCCGCCCGATCAGCACGAATTTAAACTCCGGCCGCTCAGGCAACGGTGCGAACGCGAACTGTTCGAGATCGACGCCTTCGCCGTGCAGCAGCCGCGCCCGCTCAGGATGCACCAACAAATTCTGCTCGACAAACGCGTCCTGGTCGTCGCGATTCAGAAACCAGACTTCGCGCGGGAAGCGGAACGCGAAACGATACAATTTTTTCGCCACCTGCGCGGCGCGGCTCTGCTGGATGAACACGTAGCCGAGCCCGGTCGTGACCGCGACCGACTGCACGCCCGCGAGCTTCGCGGCGATCGAGCCGTAGATGTTCGGCTTGATCGTGTAGTGAAACACCACGTGCGGGCGGATCGTCCGGTATTGCCGGTAGAGCGACGCGAGCGTGCGCAGATCGTCGCGCGGATTGGTGCCCTTGGAGGCAACCGGCAACTCGATGCAGCGGCAGCCCATCGCGGTGAGCAGCTCGAAGGTGCGGTCGCGCGGCGCGAGCACCGTCACGTCGACGCCGCGCCCCACCAACATGCGGATCAGTCCTTGCCGATAGGTATAGATTGCCCAGGCAGTATTGCAAACGAGTGTAATACGCAGCGCGGGCGTCGACTTCAGGGCAGGCTTCATGCGGGAGCGGGTTCGGCGGTGAATGGGACGGTGGAGGGTCAGTGACTCGCGCGCGGCGCGAGCAGCACGCGTTTGACCCGCTGCAGCGCGCGGTACGGCATCACCAGATGCAGTAGATTTTTCGCGAGGCCGAGCCAGTCGTACGGATTGGCGGCGTTGAAGTAGCGCAATTGCAAACGCATTGTCGAGGTAATCTGGCGGCGCCGTTTGGTCGCGCTGATGCCGCCTTCGTTCAGTTCGTAATAGAGCCCGAGTTCCGGCAGATTCGCGCAGTCATAGCGTTCCATCAGACGTACGAACAGATCGAGATCTTCGGCGGAGCGGTACTCGGCGCGGTAGTTGCCGACCGCGCGCACGGCGTCGATGCGCAGCATCATCGAAGGATGCGCGAAGCATGAGCGGAAGAAGCGCACGCGGCGGATCGCGTTCGGCTCGGCGGGCGGCGTCAGCATGAAGAGCGGCTCGCCCGCGCGCGTGACGACCTGGGTCCACATGCCGAGCCCGGCCACGTTCGGATGCGCCTGCATGAACGCGCGCTGCTTCGCGAGCCGTTGCGGCACGCTGCGGTCGCCCGCGTCGATGCGCGCGGCATAGCGGAAGCCGCGTTGCGCGAGCGCGTCGATGCCGGTTTGCAACGCGCGCTCGATGCCCCCGTTCTGCGCCATGCGCAGCACGTCGATCTTCATGTTCGCGAGCGCCGGCGCGACGATCGGCGGCGTGCTGCCGTCATCGACGATCAGTACGTGCACCAGCGCACTTTCACTGAACGAGGCGAGCGTGAGATCGACGTCGGCCTGGCCGTTGTACGCGGGCATTAGCACCGCGACGTCGTCGAGAGCGGTTTGCGCGGTGGCGGATGCGTTCGTCATGGGCGCAATTTGAAACGGATGTAATAAAGATTAACCGACGCGGCCGCCAGATAGCCGGCCGCGAGACCCACCAACGCGCCATAAGCGCCGAGCCGCGGGATTGCCAGCAGATTCACCACGAACGCGACGGCCAGTGCGAGCAGCCATTTGGACAGCAACACGAACCTCGCCTGATACTTCAGTACGATAAGATTGCCGATCGCTTCGATGCCGGCCGGCACGGACAGCCACACGGCCCAGCGGAAGATGTCGATCGCACCTTCGAAGTCCGGTCCGAACACGCGGCGAATGATGACACCGGCGAGCAGGTCCAGCACGAGCGCGCCGCTCACCATCAATGCGGCGGTCATCGCGGTGAGCCGCCACATATTGCGGCGCAGTCGCGCGGCCTCCTGCACGCGGTAGACGAATGCGGGCGCGATGGTCTGGGCGAGCATCAGCGCGAGCGTGATCCAGTTTTCGTTCAACTGCTGGGCGGCGGAATAGCGTCCGAGGTCAGCGAACGAAATGGCCCGTTCGAGCATCAGGCGATCCAGTTTCAGGAACAGATACATACAGATCAGGCCGAGCCAGAACACGGTGCCCGCGCTCGCGAAATGCGCGAAGAGCGAACGGTCGAAGCGCCAGTTCAGCCGGCCGCCGTGGCGGCGCACGAAGTAGATCAGCAGCACCGCGCCGATCGCCGCGGATTCGAGCGCCCACAGCCAGCCGAAGCGCGCGGGCGCCGCCGCCGCGCGCACCAGCAGATATACGCAGCCGGCCTTGAGCACGGCGGTGCTCATGCTGGTGAGCAACTGCGGCTTGCTGTAGGTCAGGCTTTGCAGCCACGCGTTGATCACACCGACGAACGGCTCGCGAAACAGCATGGTGACCGCGAGGCCCGCGAGCATGGCGCCGACGAGCGGCTCGAACACATGCAGCGCGATGCCGAGCCACGTGAGCAGCAACGCGCCGACCGACACGGCAAAGCGCAACACGAACGCGCTGCCGAGCACGGTGCCGAGTTGCGCGGGCGGCCGGTTGACGATCGTGGGCACGAGAATCTCCGCGCCGCACACCCAGGTGATCGGCGAGAGCACCAGCAGCAGCGTGTTCGCGTATTGCCATTTGCCGAATACATCCGGCCCGAAGTAGCGCGCCAGCATGCCGCTGATCACAATCGCGACACCGATTTGTGTGAGTCTTTCGAGCCCGAGCCAGACAATGTTCGTGAAGGCGCGCGTGACGTCGGGATTGGCGAAGCGTTTGAGCGTCAGCATCCGCTGGCCGTTTGCCGGAGCACGTATGCGGAATGCGCAGCGGCACTGCGCGCGTTCGCCCACCCGGCCGACTGTAGCGGCAACTTTACAAATGGAGGGCGTCTAAGCATTAGAATGGCGTTATTCAGGCGGGTCAGAAGAACGCAATTATAAGTTGGAACCGGATCGCTTCCGGCAAGGGCGCACCGCAGCATGTCAGTGCTACTTTTCATCGCTCGTATTACCGCTAGTTTTACCGATGGTCAGCGGTGCGCCGGTCAAAATTTTCCATTGCACGTAAGTGAGCCAACATGATCTCCAAATCCATTTTCAAGGCGTATGACATTCGCGGCGTGATCGGCAAGACGCTCGACGCCGATGCCGCACGCTCCATCGGCCGCGCATTCGGCAGCGAAGTGCGCGCACAGGGCGGCGACGCGGTCGTCGTCGCGCGCGACGGACGCCTGTCGGGTCCCGAGCTGATTCAGGCATTGTCGGACGGTCTGCGTGCGGCTGGTGTCGACGTGGTCAACGTCGGCATGGTGCCGACGCCGGTCGGCTACTTCGCGGCCAGCGTGCCGTTGCAGCTCGCGGGCGGCGAGCGCCGCGTCGACTCGTGTATCGTCGTGACGGGCAGCCACAATCCGCCTGACTACAACGGCTTCAAGATGGTCCTGCGCGGTGCGGCCATTTACGGCGAACAGATCCTCGCGCTGCACCAGCGCATCGTCGACGAAAACTTCAGCGACGGCAGCGGCACCTACACCGAGTACGACATTGCCGATGCGTATCTCGATCGCATCGCCAGCGACATCAAGCTCGCGCGCCCGATGAAGATCGTCGTCGACACCGGCAACGGCGTGGCCGGCGGCCTCGCACCGAAGCTGTTCAAAAAGCTCGGCTGCGAACTGGTCGAACTGTTCACCGAGATCGACGGCAACTTCCCGAATCATCACCCGGACCCGGCGCACCCGGAAAACCTCCAGGACGTGATTCGCGCGCTGAAGGAAACGGATGCGGAAATCGGCTTCGCGTTCGACGGCGACGGCGACCGCCTCGGCGTCGTCACCAAAGATGGCCAGATCATCTATCCGGACCGCCAACTGATGCTGTTCGCCGAAGAAGTGCTGTCGCGCAACAAGGGCGCGCAGATCATTTACGACGTGAAGTGCACGCGCAACCTCGCGAAGTGGGTGAAGGACAAGGGCGGCGAGCCGCTGATGTGGAAAACGGGCCACTCGCTCGTGAAGGCGAAGCTGCGTGAAACCGGCGCGCCGCTCGCGGGTGAAATGAGCGGCCACGTGTTCTTCAAGGACCGCTGGTACGGTTTCGACGACGGCCTGTACACGGGCGCACGTCTGCTCGAAATCCTCACGCGCGTCGCCGATCCGAGCAAGCTGCTGAACTCGCTGCCGAACTCGAACTCCACGCCGGAGCTGCAACTGAAGCTCGAAGAGGGCGAGAATTTCGAACTGATCGCGCGCTTGCAGCAGAACGCGAAGTTCACCGGCGCGGACGACGTCGTGAAGATCGACGGCCTGCGCGTCGAATATCCGGACGGCTTCGGCCTCGCGCGTTCGTCGAACACCACGCCGGTCGTGGTGATGCGTTTCGAAGCCGATAACGACGCGGCGCTCAAACGCATCCAGGAAGACTTCCGCCGCGTGATTCTCGCGGAGAAGGCCGACGCGAAACTGCCGTTCTAACGGCTGAAGCGGCGGCGCGGTTCGGCTGGGTTCGCCTGGCCCGAAGCGGCGCCGCGGTTGAACGCGGCGCGGGTTTAATTACCGCGCCGCGTTTTTTCATGTCTTTGACATGCGACGCGCTAAAATTGCGGTCCTCGTGAGAAAGCGCCGGGCCGTCCCACACTTTCTCATCCCTTGGGGAGCCTGACGCGCAGCGGCAGGTTGGGGCTCTCTCAACGCATCTTCGGGCCGGATAGCCGGTTTTCTCACTCTTGAGCGTGCAAAAGATACTCATCGTGAGGGTGTCGTCTCTCGGCGACGTCGTTCACAACATGCCGGTGATCGCCGACATCCGACGCCGCCATCCGGATGCGCAGATCGACTGGCTCGTCGAGGAAAGCTTCGTCGGGCTCGTGCAACTCGTCACCGGCGTGCGACGGGCGATTCCCGTTTCATTGCGGCGCTGGCGCAAGCGCATCCTGTCGGTCGACAACTGGCGCGAGATCGGCGCGTTCCGGCGCGCGCTCGCCGCCGAGCACTACGATCTCGTGATCGACTGCCAGGGGCTCATCAAGACCGCGTGGGTCGCGAGCATGGCGCGCGGGCCGCTCGTCGGCCTCGCGAACCGCACCGACGGCGCGGGCTTCGAATGGCCGGTGCGTTTCTTCTACGACAAGCGCGTGCCGATCGAGCCGCGCACCCATGTGGTCGAACGCACGCGGCAACTGGTTGCCGCGGCGCTGAACGACCCGCAGCCACAACCCACCGACGAAATCGACTTCGGTCTCGACACCGGGCGCGCGGCGCTGGCGTTGTCGGAGGCGAATCTGAACCTGCCGGTACCGTACGTCGTGTTCGTGCACGCGACCTCGCGCGCCGACAAGCAATGGCCCGACACCGCGTGGATCGAGTTGGGGCAGTCGCTGGTGCGGCGTGGCGCGTCGATCGTGCTGCCGTGGGGCAGCGACGCCGAGCGCGCGACCAGCGAGCGTCTCGCGAAGGAATTCGGCGCGGCGGCGATCGTGCCGCCGAAGCTGTCGTTGCCCGCGGTGGTCGGCCTGATCGAAGGCGCGGCGGCGACGGTCGGCGTTGACACAGGTCTGGTTCACATCGCGGCGGCGCTGAAGCGGCCCACGGTCGAGTTGTACAATTTCTCGACCGCGTGGCGCACTGGCGGATACTGGTCGCCGAACGTCGTCAATCTCGGCTCGGCCGGGCAGCCGCCCACGCTGCAGCAGGTCAAGTCGGCGCTGGCCGGTTTTGGCCTGCTGTAACCCGTCGGTGCGCTTCGCCTTGCGCACCCTCCGTTCTCAAGGGCGACCATGAACGAAACCCAGATCATCGAAGTAGCGAACGCCGACTGGCACGCACGCAACCTGTCCGTGCCGCGCGAGACGCTGCTTGCCGGCGTCGAACGCGGCAAGGTGCTGTACTTCCCGAACCTGCGCTTTGCGATCGAAGGCGGCGAACAGGCGCTGCTCGATCCCGCGCTCGCCGATCCGAGCCGCAAGAACATCAGCCTCGAACCCAACGGCGGCGCGTTGCACGGCGTGGCCGGCGACGCCGTCACGCAATCCGCGGTGCGCGCATTGATCGCGCGCTATCAGACCAATGCCCGCACGCTGGTCGACGGGCTCTTTCCCGAATACAACGGCCGGCTGCGCGTCGCGCCGACCAGCTTGCGGCTGCATCAGGTGGAAACGCGCGAAACCTCATGGCGCAAGGACGACAGCCGGCTGCACGTCGACGCGTTTCCGTCGCGGCCCAACTACGGCGAGCGGATTCTGCGCGTGTTCACCAACGTCAACCCGCACGGCGCGCCGCGCGTGTGGCGCGTCGGCGAGCCATTCGAGGACATGGCGAGGCGCTTCCTGCCGCGCATCAAGCCGCAGATGCCGGGCGCGGCATGGCTGCTGAATCTGCTGCACGTGACCAAGTCGCCGCGCAGCGAGTACGACCATCTGATGCTGCATCTGCACGACGGCATGAAGGCCGATCTCGACTATCAGAAGTCGAGCCCGCAGGAGACCATGCCGTTTCCGCCGGGCTGCGTGTGGGTGTGTTTCTCCGACCAGACCTCGCACGCGGTGATGTCCGGCCAGTTCATGCTGGAGCAGACTTTCTTCCTGCCGGTCAAGGCGATGGCGCAGCCCGAATGCGCGCCGCTCGGCATTCTCGAACGCCTGAAGGGCAGGGCGCTGGTTTGAGCGCCGCTTTCCTGATGGCGGGGCGAGGCGCGCGCGCCTGTGCGTTCGAGCGCGTGAAGAATGCGGAACCTGCGCGGGAGGCTGCGGCTTTCGCCTTCGCGGAGTGCCGATGCTGAGGGCGATTTATAACGCGCTCTGGTGGATCATCGCGCCGCTCGCCGTGCTGCGTCTGTTGATCCGTTCGCGCAAGGAACGCGGTTACCGCGAGCATATCGGCGAGCGCTTCGGCTATTCGCGCGGGCGTTTGCCCGAGGACAACGGGCCGCTGATCTGGGTGCATGCGGTGTCGGTCGGCGAGACGCGCGCCGCGCAGCCGCTGATCGAAGCGCTGATCAAGGCGCGTCCCGACGCGCGCATTCTGTTGACCCACATGACGCCGAGCGGTCGCGCCACCGGCACGGAGATTTTCGGCGACCGCGTGTTGCGCAGCTATCTGCCGTACGACATGCCGCATGCGGTGCGACGTTTCCTGCGTGCGTGGCGTCCCTCGGTCGGTCTGGTGATGGAAACCGAAGTGTGGCCGACGTTGATCGACGAATGCCGTCGCGCGGATGTGCCGCTCGTGCTGACCAATGCGCGGATGTCGGCGCGCTCGTATAAGCGCGCGGCCAAATTCGGCGGCGCGACCAAGGACGTGTTCGGCGGGTTCTCGCGCGTGCTCGCGCAGAGTCCCTCGGATGCCGAGCGGCTCACCGCGCTCGGCGCGCGCAACGTCGCGGTGCTCGGCAATCTGAAGTTCGATATGAGCACGCCGCCGGAGCTGGCGGCGCGCGGTCATGCGTGGCGTGCGGCGATCGGCACGCGGCCGGTGTGGGTCGCGGCAAGCACGCGCGAGGGGGAAGAGGCGCTGGTGTTGCAGGCGTTCGCGGCGCTGAATGTCGAGGACGCGCTGCTGATTCTGGTGCCGCGTCATCCGCAGCGTTTCAATGAAGTGGCGGCGTTGGTCGAGAAAGCGGGGCTGCGGCTCGAACGGCGTTCGACGTGGGCGCCGGATGCGAAGGTGGCGTCGGCGGGCATGGCGACGGGTGGCGCCGTGCCGACGTTGCCAGCCGGGGTGACGGTGCTGCTTGGCGATTCGATGGGTGAATTGGGCGCTTACTATGCCGCCGCGGATCTGGCGTTTATCGGCGGAAGTCTGCTGCCGCTCGGCGGGCAGAATCTGATCGAAGCGTGCGCCGTTGGTGTGCCGGTGCTGATCGGGCCGCACGTGTTCAACTTCACGCAAGCCACCGCGGATGCGGTCGCGGCGGGCGCCGCGGTGCAGGTGCAGGACCCGGCCGATCTGGCGCGAGCGTTGCGCGAACTGTTCGGCGACAAGGCGCGGCGGCTCGCGATGGGCGGCGCGGCGTCGGCATTCGCCGCGCGGCATCGCGGGGCCACGGCGCGGACGGTGGATGTGTTGATGGCGTTGGTGCCGGAGTGAGGGGACGGGGCGCCGTGACACGCGGAGCGCGGTTCATCGCTCCGCTCGTCAATAAATACCATATTCTGCGCAGATTGGGCTCATGCAACTGCGGCCCTATGACCTGAACCGCTTTCCCACCACCTGCAATGACGCTTTTCTCCGACCTCGGCTTTCAATGGGACCGCGCCGCGATTCCTCAAGACATCCCGGTTCACTCGATCAAACGGGTGTGCTTCCGCTTTCATCGCATGCTGCCGGAATTCGTGTGGGATGCGAGCGTGCTCGAAGGAAATCCCTTTACGTTTCCCGAGGTGAAGACGCTGCTCGACGGTGTCACCGTGGGTGGTCGGAAGATATCCGATCAGGAGCAAATCCTGAACCTCGCGGAGAGTTCGAAGCACTTGCTCGCGATTGTGCAGAACGGTCGATTCGCGCTCGACAAGACCACATTCTGCGATTTGCACCGCCTTGTCGCGCGTAATGAAGCGCTTGAATGGGGCGTCTTCCGGGTAGAGGGAGAGGAGACGCGATATACGCCTGACGTCGCGTTGGGTGAGGCAGGTCGCCATACGCCTTTGCCGACTTTGCCCGGCGCGCCTGAACTCAACCGGGTTTTTACCGCAGGCGCGCGCGCTTGTAGAGCAGGTTTCGAATGCGTTCGAGCGCGGCTGCGCGTTCTTCCTGTTCGGCGCATTGCAGCAGTTCTTCTTCGACGGCAACAAGCGGACGTCGCGCTTCATGATGAACGGCGTGCTGATGGCAAACGGCATCGATGCGATCAGCGTTCCGGCACAGCGCGCGGCCGATTTCAACGAAAAGATGGTGCGCTTTTATCTGTCGAAGGATGGCTCCGAGATGATGGCATTCCTGCTGGAATGTCATCCGGGCGAGTGAGGCATCAAACCTTCAGCAACCCCTTGCGCTCGATAAACCCCACCACCTGATCCAACCCGTCGAGCGCCTTCAGATTACACATCACGAAGGGCCGCTCGCCGCGCATCTTCTTCGCATCCGACGCCATCACGTCGAGATTCGCGCCGACCATCGGTGCGAGGTCCGTCTTGTTGATCACCAGCAGATCCGACTTCGTAATGCCAGGTCCGCCCTTGCGCGGAATCTTCTCGCCGCCCGCCACGTCGATCACGTAGATCGTCAGGTCCGACAGTTCCGGGCTGAAGGTCGCCGCGAGGTTGTCGCCGCCCGATTCGATGAACACGATGTCCGCATCGGGAAAACGCGTCAGCATGCGGTCGACGGCTTCGAGATTGATCGACGCGTCCTCGCGGATCGCCGTGTGCGGGCAGCCGCCCGTTTCGACGCCCATGATCCGCTCGGCCGGCAGCGCGCCCGCCACGGTCAACAGACGCTGATCCTCTTTCGTATAGATGTCGTTGGTGATCGCGACGAGGTCGTACCGGTCGCGCATTGCCTTGCAGAGCATTTCGAGCAGCGTGGTCTTGCCGGAGCCGACCGGGCCGCCGACGCCCACGCGCAACGGCGGCAGTTTCTTCGTACGGACGGACGAGTGGGCGGGATGATGAGGTGCGTTCATGATGGATCGGTTTATGAGCGGAAAAGCCGCGAATACTGCGACTCGTGACGCGCCGACAGAATGCCGAGTTGCGGCGCGAACGTGTTGATGTTCTCGGGCGAGGTGGCCAGCGCGCGCGTAACCGCGGCATCGATCGGCGCGCGCAATGCGACGATGATGCGCTGACCCGCGAGCTGTCCCAACGGCACGGCCTTCAATGCGGCGGCCGCCTGGTTCTCGACCCAGCTAAAGGCGTAAGCGGCGAGCGCGGCATCGAGGGCGGCGTCGTGCGCGTAGGCGGCGAAGGCGAACGCGGTGGGCTGCGCGAGCGGCGTGAGCGAGGCGAGCGTCGCGCGTCTTTCAGCATCGCCCCATTCGAGCGACACGCACAATTGCCGTAGCGACCAGCCCATCTGTTCCGTTTCGCGGCGCAGTTCCGCGGACTCGCGGCTCGCGAGGAATTCGCGGTTGGCTTCAGCGAGGCCGGCGGCGTCATGCGAACCCCAGCGCTCCATTTGATGCGCGAGGAACGGCAGCTCGCCGTGCGCGAGCACGTCGGTCAGACCGCGCTCGATCCATGCGCGCGCGGAGTCGGCGTCGGTGATCAGCTGCGCTTCGATCGCCGCTTCGAGACCCTGCGAATAGCTGAACGCGCCGATCGGCAAGGCCGGCGAGGCGAGATGCAGCAGCGCGGTGAGTTCAGCGATGCGCATGGTGCGCGTGATGTGCGTGGCCGCAGGATTCGTCGTGTACGTGACCGCTGGAATCGTGGTCATGGTCGTGCGAATGACCGTGCACATGGTCATGGTCATGCGAGTGACCCTGCTCATGCGAATGCCCATGATGCTCGCCAAACACCTGCTGCGCGAGCGCATAGTCCTCGGCGAACGTCTCGTCATGCCCATGCTTATGCCCGCCGCCATACGCGCCGGACTCGGGCTGAAACGGCATCGACACCTGATCGACCGTCGCGCCGATGCGCTTGAGCATGTCGGCCAGCACCGGATCGTATTCGAGCTTCAGATAGTCCGCGCCCACTTCCACCGGCGTATGACGATTGCCGAGGTGATACGCGGCGCGCGTCAGCGTCAACGCATCTTTCGCGCGCACGTACAGCACCGCTTCCGGCGCGGCGACGACCCGCACGAGGCCGCCGTCGTCGGCGACCAGCACGTCGCCGTCGCGCAGCACCGTGCCGCGCGGCAGCAGCAGCGCGACTTCTTCGCCGTTATCGAGCGTGGCCGCGAGGCGGCTCTTGCGCCGTTCGTCGAAGGCGAGCGTCAGCGTCGGCGCCCGCTTGATCAGCACCGGCGCGAGCTTCAGATGCGGCGCCAGCAGTTTGTCGAGAGTACGCATGGTTAGAACAGAAAGTAGCGTTGCGCCATCGGCAGCACGGTCGCCGGCTCGCAGGTCAGCAACTGACCGTCGGCGATCACCTGATAGGTTTCCGGATCGACGCTGATCGCCGGGCGCCACGCGTTGTGAATCATGTCGGCCTTCGAAATGTTGCGGCAGTTCTTCACGGCCACGATACGCTTGTTCAACCCATAGCGTTCGGCCACGCCCGCATCGGCGGCCATCTGCGAGACGAAGGTCAGCGAGGTGCGCCCGAGGGCGCCGCCGCGCGTCGCGAACATCTCACGATAATGCACCGGCTGCGGCGTCGGGATCGATGCGTTGGGGTCGCCCATCTGCGCCATTGCGATCATGCCGCCCTTGAGGATCAGCGACGGTTTGATGCCGAAGAACGCCGGTTCCCAGAACACCAGATCGGCCCACTTGCCCGGTTCGATCGAGCCGACTTCATGCGCGATGCCGTGCGTGATCGCGGGGTTGATCGTGTACTTGGCGACATAGCGCTTCGCGCGGAAGTTGTCGTGGCGCGCGGTGTCTTCAGGCAGCGCGCCGCGTTGCACCTTCATCTTGTGCGCGGTCTGCCACGTGCGGATGATCACTTCGCCCACGCGCCCCATCGCCTGCGAATCCGACGACAGCATCGACAGCGCGCCGAGGTCGTGCAGGATGTCTTCGGCGGCGATCGTCTCGCGGCGGATGCGCGACTCGGCGAACGCGATGTCTTCCGCGATCGACGGGTCCAGGTGGTGGCACACCATCAGCATGTCGAGATGCTCGTCGAGCGTATTGACGGTGTAGGGGCGCGTCGGATTGGTCGACGAGGGCAGCACGTTCGCCTCGCCGCACACCTTGATGATGTCCGGCGCGTGGCCGCCGCCCGCGCCTTCCGTGTGATACGTGTGGATCGTGCGGCCCTTGAACGCAGCTACCGTCGCTTCGACGAAACCCGCTTCGTTCAGCGTGTCGGTGTGGATCGCGACCTGGGTGTCGGTGTCGTCCGCCACCGAGAGGCAGTTGTCGATCGCGGCGGGCGTCGTGCCCCAGTCCTCGTGCAGCTTCAGGCCGATCGCGCCGGCGGCGATCTGTTCCAGCGCCGGCTGCGGCTGGCTCACGTTGCCCTTGCCGAGAAAGCCGAGGTTCATCGGATAACCGTCGGCCGCCTGCAGCATCCGTTCGAGATGCCACGGACCCGGCGTGCAGGTGGTCGCGTTGGTGCCGGTCGCCGGACCGGTGCCGCCGCCGAGCATCGTCGTCACGCCGCTCGCGAGCGCTTCCTCGATCTGCTGTGGGCTGATGAAGTGAATGTGCGTGTCGATGCCGCCCGCCGTCACGATCAGGCCTTCGCCCGCGATCACTTCGGTGGACGCGCCGATTGCGATCGTCACGTTCGGCTGGATGTCGGGATTGCCCGCCTTGCCGATCGCGGCGATGCGACCGTTCTTGATGCCGATGTCGGCTTTGACGATGCCCCAGTGGTCGAGAATCACCGCGTTCGTGACGACGGTGTCGACCACGTCGGCGTGCACGCGTTGCGACTGGCCCATGCCGTCGCGAATCACCTTGCCGCCGCCGAATTTGACTTCTTCGCCGTAGGTGGTGAAGTCGCGTTCGACTTCGATCAATAACTCGGTGTCGGCGAGACGCACGCGGTCGCCGGTGGTGGGGCCGAACATTTCCGCGTACGCGCGGCGGTCAATGCGTAAGGTCATGGTGTGAGTCCGGAATGGAGCAGGGCGGTTCGGGCAGGGGGTGCGTAGGACGCATGCAGGGCGTCAGAGCTTGCCCATCACCTTGCCGTTGAACCCGTAGACGACGCGCTCGCCCGCCAGCGCAACCAGCTCGACGGTACGTTCCTGGCCGGGTTCGAAGCGCACGGCGGTGCCCGCCGCGATATTCAGCCGGAAGCCGCGCGCCGTGTCGCGATCGAACGAGAGCGCCTCGTTCACCTCGTAGAAGTGGTAGTGCGAGCCGATCTGCACCGGGCGGTCGCCGGTATTCGACACGACCACCGTGACCGTGGCGCGGCCTGCGTTGAGCTCGTGTTCGCCGTCGTCGGTGATGAGTTCGCCGGGAATCATGGGGCTTGCCTTGTACGCTTAAGGGATCGGGTGATGAACGGTGACGAGCTTGGTGCCGTCGGGGAAGGTGGCTTCGACCTGGATGTCGGGGATCATCTCGGGCACGCCTTCCATGACGTCGTCGCGGGTGAGCAGCGTAGTGCCGTAGTACATGACCTCGGCGACGGTCTTGCCGTCGCGGGCCGCTTCCATGAGCGCCGCGGTGATGAACGCGATCGCTTCCGGATAGTTGAGTTTGAGGCCGCGTGCGCGGCGCCGTTCGGCAAGCAGCGCGGCGGTGAAGATCAGCAGCTTGTCCTTCTCGCGAGGTGTGAGCTTCATCGAATGTGTGGGTTCGGTTATGACGGTCCGGAGGGTGGTCCGAGTTGTGGTCCGGATAGGTCGTTAGGGCGGTCCCCGCAGGGACCGTCGGCCGCGACCATGATAGGCGTTGTGCGTCGCGGCCGCGAGCACGCGATGCGCATGCGGCGAGTGAGCGACGCAGATCACGCCGGATAAACCGGCCAGGCCGGTCACCGTATCAAGTCCGGCTAACGGCTCGCTTACAAGCGGGCCTCGCTTACATGTCGGCCGGCAACGGCGCGCCGAACCACTTCTTCGACATCGTGTCGAGCGTGCCGTCGTGTTTGGCCTGGGCGATCGCCGCGTCCACTTTCTGCTGCAGGCGCGGCTCGTTCTTGTTCATGCCGACGAAGCACGGCGAATTCTTGATGACGAACTTCGGCTCCGGCCGGCGCGGCGGATTCTTCGCGATGATCGCGGCGGCGACGATATTGCCCGCGGCGATCAACTGCACCTGGCCCGACAGGAACGCGGCGATGGTCGCGTTGTTGTCCTCGAAGCGTTTGATGGTCGCGTTCGGCGCCATCTGCGACAGTCCGATTTCCTCGAGCGCGCCGCGCGTCGCGCCGACCGTCTTGCCGGTGAGATCGGCGGGACCGCTCACCTTGATGTCGGCGGGACCGAACACGCCCTGGTAGTAGGGCGCATAGGCGCTCGAAAAGTCGATCACCTTCGTGCGCTCCGGCGTTTTGCCGAGCGACGAGATCACCAGATCGACCTTGCCCGTTTGCAGATACGGAATCCGGTTCGCGCTATTGACCGGCACGAGTTCGAGCTTCACGTTCATCGACTTCGCGAGCAGCGCCGCGGTGTCGATGTCATAGCCTTGCGGCTTCATGTCGGGGCCGACCGCGCCGAACGGCGGATAGTCTTCCGGCACGGCCACTTTCAGCACGCCCGCCTTGGCGATGTTGTCGAGCGTGTCCGCGTGAGCGGCGACCGCATGAAAGGCGAGGTGCGCGACGATGGGCACGGACAGCAGCGCGGCGAGCAACGCGCGGCGCGCGGGGCGGGTAAGCAAAAGTTTCATGGTCGTCAGCGGTGGCGCGGTGTGGTGATGGTGTCGTGACGGCGGTGAGCCGGCCGGCTGCCGTCGAGTTGCGGCAGCATCGTGGCGCTGGACGATGCAAGGTGTGTGCCATCGCGGTGCAGCTTGAGCGAGCGGGCGAAAAGGCGGACAACGCACCCGATTGGGGCGCGCGACTGCGCCGCCGTGGTGCGCGAGTGGCCTTGCGAAGGTGAAAGGCTGTGCGAACGGGCGAGCCCCTCGCCGGATCGTTCAGGTCGACCAGATTCGCAGTGGCTTCGCCGCGACGCCGTGCACGACCGGCCGCAGTTGCAGCCAGCAGCGCGTCAATGCGTGCTGAAGCGTTTCCATCGAGCGCGACACCGCGCGCACGAGCAGCACGCCGTTCGTCACGCACGAAGCGGCGGCGCGCAGCGAATCGTCGAACGGCAGTTGCGCGGTGAGCGACTCGGCGAGCGCGTCGTCGCACGCGGCGCCGACGGCCCATAGCGTCCCATAGGCGGGGAAGCCAGCGAGCCCCTGGGGGCCGTTACGCAGCGGATCGGCGGCGTCGAGGGCCGCGCGTTCGAGCCACAGCAGCTCGCCTTGCGGACCCACGATCCGCGAGACGGCGCGCAAGCGGCCATCCGACCAGCGTTCACCGGCGGCTTGCCGGCCGAGCTGGGTCGCATCCCATCCCAACGCGGTGGCGCCGTCGGCCAGCGTCAGCGAGAAGTCCAGATGCGCGTTCGCGTGGTCGAACACGATGTTGTTTTGCGGCAGCCAGTCGAGCTTCGCCTGCTCGCCGACACGCACGGCGATCTGCTGGCGCGCGGCGCGGCCGTTGGACTTGTACCACTTGGTTGCGCCGGGCGTGGTGATGACCGCATGCGAACCGGCGCCGAGCGCGACGTCGATATCGAGCTGATCGCCGCCCGCAATGCCACCGGGAGGATGCACGATCACCGCATGGCAGATCGCCTGGCCTTCGGGATGCAGCGTGCGCTGCACGCGCAACGGTCCGTCATGCAGCCGGTGCACGAGCGTCGTGCGCGCGTCCTGTTTGACGAAGCCGAGTTCGAGACGCGCGCGCCATGTCGAAGGCGCGGCGCTTTGCGCGGCGGGTTGTGCCGGAGGTTGCGCACTAGCGAGCGTGGCGTGATTTTCGTGAAGCGACATGCGAATGGACGTGCGGTCGACGTGTTGGAGCGGCGTATGAAGGCGCCGTATTAGGGCGAAGCGAGCCTGCGTGCGCCACGCGGACGCGAGCCGCGCCGCCTGACGATGCGGCGAGAATAGCACGCGCGTCGGCGCGTGCCGGTCACACGGCGATGACCCGATGATCAAACTGCGATCAACGCGCGCACGCCATCCGTGTCCATATTTGCACCTTCGCCGCCCGCGACGATTTCGCCGCGACTCATCACCCAGTAGCGATCGGCGATGTCCTTTGCGAAGTCGTAGTACTGCTCGACGAGCAGCACCGTCATGCCCATTTCCTCGACCAGCTGACGCAGCGTGCGGCCGATGTCCTGAATGATCGACGGCTGAATGCCTTCGGTCGGTTCGTCGAGAATCAGCAATTGCGGATCGCTCATCAGCGCGCGGCCAATGGCGAGCTGTTGTTGCTGACCGCCGGACAGATCGCCGCCGCGCCGGCTGCGCATGTCCTTGAGTACCGGGAACAGTTCGTAGATACGGTCGGGGATTTTCTTCGGCGCCTTCTTGCTGGCCGCGCCGACCAGCAGATTCTCCTCGACGGTCAGCCGCGGAAAGATATCGCGCCCTTGCGGCACATAGGCGAGCCCGTGTTCGACGCGCGAATAGGTCGGCAGTTTGGTGATCGGCGTGCCGCGCCAGGCGATCGAGCCGCTCTTCGTCTGCACCACGCCCATCAGGCAGCGCAGCAGCGTGGTCTTGCCGACGCCGTTGCGGCCGAGCAGCACAGTGAGCTTGCCGTCGGGCACGGTGAGCTTCACATCGCGCAGGATGTGGCTGCCGCCGTAGTACTGGTTCAGTTTGTCTACTTCCAGCATGGTCGTTTTATCCGTTCGAAGCTTTGATTCATCGGCTCACTCATTGGCCGCTCATTGGCCGCTCATCGACCAAGGTACGACTCGATCACCGTCTCGTCCTGCTTGACCTCGTCGAGCGTGCCGTGCGCGAGCACGCGGCCTTCGGCCATCACCGTCACCTTGCCGGTGTCGCCCGACAACGCCGCCACGAACTCCATGTCGTGTTCGACGACCATCATCGAACAGGTGCCGCGCAGATGGTTGAGCAATTCGGCCAATTGCATGGTTTCGTCGTCGGTCATGCCGGCGGCCGGTTCGTCGAGCAGCAGCAGCGCCGGTTGCTGCATCAGCAGCATGCCGATTTCGAGGCGCTGCTTCTGTCCGTGCGACAGCTCTCCGGCTGAGCGCCGCGCTTCGCTTTCCAGACCGATCAGCGCCAACGTTTCTTCGATGCGCGCCTGCGCTTGACGATCCAGCCGCGCGCGCAACGACGCAAACCAGCCCTTGTCGGTTTTCATCGCCAGTTCGAGGTTTTCCCACACGGGGTGCTGCTCGAACACGGTCGGCTTCTGGAACTTGCGGCCGATCCCCGCCCGCGCGATGGACGGCTCGTTCATCCGCGTCAGGTCGATCGACTGGCCGAGAAAGACCTTGCCGGAGTCCGGCTCGGTCTTGCCGGTGATGACGTCCATCATCGTCGTCTTGCCGGCGCCGTTCGGGCCGATGATGCAGCGCAGTTCGCCGGCGTCGATCGCGAGCGACAGCGCGTTCAACGCGCGAAAGCCGTCGAAGCTCACCGTCACGTCTTCGAGATACAGGATCGTGCCGTGCGACACGTCGATCTCGCCGGGCACCACCACGTGCCCCATGTTCGCGACGCCGCTCAGCGAATGCTCGGCGGGTGCCTCCGGTAAAGCCAGATCAGGAACCATCGGGTTTTCGTTCATGAGCGGTTCCTTTTGCGCGTCACGAGTTCGATCAGCCCCATGATGCCGTTGGGCAGCAGCAGCGGGACCAGCACGAAGATCAGACCGAGAAAGAACAGCCAGTATTCAGGGAAATTCGCCGTGAAGAAGCTCTTCGCGCCGTTCACCGCGAACGCGCCGATGATCGGCCCGATCAGCGTGCCGCGTCCGCCCACCGCGACCCAGATCGCCATCTCGATCGAGTTGCCCGGCGACATCTCGCCCGGATTGATGATGCCGACCTGCGGCACGTATAACGCACCCGCGATCCCGCACAGTACGGCCGACACGGTCCACACGAACAGCTTGTAGGCGAGCGGGCTGTAGCCGAGAAACATCAGGCGCGTTTCGCCGTCGCGCACGGCGGTGACCACGCGGCCGAGCTTCGACGTGACGATCGCGCGCGCGCCGAGGAACGCGAGGATCAGCACCGCGAACGTGATCAGCAGGAGCGCGGTGCGGGTGCCCGCATGCGTGATCGGAAAACCGCCGATGCGCTTGAAGTCGGTGAAGCCGTTATTGCCGCCGAAGCCCGTTTCATTGCGATAGAACAGCAGCATCGCGGCGAACGTCATCGCCTGCGTGATGATCGACAGGTACACGCCCTTCACGCGCGAGCGGAACGTGAAGAAGCCGAACACCCACGCGACCACCGCCGGCACCAGCACCACCAGCAGGAGCGCGTAGCCGAGATGCTGTGTGCCCTGCCAGTACCACGGCAGTTGATGCCAGTCGAGAAACACCATGAAATCGGGCAGATCGCTGCCGTACTTGCCGTCGTGACCGATCGCGCGCATCAGGTACATGCCGATCGCGTAGCCGCCCAACGCGAAGAACAGCGCATGGCCGAGGCTGAGAATGCCGCAGTAGCCCCACACGAGATCGAGCGCGAGCGCTGCGATCGCGTAGCACATGAACTTGCCGGTGATCGTCGTCGCGTACGCGGACAGATGCAGCGGGCTCGTCTCCGGCAGCACCAGCGTGGCGAACGGCACGCCGAGTCCGAACACGATGATCAGCGCAATCAGCGCGAGCCACGCGCGCCGCGACAGCAGCGCGGGACGCGGCGGCAGGCCGAGCGCGAAGCCGGACTGCGCGTCGCGCGCGGCGGCTGCGCCGCCGTTCGCCGCGCCGCCGTGAGCCGACGAGGTCGTCGAAGTAGCAGAAGTCATCTCATGCCTCCGCGCTACGGCCCTTGAGGGCGAACATGCCCTGCGGACGCTTCTGGATGAACAGGACGATCAGCACCAGCACCGCGATCTTCGCGAGCACCGCGCCCCAGAACGGCTCGATCGCCTTGCTGACGAGCCCGAGCCCGAAGCCGCCGATGACAGTGCCCGCCAGTTGCCCGACACCGCCGAGCACGACCGCCATGAACGAATCGATGATGTAGCTCTGGCCGAGGTCCGGTCCGACATTGCCGATCTGCGACAGCGCGCAGCCGCCGAGACCCGCGATGCCCGCGCCGAACGCGAACGCATACGAATCGACGCGCGCGGTCTTCACGCCGACGCACGCAGCCATGCGGCGATTCTGCGTGACCGCGCGTACGAACAGGCCGAGGCGCGTCTTCGTCAACACCGCCCACGCGATGCCGACGACGATCAGCGAAAACGCCAGAATGGCGAGGCGGTTGTACGGCAGGATCAGATTCGGCAGCACGGTCACGCCGCCGCTCATCCAGGCCGGGTTGATCACCTGCACGTTCTGCGCGCCGAACAGCATGCGGGTCGCCTGGATCAGGATCAGGCTCACGCCGAAGGTGGTCAGCAGCGTTTCGAGCGGACGGCCATACAGATGCTTGAGCACCAGCCGTTCGAGCACGATGCCGACCAGCGCCGCCGCCACGAATGACGCCGGCACCGCGAGCAGCGGGTACCAGTCGAACGCGCCGGGCGCGAAGCGCTGAAACAGGTTCTGCACGACGTAGGTGGCGTAGGCGCCGATCATCAGGAATTCGCCGTGCGCCATGTTGATCACGCCGATCAGCCCGTACGTGATCGCAAGGCCGAGCGCGGCGAGCAGCAGCACGCTGCCGAGCGACAACCCGGCGAACAGCGTGCCGGCGATCTGGCCGCGGCGCTGGATCGCATCGAGTTCGTCGATGCCTGTTTGCGCGGCGGCGCGCACGCGCTCGTCGGCTTCGACGAAGCTGCCGTCCGCTTTCTTCGCGACCAGCGGGCGCAGCAGTTCGTTCATGTCGAGGTCGTGCCGCGCGGCCACCAGTTGCACGGCCTCCAGCCGTTTGGCCGGGTCGGCGTCGTGCAGCGCGGTCATCGCCCACAGCGTGTCGAGGCGCTTCTTCAAGGCCGGATCGGTTTCCTTTGCGCGGGCCGCGTCGACCAGCGGCTTGATCGCCGGATCGGGGTTTTGCAGCAGCGCGCCGATCGCGGCTTCGCGCGTGGCGCGGTCCGGCGAATCGAGTTGCAGACCCGCAAGTGCGCCCGACACTTTCGAGCGCAGCAGGTTGTTCAGGGTGACCGGCTGCGCGTCGCCGGCGGCCACCGTCTTGCCGGTGACGGCATCGCGTGCGGTGTCGCCGTCCTGCAGCAGCACGGCGCCCGCGTCGGTGGCGAGCGCGCTGTCGTCGGACAGCGCCTTGAGCACCGCGAGCGATTCCTTGTCGTGGTTGGCGATCAGCTTGTCGATCGCCGCGGATTTGGCGTCGAAGTCGTCGCCGGCGAGCGGCGCGACATCGGCGGGAGTCAGCGCGAACGCGGCGAGCGGAGCGCCGGCGACGAGCACCAGCGCCGCGCCGACGATACTGCGCTGTGCGAGCCGTCGTGCGAATCGCCGTGCGTCTGTGAGAAATGAAAACGCCATGGTGGCCTTTGGAGAAAAACCGGCAGCGCGGCGTGGATGCAATACAAGCTGTCGTGCCGCGCTGTCGGGTTACTGCGTCGCGGGTGCGCGCCGTGGATCCGCTTCGGCCGCCGCGACTGCGAAGAAGCAGGCGGCGGGTTCGTGCAAGGGCGTGACTTGCGCGACTTCAACCGCGCCAATCCAGGCCGGCGATGCGAACGCACAGCCGTGACCCAACCCGTTTCACGCCGGCTGAACGCGCGGTGCGGCGAGCGCGCCCTCGGTGGAATCACCTACATCGGCTCGCGACGCGGCTAAGCGGCCAACAACCGCACCGCCGCGTCGAGCCGTCCTGTCAGTCCGCTCAGGCGACGCGCGAGCGCTTCAGGAACGCCGGAATCGAGCTGACCACATCCGGCTTGCTCGAATTGCCGGCGATGAACGGGCTCCACGGCTGCGCGCGAATCGCGGTCTTGGTCCGCCACACCACGTTGAACTGGCCGTCGGCGCGTACTTCGCCGATCATCACCGGCTTGTGCAGATGGTGGTTGCCGTCCATCTCCAGCGTGAAGCCCGACGGCGCCGCGAAGGTCTGGCCGATCATCGCCACGCGCACCTTGTCGACGTCGGTGCTCTTCGCTTTCTCGACTGCCTGCTTCCACATATGGATGCCGACGAAGGTCGCTTCCATCGGGTCGTTGGTCACGCGCTTCGAGCCGCCCGGCAGGTTGTTGTCCTTGACCCAGGTCGCCCATTCCTTCTTGAACTTTTCGTTGGCCGGGTTGCGCAACGACATGAAGTAGTTCCATGCGGCGAGGTTGCCGACCAGCGGTTTCGTGTCGATGCCGCGCAGTTCCTCTTCGCCGACCGAGAAGGCGACCACCGGCACGTCCGACGCCTTCAGCCCCTGGTTGCCGAGTTCCTTGTAGAACGGCACGTTCGAGTCGCCGTTCACGGTCGAGATCACCGCGGTCTTGCCGCCTTGCGAGAAGGTCTTGATGTTCGCGACGATGGTCTGATAGTCGCTATGGCCGAACGGCGTGTAGACCTCTTGAATATCGGCTTCCTGCACGCCCTTGGACTTGAGGAACGCGCGCAGGATCTTGTTGGTCGTCCGCGGATACACATAGTCGGTGCCTAGCAGGAAGAAGCGCTTGGCGCCGCCGCCTTCCGCGCTCATCAGATATTCGGTCGCGGGAATCGCCTGCTGATTCGGCGCTGCGCCCGTGTAGAAAACGTTGCGCGACATTTCCTCGCCTTCGTACTGCACCGGATAGAACAGCAGGCCGTTCAGTTCCTCGAACACCGGCAGCACCGATTTGCGCGACACGGACGTCCAGCAGCCGAACACCACAGCGCACTTTTCCTGCGTGATGAGCTGACGTGCTTTCTCGGCGAACAGCGGCCAGTTCGACGCCGGGTCGACCACCACCGGCTGAAGCTGACGGCCCATCACGCCGCCATTCTTGTTGATGTCCGCGATGGTCATCAACGCGGTGTCCTTCAGCGACGTTTCGGAGATGGCCATCGTGCCCGACAGCGAATGGAGAATGCCCACCTTGATCGGACCACTGCCGGACTGCGCGTTCGCGAACGGCACCTGACCAGCAAGCGCCAATGCGCCGGACATGGAACCGAACTTCAACAGACTGCGACGTTTCATGTGTTTCCCCTTGCCATTGATGGTGACTGTTTATGGGCATCGATTTCAGCCAGCAGGGCTTATCCCGCATGACTTGCCGCTCCTGTACTGCAAGCCACATGCCATGCGGCAATTTCGACTCGAATCGCATAGGCAGCGCGCCACGGCGCGGCTGCGCGCGGGGCGGCGGGGCGCGCAGCCGCGCGAAAGTGGTGCAGGATCGCGGTAGGCGCCTCGTTCGGGTGCGTGCCGCGCCGCAACGAAGCGCGCGTATCCGCCAGCGGGCGTCCGCGGTGCATGGCCGCCGCGCCTTTGTGCATGCGCCGCTCGCGCGTGCTTATGACATGCTCGTGCGCTGCTTCGAGAAGGGTCTGTCGACGCGTTATACCGGGGATATTCTGGCGTTCTCTCTGCCGTTGATCGTCGAGGAGGCGCAGCTCGAGGGGATTTTCGGAACGGTGGCGCAGGTGTTGAGGGAGACGGAGTAGGCGCTGGTCGTTGCGATTCGAGTAGGGATGGCTCTTGCGTGATCCGCGCGTGCCTGTCGTGGACGATGCGATCGTGCTGCTGGCGAGAAGGCCGGCGCCGTGAGGTGCCGGCCTTTCTGTTTCGATCCGTTGCTTGTGTCGCCCGATCAGAACGCGACGAACGGCCCTGTATGGGCGCCGATCGTTGCGTTGTTGAGTGCGGTGTAGACGCTGCGGCCGTAAAAGAACGGCAGCCCCCAGACGAACATGCTGTACATGGGTGAGCCGAGGCTGTCATAGGCCGCGTACGGATTAGCCAGAAGCGTAAATCCATTCGCCAGTGAGAATGGCACGCTCACCGGCGTGGATCCGCTGGCGGTGCCCACCAGGATCGCGGACAGGCTGAGCGTGGTGGCAGGCACAAACCAGTCGCCCGAATAAGGCGTCGTGTAGTCCGTGAAGAGGTTCGCATTGGAGCCGCTGTCGATTGCGCTGAGATACGAATAGCCCTGGTACGTGGTCGTGAAATAGCCGTTCGGATTCAGCGTGAGAATGCTCGCATTCGACGGCAGCGCGTTGTTCGCCTGCGTGCCGATGCCGAACACCAGTTCACCGGTCGCGCTGGCCTGGCCACCCGCCGGCAACGCGGGTAGACGGATGATCGTGCCGTTGTTATCCGATGTGAAATTGGCGACCGGATTCATGACCTGGATGTCGAGCGGCACACGCGTGCTCGTGCACGACGCCGCGGACGAGCAGTAGTAATAGGTTGCCGGCAGCGCGGTGTTCGCGGCCGCCGCGTAATCGCGCCGTGCCGTCGAAATGCCGACTACGCCGTTCGCGCCCATCAGGGCCTTCGTGTTCAGGTTGGTGCCGCCGCGCGACAGACATTCCGACGGTGTCGAATACTTGCCGTCGGCGATGACCTGGATGGGCATGTTGCCCGCCATCTTGCTGCCGATCTTTACGTCGGCGCGCTTGACTGCTCCCCATGTGAAACCGGAGCTGAACTGTGCGCATTCGGCGATCGCTGCGCTACCCGTCGGATCGTCGGTGGCGCCCGATTGCGCTGGCAGGCTGGCGGTGAGCGCCGAACTTAATGCGCTGGCGAGCACGCGCACGCCGACCGAGCCGGTGTCGACCTGCATGTGATCGATCGTCTCGCATTGGTTCGCGCCCTGGCCCCCTGGGATGCAGATCGTGACGCTGACGTAGGGCATGTTGACGTAGCTCGTCCATCGTTCCACGGTCAGGGGGACGGTGTTGGTGGGGGGAGTTGGTGTCGGGGTTGGAGTTGGTGTCGGGGTTGGAGTTGGGGTTGGAGTTGGGGTCGGGGTTGGAGTTGGGGTTGGAGTTGGGGTCGGGGTTGGAGTTGGAGTTGGAGTTGGGGTTGGAGTTGGAGTTGGAGTTGGAGTTGGGGTTGGGGTTGGGGTTGGGGTTGGGGTTGGGGTTGGAGTTGGAGTTGGAGTTGGAGTTGGAGTTGGAGTTGGGGTTGGGGTCGGAGTTGGGGTCGGAGTCGGAGTTGGGGTCGGAGTCGGAGTCGGAGTCGGAGTCGGCGTCGGCGCCGTCTGATCGCCACCCTCGTCGCCCCCGCCACCCCCGCACGCGGACAGCGCCACACTGGCGCTCACAAGCGCGCAGCAAAGTTTCTTATTGAATAAGGTCATGGCGTTGCAGTTCGATGAATGCACGCGCCGCTTCATTGCAGGGTCTCCATGCGGACGTTGGCGGGAACGAGGCGCGGCAGATAGGCCTTGCCGAAAAAGTAGCCCGTATGGCCAGCCGACTCGATATGGAACGCGCTGTTGTGCTGGACCATCGGACCGATGCCTTGCGCGCGTCCTTCGCCGGGGTTGGCGAAGTTCGGGAAGTAGCTGCCGAGCAGTTCGCTCATGTCCGGGCGCACCGGACCTTGCCACGTAACGGCAAACACCACGTTGGTGGGCAATACGTATTCGCGGATCGTCACGCCGTCGGCGTCCTTCGCCTCGCGCACCGTGTACGACGCAGCCGAAGCGCCGGTTGTCACCGACGACTGCAGCAGCGATCGCGACGCCGCCATCGCGTGCGTGCGCGCGACTGGCGCCGCGCCCAATGCCGCGTAAGCGGCAAGCGGCGCCAACGCCGCGAGCGCCAGCGCGATCTTCAAAAATTTCATCTCAATGCTCCGGAAAACAGATCGGAGCATGATGCCCGTGGGCCGTTATTGGGATTGCAGGAAAATTCAGAATGGAGGATGGGAAAGGGCGTTGGATGGCGCGATCGGCTAGCGTCGCTCACGCATTCGTGCTGTCGTTAGCACGCGACGAACAGCCCGCTCCGTTGGCCGGTCGTCACAGTGCCGATCAGCGTATAGACGCTGGGGCCATGGAAGGACGACAGTCCACAAAGGCGCATGCGGTTGTCGATGGGAGCTACGAAGTAACGGCCGGCGTTGCCGAGCACCGCGTTGCCGGTTGCCATCAGGGTTGTAGGCAGGCTGGTTGAAACGAAGCGGAGAAGCACAGAAGCGACGAACCAAAGCGCGCACGCCCCTACCTCTGCCCACCCCCATCCGGCACCACCCGTCGCCCAGGCTTCCCCGCCGCGCCTTTAGCCGCCACGCCCGGATGCGGCACCGTCGGCGCCTGCGGCAGCGCGGCGAGCGTGCCGTCGTCGAGCGGCGACAGCAGCGCGCCCAACTGCAGCACGTCCTGATCCGTGAGACTCGCGCTCGACGCCTTCAGCTTGAGACTGTTGACCAAGGTGTCGTAACGCTCCTTCGCGAGATCGCGGTGCGCCGAAAATAGTTGGTCCTGCGCATTGAGCACGTCGATGTTGATCCGCACGCCGACCTGATAGCCGAGCAGATTCGATTCGAGCGACGTGCTCGCGGACCGCTCGGCGGTCTGCAGCGCGCGCACCTGCGCGAGCCCGCTCACCACCCCGAGAAACGCCTGCCGCGCCGACAGCGCCGGGTTGCGCCGCGCCGTGTCGAGATCGGCGGCGGCCTGGTCTTCGAGCGCGAGCGTTTGACGCACGCGGCTTTGCGTGGCGCCGCCCGCAAAGATCGGAATCGTCACCTGCACGCCGATCGTGCTGTTCGTGTACGACGACCCCAGGTTGCCCAGTTCCGCAGCCAGCGCCGGTGTGCCACCCGGCAGCGTGTTCGCGCCGCTGCCGAAGCCGTTGCTATTGCCGGAAGAAGCGGGGAAGCCGCCGCCGAAATCGGTGTTCTGGCGGCTGCCGGTGAGCGATGCCGAGACTTGCGGCAGCAGCCTGGCGCGAGCGAGCGGCAGTTCCTCGCTGTTGGCAGCGAGCGCCGCGCGCGCGCTTTGCAGTTGCGCGTCGCTGGCGAGCGCCTCGTCGTAGAGTTGGGGCAGGCCAACGGCCCACACGGCAGCGTGTGAAACGCGCCGGCCAGCGTCAGCGCAGAACGGCCGCGCGGATCGGCGCCCGCTGGCGCGTCATCGCGGCAGTGAGCTCAGTAGGTGGGAACGGACGGATCGACCTGGCGTGACCACGCGTCGATGCCGCCTTGAAGATTGAACACGTTGGTGTGGCCGCGCGATTCGAGGAACATCGCGACCTGGGCGCTGCGCGCGCCGTGATGGCAGACGCAGACGATCTGCGCGTCGTCGTCGAGTTCTTCGCTGCGCGCGGGAATTTCACGCATCGGGATCGACACGGCGCCGGCGATCGACGCCGTTTGCAGTTCCCACGGCTCGCGCACGTCGAGCAGCACGGGCGCGGGACGCGAAGTGTCGGCGAGCCATTCGGCGAGCGCCGGAGCGGTCAGATTTTGCATCAGCGGAACATCCAGTTCAGATGACGGCCGCGTGGCGGCCGTGCGGATCGACGTATAGCGTTGTGTATCGCTTAGAACTTGAAACGCGGCGGCTGCACCGCGTTGATCAGCGGCTCGACGTAGGTTTCGAACACGTCGGCGATGCGGTACTGCTTCTCGTCGATACGCGTGATGATCTGCGCCTTCATGACCGGCGCGGTGCCGACGAAGGCCGCGAGGCGCCCGCCGATCTTCAGGTGTTCGAGGATTTCCTGCGGCAGCACCGGCAGGCCGCCCGACACGCAGATCACGTCGTAAGGCGCCGCGCCAGCCCATCCGCGCGACGCGTCGCCAGTCACGACTTCCGCGTTCAGCACGCCGTTGGCGATCAGGTTGGTTTTGGCCAGCTCCGCCAGTTCGGGTTCGATATCCACCGTCAGCACGTGCTGCGCGCGATGCGCGAGCAAGGCCGCCATGTAACCCGAGCCCGCGCCGATTTCGAGCACGCTTTCGTGCTTCTTCACCGCCAGTTCCTGCAGCACGCGCGCTTCGATGCGCGGCGCCAGCATGTGCTGGCCGGCCGGCAGCGGCACTTCGAAGTCGACGAAGGCCAGCTCGTGGTAGACGGCGGGGACGAAATTCTCACGTTTGACGATCGAGAGCAGATTCAGCACGTCCTGGTCGAGCACTTCCCAGGGGCGGATCTGCTGTTCGATCATGTTGAAACGCGCTTGCTCGATGTTCATGGTGGATTCGGCGGTTTTGGTTTGGCGAGCGGGCGACGAGCTTGACCGTGGATTTGGCCGGGGTTGGCCCCCAAGCCCGGCCAACGCCGCCGCTGACTTTTTGCCTCTGACCGGCCGCTTCGCGAAAACGATTCGGGATGCAAGCCGCGCCAGGGTAACTGCGGGATTGTACCAAATGGCGGCGGGCAGCCGGGTTCTCGCGGGCAGGGCGGCGGGCTGCGTGGAACATGGCTCGCGCGCCGGCGCGGTCCGTCGTCAGCCGTGGGGGCCCCCGTGTTAATCCCTAGCGATCTGTCCTTGCGCTTCGCGCTTCGATCACTCAAAAATGTAATCGATTACATTTTCGGCGCGAACTCACTTGACCAGATCGTCGTCCAAAGCGGCCCCGGCGCCCCAGTCCGGAGCGCGACCTCCGCCCGGGATTCGGCCGCTGCGCGCCGCCGATGGTCTGTCGATCGCCGGCGTGGCCGAGCAGGCGGGTGTCTCGGTGGCGACGGTGTCGCGCGTGCTGAACGGCCACGAGAACGTGCGGCCCGCCACGCGCGACAAGGTGCTCGCCGCGATCGACGCGAGCGGCTACCGTGTCAACGAACTCGCGCGCAATCTGCGCACCGCCGAGAGCCGGCTGCTGCTGACCATGGTGCCCGACGTCGGCAATCCGTTTTACGCGGAGATCGTGCGCGGCATCGACAGCGTCGCGCGTCAGCACGGCTACTTCATGCTGCTGTGCGACACGGGCGCCGACCCGGGGCGCGAGCGCAGCTACTTCGACCTGCTGCGCCGCCGCCGCGCCGACGGCGCGATCTGTCTCGACCCCGCCACCATCCAGCAGGCGCTCGGCGAGGCGTCGCACGCGCTGCCGTGGGTCGCGTGCTGCGAGTTCGATCCGGCGGTCGGCGTGCCGTACGTCGGCATCGACAACTACCGCGCGGCCGGCGACGCGGTGCGGCACCTGCTCGCGCGCGGCCACCGGCGCATCGGCCTGATCAATTCCGACGTCGACTACCTGTACGCGCGGCAGCGTCAGCAGGGCTATCTCGACGCGCTGATCGAAGCGGGCATTGCGCCGGACCCGCGCTGGCGGATGAACCTGAACAGTCTCGACTACGAAGCGGGCGCGTCGGCCGCCGTGACGCTATCCGAGCAGCCGCACGCGCCTAGCGCGATTTTCGCGGTGTCCGACACGCTGGCGATCGGCGTGATCCACGGCTTGCGCAGCGCGGGCAAGCGCGTGCCCGACGACGTCGCGGTGGTCGGCTTCGACGACATCTCGCTCGCCGCGCAGATCGATCCGCCGCTTACTACCATCGCGCAGCCGATGCGCGAACTGGGTGAAACCGCCGCGCGTCTGCTGTTGCAGCGTCTCGCGAATCCGTTGGCGAACGTGCCGGGCGTGCTGCTGCCGCATCGGCTGGTGATTCGCGGGAGCGCGTGACCATGAGCCTCGCGATCCGCTTCGACGACATCCGCAAAGACTTCGGCCCGGTGCGCGTACTGCACGGCGTGAGCTTCGAACTCGCGCCGGGGCGCATCTACGGTTTGCTCGGTGAGAACGGCGCGGGCAAGTCGACGCTGATGAAAATTCTCGCGGGCTACGAAACCGCGACGTCGGGCAGCTTGCTGGTCGACGGCCGCACGCAGCAATTCACCGGCTCGCGCGACGCCGAAGCGCAAGGCATCGTGCTGATCCATCAGGAGTTCAATCTCGCCGAGCATCTGACGATCGCGCAGAACATGTACCTCGGCCACGAGAAGCGGCGCGGTTGGTTCCTCGACGATGCCGCGATGCGCGCCGACGCCGCGCGCTATCTCGCGCAGGTCGGGCTGGAGAAAGCGCCGGAGACGCGGGTGCGCGAGCTGATCGTCGCGGAAAAGCAGATGGTGGAGATCGCGAAGGCGCTGTCGCGCCGCGCGCGTCTGCTGATCATGGACGAGCCGACCGCCACGCTCACGCCGTCTGAAACCGAGCGGCTCTTCACGCTGATGGCGAAGCTCAAGACCGACGGCGTGACGATCGTCTACATCTCGCACAAGCTGGACGAAGTGGAACGCATCACCGACGAAGTCATCGTGATGCGCGACGGCCGCTTCGTCGCGCGCGGCGAGACCGCGTCGCTCTCGCGCCAGCAGATGGCGAACCTGATGGTGGGGCGCGAGCTGTCCGACATGTTCCCCGACAAGCTCACCGTGCCCGCCGACGCGCCGCTTGCATTGAAAGTCACAGGGCTCGCGGTGCCCGAGTGGGTGGAGGATCTGAGCTTCGACGTGCGCGCGGGCGAAGTGCTCGGCTTCGCGGGCCTCGTCGGCGCGGGCCGCACCGAGGCGTTCGAAGCGATCATCGGTCTGCGCAAGCGCACGGCGGGGCAAATCGAAATCGCGGGACGGCGCGCCGATCTGAAGAGCCCGCGCGACGCGATGCGCCACGGGCTCACGTACCTCAGCGAGGACCGCAAGGGCAAGGGCCTGCACGTGAACCTGAGCCTGCAGGACAACGTCACGCTGATGACGCTCGAACGCTACGCGCATCCTTTATTGGACCTGAAAGCGGGACGCGCGGCGTTGACGAAAGCGGTCGGCGAATTCGGCATCCGCACCGGCGATCTGTCGAGCCGCGCGCGCATGCTCTCCGGCGGCAACCAGCAGAAGCTCGCGCTCGCCAAATTTTTGCAGCCGGACCCGAACGTGATCGTGCTCGACGAGCCGACGCGCGGCGTCGATGTCGGCGCGAAACGCGACATCTATTTCCTGATTCACCGGCTCGCCGCGCAAGGCCGCGCGGTGATCGTCATTTCATCCGAACTGATCGAGCTGATCGGCTTGTGCCACCGTGTTGCCGTGATGCGCGCGGGGCGCCTGCAAGCCACGTTGACGCTCGAACATCTGACCGAAGAGGAGTTGATCGCTCATGCGACCGGCACCCACTGAAGCCGTGCAAGCCGGCCGCGCGCTGCGCTTCGCGCATCGTCTGTATGCGCTCGGGCCGCTCGTCGGGCTGATTCTGCTGTGCGTGATCGGCACGCTGCTGAACCGCGATTTCGCGACCGTCGACAACATGATGAACGTGCTCACGCGTACGTCGTTCATCGGCATCATCGCGGTCGGCATGACTTTCGTGATCATTTCGGGCGGCATCGATCTGTCGGTCGGCTCGATGGCCGCACTGATCGCGGGCAGCATGATCTGGCTGATGAACGGGCTCGCGTCGGGCGCGGCCGGGCACACGTTCGCGCCGCTCGCGATCGTGTCGATCGGCATCGTCGCGGCGCTCGTGCTCGGCGGGTTGTTCGGCTGCGCGCACGGATTGCTGATCACCAAAGGACGGATCGAGCCGTTCATCGTCACGCTCGGCACCCTGGGGATCTTTCGCGCGGTGCTCACATGGCTCGCCGACGGCGGCGCATTGACTCTGGATAATTCGTTATCCGATCTATACGGCCCGGTGTATTACGCGAGCCTGTTCGGCGTGCCGGTGCCGATCTGGGTGTTTCTCGTCGTGGCGGCGGGCGGCGCGCTGATCCTCAATCGCACCGCGTTCGGCCGGCACGTGCAGGCGATCGGCTCGAACGAACAGGTCGCGCGCTATGCGGCGATCCGCGTCGACACGGTGAAGATCGTCACGTATGTGCTGCTCGGCATCTGCGTCGGCGTGGCGACCGTGCTCTACGTGCCGCGGCTCGGCTCGGCCACGCCCACCACGGGGCTCCTGTGGGAGCTGGAGGCGATCGCGTCGGTGGTGGTCGGCGGTACCGCGCTCAAAGGCGGCGAAGGGCGCGTGATCGGCACGGTGATCGGCGCGATTCTGCTTTCGGTGATCGCCAACATTCTGAACCTGACCAGCATCATCAGCGTGTATCTGAACGCGGCGGTGCAGGGCGTGGTGATTATCTTCGTCGCGTTCGTGCAGCGCGGACGGCGATAGTTTTAGTGCTTCAAGCTGCAATACCGGGTAACACCAGGCAATAGCAGGCAAAACCAGCAGGTCCAAAAATCGGGGCGCCGGAACGCCTCACCAACTGGATGGAGACACAACCATGAAACACGTCATTCGAGCGGTCGGCGCCGGCATGCTGGCGTTGGGGATACTGGGTGCGGCAGGCGCTGCGCGCGCCGACGACAAGGTCACACTAGGCGTGGCGATTCCGACAGCCGACCACGGCTTCACGGGCGGCATCGTCTGGTGGGCGAACAAGGCGAAGGCCGATCTGGAGAAAGCGCACCCCGACCTGAAAGTGATCGTCAAGACCGCGGCCGGCGCGCCCGAACAGGCGAACCAGTTGCAGGATCTCGTGACGGTCAACAAGATCAACGCGCTCGTGATCTTCCCGTTCGAATCGGCCTCGCTCACGCAGCCGGTCGCGCAGGTGAAAAAGAAGGGCGTGTACGTGACGGTGGTCGATCGCGGCCTGACCGACACCAGCGCGCAGGATGCGTACGTGGCCGGCGACAACACCGCGTTCGGCAAGATACCCGCCGAGTTTCTGGCGAAGGAGCTGGGCGGCAAGGGCAACATCGTCGCGCTGCGCGGCATTCCGACCACGCTCGACAACGAGCGCTGGGCCGCCTTCACCGGCGTGCTGAAGAACTATCCGGACATCAAGATTCTCGACGGCAAGTACGCGAACTGGAATCGCGACGACGCGTTCAAGGTGATGCAGGACTATCTGACCCGCTTCAAGCACATCGACGCCGTCTGGGCCGCCGACGACGACATGGCGGTCGGCGTCATCAAGGCGATCGATCAGGCCAAGCGCACCGACATCAAGATCGTGTTCGGCGGCGCGGGTTCGAAGGGCATGGTGAAGAACGTAATGGACGGCGCGCCGATGATCAAGGCCGACGTGTCGTACTCGCCGAAATTCATCTACGACGCGATCAAGCTCACCGCCGAGGCGCGTTTGAAGGGCGAGAAGCTGCCGGCGACCACGATCATTCCGTCGGTGCTGATCACGAAGGAAAACGCGCAGCAGTTCTACTTTCCGGACTCGCCATTCTGAGCGTGAGTGTCGAGTCAGCGCGCTCGCCGTGGTTTTGCCGCACTAGCATGGCGGGCGCGTGATCGTTCGAGGAACAGTACGATGAAAACCATCAAAGGGCCGGCGATCTTTCTGGCCCAGTTCATGGGCGACGAGGTGCCGTTCGACAATCTCGCGCATCTGGCGGGCTGGGCCGCGGGGCTCGGCTTCAAGGGCATTCAGGTGCCGTGCGATGCGCGCCTGATCGATCTGGAGCAGGCGGCCGCGAGTCAGGCCTATTGCGACGAACTGCGCGAGATCGCGGACGATGCGGGCGTGACGATCACCGAACTGTCGACGCATCTGCAAGGGCAACTGGTCGCCGTGCATCCGGCGTACGACACGTTGTTCGACGGCTTCGCCGCGCCGCAGGTGCGCGGCGACCCCGCCGCGCGCACGCAGTGGGCGATCGACCAGTTGAAGCTTGCGGCCAAGGCGTCGCAGCGTTTGGGCCTGAGCACGCACGTGTCGTTTTCCGGCGCGCTGGCGTGGCCGTATCTGTACCCGTGGCCGCAGCGTCCGGCGGGCCTCGTCGACGCTGCCTTCGACGAACTCGCGCGCCGCTGGAGGCCGATTCTCGATGCGTTCGATGAAGCCGGCGTGGATGTCTGCTACGAATTGCATCCGGGCGAGGACCTGCACGACGGCGTGACGTTCGAGCGCTTTCTCGACGCGCTCGGGCAGCATGCGCGGGCGAACATCCTCTACGATCCGAGCCATTTCGTTTTGCAGCAGCTCGACTACCTGGCGTTCATCGACATCTATCACGAGCGCATCAAGGCGTTCCATGTGAAGGATGCGGAGTTTCGGCCGAACGGCAAGCAGGGCGTATATGGCGGATATAGCGGCTGGGTCGAACGGGCGGGGCGTTTCCGGTCGCTCGGCGACGGCCAGATCGACTTCGGCGCGATCTTCTCGAAGATGGCGCAATTCGATTTCCCCGGCTGGGCCGTGCTCGAATGGGAGTGCGCGCTGAAGCATCCACACGACGGTGCGCGTGAAGGCGCGGAGTTCATTCGGCGGCACATCATTCGCGTGGCCGAGCATGCGTTTGACGATTTTGCGGGGAGTGGCGTGGATGATGCGCAGGTGAAGCGTGTGCTGGGGCTTTGATGAGGAGTAACGCGATGCCACACAGAAGGCTTGGATTGGGCATGGTCGGCGGCGGGCAGGGTGCGTTCATCGGCGCGGTGCATCGGATCGCGGCGCGGCTCGACGATCGTTTCGAACTGGTGGCGGGTGCCTTGTCGTCCGACCCGCAGCGTGCGCAGGCGAGCGCCGCCGAGGCGGGCATCGCGCGCAGCTATGCGGACTGGCGCGAGATGGCGCGCGCCGAAGCCGCTCGCGACGACGGCATCGACGCGGTCGCGATCGTCACGCCGAACCATTTGCATGCGCCGGTGGCGACGGCGTTCCTCGAAGCGGGCATCCACGTGATCTGCGACAAGCCACTGGCGATTTCACTCGCCGAAGGCGAAGCGCTCGCGAAGCTCGCGCGCGACAAGGGCAAGCTCTTCGCGCTGACTCATACGTACTCCGGTTATCCCATGGTGCGTCATGCGCGCGAACTGGTCGAGCGCGGCGAACTGGGCGAGATTCGCGTGGTGCAGGTCGAATACGCGCAGGACTGGCTGGCCGAACCGGTTGAGACAAGCGGCGCGAACAGACAGGCCGGCTGGCGCACGGACCCGTCGCTGGCGGGACCGGCGGGCTGTCTCGGCGATATCGGCACGCATGCGTATCACCTCGCGTCCTTCGTCACGGCGATGACACCGCGGGCGCTGTCGGCGGAGTTGCACACCTTCGTGCCGGGACGCCGCATCGACGATCACGTGCAGGCGATGCTGCGTTACGCGAACGGCGCGCGCGGCATGTTGTGGGCGAGCCAGGTGGCGAGCGGCGCGGAGAATGCGCTGCGTCTGCGGGTGTATGGAACGAAGGCCGGCCTCGCATTCGATCAGGAGCAGCCGAACGAATTGTGGTTCACACCGCTAGGCGGGCTGGCGCAGCGCTTGACGCGAGGGCGCGTGCAAAGCGCGCTCGCCGCGCACGCGACGCGTGTGCCGTCGGGACATCCCGAAGGTTATCTGGAAGCGTTCGCGCAGTTGTACAAAGACGCGGCGTTGCAGATCGACGCGCTGGACGAAGGCCGCGCGCTGCCTGCGGAGAGTCTGCTACTCACGACGGTGGACGATGGTATCGCGGGGCTGCGCTTCATCGATGCCGTGCTCGCGAGTAGCGCGGCGGATGGGCAGTGGCGCGAGATTGAAAGGGCGTGAAGCGAGGAGGGCCGCTTAGCCGCCCTTACTCTTCCTGATCTGCTCTTCGAACGCGATATCGAGCTTGCTCGCCTTGCGCGGTTTCTGCGGACCGTACGCGTCGACGAACTTGACGAAGTCGTCGAGCGTCAACGGGTCAGAGACTTTCTTGTCGGAGCCGCTCGATTTGTCGACCAGATAGAACAGGCCGCCTGACAGGCTGATCGCGGCGAACAGCGGATTGCCGCTGCGCGTTTTCAGCCGTTCGACGGCGTGGATGGCTCGGGTGGTGCGCATGGTGTGGGACTGCTGATCGGGGAGAGACTGCTACTTTAACAATTTCGCCGACGCGGCGCGGCATGGCGTCAGCGCCTGACTACCCCTTACGCCGGAACACCGCGCGCGACCAGTCCGCCCGATCCTGCAGCACCGTATACACCACCGGCAGCACCACCAGCATCAGAATCGACGACGTAATCACCCCGCCGATCACCGTCTGCCCGAGCGGGCCGCGTTGTTCGCCGCCTTCGCCGAGCGCGGCGGCGAGCGGCAGCATGCCGAAGATCATCGCGAGCGTAGTCATCAGAATCGGCCGCAGACGCACGCGCGCCGCTTCGAGCAGTGCCTCGCGCCGCTCCATCATGCGGCCCTGGCCGGCTGCATCGAGGAAGGTGCCGCGCCGCGCCTGGTTCGCGAAGTCCACCAGCAGAATCGCGTTCTTGGTCACGAGCCCCATCAGCATCGCGAAGCCGATGATCGAGAACATGTTCAGCGTGCTGCCGAACAGCAGCAGCGCGATCAGCACGCCGATCAGCGTGAGCGGCGGCGACGCCATGATCGCGAGCGGCTGCGCGAAGCTCGCGAACTGTGACGCGAGAATCATGTAGATGAAAATCACCGCCAGCGCGAGCGCCTCGATCGCGTACACGAACGACTCCTGCATGCTCCTGGTCGAGCCCTCGAAGCGGTAGCGATAGCCGGCCGGCAGATGCATCGCATCGAGCGTTTTCGCGATGTCGGCGGCGACCTCGCCCGGCGAGCGGCCGTTCACGTTCGCCGAGAGCATCACCTCGCGTTGCAGATCGCGCCGGTTCAACACGTCGGGCCCGGTCGTTTTGACGATGTCCGCGATCTGCCGCAGCGGCACCAGCACCGGCGCGCCGTTTGCATCGGTGCGGTTGGTCGCGATCATCAGCCGCGCGCACGGGCATTTGCGCTTTGCTTACTGGCTCAGATAAACAAACTTGCCGTTCCTGATGGTGCCCATCACGCTTGCGCGCTGATCCAGGCCGACGTGGTCCTTCGGGCTCGTGTTGACGACGCCGTTCGGCACCACCAGTTCATGGGCATGTTCCAGCTCGTCGCGCAACGCGGCGCGGAACGCCGGCGTGCCCGGCTGCGCCGTCTTCAATGCACGCGCTACCGCGTCCTGCAAACGCGGATAGACGCCCGCCGCATCGCCCGCGAATTGCGTCACGCTGCCCGCGCCGTACTTCGCTTCATACTCGTTGGTGAAGGCGAGCGCCGCTTTCTTCGCCGGATGATCGGCCGGCAGCGTGCGCGCGACCACCACCGGCTGGGTCGGGAACAGCGTGCCTTCGACGTCCTTGCCGCCCAGCTTGATGAACTCCGGCGTCGCGATGCCGTGCGTCTGGTAGATCGGTCCCTTGTAGCCGCGTTCGATCAGCGTGCGCTGCGGCAGCACCGTCGGCGTACCGGCCCCGGCGATCAGGATCGCATCGGGCTTGGCGGCCATCAGCTTGAGAATCTGCCCGGTGACACTCGCGTCCGTGCGGTTATAGCGCTCGGTCGCAACCAGCTGGATATGGCGCAGCGCCGCGAACTTGCTGAACTCGTTGAGCCAGCTCTCGCCGTAGCCGTCCGCGAAACCGATGAAGCCCACCGTCTTCACGTTGTGATTGGCCATGTAGCGCGTCATCACGTCGGCCATCGCGCTGTCGGTCTGCGCCATCTTGTAGGCCCACACCTTCTTGCCTTCCTGCGGCTCGACCACGCTGGCCGAACCGATCAGCGTGATCATCGGCGTCTGGCTTTCGGCGACCGGATCGAGCGCGGCCATCGCGGCCGGCGTGATGTTCGGGCCGACGATCACGTCCACGTGGTCCTCGTTGATCAGCTTGCGGATGTTGCGCACGGCCGAGCCCGGGTCGGATGCGTCGTCGAGGAAGATGTAGTCGGCTTTCTGGCCGGCGATCGTCGCGGGCCACATCAGCATCGCGTTCTTGCTGGTGATGCCGATCACGGCCGCAGGACCCGTGCTCGACAGATCGATGCCGACCTTGAGGTCGGCATGGGCTGCGGTGGCGAGCAAGAGCGCGCCGAGAGCGGCGATGCCGCGAAGTTTGTTCTTATGCGACTTCATCGAGAAGGGTCTCCGTAGCAGGAAGCGAGGTGATATCAAAGTTCGTAGGTTTCGTGTTCGCCCTTGAGCGCCTGTTCGATCAGCTTGCGGTTCATGCTCGGCGACAGCAGTTCGACGAGCGTGTACACATAGCTGCGCAGATAGGCACCTTGTTTGAGCGCGACGCGCGTCACGTTGCTGCCGAACAGGTGGCCGACCGGCATTGCGCGCAAATGACGGTCGCGCTCGGCGTTGAACGCGATATCCGCCATGATGCCGACGCCGAGGCCCAGTTCCACATAGGTCTTGATCACGTCGGCGTCGATCGCCTCCAGCACGATGTCCGGATGCAGCCCGCGCAGACGGAACGCCTCGTTGATCTTGGTGCGGCCGGCGAATGCGTTGTCGTAGGTAATCAGCGGATACTGGGTCAGATCATCCAGCGCCAAAAGTTTGCGGTCGAGCAGCGGATGATCCGGCTGCATCACCGCGACGTGGTGCCACTGGAAGCACGGCAGCGACACCAGTTCCTTATAGTTGGCGATCGCTTCGGTGGCGATCGCGAGATCGGCCTGGTCGTGCAGCACCATCTCGGCGACCTGCGTCGGGCTGCCTTGCAGAATCGAAAGGTGGACTTTGGGGAAGCGCTTCTTGAACTCGGCGATCGCGGCGGGCAGCGAGTAGCGCGCCTGGGTGTGGGTCGCGGCGATGACGAGATTGCCCTGATCCTGCGCCGCGTAATCTTTACCGACGCGCTTCAGGCTCTCGACTTCCTGCAGGATTTTCTCGACCGACTGCAGAATGATGCGTCCCGGTTCGGTCAGCGAGCGCACGCGCTTGCCGTGCCGCGTGAAGATTTCGACGCCCAGCTCGTCCTCGAGCTCGATGATCGCCTTGGAAACGCCCGGCTGGCTGGTAAACAGCGCCTTCGCAGCTTCGGTGAGGTTGAAGTTCTGCCGCACAGCCTCGCGGACGAAGCGGAATTGATGCAGGTTCATATATAACCTCTCCGCATATAAAAAGAATTTTTTAGTCGTTTGAAATATAAGGCGAGTTTATTACGATCTGTCCATCTTTTTCAATATGGATATCTGTCTTTGTCATAAGCAAATGAGAGATGGGTCTAAACGCTCGTTTGCGGCAGCTGACTAAGACGGATATTCAAGGCGCGGCGGAACCGGTGCGCCGGCCGCCGGACCGCCGTGTGTCACGCCAAAAAATTGGGGTCCCCGAATGTACCAATACGATCAGTACGACCAGACCATCGTCGATGAACGGGTCGCGCAATACGCCGATCAGGTTCGCCGCCGCTTGTCGGGCGAATTGAGCGAAGAGGAGTTTCGTCCGCTGCGCCTGCAGAACGGCCTGTACTACCAGCGCCACGCGTACATGCACCGCATCGCGATTCCGTACGGCAACCTGCGCAGCGACCAGATGCGCGTGCTCGCGCAGATCGCGCGTGAACACGACCGCGGCTATGGCCATTTCTCGACGCGCTCGAACATCCAGTACAACTGGATCAAGCTCGAAGAAACGCCGGAAATCCTGCGCAAGCTCGCTGCGGTGCAGATGCACGGCATTCAGACCTCGGGCAACTGCATCCGCAACATCACCGCCGACCAGTTCGCCGGCGTAGCACCGGACGAAGTGGTCGATCCGCGTCCCTGGGCGGAAATCCTGCGCCAATGGTCGACGTTCCACCCGGAATTCGCGTGGCTGCCGCGTAAGTTCAAGATTGCCGTGTCGGGTTCGAAGGAAGACCGCGCCGCTGTGCAGGTTCACGACATGGGCGTGTATCTGAGGAAGAACGAGCAGGGCGAGCTGGTGGCCGACATCCTGGCCGGCGGCGGCATGGGCCGTACGCCGATCATCGGCGCGATCATCCGTACAGATTTGCCGTGGCAACACCTGCTGACGTATTGCGAAGCCGTGCTGCGCGTGTACAACCGCTATGGCCGCCGCGACAACATCTACAAGGCGCGCATCAAGATTCTCGTGAAGGCGTTGAGCCCGGAGAAATTCTCGGCGCAGGTCGAAGAAGAATGGCAGCACCTGAAGGACGGCCCGTCGACGCTCACGCAGGCTGAAGTGGATCGCGTGGTCCAGTACTTCCAGCCGCCGGTGTACGAGAAGCTGCCGGATACGGATGCGTCGTACGAAAAGCATCTGCTGGAAAGCCGCGCGTTCGCGCGCTGGGTCGAGCGTAACGTGCGGCCGCACAAGGTTGCGGGCTACGCATCGGTGACGCTGTCGCTGAAGCCGACCACCATCGCTCCGGGCGACGCCACCGACACGCAAATGGAAGCGGTCGCCGATTGGGCCGACGAGTATTCGCTCGGCGAAATCCGCGTGTCGCACGAACAGAACCTGATTCTCGCCAACGTCAAGAAGCGCGATCTGTTCGCGCTGTGGGAAAAGGCCAAGGCACAAGGTTTCGCCACGCCGAACATCGGCTTGCTGACCGACATCATCGCGTGCCCGGGCGGCGACTTCTGCTCGCTCGCGAATGCGAAGTCGATTCCGATCGCACTCGCGATCCAGGAACGCTTCAACGATCTCGACTACGTGTACGACCTCGGCGACGTGTCGCTGAACATCTCGGGCTGCATCAACGCGTGCGGTCACCACCACGTCGGCAACATCGGCATTCTGGGTGTCGATAAGGACGGCTCGGAGTGGTATCAGGTGACGCTCGGCGGCGAGCAGGGCACGGGCGCGACCGGCGCGCACCTCGGCCGCGTGATCGGCCCGTCGTTCTCGGCGGAAGAAATGCCGGACGTGATGAGCAAGGTGATCGACACCTTCGTGGAAAACCGCCACGAAGGCGAGCGCTTCATCGAAACGTACAACCGCATCGGCATCACCCCGTTCAAGGAACGTGTGTACGCCTCGCGTCAACCGGCTCACGCGTAACCGCGAAAAGGATACTGAACAGATGGCTTCTATCATCAAGAACCGCGCAATCGTCAACGATGACTGGACCCTTGTGCGTCCGGCGGAAGACGGCGCGCTGCCCGCGGTGAACGAATTGCCGGCCGGCAAGGTGCTGGTGCCGCTCGCGCTGTGGCAGGCTGAGCGTGAAGCGCTCGCTGCGTCGCGCAGTGCGGCCGAGATCGGCGTGTGGCTCGCGCCGGACAGCGAACCGGCGGATATCGTCGCCGACTTCGACAAGATTGCGCTGATCGCCGTGGATTTCCCGGTGTTCCGCGACGGCCGCGGCTACAGCATCGGCCGCCTGCTGCGCGAGCGTTATGGCTACAAGGGCGAGCTGCGCGCAATCGGTGACGTGCTGCGCGATCAGATCACGTTCATGTTCCGTTGCGGCTTCGACGCGTATGCGCTGCGCGCGGACAAGGACTTCGACGATGCGCTGAAGGCGTTCGACGAATTCAGCTTCAACTATCAGGGCGCGGTGAATTCGTCGCCGCTGTTCCGTCGCCGCGAGGCAGGCGAACTGCAAAAGGCGCCGGTATGAGCGACGCTCACACGCTGACACCGGAACTCGCCGCGAAGGTCGAGCGCCTCGATGCGCTGCTCGACTCGATCGCCGCGCGCCACGCGAACGTGAAGCTTGCCAGCAGCCTCGCAGCGGAAGACATGCTGCTCACCCACGCGATCCTCTCGCGCGGCGTGAAGGTCGGCATCTTCTCGCTGAATACGGGCCGCTTGCATGCGGAAACGCTCGGCATGCTCGATCGCGTGAAAGAGCGCTATGGCTACGAGATCGAACAGTTTCATCCGCAGGCAGCGGCAGTCGAGGAATACGTCGGCTCGCACGGTCTGAATGCGTTTTACGAAAGCGTCGATCTGCGCAAGCGCTGCTGCGAGATTCGCAAGGTCGAGCCGTTGAACCGCGCGCTGTCGGATGTCAGCGCCTGGGTGACGGGCCAGCGCCGTGAGCAGTCGGTGACGCGTGCCGAACTGCACGCGGAAGAGCACGACGCCGCGCGCAACATCGCCAAGTTCAATCCGCTGACGGACTGGACCGAAGCTGAAGTGTGGGATTACCTGAAAGCGTTCGACGTGCCGGTCAATCCGCTGCATGCGCGCGGTTATCCGAGCATCGGCTGCGAGCCGTGTACGCGCGCGATCCGTCCCGGCGAGGACAGCCGCGCAGGGCGCTGGTGGTGGGAGTCGCGCGATACGAAGGAATGCGGCCTGCACATCACGACGATTACCCCGATCGTCGAACGCAGCGAAAACGCTTCGGTCTGATATATCGCTACACTGAGGGCAGGCTCCCGGTTTGAACGGGTTGAACGCCGCCCGGATCGATTTGAATACTTGTGCTCCGGCGGGCAACCGCTCGCCGGGCAATCAACGAAGGACCCGACATGAGCACCACGCTCGATTCCACTGTGAACGCTCCGCTTACCAACACGGCGAACCGTATGGATCACCTCGACTGGCTCGAAGCCGAGTCGATCCACATCCTGCGCGAACTGGTCGCCGAATGCAGCAAGCCCGCACTGTTGTTCTCGGGCGGCAAGGACTCGGTCGTGGTGTTGCACCTCGCGCTGAAGGCCTTCGGCATCGGCGCGAATCGCAAGACCGTGTTGCCGTTCCCGCTCGTGCATATCGATACCGGCCACAACTACGGCGAAGTGATCGACTTCCGCGATCGCCGTGCGCAGGAGATTGGCGCGGAACTGGTGGTCGGCCACGTTGAAGATTCGATCAAGCGCGGCACCGTGCGTCTGCGCCGCGAAACGGATTCGCGCAACGCCGCGCAAGCCGTGACGTTGCTCGAAACCATCGAACAGTACGGCTATACCGCGCTGATCGGCGGCGCGCGCCGCGACGAAGAGAAGGCCCGCGCGAAAGAGCGCATCTTCTCGTTCCGCGACGAGTTCGGCCAATGGGACCCGAAGGCGCAACGCCCGGAACTGTGGAGCCTGTACAACGCGCGTCTGCATAACGGCGAACACCTGCGCGTGTTCCCTATCTCGAACTGGACCGAACTCGACGTGTGGCAGTACATCGCTCGCGAACAGCTCGAACTGCCATCGATCTACTACGCGCACCAACGCGAGATCGTGCGCCGCAACGGCCTGCTCGTGCCGGTCACGCCGCTCACGCCGATGCGTGAAGGCGAAGTCAGCGAAAACGCGCAGGTGCGTTTCCGCACCGTCGGCGACATCAGCTGCACGTGCCCGGTGGAAAGCGACGCGGACGATATCGAGAAGATCATCGCCGAAACGGCCGTGACCGAAATCACGGAACGCGGCGCGACGCGGATGGACGATCAGGTCTCCGAAGCCGCGATGGAACAGCGTAAGAAGCAAGGTTATTTCTAAGCACACGAGGGTAAGACAATCATGAGTGGTATTCATCAACCAGAAGACCTCGGCGTGCTGCGTTTCATCACTGCGGGTAGCGTCGACGACGGCAAGAGCACGTTGATCGGCCGCCTGCTGTACGACAGCAAGGCCGTGTTGAGCGACCAGCTCTCGGCGCTCTCGCGCGCGAAGAACAAGCGCACCGTCGGCGACGAAATCGATCTGTCGCTGCTGACCGACGGCCTCGAAGCCGAGCGCGAGCAGGGCATCACGATCGACGTCGCGTACCGTTACTTCGCTACCGCGAAGCGCAAGTTCATCATCGCCGACACGCCGGGCCACGAGCAGTACACGCGCAACATGGTGACGGGCGCGTCGACCGCGCACGCGGCGATCATTCTCGTCGACGCGACGCGCGTGACGTTCGTCGATGGCGTCGCGCAACTGCTGCCGCAAACCAAGCGCCATAGCGCGATCGTCAAGCTGCTCGGCTTGCAGCACGCGATCGTCGCCATCAACAAGATGGATCTGGTCGACTACAGCGAGCAACGCTTCAACGAGATTCGCGACGCGTATGTCGAACTCGCGCGCCAACTCGGCCTGACCGATGTGCGTTTCGTGCCGGTGTCGGCACTGAAGGGCGACAACATTGTGACGGCCAGCGAAAGCATGCCTTGGTACGCGGGCGAGCCGCTGCTGGACCTGCTCGAAGCGCTGCCGGTCGAAGTGCCGACCGGCCAGGCGCTGCGTTTCCCGGTGCAATGGGTGGCGCGCCAGGACGGCAACCAGGCCGACGATTTCCGTGGCTACATGGGCCGTGTCGAAGCGGGCGAAGTGAAGCTCGGCGACACGATCGTCGTGTTGCCGGCCAACCGTGAAGCAACGGTTGCCGAGATCATCGCGCCGGTGGTGGGCGGCACGGCTGCGGTGGATCGCGCGTTCGCGGGCCAGACAGTGACGATCCGTCTCGCGGAAGACGTCGACGTGTCGCGCGGCGACACCTTCGTGCTGCGTGAAGCGGCGCCGGAACCGGCGAAGAAGCTCGAAGCAGACCTGTGCTGGTTCGACGACACGCCGCTGTCGACGCAGCGCAAGTATCTGTTGAAGCAGACCACCAGCACGGTGTTCGCGCGAATCGGCGCGATCAAGGAAGTGCTCGACGTGCATACGCTGTCGCAAGCAACCGATCGCAAGGAACTCGCGATGAACGATATCGGCCGCGTTGCGCTGACGTTGCAGAAGCCGCTGGTGTGCGACGTGTACGACTCGCATCAGGGCACGGGCGCATTCGTGCTGATCGACGAAGCGACGCACCACACCGTCGCGGCCGGGATGATCCGGGCGTTTTCGGCGTAAGCGGAGAGGGGCGTCCGGCGGCGCGGTGTGACGATGCAGCGCGATGCGATGTGATGCGTCGTTGCTCGGCGCTGGCGCCCTAACCAACAGGTTGATGCAAATGGGTAAGGTTTATCTGATCGGCGCGGGGCCGGGTGCGGCGGATCTGATTACGGTGCGCGGCGCACGGCTGCTCGGCGCCGCCGACGTCGTGCTGCACGACGCGCTGGTCGAGCCGGCCATGCTCGACTACGCGCCTTCGCACGCAAAGCGGATTGCGGTGGGCAAGCGCTGCGGGCAACTGTCGACGGCTCAGCAGTTCATCAACAAGCAGATCGTGGATGCCGCGTTGGAGCACGAGGTGGTGGTGCGTCTGAAGGGCGGCGATCCGATGCTGTTCGGGCGTGCCGATGAAGAAATGCGGGCGCTGGAAGCGGCGGGCATCGAGTATGAGGTGGTGCCGGGGATTACCGCGGCGCTCGCGAGTGCGGCATCGTTGAAGCGGTCGTTGACGCTAAGAGGCGTGTCGCGCAGTGTGGCGCTGGCGACGTTCAGCCGTGCGCCCGGGTCCGATGAGATTCGCGAGCAGGTGAATGCGGATTCGCTCGTGTTTTACATGGGCCGCGATAGCGGGGTAGAAATCGCGCAACAACTGATCGATGCCGGGAAGCCGGTGACGACGCCGGTCGCGATCGTCGAGGCTTGCAGCACGGAGCGCGAGCGGATGCTCACGCTGACGCTCGAGGATCTGGCTGCGGGTGAGGCGCAACGGTGGGTGGACGCATCGCAACCGAGTTTGCTGATGATCGGCGAGGCGTTTGCTGACCGGCGGCAGTCGGTGGTGCGGATCGTGGATGGGATGTTGGTGGCGGCTTAGGTTTGTGTTGCCTGCGCTGACGGAATGTTCGGCGTTCGGCGACATCGCTTGCTTGCTACGGGAAAGGCGCATTGATTGCGCCTTTTTTCACGTCTGGGGCAGGGCACAGCGAGGTTGTGTCAGTGTGTTGCGGCGATGGACCGTGGGATGGTCTTGAAGCGAACCTGCTTGAGTTGCGCGGCCTTGGATGTGCTGATCCGTTTGCGACTCTCCGATGCCGCCCTTGTCGCTTTTGCCAGAAGATTTGTTGCGCGGCGGGCGGTGATTCGGCTTTGGGCGATTCCCTTCGCATCCAGCGCGATGACCTGGTACAACTCCAGGTCAGTTTCTACTTCTCGCTGGTAATCCTCGCCCGTATCGATCAATAGTCCCGGCAGTCTCCGCTGGCGCGATCTTTCGTCTCGCGTTAGAGCGGGGCTTCTGTAGATCGACGCTGCGAGTGTGACCAGCTTGTCCAACTGGCTTATCTGTCTTTCGATGAGTCCGAAAGCGGATAGCGCGAGTTTTTCGTATTGGAGAGCATCAACAGGTGGGCGCGAGGCGGTTCGAAAATGCTTGGCGGATTTACTCATGTGCGATCTCCCTGAAACTTGGCTGGATCGCCCGACACTCGCTTGCAAGGGGTGAGCGGGCACAGTGACAAGGTTGGCAGACTGGCTCACACCCACACCAGCAGACCCGGAGGTCTCCTATATCACGGCCCGCCCATAGAAGGACGTGCAGAAGCAGACGCGTTCTGCTGAGCCCAGGTTGGGTGTGAGATGTGCAGACTGCCAAGCCTGACCGTTGCTGTCTTGACGGCGAAATCAGTTTAAAACGTGTCGCTCAGGGAGTGATTACGTGGGCACGTTAAAGAGCGCGCGAAGCGAGCATTTCTGAAATTTCCGAATGGCCTGATGAACGAAGGCCAGCGTGCCGAGCAGAAACTTCAGCGTAAAAGGTAGGGGATGTTTGATGAAGTACCGCGACGGCGCGCGCAGCGCCGCCGGAAGAATGACTGCCTTGTCACGGGGGCGGAATGTGCGAGAGCACAGATTCCAGATGCACCACTGCCCCCTCCAAGCCAGGGGACCCGCTTAAGAATTAGCGGTGTGAAGCCGCTTTCTTTGCTTACTTTCTTTGCGGCGGCAAAGAAAGTAAGTGCCGCCCCGCACAGGGGCAACGCTAATAGACCACCGTGAATTCAAGGAAAGGCCAACACCCGACTAGCACACCCAAAGCGCCGCGCAGGCAAAACAAACCAGGCATCAAACCTGCCGCAAACAATAAAGCGCGACAGCATCGAGCACACCCTCATCCTCACCCACAGCGCCAGCGCATTTAATCTCGACAGAAGGGTGCAACTCACGACACCGCTGGATGATTTCAGGCAAATCCCTCCTGACATGCCCACCTTGCCCAAAAAAAACAGGCACAACGGTAACCCCATCACATCCCTGAGCAACAAGCCCATCCACCGCCGTAGGCAAATCCGGCTCCATCAACTCAAGAAAGGCCAACATCACAGGCCCGCCAGCATCGCCAGAACCGCGCACGGCCCGCAGCTTGTCGGCAAGCCTCTCAAACGGCTCCCGCCACCGCACATCCCTCGCGCCATGCCCAAACAGAACCAACCCATGCATAGCCATGACGATAACCCCTAATGCCGGTCAACCCACTTCAACCCAACCAACCCAAGCACCAGATAAACGAGCCCAGGCGTAGCCGCAGTCAAAGGCGCAGGCCAGGTATTCAACGTCCCGATATGCGAGAACAGCGTATTGAACAACTGGAAGCTCATCCCGAGCATAATCCCGCCGAACACCTTCACACCCACAACCCCAGCCCGCGTATGCAAATACGCAAACGGCAACGACAACACCAGCATCACGAACACCGCAAACGGATACAGCACCTTGCGCCACAGCGCGATCTCATAACGCTGGGTGTCCTGATGATTCTCGGTCAAATGCTGGATATAGCGGAACAGATTGAACATCGACATCCGATCCGGCGCCACCAGCAGCACCGACAGAATCTGCGGCGTCAATTCGGAGCGCAGCGAGTACTCCGGCAACGACACCTGCTTCGCGCGATACACCGGATTGAGCGCATCGGCGGGCGTGCCCGGAGGAGGGGGCACGTCGAGCAATTGCGTATCGGTGACACCCGTCAGTTGCCAGTGCCCCGGCGGCTGAAACCGGCCGCTTTGCGCGGTGCGCACATTCGACAACCGGAACTTCGAATCGAACTCATAGATGCGCACGTTGGCGATCGTCGCGTCCGGCTTCAACTCGCCGACGTTCACGAAGCGCGTCACCTGCTCGCCGTCCGCGCGCGCGGTGAGCGTGTCCTTCACCCACACGCCCGACTGAAAGTTGGTCGACACCGACGAACCCAGCGCCTCGAGCCGCACCCGCTCCGACAGCTGATCCGTGTACGGGCCGACCACTTCGCCAATCAGATACGTGAGGAACACGAGCGGAATGCCGATCTTCATCAGCGAGCGCAGTGCCTGATTGGTCGCGAGGCCCGACACACGAAAAATCGTGTACTCGGAATTCGCCGCCATCTGCGCAAACACGTAGATCGCGCTGATCAACGCGGCGACCGGAATGATTTCGTAGAAGCGCGACGGCGTTTGCAACGCAACGCGCAGCACCGCGTACTGGAACTTGTAGTTGCCGTGCCCGACCGAGTTCAGTTCGTTGATCAGGTCGAAGAAGAAGAACAGACCCGAAAACGCAAACAGAATGAAGATGAACGTGAGATAGATCTGACGCGCGAAATACCTTTCATAGATGCGCATCGGTCAGGCTCCCTGCGAACGGCTGAACATGGCCCGCGTGAAGAGCGGCCGGTTGCGCACGCGCAGCCAGAAGATGAACGCGACGATTGCCGCCACGATGACGTGCAGGATCACGAGCCCCACCCCGAACGACATCTTGCCCTGCTCGATCCACGACTGCACCACGTTCAGCAGATTCGAATACGTCAGATAGATCAGCACGGCCATCACCAGATTGATGGTGCGGCTGCGGCGCGGATTCTGGTGCGCAAGCGGTATGGCCAGCAGCATCAGGTTGATCGCGATCAGCGGCAGCCCCGCGCGCCACGCAAATTCGGCGAGGTTGTCTTTGGTCGGATTGCGCAGCAGCGTGAGCGTGGGCGTGCCGGTGGTGGTCGGCGTATTGACGACCGGCTGGCTCTGGATCTTCACGCCATAGCGCTCGAACTCCATGATGCGGAAATCGGGATGGCCAGGCTCGCCGTCATAGCGCCGCCCGTTTTCCAGCACGACGAAGCGGTCGCCGTTCTTGTGCGTCTCGGTATGGCCGAACTTCGAGACCACCACGTTGACCTTGCCGCCTTCCGTGCTGGTCACGAAGACATTCTCGACGCGCCCCTGGTCGGGCGACATCTTCTCGATGAAGAACACCCGGTGGCTCGCAGCCGACTCGCGGAACTGGCCCGGCGCGAGCAGCGAGACCTCGTCGCGCTGCTGGAAGCGCGCGCGGATCAGCTTGCTCTGCTGGTTCGACCACGGCCAGCCGACGAACACGAAGAACATGATGAGGATGATGATCGGCGTGGCAAAAATACCGATCGGCTTGATGAATTGCGTGAGGCTCACGCCCGAGGACAGCCACACGACCATCTCGGAGTCTTTGTACCAGCGCGTGAGGACGAACAGGATCGACACGAACAGGGTCGCGACGAGCATGATCGCCAGATAGCCGATCACGGTGAGGCCGATCAGGACCAGCACGTCGCGCGGGTCGATCTCGCCCTGGGCCGCGAAGCCGACGATGCGGATCATCATCGTCGTCAACACGAGCGTGAGGAGAACCATGAACACGGCACCAGCCGTATACGCGAGTTCGCGCTGGAGGGAGCGTTCGAAGATCATTATTGATGACGAGAGGGGGCGCTCTCAGTGACGCGCGGGTTCGTTCCCGTCACGCCTCCGGTGCAGCCGCCGCGGGAAAAATAGCGGATAATTGCGGCTTTCATCCTAAGCCCAGATTTTATCCGAGGACAAGCGCGATGGACTTTAGCATAAAAGCCTGTGATTGGACCAAAGGCTCGTCAAACGGTTTCCTCACCGGGAAGTCGGATTGCATCGTAATCGGTGTGTTCGAGTCGCAAACGCTCTCGGGCGCGGCGCTTGAGATCGACGAGGCCACCCGCGGCCTGCTGACCCGCATCATCAAGGCCGGCGACATGGACGGCAAGGCCGGCACCACGCTGTTCCTGCACGAAGTGTCGGGCATCGGCGCGTCGCGCGTGCTGCTGGTCGGCCTCGGCAAGCAGGATGCCTTCAGCCAGAAAGCCTATGGCGACGCCGTGCGGGCCGCATGGCGTGCGCTGCTGCCCACCAAGATCGTCCAGGTCACCTTCACGCTGGCCCAGTTGCCGGTGCTCGAGCGCACCGCCGATTGGGGCGTGCGCGCCGCGATCCTCGCGCTGCGCGAGCTGACCTACAAGTTCACGCAGATGAAGAGCAAGCCGGACAACTCGGCGCGCGCCTTGAAGCGCATCGTCTTCAGCGTGAATACCGGCGACGAGAAGGCCGCCAAGCTGGCCGCGAAGCAGGGAGCGGCGCTCGCCAACGGCATGGACCTCACGCGCGACCTCGGCAACCTGCCGAGCAACGTCTGCACGCCGAGCTACCTCGCCAGCACCGCGAAGAAACTCGCCAAGGACTGGAAGCTGAAGGTCGAAGTGCTCGGCGAGAAGCAATGCGAAGCGCTCAAGATGGGCTCGTTCCTGTCGGTCACGGCCGGCTCGGTCGAACCGGCGCAGTTCATCGTGCTGCAGTACCAGGGCGGCGCTGCGAAGGCCGCGCCGGTGGTGCTGGTCGGCAAGGGCGTCACGTTCGACACCGGCGGCATCTCGCTGAAGCCGGGCGAGGGCATGGACGAGATGAAGTACGACATGTGCGGCGCCGGCTCGGTGCTGGGCACGTTGCGCGCGGTCGCCGAAATGGGCCTGAAGATCAACGTGGTCGGCATCATCCCGGCGGTCGAGAACATGCCGTCGGCCACCGCCACCAAGCCGGGCGACATCGTCACCAGCATGAAGGGCCTGACGATCGAAGTGCTGAACACCGACGCCGAAGGCCGCCTGATCCTGTGCGATGCGCTCACTTACGCCGAGCGCTTCAAGCCGGCCGCGGTGATCGACATCGCCACGCTCACGGGCGCGTGCATCATCGCGCTCGGCCATCACAACAGCGGCCTCTTCTCGAAAGACGACGCGCTCGCGGGCGAGCTGCTCGACGCGTCGCGTGAAGCGTCCGACCCGGCCTGGCGCCTGCCGCTCGACGACGAGTATCAGGACCAGTTGAAGTCGAATTTCGCCGATATCGCCAATATCGGCGGCCGTCCGGCCGGCAGCGTCACGGCGGCCTGCTTCCTGTCGCGCTTCACGGACGCTTATCCGTGGGCGCATCTGGATATCGCCGGCACCGCGTGGAAGAGCGGCGCGGCGAAGGGCGCCACCGGCCGTCCGGTGCCTTTGCTCGCGCAGTTCCTGATCGACAGGGCCGCGGACGGTCGCGCCGCACAATGACGCATTGCAGTCAGCCCGCGGGCGCAGTCACAACCGTTGCGGCGGAAGCTGGGGCGAGCCGCCGATGACGAGAATCGATTTTCACTCGAACGTCGGCGACTCGCTGCTGTATGCGTGCCGCCTGCTGCGCAAGGCGTATCAGGCGGGCCAGCCGACCATCGTGCTGGCCGAGCCCGCGCGCCTGCGGGCCCTCGATGAACAGTTGTGGACCTTTTCGCCGCTCGACTTCGTCCCGCACTGCATGGCCGGCACGCCGCTCGCCGCGCAAACCCCGATCGTGCTGACCACGAGTCTCGACGACGTGCCGCATCACCAGATACTGCTCAATCTCGGCGCGACGGTGCCGGCGCAGTTCGCGCGTTTCGAAAGATTGCTGGAAGTGGTCGGTAACGCACACGAGGAACTCGTTGCGGGCCGCGAGCGTTATCGCTTCTATCGCGATCGCGGCTATGCTTTGAACAACTACAAGCAAGGCAGTTAGTTTTCATCCGCCTGCATCGCGCCGGTTTCGTCGTGTGCAGGCGCATGACCGACGGCTGCGATTTGCTGGCATTCTGCTTCGGCTTCGACTCAAACACGGAGAGCGCACGTGTCCGACCCCAACGATAATTCGATTCCGGTTCTGCACGAGATTCTCGTACCGGGCCGCGAACCCCAGGCGCGCGAAGGAACGGCTGGTGCACCGGCGGCTCAGCCGGCGCCGCCCGAACAACCCGACCGGCTGCGGGAACCCGGTTTCAGGACGGAACCCGCGCTTGCGCCGCAACCGGCGCAGGCGAACGAACCTGGCCTGACGCCGGAGCCTGAGCTGGCGCCGCAACCGGTGCTGGCGTCGGAGCAGACGCACGCGCCGGAGTCGGTTCTTGCGCCGGAGCCTGCGCATGCGGCAGAACCCGCTTTCACGCCCGCTTCTTCGGGCCCCTCACAAGCCGCGCACCCAGCGGAGCCCGTGGTCACACCGGAGCCGCAAGCGCTGCATGCGGCGGAGCACGCTCATCCGAAAAGGCGCTTGCGGCTGCATCATGGCACTGAGCACGACGACCACGGGCATGTATCGCCGGGTGTGTTCGACCGAACCGAACCGGCTGCGCCGCTCGAAGCGGGCACGATCGTGCCGCCGGACATCGCTCACGAAGCCGCAGTCGCCGCGCCACCACAGCAGGATCTCGACGCCGACGTCATTGCCGAGCGTCTGCGCGGACGCTTCGCGGGTTTCCTGACGGGCGAGGGACGCGGCATCATCGAAGCGCGTTGCCGCGATGCTTTGCAGGAGCACACCACGTTGCTCGTCAGCCAGATCACGCGTGAAGTGGCGCTGACGCTGGAAACCGAAATGACCGGCTGGGTGCGTGAAGCGGTGGAAGAAGAGATCGCGCGGCGCGCGAGCCGCGGCTAAAGGTTCGCGGCGGATCGTACAAGGCGGCGTCGCGGAGGACGCCCGCACCGGGCGCCTTCAATGCGGCGCCCGTTTCATTTGAGCGTCAGCACCCAGGCCGCCAGTGTGGCCGCCTGATCGGGCGTGAGTTGGGTATTCGCGGGCATCGGCACCGGACCCCACACGCCTGTGCTGCCATCCAGAATCTTGTGCTTCAGGTAAAGGGCGGCGTCTTCGCGTCCGGCATATCTCGCCGCGACCTCGTGCAGTGCCGGTCCCATGAAGGAGCGCGTAACCGAATGGCAACTCATGCAGTTCTGCTGCTGGGCCAACACGAGACCGGCGGGCGCCTCGGCATGCGCGGCCGGACTGCCGGTGCTCAACGTGGCGCCCAGCATGACGGCTGCTGCGACCGCTGCATACGACATTGATTTCATTGTGGTCTCCGTCGGTGCAGGTGCCCGACTCGTGGTGCGAGCATTATAAAAGGAAAGAGGCGCACGTTTTCCCGTGCGCCCCTTGCGCTTTTACGTAACGCTCGCAAGCACTTTGCCACCGTCAATGTCGCGTCGAACTTGCCCTGAAAGCCGGTCGCGCCGGCAGCTCACGTGCGTGTGCTCAGCCTGTCACCGCGCCCCGGTTCGCCGGCAGCGCCAGCGCGAAATACTTCGCCAGCACGCCCCGCGTGTAACGCGGCTGCGGTTGCTGCCATGCGGCACGGCGGCGCTGCAACTCGGCATCGTCGACGTTCAGTTGCAGCAGCAGCTTGTGCGCGTCGATCGTGATCGAGTCGCCTTCCTGCACGAGCGCGATCGTGCCGCCCACGAACGCTTCCGGCGCGACGTGGCCGACCACCATGCCCCACGTGCCGCCCGAGAAGCGGCCGTCGGTGATCAGGCCGACGGTTTCGCCGAGACCTTTGCCGATGATCGCCGAGGTCGGCGCGAGCATTTCCGGCATGCCGGGGCCGCCCTTCGGGCCGAGGTAGCGCAGCACCACCACGTCGCCGGCGACGATCCTGTCGGCCAGAATCGCTTCCAGCGCGCTTTGCTCGTCTTCGAAGACACGCGCCGGTCCGGTGATGACCGGGTTCTTCAGGCCGGTGATCTTGGCGACCGCGCCGTCGACGGCGAGATTGCCCTTCAGGATCGCCAGATGGCCTTCCCTGTACAGCGCTTTTTCCAGCGGGAAAATCACCTGCTGATCGGCGCGGGGCCTGGCCGGCACGTCCTTGAGCTCTTCGGCCAGCGTCTTGCCGGTGATGGTGATGCAGTCGCCGTGCAGCAGACCCGCGTCGAGCAGGATCTTCATGACTTGCGGGATGCCGCCGGCCTTGTGCAGATCGGTCGCAACGTATTGGCCCGACGGCTTCAGGTTGCAGATCACCGGCACTTTCTTGCGCATGCGCTCGAAATCCTCGATCGACCATTCCACTTCGGCCGCGTGCGCGATCGCCAGATAGTGCAGCACGGCATTGGTCGAGCCGCCGGTCGCCATGATCAGCGCGACGGCGTTTTCAATCGACTTCTTCGTGATGATGTCGCGCGGCTTCAGGTCCTGCTTGACCGCTTCAACCAGCACACGCGCCGATTCGGCGGCCGAGTCGACCTTTTCCTGATCCGGATTGGCCATCGTCGACGAATACAGCAGCGACATGCCGAGCGCCTCGAACGACGAGCTCATCGTGTTGGCGGTGTACATGCCGCCGCACGAGCCGGTGGACGGACACGCGTTCTTTTCGATCCCTTCGAAGTCCTCTTCCGACATCCGGCCCGCCGTGAATTCGCCGACCGCTTCGAACGACGACACGATGGTCAGGTCAGTGCCCTTCCAGTTGCCCGGACGGATCGTGCCGCCGTACACGTAGATGCCCGGTACGTTCATGCGGGCGAGGCCGATCATGCCGCCCGGCATGTTCTTGTCGCACCCGCCGATCACGACCACACCGTCCATCCATTGGCCTTGCACGCAGGTCTCGATGCAATCGGCGATCACTTCGCGCGACACCAGCGAATACTTCATGCCTTCGGTGCCCATCGACATGCCGTCCGAGATGGTCGGCGTGCCGAAGATCTGCGGGTTCGCGTCGGCGCGCTTGACCGCGACCACCGCCGCGTCGGCCAGACGCTGCAGGCCGGCGTTGCATGGCGTGATGGTCGAGTGGCCGTTGGCGATGCCGATCATCGGCTTGTCGAAATCGTCTTTCTGGTAGCCGAGCGCGTAGTACATCGAGCGGTTCGGCGAACGCGCCACGCCTTGCGTGATGTTCTTCGAACGACGGTTGTATGCCATGGGGAATCTCCAATCTGTTTTGTTTTGAGCCGCGCTGCGTGCTGTCTGCCCTGCGATTTGCCGGTATTGCCGCATTGGCCGGCTTGCTGGGCGGTGCTCCAGTTCAGTGTAGTTCCGCAGCGTCGAGCAAGGATGCAGTTTTGCAAACTGCGTGTCCAATATATTATTCAGGCACAATTAGGTCGTAAAATGTATTAATCATGCTGCCTGCCGTTCCCGACCTGCGCCAGTTGCGCTATTTCGTCACCGTCGCCGAAGAGATGCACTTCGGGCGCGCGGCTGCGCGTCTGACGATGACGCAGCCGCCGCTGTCGCAAGCGATCCGCGCGCTCGAAGAGACGCTCGGCGTCGAGTTGTTCGCGCGCACCAAACGTTCGGTCGAATTGACCTCGGTCGGCGCGGATCTGTTGCCCGAGGTGCGGCGCCTGCTGGCGAGCGCCGAGGGCTTGAGGCCGCTCGCGCAGAGCCTCGCGCGCGGCGAAGCGGGGGTGTTGTCGCTGGCGTTCGTGTCCACCGCGGACTACGGCTTGCTGCCCCCGCTGCTGCGGGATTTCGGCGCGCGCTATCCGAGGGTGCGGCTCGAATTGACGGAAGCCACCAGCGACGTGCAACTCGACGAGTTGACGGCCGGGCGCATCGACGCCGGCCTCGTGATCGCGCCGCTGCCGTCGCGCCACGCCGCGCAACTCGCGTGGCTGCCGATCGTGCGCGAGCCGCTGGTGATCGCGATGTCGGCGGACATGGCGGAGCAGGTGAGCCGCGCCGCCGGCTCCGGCGCCGGCTCGGACCCGCGCGCCGAATGGCTCGACACGCCGATCAGCCTGCGCGATGTCGCCGACGCGCCGCTCGTGATCTTCCCCAGACGTCTGGCGCCAGGCTTTTATGACATCATTATGGATTGCTACGGCGTCGCGGGCCTCGTACCCCGGATCGGCCAGGAGGCGATCCAGATGCAGACCATCGTCAGCCTCGTGTCGGCCGGCATGGGTGTCGCACTGGTGCCGCAATCGTTACGTAATCTGCGCCGCACGGGTGTCGTGTACCGGCCGCTGTCCGAGTCGGTGCCCGCGATCGAGACGGGGCTCGCGTGGCGCACCGACGAGGTGAGTCCGGTGCTGGCCGGTTTCATCGACATCGTGCGTACGCATGCCGCCTCCGTCGGCGCGCCGGGTCTCGCGGCAGGCGATTAGCGGCGCTGCCGCGAACGCATCGCGGCTCGCACCGTCCAACGCATGCGCCGGATAACGCGCGAACCGCTGACGAACGACTAACCCGCCGCGCGCGAACCGATTACACCAACCCCGCTTCTGAACCTGAACTGCCCATAACAACACGATGCTCATTCATCCGAATTTCGACCCCATTGCCATTCATCTGGGGCCGCTCGCCGTGCGCTGGTATGGACTGATGTACCTCGTCGCGTTCATCGCGGCGATCGTCGTCGGCCGGCTGCGGCTGCGTTTGCCGTTTGTCGCGGCGCAAGGCTGGACCGTCAAGGATATCGACGACATGCTGTTCTACGGCGTGCTGGGTACGATCCTCGGCGGCCGGCTCGGCTATGTGCTGTTCTACAAGGCGAGCTTTTATTTCGCGCATCCGCTCGACATCTTCAAGGTGTGGGAGGGCGGCATGTCGTTCCACGGCGGCTTCCTCGGCGTGACGCTGGCGATGGTGCTGTTCGCGTATCAGCGCAAACGCTCGTGGCTGCAGGTCACCGACTTCGTCGCGCCGATGGTGCCCACCGGGCTCGCGGCAGGGCGCCTCGGCAATTTCATCAACGGCGAGTTGTGGGGCCGCGTGACCGACCCGTCCGCGCCGTGGGCGATGCTGTTTCCGGGCGCCGCGCCCGACGACGCCGCGTGGCTCGCCGCGCATCCGCAACTGGCCGCGCAATGGCATCTGAACGAGGTGTTCGCGCAATATCACATGCTGCCGCGACATCCGTCGGAGCTGTATGAGATCGCGCTCGAAGGCGTCGCATTGTTCTTCGTGCTGTTCTTCTTCTCGCGCAAACCGAAGCCGCTGGGCGCGATTTCCGCGGTGTTCCTGATCGGCTACGGTCTCGCGCGCTTCACGGTCGAATTCGCCCGCGAGCCGGACGACTTCCTCGGACTGCTGGCGATGGGCCTGTCGATGGGCCAATGGCTGTCGCTGCCGATGATCCTCGCGGGCATCGGCATGCTGGTGTGGTCGTATCGCCGTGCACGCCGTGAACCGGCGCAGGCGGTCAGCGCGAGCTGAGCGCTACGGTTCGTCGTAGCGAGCGCACGATGAAAAACGCCACGGCATGCCGTGGCGTTTTCTTTTGCAGCACGAGACATGCTGAGCGCGCAAACGCGGCCGCGCGCTAGCGTTACTTCATCTGCACCGAGCCCGATACGTTGACCGTCACCGTCGACGTGCCGCCTTCGAGCGGCATCGGCGCCATCGTCTTCGCGTCGGCGCTCATGGCGCGCGCGCTCATCATCATCATCGGACGGGGCATCACGCCGCTGTGATTCACGTTGACCTCGCGAATCGAATAGCCGCTGAAGCCAAATGCCTGCGCCGACGACGCGGCCTGATCGCGGAACGACCGGATCGCTTCGCCGGTGAGCTTCTGCTCGGCGGCGCGTTGCGCTTCCGGCGACAGCGAGAACTGCACGTTGCCGACCTGCATGACCGAGGCCATTTGTCCCGCGAGCTTCGACGCCGCGGCGAAGTCATGCGATTCGAGCACGACCTCCGTGCGGCCGCGCCACGCGGAAATACGCCCGTCACGATCGGTGGAGGGGAAGATGGCGAACGAACCCGTGCGGGCCGTCACGCCGCTCACGCCTCGCGCCTTCTGCAACGCCGCGTCGGCGCGCTGATTCAGCGTGGCCGTGAGCGCGGAGGGGTCGCTCGCTTCCTGCTCGTAAAACAGCGTGATATCGACGACGTCCTGCGGAATTTCCGCGCTGGCCTGAGCGTTCAGCGACAGCACGCCCGATGGCTGGGCCTGCATGACGCCTTGCGCGCGGGCCATGGCCGGGGTGAGCGCGAGCGCGACAGGCGCGGTGCAGACGAGAGCGAGTGCGAGTGCCCGTGCGGTTTTTTTCGACATTGCTGGACTCCTTGCTTGAACAGGGTTGTGCACGATTGGCGCGAACGCCACGCAGTGGTGGCATGACGTTTGCGGGCGCGTTTGTGCGCCTGTTAGGCGCTCGTAACCGGAGCTTGGTTCCCTAATTGACGTTGCCTGTCAGGGGCGACGGCGCGTCGAAGTGAGCGAGCCTTCAGGCGAGCCGTGTGGTGATGAAGCGCCATTCGGCTTCGGTCACGGGCGTGATCGACAGGCGATTGCCTTTGGCGAGCACGCGCATGTCCTGCAGTTCCGGATGCTCGCGCAGCGCGGCCAGCGGAATCAGCGGGATTTTCTTCTTGAACACCACGTCGACCAGCAGCCAGCGAGGCGTTTCCTGCGACGACTTCGCGTCGTAGTACGGACTCTCTTTATCGAACTGGGTCGGGTCAGGATACGCGGTGGACGACACTTGCGCGAGCCCCGCAATGCCGGGTTCAGGGCAGCTCGAGTGATAGAACAGCACGCCGTCGCCGACCTGCATCATGTCGCGCATGAAGTTGCGCGCCTGATAGTTGCGCACGCCGGTCCACGGCAGCGTGCGGTGTGGTGCGTGGGCGAGATGGTCGATGCTCGCCTCGTCCGGTTCGGACTTCATTAGCCAGTAGCGCATGAATCGAATTGAACGTTAAAGGTTGGACGACGTGAAAAAATCGAAACCTGTGAGGCGAGGCGCACCCACAGACACGCCAGCGGACGCACAAAGAAAAACGGCATCGAACCGAAGTCCGATGCCGTTCTAGATAAGGTCCCCGCCTTAGCCGCTAGGCCGGCATCCTGAACCGGGGGTTCAGAATTGGTCGCAGTTAGCAACACTTCGGGTACATCAGACAGAGTGACGCGCACGCCCGTGCTACAAATTTCCGCAACCGTGCACATGGCATTGGTTCAAGGAATATATGACCTTGGCGAACCAGGCAGGGAAGCTAAACCGATGAAACTTAAACGATAGAACTCAAACGTTTGCGGAGACTTCGCTTTGTTTGAATTCGCGGCAGATCTCAGGACCGGCCGATACTTACTGCATGCTGTACTGCTGAATCACAGTACCCAGTTGTTCGTTCATTTGCTGCATTGTACGCCGGATTTCCTCAGCGGGAAATGCTTCTCCGTGTCGTACGCTCGATTGCAGCCTAAGCAGTTCCGATGCCAGCGACAGCGCAGCCATGACAGCAATGCGATCCGTGCCGCGCACGTTGCTGTTATTGCGGATCTTCGACATTTCGGCGTCGACGCGTGCCACCGCTTCGAGCAGCGCGCCTTCCGTTTCCGGCGAGCATGCAAGGCGATAGGGCACGTCGAGAATCGATACTTCGATCTGCTTGGCGGTCATGCGTTTTCTCCGTGGCGGGTAACCTCGCTCTGCGCGTCGGCAGCGTCCTGAACCGGCTCGAGCAGATCGAGCTGGTTGTCAGGCTCGCTGCTCGCGCGAGCCCGCGGCAGTTTCTCGAGAATCGCATTCAGGCGCACCTGAGCGTCGTCGATCTTGGCGGACAGCGTGTCGCGCTCCGCTTGCAGTGCATCGCGCTCCTCGCGCAGCAGCGCAAGTTCCGTGCGCGTGGCATCCAGTTCGGCACGCGATTGGGCGAGTTGATCTTCGAGCGCGAGCCGCGCTTCATTGTGGCGCTGGCTGATCGCAATCAGCTTGCCGATATTCTGTGAGAGTGATTCGAGTTCGGTGAGCATGTGCTGCGTCCTCTAAAGACATCGCATTTTAGCGCGGAATATTGCAGGTTCCGACAATTGTCTCGTTTCGAGACGTAACAACATCGCTATGTGCAGGCTTTTCCCGACCATATGATGAAAAAGTACTCGCCCATCGGACAATAACCTGCACTTAACAGAACGGATTGCGCCCGGTTTGACCTTTCTTGACGCACGTCGAGGGCGCTCCTAAACTGCCGGCACTCTGGTGCCCGCGCCGCTGTTCACAGTGCGCGCAGTTAAACGGGAAGCAGGGCGCGCCACTCATCGAACTGAACGCGCGAACCTGCGCTGCCCCCGCAACGGTAAGCGACCGCATTCGTCATGCAGGTCGGTCCTGATCGCGTGTCTGAAAGTTCAACATGCGAGTGTGCCACTGCGCGTTACGCGTGGGAAGGCGGGATCGATGTGTCGTTAGCCCGGATACCGGCCAGAGGGAGAGGCACGTCCCCCGCGAAATGCAAGAAAGCGCGGGCGCTTCGTTATGCATCGGCCTGCGGGGAAGCGGGCCGCGCGAGCTATCCACAGGAATCGTCATCCCATGCTGTCCCCCATCGCCCGCGCGACGCTGCTTGCTTTTGCGGGCTTGCCGCTCGTCGTGCACGCGCAAACCGCGGACTCGTCGCCGGGTTCGTCCGCCGGTTCGTCTGCTGCTTCGGCCGGCGCTTCGGCCACCTCCGCGGCGCCTTTGTCGGCTCAGCCTTCGTCCGCCTCCGATGCCAGTGCAAAAACCAACGCACAGGCGAACGCCGCCGCGCAGAATGCCACGCCCGCCGTGTTGTCACCAGTCGTCGTGACCGCGGAGCGCGGGCCGCAAGCGCTCGCGGACGCGATCCCGCAGACCTCGCTGTTCGATCAGCAGGATCTCGCCGATACCACCGCGACCGACCTGCCCGGCCTCCTGCAACTCGCGCCCGGTGCGCAAATCTCGCGCACAGGCGGGCCAGGTTCGACGACGAGCGTCTATTTGCGCGGAGCATCGTCGACGCAATCGCTATTGCTGATCGACGGCGTGCGCGTCGACTCGGTGAGTCTCGGTGCGCCGCAACTCGCGCAGATTCCGCTCGACCAGATCGATCATGTCGAAGTGGTGAACGGCAACGTCTCCGCGTTATACGGTTCGGGCGCGATCGGCGGCGTGGTGCAGGTGTTCACGAAAGAGGGCGGCGATCATCCGCCGCGTTTCAACTTTTCGGTGGGCTACGGCAGCTATCACACGCAAACGCAGCAGGCAGGCGTGAACGGCGCACTCGACAAAGACGGCCGCACGACCTTCAGCCTCTCGCTCGCGCGTTCGAAGGACGACGGCTTTTCATCGCTCAATCCGCAACAGGCGCCCGGCGCCAATCCGAATGCGAACGGCTATCTGAACGAGAGCGTCACGGGGTCGTTGCGTCACAAGTTCAACGACCGCTGGGACGCGGGCGTCAACTATTTCCAGTCGAACGGCAATAACAGCTACGACAACGCGTACGGCGTGCCGACCGATCTGAACAACCTGTACAGCAAGGTGCGCCAGGCGTCGGTGTTCGCGAACGGCAAGCTGACCGACTGGTGGACCACGCACTTCATCGTCTCCGAAGGCGACGACCGCAGCGTGTCGAAGACCAACGGCATCTACAACGGCCGCTTCGATACCGACAATCGGCAGTACACCTGGCAGAACGATTTCGCGTTCGCCGCGCGGCAGAAACTGCAGGTGGGCTACGAGCATCTCGATCAGAGCCTCGACTCCGATACGTTCGCGGCGCCGGATCGTCATGTGGATTCGGGCTTCATCGGCTACACGGGACGTTTCGGGCGCAACCAGTTTCAGGCCAACGTACGGCACGACCAGTATTCCGATTTCGGCGGGGCGAACAGTTACTATCTCGGCTACGGTTTCGACATCACCGAACACTGGAAGGCAACCGCAAGCTATTCGGATTCGTTTCGCGCGCCGAGTTTCGACGATCTCTACTATCCGATCAGCGGCAATCCGTCGATCCAGCCCGAGCACAGTCATTCGCTCGAAGCGGCGTTGCAGTACGCGTCGAACGCGCTCGGCGTGATGCGTCTGAGCGTATTCCAGACGCGCTATTCGAATCTGATCGACTACGCGCAGGTGACGCCCGGCATCTATCTGGCCGAGAACGTCGGCCGTGCGAAAGTGCAGGGGCTCGAAGGATCGTGGAGCGGACATGTCGGCGAGACGGACGTGCGCGCGTCGCTGACGCTGCAAAATCCCGTCGACCTCGACAACGATGTCGACCTCGTGCGGCGCGCGCGGCGATTCGGCTCGCTCACTGTGAATCGCGGCATCGCGGGATGGCGCGTCGGCGGCGAGTGGATCGTGAGCGGCCCGCGCGAGGACAGCAGCGGCAAGCTCGGGGGCTACGGCGTCGTGAATCTGTCGGCGCGCTACAACATCACGAAAGCGTGGTACGTGACCGCGCAAATCCAGAACCTGTTCGACAAGGACTATGAAACGGCCTACTCGTATAACTCGCCGGGACGCGGCGCGTATGTCACGATCGGTTGGCAGCAGCAGTGACGGCTTTGCCGCGTTGAGCGTGCGCGAATGAGCCGGCATCCTGGTTCGATGCCGGCCGCCGTGCGCGTGATGAACGCGAAACGGGCGGCCGCCATCTGGCTCGTTCTTGCGATGCTCGCGCTGGCGGTGCTGATGGCGTCGCTCGCGCTCGGCAGTGTGTCGCTCGCCCCGTCGCGCGTGCTGGCGGCGCTGCTGCCGTCGCATGGGTTGTCTGGGTGGCCGGGCGAGTCGGCGGATCTTGCCAGCGAGATCGTGCGCACGCTGCGTTTGCCGCGCGCGCTGGCCGGCTTCGCATGCGGCGCGTTGCTGGCGTTGGCCGGCGCGCTGCTGCAGGTGCTGTTGCGCAACCCGCTTGCCGAACCGTACATATTGGGCGTGTCGGGTGGCGCGGCGAGCTTCGCGCTGGTGGCGATGATCGCCGGCAGCGCATGGTGGATCGTCGATGCCAGCGCATTCGCCGGCGCCTTCGTATCGATCCTGCTGGTGCTCGGTCTCGCGCGCCGCGAGTTGTGGCGCGGCGAGCCGCAGGACACGTCACCGCGTTTGCTGCTGACCGGCGCGGTGATCGCGGCGGGGTGGGGCGCGCTTATCACGCTGCTGCTCAATCTCGCGCCCGACAGCCGTTTGCGCGGCATGTTGTTCTGGCTGACCGGTGACCTCAATGGCGGCGCGTTGCCGTGGACCGCGCTCGTTGCGCTCGCCGTCGCGTTGCTGGCCATCGTGCCGGTGGCCCCGCGCCTGAACGTGCTGCTGCGTGGCGACGCCGCTGCGCAAGCCTTAGGCGTCGCGGTGATGCCGCTGCGTTTGCGCGTCTACCTGGTGGCGTCGCTCGCGGCGGCCGCCGCAGTGACGACGGCGGGCACCATCGGCTTCGTCGGTCTGGTGGTGCCGCATATGTTGCGCCTCGCGTTCGGCAACGATCAGCGCATGCTGTTGCCTGCCGCCGCGCTCGGCGGCGGCGTCGCGGTGATGGGCGCGGACCTGATCGCGCGCACCGTGATTGCGCCGGCGCAATTGCCGGTCGGCGTGATCACGTCGATCGTCGGCGTGCCGGTGTTCCTCTGGATGCTGTTGCGCAAACGCCGATGACGCAAGCTCATACCAATCTCGAACCCGCCGTGCTCAGCGTACAACGCCTGACCTTGCGTGCCGGCGCGCGCACCTTGCTCGATGGGTTCACGCATACCTTCCATGCGGGCGAGATCTGGTGCGTCGCGGGCCCGAACGGCGCGGGCAAGACCACGCTGCTGTCCACGCTCGCGGGTCTGTTGCGCCCAGCGGCGGGCCATGTCGAACTGGATGGCGTGCGCATGTCCGACTGGGCGCCGTTGCCGCTCGCCCAGCGGCGCGCATTGATGCCGCAAAGCGCACCCGACGCGTTCAGCGCGAGCGTGCTCGACATCGTGACGTTGAATCGCTTTCCGCATCTGAGCGGCTGGGGTTGGGAGCGCGAAGCGGATCGCGTGGCCGCCCATGCCGCGCTGGACCTGCTGGGTCTCGCCGACTTCGCCGCGCGTGACGTGCTGTCGTTATCGGGCGGCGAACGTCAGCGCGTCGCGCTCGCGGCGGTGCTGTGTCAGGACGCGCCGTTGTTGCTGCTCGACGAACCGTTGTCGCATCTCGATCTGCATCATCAGATCGACTGTCTCGAAGCGCTCGCCGCATGGACGCGCGAGCCGCGCCGCACCGTGATGTTCTCGTGCCACGACCTGAATCTCGCACGCCGCTTCGCGACGCACGCGCTGTTGCTCGACGGTGCGGGCGGCGTGCATGCCGGACCGGTGCATGATGTGCTCACGCCCACGCTGACGAGCCGCGCATTCGGCTATCCGTTGATTCTGATTCGCGACGGCGAACACGAGGCGCTGATTCCCGCGCCGCGTGCGCGTCACGAATCGCCTGCCGGTTATGACACATCGGCAGGATAATCGCTCGAACCAAACACTCTCATTTCAGACCACGCTTATGACCTCCTTGCCACGCCCGGCCGGTTTGCCCGAAGTCGCACCGCTCGATCAAACGCTACGCGCCGAGCTGCAACACATCATCGATACCAAGACCAAGCCGCCCGGCAGCCTGGGGCGGCTCGAAACGCTCGCGCGGCAGATGGGCCTGATTCAGCGCAGCACGCAGCCGACGGTGCAGCGCCCGGCGATGATCGTGTTCGCCGGCGACCACGGCATTGCCGCGGAAGGCGTGAGCCCGTATCCGCAAGCGGTGACTGCGCAGATGGTCGCCAACTTTCTTGCGGGCGGCGCGGCGATCAATGCATTGAGCCGCGTTGCCGGCATCGAACTCGAAGTGGTCAATGCCGGCATCGCGACGCCGTTGCCGTCGACCGACGGCCTCGTCGATATTCCGGTGGCGAGCGGCACGCGCAACTTCGCGCACGAACCCGCGATGACGCATGCGCAGGCACTCGCCGCGATGCAGGCGGGCGCGGCGCGCGTGCATCATCACGCGGTGCTCGGCACCAACGTGATCGGCTTCGGCGAGATGGGGATTGCGAACACGTCGTCGGCCGCGTGTCTGATGAGCCGTGTGTGCAACGTGCCGATCGACGAATGCGTCGGCCGTGGCACCGGTCTCGACAACGCGGGGCTCGCGAAAAAGCGCAACGTGCTCGCATCGGCGCTCGCGCAGCATGCTGGAGCCACGGCGCCGCTCGACGTGCTCGCGACCTTCGGCGGTTTCGAAATCGCGATGATGACCGGCGCGTATCTCGCGGCCGCCGAAGCGCGGATGACGATCCTCGTCGACGGTTTCATCGCGACTTCCGCGTTGCTGATCGCCGATGCGTTCGCACCGAACGTGCGCGAGTACTGCGTGTTCGCGCATGCGTCGAACGAAGCCGGGCACCGGCGCATGCTCGATCATTTCGGCGCGCTGCCGTTGCTGTCGCTCGACCTGCGTCTCGGCGAAGGCACCGGCGCGGCGCTCGCGGTGCCGCTCTTGCGCGCCGCCGCGGCGTTCATCAACGAAATGGCGAGCTTCGATTCGGCGGGCATTGCGAATCGCGAAGCCTGATCCGCATGACGGCAACTGACTGACACCCGGCCCATCCATGAACCCGCTTGCGGAACTGCGCTATTTCTTCACGGCGCTCGGTTATTTCACGCGCGTGCCCGTGCCGCGCTGGGTCGGCTACGAGCCGCATTATCTGAATGCGGCCGCGCGCTACTTCCCTTTGGTCGGCGCATTGGTCGGCGCGTTCAGCGCGCTGGTCTATCTGATGGCGCTGCGCGTGTTTCCGGCGGGCGTGGCGGTATTGCTGTCGATGGCCGCGTTGTTACTGGCGACAGGCGCCTTTCATGAGGATGGTCTCGCCGATTGCGTCGATGCGTTCGGTGGCGCATATAACCGCAGCGATGCGTTGCGCATCATGCATGACTCACGCATCGGCGCTTTCGGCGCCATCGCGCTGGTGATCGCGCTCGCGTTGAAGTGGCAGACGCTCGCGGCATTGCCGCCGGTGCGCGCCGCAAGTCTGATGATTGCCGCGCATGCGGCGAGCCGCGCGTGCGCGATCAGCTATCTGGCCACGCTCGAATATGTCCGCGCCGAAGGCAAGGCCAAGCCGGTCGCGCAGCGCCTGAGCGGCCCTGCGTTGCTGTGCGCGGCGTTGTTCGGCTTACCCTGGCTGCTGTGGCCGAATGGGCCTGGCGTGCCGGACTGGCGCTTCGCGGCCGTGACGTTGGCGGTGCTGATCGCGCTGCGGTTTGCACTGGGCCGCTATTTCGTGAAACGCATTGGCGGCTATACCGGCGACTGTCTCGGCTTCGCGCAGCAGATCTTCGAATTGATCATCTACCTGGTGGGGCTTGCATGGATATCGTCCTGATTCGCCATCCCGCCGTCGCGCTCGACGCGGGCGTGTGCTATGGGCACAGCGACGTTGCGCTCGCCGCCGACGCCGCGATTTCGTCGAGCGCGCTCGCGTTGAAGCTCGCGAAGTTGCAGGTGCCGGCGCCGCGCGTGTTGATCTCGAGTCCGCTCACGCGCTGCTCGGCGCTCGCCGCCGAGATAGCGAACGACTTCGGTTGCGTGCTCAGTCACGATGACCAGCTGATGGAAATGAATTTCGGAGAATGGGAGACGCAGCGCTGGGACGAGATCGATCGCGCGCTGCTGGACGACTGGGCCGCGAATTTCGAACACGCGCGTGCGCATGGCGGCGAGAGCGTGGCGCAATTCGTCGAGCGCGTGCGCGCGTGGGTCGATGCGTTCGCGCAGACGCGCGAGCTGTCGCCGGCTTATGTGGTCACGCATGCCGGCGTGATGCGGGTGATCGCGTCGCTGGTGCTGGACGTGCCGCTGGAGCGGTGTCTGAAATGGTCGCTCGAAATGGCGGGAGTCGTCTGGTTGCGCCGGAATGACGACGCGCAGCGGTGGTCGCTGGTGCGGTGGAATGCGTGAAGGGGGCGGTTGGCGCGGTAAGTCGCGGTTGACTGCGAGGTGCGGCGTTTGCGCTTGAGGCTGGATTGATCGCACGGCAGTTGGCATGCAACGTCGAGGTCTGACGCAGCCGGTTGGCACGCGGCGACCGGCATGCCGGTATGCGATCGACCTCGCGCCGCGTATCGGCATGCCTTCGCTTCACTGCGCAGCCGGTTTCCTGCGCGAGCGCGCCGTCTCCAGATCGTCACACAGCCGCTGCGCGCCCTGCACGATGCGTGGGGCTGGCCGGTTGATCAGGTCGCCATCGATGGCAAAGAGGTTCTGATTCGCCACCGCCGTGAGAGCGGGCCACGCGCGCCACGTGTCGAGTTGCGGCAAGCGGGTGTCCGGCTGCGTCGCGCCGGGCGCCGACGTGACGATCGCTTCCGGATTCGCGGCGAGCACCGCTTCGGTCGAGACGGTTGGCACCAGCGGCTCAAGTCCCGCGAACACGTTGCGGCCGCCGCACAGCGTGATCACGTCGCTGACCATGTGTTCGCCGTTGAGGGTCATCAGCGGCTTGTCCCACACCTGATAGAACACGCTGACCGGCGGCCGGCGCGCATACTGCGTGCGCAATCGTGCGATGTCGTGACGATACGCGGCCGCCGCGGCATCCGCGAGCGGCGACGTGCCGAGCAATTGCCCGAGTTTCGTTAGCGAGACGGCTACGTCGTCGAGATGATGCGGCTCGCTGAAGAACAGCGGCACGTGCAGTTCGCGCAGGCGTTCGAGTTGACGCTGCGCATTGCCATGCCGCCAGACGACGATCAGATCGGGCTTCAACGCGACGATGCGCTCGAGGTCGAGCGCCTTGTTGTCGCCGACGCGCGGCAGCTGCTGCGCTTGCGGCGGGTAGTCGCTGTACGACACGGCGCCGACCATTTTTGCCCCGCCGCCCGCCGCGTACAACAGTTCCGTGACGTGCGGCGCGAGGCTGATCACGCGTTGCGCGGGGCCGGGCAAGGTGACGGTTGCGCCGGTGTCGTCGGTGACGCTGATTGCGGCGCGGGCGTGCAGTGAGGTAACGCAAAGCGACGCGGCGATGAAGCACGGGATGAAGCGGGCGAGTCGGGTCATCGGGCGAAGAGGTTGGTGTGCGTGAAGGGCATGGGGCATGAGGGAACGCTGCAGGGTCGTGCCTGCTTCGCTACGTCAACCGGCTCGCGCGGTATCGAGTGCCTGCATCGCTTCGCGCAGGCTTTCTTCGAAGCGTGTCCATTCGGCTTCGCTAGCGGGCAGGCCGAAACGCACGCTGCCCGACGCGGTGAAGAGACGGGTCCATATGCCACGCCGCGCCAGCGCTTCGTGTAAAGCGGCGGCGCGCGCGTCGTCGCTCCATGCGAAAAGCGGCGTGCTGTGTGTCGCAAAACCGTGAGCATGCAATAGCTCGACCAGTCGGGCGCTTTCGCTGTCGAGCCGCGCGCGCATTTGCCGTTGCCATGCTTCGTCGGCGAGTGCGGCCTTGACTGCATGACGCGCCGGACCACTGACCGTCCATGCGCCCAGCGTGCGCCGCAAGGTGTCGAGCAACGCGGGCGCAGCGAGCACGAAGCCCGCGCGCACGCCGGCGAGCCCGAAGAATTTCCCCGGCGAGCGCAGCACGATCAGTCCTTCAAGATGCGTGCTGGCCGCGAGCGACGCCTCGGGCATCGTATCGGCGAAGGCTTCGTCGACCAGTAACGTGCCGCCGCGTGCGTGCAATTGCGCATGCCAATGCAGCAGTGTGTCGGCGCTCAGATGCGCGGCCGTCGGATTGTTCGGATTCACGACGATCGCGTGAGTGAGCGCATTCGGCAAGCGCTCGCAGCACACGTCGAGCGGCGCGACGCGATGTCCTGCTCGTGCAAACGCGGGCGCGTATTCGCTATACGTGAGCGGCGCGATGCCGATCGTCGAGCGCGGCAGCAACGCGGGCAACGCGCGAATCGCCGCCTGGCTGCCGGCGACGGGCAGCACGTGCGCCGCGTCGGGCGCCCGGTAGTAGCGCGCGGCGCAGGCGGCGAAGTCGTCGCCTTCGTCAGGCAGACGCCGCCATGCATCGGCGGGAACCGGCGGCACGGGGTAGCCGTGCGGATTGATGCCCGTCGAGAGGTCGAGCCACCGCGCGTACGGGATGCCGTAGCGTTCGGCTGCTTCGTGCAGATTGCCGCCGTGGACCACGACGTCGTTCGCCGCGCGGCTCGGGTGGTCCGTCATGTGATCAACCATGAAAGGGCACGCTCAGCAACGCCAGCACGATCAGGACCGCCAGCCAGAGAATGATCGTCCGTTCGACCAGCGCCAGCGCAGCCCTCACGTGGCTGGCCTTGGCGGGGTGGCCGAAGCCGAGCGTCGGGCGATGTTCGAGCGCGCCGTGATACACCGCCGGCCCGCCGATCAGCACGTTCAGACTGCCGGCGCCGGAGGCCATCACCGGTCCCGCATTCGGGCTGTCCCAGCGCGGTGCCTGCTCGCGCCAGCAACGCCACGCGGTGTGCGTGTCACCAAGCAGCGCATAGCTGGCAGCCGTGAGACGCGCGGGGATCCAGTTGAGCACGTCGTCGAGGCGCGCCGCGGCCCAGCCGAAACGCAGATAGCGCGGCGTGCGATAGCCCCACATCGCATCGAGCGTGTTGGCCAGACGAAACCCGAGCGCGCCCGGGCCGCCCGCGATCGCAAACCAGAACAGCGCGCCGAAGATCGCGTCGTTGCCGTTTTCGAGCGCCGATTCGACCGCTGCACGCGAGAGCGCGGCTTCATCGGCATGGGCGGTTTCGCGCGACACGATGCGCGCGGTCAGCTGGCGCGCTTCTTCGAGATCGCGTTGCAGAAGGGCCCGTGCGATCGGCGCAATGTGATCGTGCAGGCTGCGCGCGCCGAGCGCGAACCACAGCAGGATGACGTGCACCGCGCAGGCCGCGAAGAACGGCAGCACCGCGACCAGCCACCACGCGATCAACACCGGCGGCAGCACCGCCAGCGCCCACGCGAGGAGTCCCTTGAGCCGCAAGCGCCGGCCGGTGTTATAGCGCTTCTCGAGACGCTTCGCCCAGTTGCCGAAACCCACCAACGGGTGTGCGACGCGCGGCTCGCCGAACCAGCGGTCGATGACCACGCCCGCGGTCGCAAGCGTTGCGAGCAGAGGAAGCGAGAGCATCATGCGCGGCTCGCTGTTTTCAGCGCGAGCGGCAAGCCGGCGACCATCATCGTGGCCGTGGTGCTCAAGGCGGCGATGCGCTGGTTGAGGCGGCCGAGTTCATCGACGTAAAGACGCGTGGCCGCGCCGAGCGGCACCACGCCCAGGCCGATTTCGTTGCTGACCACGATGATCTTGCCGTGGGCGTTCACGAGCGCCGCTTCGAGCGCGGCAACGTGCGCGTGATAGAGGTCGATCGGCAGCGCGTCGCCTTCGGCGGGACACAGCAGATTGGCGAGCCACAGCGTCAGGCAGTCGATCAGCATGCAATGGCCGGGGGCGTCGCTTTGCGCGACGGCACCAGCGAGGTCGACGCCTGCTTCGAGCAACCGCCAATGCGCGGGACGCCGCGCGCGATGGTGCGCGATGCGCGCGCTGAATTCGGCGTCGTCGGCCACGCGGGCGGTGGCGATGTAGGTGACGGGGAGGGCGCTGTCGCCGGCAAGCTGTTCGGCGTGCACGCTCTTGCCCGAACGGGCGCCGCCGAGAACGAAGGTGAGGTCGCGGGGAGTCATCGCGTGATTGTACCGGCGTGCAGTGCGGGCCGGCGCGATGGGATAATGCGGCGGGCGTGGTGGTGTGTGGGGGTGGGAGAGGCACGCGGCGCGGCGCGCTGAGCCGGAGCACACGGTGTGCTTCAACGCCCCACGCGATTTGTTTTTCCGTTGCGATTCCGTTGTCGTGTCTTGCCGCGTCCTTACCGCCTCAACGCCGCACCCACACCACCGTTTGCCGTTTCGCTACAACCTTCACCACCTTTTGCTTCATCGCCCTTTCACCGCCGACCCCGACCTCCCGTGACCACCACTTCGACTTCGCTTCCGCTTGCGCATGACGCCGTCCCCGTGCCGCGTGGCACGCTGATGGTCCAGGGCACCACGTCCGACGCCGGCAAGAGCACGCTGGTCGCGGGCCTCTGCCGGCTCGCGCGCCGCGCCGGCGTGCGGGTCGCGCCGTTCAAGCCGCAGAATATGGCGCTCAACAGCGCGGTGACCGTCGACGGCGGTGAGATCGGCCGCGCTCAGGCGTTGCAGGCGGTGGCCGCGGGGATCGCCGCGCACACCGACCTGAACCCGGTGCTGCTCAAGCCGACGAGCGACCGCGGCGCGCAGGTGATCATCCACGGCAAGGCGCGCATGAATCTCGACGCGCGCGCGTATCACGAGTACAAGCCCGTCGCGTTTGAAGCGGTGCTGCAGTCGTATGCGCGTCTGCAGGCCGCATACGACACGATCTTCGTCGAAGGCGCGGGCAGTCCCGCCGAGATCAATCTGCGCGAGCGCGACATCGCCAACATGGGTTTTGCGGAAGCCGTCGATTGCCCGGTGGTGCTGGTCGCCGATATCGATCGCGGCGGCGTGTTCGCGCATCTGACCGGCACCCTCGCGTGTCTGTCGGCGAGCGAGCAGGCGCGGGTGCGCGGCTTCATCATCAACCGGTTTCGCGGCGACATCGGCTTGCTGCAGCCGGGGCTCGACTGGCTCGAAGCTCAGACCGGCAAGCCGGTGCTCGGCGTCGTCCCGTATCTGCACGGCCTCACGCTCGACGCGGAAGACATGTTGCCGCCCGAGTTGCGCGCCGCGCACAGCGGCGGGGAACGGACGCTACGGGTAGTTGTGCCGGTGCTGCCGCATATCAGCAATCACACCGATTTCGACGCGCTGCGCGCACACCCGCAGGTCGACTTTCACTACGTGCGCAGCGGCACGCCGCTGCCGCCGGCCGATCTGATCATCCTGCCGGGGTCGAAAAACGTGCCCGGCGACCTCGCGTTTCTGCGCGCGCAAGGCTGGGACGCGGAGCTGCAACGGCATCTGCGCTACGGTGGGCGCGTGATCGGCATTTGCGGCGGCATGCAGATGCTCGGGCGCGAAGTGGCCGATCCGCACGGTGTGGAGGGCGTGCCGGGGATGTGGGCGGGGCTCGGCTGGCTCGACTACTCGACGGTCCTCACGCGGGAAAAAACGCTGAAGAACGTGACTGGAGGCCTCGCGCTGCCTGGTTCGCCCGAAGTGGCCGGCTACGAAATTCACATGGGCGAGACGCATGGCCCGGCGCTGGACGCGCCCGCGCTGCGTCTGGAAACCGCGCAAGGGACGCGTCCCGATGGCGCAATGTCCGCTGACGGCCAGATTCTCGCCACCTACGTGCACGGCCTGTTCGACACGCCGGCCGCGTGCGCCGCATTGCTCGCGTGGGCGGGTCTGAGCGACGCGCAGCAGATCGACTACCCGGCGCTGCGCGAGGCGTCGCTGGAGCGCCTCGCCGATACGCTGGCCGCCCATCTCGACCTGGCGAAGCTTTTTGCGGCGATTGGCTGAGGGGATCGGTTCGAGGTGAGGGGTTAAATTCCGCAGTGCCCCGGGCCGCGCTCGACCGTTCAATACAACACGATCTGCGTGCAGCGAAACAGCGCCATCGTCTTGCCGTTCGAGTCGGTGACGGTCGCATCCCATACCTGCGTGCTGCGTCCCAGATGCACGCCCCTGGCGACCGCGCGGATCGTCCCTTCGGTCGCCGTGCCGAGAAAATTGCTTTTCAGTTCGATGGTCGTGAAATTGCGCGCTGTCTCCGGCAGGTGCGCGAGGCATGCGTAGCCACACGCGGTATCCGCGAGACCGATCACCGTGGCCGCGTGCAGGAAGCCGTTCGGCGCGAGCAACTCGGGGCGCACGGTCAATTCCGCGGTCAAAACGCTTTCTTCCAGCGATAGCACGCGTACGCCCAGCAAGCCTGGCAGCTTGCCCTGCTGGCGTTCGTGCAGGCGTTCGACGGTGTATTCCGGGCGGAGTTTGCTCATGAGATTCGGGTCCTTGATTGAAAAGAAACGGCAGGGCGAAGCGGTCGATTAGCCCCGATTCGCCATATGGGGGCTTCGCCGCAGTGCATTTGTCGATATTATCAACGCCTGGATCGGCGGGCGAACCCGAAAACGGTACGGATCGGAACCCGCCGGCGCAAGTCACAGCAATAAGCAATCGCGCGGCAAACCGGCTGGCGGTGACCAGCCTTCTTTCCGGGAGCATTCATGACGGTGATCGTGGTGGCGAATCCAAAGGGCGGCGTGGGTAAGAGCACGCTTTCGACCAATCTGGCCGGCTATTTCGCCGCGGCCGGCGAATGGGTGGCGCTTGCCGACCTGGACAAGCAGCAGTCCGCGCACGCGTGGCTGGCGTTGCGGCCCGACACGTTGCCGGCCATCGAAACCTGGGAAGTCAACCAGGACGCGCCGGCCAAACCGCCCAAGGGCCTGGAGCACGCGGTCATCGACACGCCGGCGGGCCTGCACGGCCATCGCCTGAGCATCGCGCTGGATCTGGCCGACAAGGTGATCGTGCCGCTGCAGCCGTCGATGTTCGACATTCTCGCCACCCAGGAATTTCTCGAGCGGCTGGCGAAGGAAAAAGCGGTCAGGAAAGGCGCGATCGAAGTCGGCGTGGTCGGCATGCGCGTCGATGCGCGCACGCGTTCGGCGGAACAGCTGCATCGCTTTGTCGAGGGCTTGAAGCTGCCGGTGCTCGGCTTTTTGCGCGACACGCAGAACTACGTGCAACTGGCGGCCCATGGGCTGACCCTGTGGGATGTCGCGAAAAGCCGCGTCGAGAAGGACCTGGAGCAGTGGCAGCCGATCCTCGAATGGACGAATGGAACAGCGCGGAAGGGTTGAGGCGGAGCGGGCTTAAGACGACCGGGCGGCGGTGGCCGCCCGCTCACCGGGCGCTTGCGCAATCGCGGGCGCGTGACGACGCGCGATTGCGCATGTCAGTGAAATGAAAACGCGCGTCAAAAAGCAACGCGCGTGCAAAGCAAACCCAAAACCCGACGGCCGAAAAAACGAACGACGACCGCCTCGCTCAGGTCCAGTTCTGCGTCGGCACGTGATCGCGGCTGCCCTTGATCTTGTTGTTGTCGTCGACGAACACCAGGTCCGGCTTCCAGCCCGCTTTCAGTTCCGCTTCATCGACCACCGCGAAGGCGGCGATGATCACCAGGTCGCCCAGTTGCGCACGCCGCGCGGCCGAACCGTTCAGCGAAATCATGCCGCTGCCGCGCTCGCCCTTGATCGCATAGGTCGAGAAACGCTCGCCGTTGTTGATATTCCAGATGTCGATCCGTTCGTTTTCGACGATGTTCGCTGCTTCGAGCAGATCTTCGTCGATCGCGCACGAACCTTCGTAGTGCAGCTCGCAGTGCGTGACCGCGACGCGGTGGATTTTCGACTTCAGCATGTTGCGTTGCATGACCAATCCTGTATGGCTTCAGTGACTGCTTTCGGTGACGGCTTCAGATTTCGAGGTTGTCGATCAGACGGGTCGCGCCGAGCTTGGCTGCGGCCAGCACGACCAGTTCCGCGTTCGCGTCCTGCGCGCCGGGCGGCAGCAAGTCCGAGCGCTTGCGCACCGCGATGTAATCGGGCTGCCAGCCGCGCGCGGCCAGCGCCGCCATTGCCGCCTGTTCGAGTTTCGCGAAGTTGCGCTCGCCCGAGTGCACCGCGTCGCGCACGAGATTGAGCTCGGCGGCCAGCACCGGCGCCTCGGCGCGCTCGGCGGCCTGCAGGTAGCGGTTGCGCGAGCTGAGCGCGAGGCCGTCGGCGTCGCGCACGGTTTCGGCAGCGATGATGTCGGTCGGCAGCGCGAACTGATGGCACATGCGGCGCACGATCATCAGCTGCTGGTAATCCTTCTTGCCGAACACCGCGACGCGCGGTTGCACGCACGACATCAGCTTCATCACCACGGTGCACACGCCCTGGAAGAAGCCCGGCCGGAATTCGCCTTCGAGGATGTCGCCCAGATCATGCGGCGGATGCACGCGATACTCCTGCGGCTCCGGATACAGATCCCGCTCGGTCGGCGCGAACAGCACGTAGACGCCTTCCTTCTGCAGCTTGTCGATGTCGGCTTCGAGCGTGCGCGGGTATTTGTCGAAGTCTTCGTTCGGGCCGAACTGCAGCCGGTTGACGAAAATGCTCGCCACGACCGGGTCGCCGTGCTGGCGCGCGAGGCGCATCAGCGACAGATGACCCTCGTGCAGGTTGCCCATGGTCGGCACGAAGGCCGTGCGATTCTGGCCGCGCAACTGGTCGCGCAATTCATGGATCGAGCTGATGACTTTCATGATCGGACAGGGATTTCCTCGCGCGGCGCGCGACTCGGTTGGCGCAAGACTTCAGGGAATCGCGCGGGCCGCCGTCTCATTGACGATGACGGGTTTGAAGCGCGGGATTGTAGTGGATTTGTGAGCTTGGCGCACCGAAACGAGGCAAGCCCGCGAAGCCGCCGCCGGTGGGCTGGCGCAAGCGGCTCCGACACGCGCGGCAATGGCGGGTTCAGGCCGGCAAATAGGCGAGCCGCACATAGATCGGCGCGAACGGTTCCGCCTGGGTGATTTCGACGAGCGACTCGCGGCACAGTTCGAGCACGGCGATGAAGTTCACCACCACGACCGGCACGCCCTTGCTGGTGTCGAACAGGTCGGAGAACTCGATGAAGCGGGCGTTTTGCAGTTGCCGCAGGATCGAGCTCATATGTTCGCGCACCGACAGCTCCTCGCGCGAAATCTTGTGATGCTGCACGAGTTTCGCGCGCTTGATCACATCGGCCCACGCGCTGCGCAGATCCTCGCTGTTCACGTCCGGGAAACGCGGCGTGATGCTCTGCTCGATGTAGACCTCGGCGCGCAGGAAGTCGCGCCCGAGTTGCGGCAACTGGTCGATGCGTTGCGCGGCGAGCTTCATCTGCTCGTATTCGAGCAGGCGGCGCACCAGTTCCGCGCGGGGATCTTCGGCTTCCTCGCCGCTGTCGGCTTTCTTCACCGGCAGCAGCATGCGCGACTTGATCTCGATCAGCATCGCGGCCATCAGCAGATATTCGGACGCGAGTTCGAGATTGGTCTGGCGCAACTGGTCGACGTAACCGAGGTATTGCACCGTGACGTCCGCCATCGGAATGTCGAGCACGTTGAAGTTCTGCTTGCGGATCAGGTACAGCAGCAGATCCAGCGGTCCTTCGAACGTTTCGAGGAACACCTCGAGCGCGTCCGGCGGGATGTACAGGTCGGTCGGCAGCTTGAAGAGCGGCTCGCCGTACAGGCGCGCGAATGCGATGCCGTCGACCGTGTCGGGCGTCGAATCGGTGGCGGGCGCGGCAAGCGCGGCGTCGGCGGAGGCCGGCGCGGGGCCGTGTGCCTCGTCGGCGTGGGTCATCGCGGCGGCGGGGCGCTTAGAAGTTTTGATAGTACGAGTAAGACGTCTGTTCCACGCGCGAGGCTTTCTGCGCGGCGCGTTCTTCGAGATCGATCGGCTGTTTGTCCCACAGCAGCGCGCGGCCGCGGCGTTGTTCGGCTTCCAGATTGGGCTTCTGTTGCTTGAGCTGGTTCAGGAACTGGGTGATGTCCGATTGATACATGGCTCGACGTCCGTGGGTGGGTGAGTGGGCGGCTGCCCGGCAGGAACCTGGCGGGGCGCAGCGCCGTTAATCCGGAATTTTACCGCATGCGCCGCGCGCGGTCGAAAAACGGCGGCAGCGGCCCTTTTTGAGATCTCGCGGCCCCCGCCGATGTGGTCAAATAGCATGCCATGGCCGCCGCGCGGCCAGGCGGGGAAGAAATCATCAATCATGGCTGGGAGGTCCCGTTTGGCGGGAGGTGCGATCGACAAGCCGCGTCTGCGGCGCGGCAGGGCCGGCTCGGAGCGCGGGCGTGCGGCGTCCGTGCTGTGCCGGCTGCGCGCGTGGCTGGCCTTCGGCATTGTCATGCTGACGCTGGCGGCCGGCGACGCACACGCCGCGCGCGCGGCGGCGAGCTACAAGGTCGACGTCGTGGCCACGCCGCGCTCGCTGCGCCGGCTGCTCGAAGCGCATCTGGACATTGCCCGCTTCGCCAAACGCCCCGACGTCAGCGACGACCAGTTCGCCTTCCTGATTACCGCCACGCCCCAGCAGGTGCGCGATCTGGCCGCGACGCAGGGCTATTTCACGCCGGTCATGAGCACGGACGTGCGTACCGTCGACGCCACACGGCGCGTCACGGTGAACGTCGATCCGGGCCCGCAAACCATCGTCAAGTCGGTTACGCTGGCGTTTCGCGGCGCGGTGCTCACCGAAGACCCGGGGCAGGAAAACGCCACGCGCTTCGCGTTTTCGCTGCACGAGGGCGAACCGTTCTCGCAGAGCGCCTGGGACGACGCCAAGAACGCGTCGCTCCGGGTCCTGTCTTCGCGCCGCTATCTGGCCGCGAAGATCTATCACTCCGAGGCGCGGATCGATCCGCGCACGCATGAGGCGGCACTGTCGGTCACCTACGAAAGCGGGCCGACCTTCACGATGGGCGAGCTCGACGTATCGGGCACCCGGCGCTATCCCGAGCGGATCGTCCACAACGTCAATCCGATTTCGCCCGGCGACATTTACGACACGCGCCGTGTCGCCGAATTGCAGCGGCAGTTGCAGAACACGCCGTACTTCGCGAGCGTCGCGATCGACCTGGATAACGACCCGACCAAGCCGGTCAACACACCGGTCCATGTGAAGGTCTCGGAATTTCCATTTCACGGTTTCCGCGGCGGCGTGGGCTACTCGACCGATAACGGCCCCCTCGTCCAGGGTTCGTACACCTATCTGAATACGTTCGGTAAGGCATGGCCGTTCACTGTCGAAGGCCGCGCGGACCAGACCCAGCAATACGGGCAAATCCAGCTCGCGATGCCCCCGGGGCTGCGCGGGTGGACCAACAGCGTGCTGGCGTCCTACACCACCACCGACGTTTCCGACACGCGCATCTACAGCATCCGGGGCGGCGTTCAGCGCGCCCGCACGTCGCAGTTCCTCGACTACAACTACTCGCTGCTGTACTACCAGGACCGGCTCGACCAGAACACGGCCCCGCCTTCCACCGCACGCGCGCTGGTGCCCGCGTGGTCGTGGACCCGACGCGATACCGACGACCCGCTGTTCCCGCGTAGAGGCAATCTGATTCACGCCGAGGCGGGTTTCGCGATCAAGGGGGTGCTGACCGATCAGACCTTTATCCGCGGCTACGCGCGCGGCCAGCAATACGTGCCGATCGGCAAGGACGACATCGTGCTGATCCGCGCCGAGCTCGGCGGTGTGTTCACGAGCGGCCCGTCGAGCGGCATACCGGCGTCGCTGCTGTTTCGGGCGGGCGGATCGAACTCGGTGCGCGGCTACGGTTTCCAGAGCATCGGCAACAACGTCGGCGGTTCGGTGCTGCCCACCAAATATCTCGTGACGGCGGCAGCCGAGTATCAGCACTGGTTCTCGCACGACTGGGGCGCGGCCGCGTTCTTCGACATCGGCACCGCCACCGACACCTGGGGCGAAAAAGTCTTCTATCCGGGCGTCGGCATCGGGGCGCGCTGGCGCAGTCCGGTCGGCCCGGTCAACGTCGATATCGCTTACGGGATCCGCGACAACCGCGTGCGGCCTTATCTGACGCTGGGTATCGCCTTCTGATGAAAACCTGTTTTGACATGATTCGCGCATGACCACGGACGCAGCCGACCCGCCCAACCCGCAGCCGCCCGGCGCCGAGCCGCCCGGACAGCCGCTGCCCGAACCGCCGCCGCGCAGGCATCGGCTCGGCCGCGTGTTGCTGAAAACGTTCGTCTCGACGGTGCTGGTGTTGGTGCTGTTGGTCGGGCTGGCGGTCGGCCTGCTGTATGGCGCGCTGACCACCGAGCGCGGCACCGCCTATGCGTGGCAGGCGGCGCTCAGGCTGCTGGACGGCCGGCTGGGCGGCACGCTGGAGGGCGGCACGCTCGCGAACGGCGTGCAACTGCGGCAGGTACGCTGGCGCGCCCTCGACGGCAGCGGCACCGATATCCAGATCGACCGCGTCGCCGGCCGCTGGGCGCTCGCGCGCGAACCGTGGCGCTTCACGATCGACTACCTGCATGTCGGCACGATCGACGCGCGAATCGGTGCGTCGTCGTCGAGCAGCAGCGAACCGCTGAAGCTGCCGCAGGACTTGCGCTTGCCGATGCAACTCGACATCCGCGACGTGCAGGTCGACAAGCTGCTGCTGCATCAGGGCGCATCGACCACCGAACTGTCGAGCTTCGCATTTCATGGACGCAGCGACGGACTTCATCACGAGGCCGCCATCGAGCGGCTCGATACGCCGTTCGGCGCGGTGACGGCGTCGGCGAAGCTCGACGGCGTGCAACCGTTTCCGCTCACCGGCGAGGTCGGCTATTCGGGCAAGGTCAACAACGAGGCGGTGGAGGTGGGTGGGCATCTGAGCGGCTCGCTCGAACAGCTTGTCGCCGAGCTCGATGCCACCGGTATGAAGCTCGCCGGCCATGCGCGGCTCGAGGCTACGCCGTTCGCCGCGGTGCCCTTGCAACGTGCGACGCTGAGCTTCGACCATGTCAATCCGCAAGCCTTCGCGCCCGGCGCGCCGCTGGCCGATCTGGCCGTGCGCGCGGAGTTGCAGCCCGTGGGGCAGGATGAGGCGGGAGCGCCGGGCGCGAGCGGTGTCGCAGCGAGCGCTGCCAGCGGGACGGTCGCGGGTCGTGCGAGCGGTGCGGCGGATGCCGCCAGCGGCGCGGCGGGCGGCGCACCGGGACAGGCCAGCGCCGTCGTTCCAGGCGGTAGCACGGCTGCGAACCACGCTGCCGGCCACGGCAAGCACGACGCCGCGCAAACCGGCGCCGCAGGCTTCGCGGTCACCGGCCACGTATCGATCGTCAATGCCAAACCCGGTGCGATCGACCAGAACCTGCTGCCGCTGATCGACGCCAATGCCGACGTGCGGCTCGACGCCCAGGCCCAGCACATCTCGAACCTGAACGTGCGGATCGTCCGCAATGCGACGGTCACCGGCGGCGGCGCGTTGACCGGCCGGCGCGGGCAGTTCGATCTGCGCGTAGCGGGGCTCGACCTGAACGCACTGCAAGCGACGGTGCGGCCCACGCAACTCGCCGGGACCATCGGCATCCGCCTGAACGACGACATCCAGAGCCTCACGCTCGATCTCGCCGACCCGCGCGCGGCGCTGCGCGCGCAAGGCAAGGTGACGTTCGATCCCGCCCGGATGAGCTTCAACGACGTGCGCATCACGTCGGGGCGCGGGCGCATCGATTTGTCCGGCGCGCTCAAGCACGACGCGAATTCCACCTACAACCTGAAAGCGCAACTGACCGATTTCGACCCGCTGACGCTGGCTTCGCAGATGCCGTCGCGCACGCCGGTCGCGGGCCCGGCGCCCGCGGCGAGCGGCGCGCAGCGCGCGCGCACCGCGCAAGCCGCGGCGCAAGCCGGCAGCACGGCCGGCGCAAGAAGCGCGGCGCCGGGCGACCAGGCCGCCGCGATAGCAAAAAACACGGCCAAAGCCGCGGTGCAGACCGAGGTGGTGCAGCGCAGGACGCCCGCGCCGGCTCGCGCCGCCACACACGCCGCGCCTGCCGCGCGCAAGATCGAGGCGCGAGTGAACGGCACGCTCACCGCGGCCGGCGTGCTGGGTCCCGTCTTCACGACCAAGGCCGAGTTCAAGCTGGGCCCGAGCGTCTACGACAACCTGCCGCTGACCGGCGGCGGCACGATTCAGCTGGCCGGCTCGCGAATCCTGCCGAGCCGCGCGAATCTGTCGGTGGCGGGCAACCAGGTCGATTTGCAGGGCAGCTTCGGCGCGAGCGGCGACCGGCTGCGGTTTCGCATCGACGCGCCGCAGCTCGAGCGGCTCGGTTTCGGCCTCGCAGGTCTCATCGCCGCCGATGGCGACGTCACCGGCTCGTTCGCGCACCCGAACGTCACGCTGAGCTACAAGGCCGACAGCGTGGTGTTCGGCAGCAACCGCGTGGGCCATGCGGAAGGCCGCGCCGAACTGCGCGACGGTGCGAACGGCGCGCTCGCCTTCACCACCGACGCGCGCAATCTCAGCGCGGGCGGCGTCGACCTGAGCACGCTCACCGCGCGCCTGTCCGGCACGCGCGCCAATCACACGCTCGAAGCGGCAGCCACCGGCAAGCTGCAGGACCGGCCGCTCGATCTGACGCTCGCCGCCAACGGCAAGCTGACCGAAGCGCGCGACGGCACGCGCTGGGACGGCAGCGTGACGCGTCTGCAGAACCGCGGCACGCCGGCGTTCAATCTCGAGTCGCCGCTTGCGGTGAGCGCCGCACCGAACCGGCTGACACTCGGCGCGACGCGGCTGACGCTCGAAGGCGCGGTGCTGAGTCTGAAGTCGTTCGCATTCGATCACGGCAGGATCCAGTCCGCGGGCAGCCTCACCGATATTTCGGTCACGCGTTTGCAGCAGTTGCGCCACGAGATCACCGGCGAGCCGCCGGCCGTCAGAACCGATCTGGTGTTCGACGGCGACTGGGATTTCTCGCTCGGCGCCACGGCGAGCGGCCACATCCAGTTGCGCCGGCGCAGCGGCGACGTCACGGTCGAGATTGGCCGCGGGCTCGCGTCGACCGGCATCTCAGATATAAGCGCGCGCGCCGAATTCAGCGGCGGCAACCGCCTCAACGCGACGCTGCGCGCGCAGGCGAGCCGGCTCGGCGTGATCGACGCCGACGCGCACACCACGCTGGTGATGCGCGACGGCCTGCTGACCTTCAACCCCGAGGGGGCGCTGTCCGGCAGCGTGAACGCGAACGTGCCGTCGCTGAAAACGACCGGCGGCCTGCTCGGCCCGAGCTATCTGCTCGACGGCCATCTCGCGCTCAAGCTCGCGCTCGGCGGCACGGTCGCCAAGCCGAGCCTGACCGGCTCGCTGATCGGCGACGGCCTGTCCGCGACGATGGTCGACCAGGGCGTGCAGTTGAAGGAAGGCGTGGTGCGCATCGCGCTGTCGGAGAATCTGGTGGACTTCCAGCAGGTCGAGTTCCGCGGCGCGAGCGGCACGCTGCGCGCCACCGGGCGCGTGCGGCTGGACGGCGCGGAGCCGGATCTGACCGCGAGCATCGTCGCGGACAAGCTCGAACTGTTCGCGTCGCCGGATCGCAATCTGTCGCTGACGGGCAGCGCGAGCATCGCCAACGGCGGCGCGCAGCGCGGGATGGCGATCAACGGCAAGTTCGTGGTCGATCACGCGCTGTTCGATCTGCCGGAGCAGGCCGCGCCGAGTCTCGGCGACGACGTCGTGATCGTGCGCCCGGACGGCACCACCTCAGGTGGCCGGCCACGGCCGGTGGCGGGCGGCACCCAGCCGGTCGGTCCGTTCACGCCGAACGCCAATATCGAGATCAGCCTCGGCAATGACTTCCGCTTCCGCGGGCAGGGCGCGGATCTCGGCCTGACCGGTACGATCACCGCGATGAGCGCGCCGAACACGCCGCTGCGCGCGGTCGGCAACGTGCGCGTCACGCAGGGTTCGACCTATACCGCGTTCGGCCGCAAGCTGACCATCGAAAATGGTTTCTTCACGTTCAACGGTCCGGTGACGAACCCCGGCATCAATATTCTGGCGATGCGCCGCAACCAGCAGGTCGAGGCGGGCGTGCAGGTGACCGGCACGGTTCAGTCGCCGGTGGCGCGGCTGGTGTCGGAGCCGAGCGTGCCGGATAACGAAAAGCTCTCGTGGCTGCTGTTCGGACATGGCACGGATCAGGGCAACAACCTCGGCCAGCAAAGCACGATGACAACCGCGCTCGCGCTGCTCGGCAGCGCGACCGGCAAGCGGATCGCGGAGACGGTTGGGCTCGACGAGTTTTCGATCGGCCGAAGCGATGTCGGGCTGACCGATCCTCAGGTGGTGATGGTGTCGAAGGCGATCAACGAGTGGCTCGTGATCGGCTACGAGCAAGGGCTGCAATCGGCGAGCAATGCGATCAAGGCGACCATCAACCTGACGCGCTACTGGTCAGTGGTCGCTTACGGCGGCACGTTCTATGGAGCCGACGTGCTGTACACGCGCCGCTTCGATCGGTTCAAGTCGTTGTGGTGACGCGTTTGTGCTGATGTCGTGCGATGCGGCTGCGCGCATCACCACCCGGCGAATAAAAAACGGCACGCTTTGAAAGGCGTGCCGTTTTTTTCATGCGAGCCCGCGGCGCCGAACGCCGCGCGCGATGCCGCCGCGCGTTACTTCACGCGCATGCCGGGCTTCGCGCCGCTATCCGGTTCGAGCACGTACAGGCCCGGTTCGGCTTTCTCGTCCGCCGCCGATGCCGCCAGCACCATTCCTTCGGACAGGCCGAACTTCATCTTGCGCGGCGCGAGGTTCGCGACCATCACCGTCAGCTTGCCGACCAGTTGCTCCGGCTGATACGCCGCCTTGATGCCCGAGAACACGTTGCGGGTCTTCTCCTCGCCCACGTCGAGCGTGAGTTGCAGCAGCTTGTCCGAGCCTTCCACCGCCTTGCAGTCGACGATCTTCGCGATGCGCAGGTCGATCTTCGCGAAGTCGTCGATCGAGATCACGCCGGGGATGTCGTCGTGGTTGGCGGCGGCGGCTTTCGCGGCCTTCGCCTTGTTCTTCGCATCGGCCGGTGCCGCCGCTTCCGGCGCGGCTTGCAGCGAATCGCGATTGGCCGCGATCAGCGCTTCGATCTGCTTCGGATCGACGCGCGTCATCAGATGCTTGTACGCGTTGATCGGACGTGCGGAACTGAGCGGCACGTTGGCGTCGGCCCACACCAGCGGCTCGATGCCGAGGAAGGCCTCGACCGCTTCGGCCAGCTTCGGCAGCACCGGCTTCAGCGCGAGCGACAGCAGGCGGAACGCTTCGATACTCACGCTGCAGGTTTCATGCAGCGCGACCGCGTTCGCCGGGTCTTTCGCCTGATCCCACGGCTTGGCGGTGTCGACGTACGCGTTGACCGCGTCGGCCAGTTCCATCGTTTGACGCAGTGCGCGGTTGTACTCGCGCGCCTCGTAGTTCGCGGCGATTTGCGGCACGGCGGCGCGCAGTGTGGCGAGCAGCGGGTGCTGCATCGCGCTGTCCTGCACGCGGCCGTCGAAGCGCTTGATCAGGAAACCGGCCGCGCGGCTCGCGATGTTCACGTACTTGCCGACCAGGTCGCTGTTCACGCGCGCCTGGAAGTCGTCGAGGTTCAGGTCGAGGTCTTCCATCGTGCTGTTCAGCTTGGCCGCGAAGTAGTAGCGCAGCCATTCCGGATTCAGGCCCGTGTCGATCACGCTCTGCGCGGTGATAAAGGTGCCGCGCGACTTCGACATCTTCGCGCCGTCCACGGTCAGGAAGCCGTGCGCGAACACGTTGGTCGGCGTGCGATGGCCCGAGAATTCGAGCATGGCCGGCCAGAACAGCGTGTGGAAGTACAGGATGTCTTTGCCGATGAAGTGGTACTGCTCAGCCTTCGAACCCTGGCGGACCCACGCGTCGAAGTCGAGGCCGCGCTTTTCGGCGAGATTCTTGAAGCTCGCGTAGTAGCCGACCGGCGCGTCCAGCCACACGTAGAAATACTTGCCCGGCGCGCCCGGGATTTCGAAGCCGAAGTAGGGCGCGTCGCGCGAGATGTCCCAGTCGGCGAGCTTGGCTTCGCCCGCGTCGCCGAGCCACTCGCGCATCTTGTTGGTGGCTTCCGGCTGAGCCAGGCCGCCCACCCACGCGCGCAGGAAGTTCTCGCAGCGCGGGTCGGACAGGCGGAAAAAGTAGTGCGTCGAGGTCTTGCGGATCGGCGTGGCGCCGGAGACGACCGAATACGGATTGACCAGCTCGGTGGGCAGATACGTCGAACCGCATACTTCGCAGCTGTCGCCGTATTGGTCTTTCGCCCCGCATTTCGGGCATTCGCCCTTGATGAAACGGTCCGGCAGGAACATTTCCTTGACCGGGTCATACGCCTGTTCGATGTCGCGCGCTTCGATCAGGCCCGCTTCCTTGAGCGCCAGATAAACGTTTTCGCTGAGAACGCGGTTTTCTTCGGAATCGGTCGAGTAGTAGTTGTCGAACGAAATGCCGAAGCTGTCGAAATCGCGCTTGTGTTCCTGCCAGACGCGCTCGATCAACTGCTTCGGCGTGAGACCTTCCTTCTCCGCGCGCAGCATGACCGGCGTGCCATGCGTGTCGTCGGCGCCCACGTAGTAGACCTCGTGCCCGTGCATTCGCAACGTCCGGACCCAGATGTCCGTCTGGATATATTCGACCAGGTGGCCAATATGGATTTGCCCGTTCGCATACGGAAGGGCCGACGTGACGAGAATCTGGCGACGGCCTGACGGCGCGCCTGCGGAGAGATCGGTGGCGGGTGCTGACATAAGGATGGTGGGAGCCTGCGGTGGGACGAAACGTTGATTCTAGCAGGGCGGCCGCCCTGCGCGGGATGGGCCGCGCGGGCGCGGGGCCGGTGGGGCGCGGCGCGCAAGCGCGCAAAAAACCGGGGGATGCCGTGCGCCCAAAAAAAACCGGGGTGATTAAACCCCGGAGCAACAACGACAAGAGGAGAATGGTGACGCGGCGGCTTCGCCAGCCACGTACCGTAAAGACAGACCGCGGATTTTCTGCAGAGTTCGAAATTTTTTTCGTTCTCGTGCGAGATTTTCTTTCCTCCGCTTTTTACGCCGGGCCGGGCGCCGCTGGCCGAGCCCCGGCGCCCGCTCGCGTCATTCTCCTGAAGCCTCGTCCTTATTGCGGTGCGTGCTGGGCGGTAGCGCGCAGATAGATTTCCACGCGACGGTTCGCCGCCCGGCCGGCTTCGGTGTTGTTGTCGGCGATCGGCTGGTTCTGGCCCATGCCGGTGGCGGACAGGCGCTGCGGCGCGACGCCGCGCTGGCCGAGGTAGCCCGTCACGCTTTGCGCGCGATTGACCGACAGCGTCTGGTTATATTGCGGCGAGCCGGTGCTGTCCGTGTGGCCGACCACCGACGCGACGATCTCCGGATTCTGCTGCATCGTTTGCGCGAGCTGATCCAGCACCGGTGCGAACGACGGCTTGATCGCGTAGCTGCTGGTGTCGAACGTGACCGAGCTCGGAATGTTCAGCTTGAGCGAGCCGTCCGGCTGCTCGGTGATCTCGGTGCCGGTACCCTTGGTGGCGCCCGACATGCGGTTGCGAATGTTTTGCCAGTTGTAGCCCGTGACGCCGCCCACTGCTGCGCCGACGCCGGCGCCGATCGCCGCGCCCTTGCCGCCGCCGAAGATCGCGCCCAGTGCCGCGCCGGTGCCGGCGCCCACGCCCGTGCCAACGGCGGTGTTAGTGCCCTGTTGCGTGGCGCAGCCTGCCAGCACGGAGCCGGCAACGGCGAAAACAGCCAGGCGAGTCATGATTTTTGCATTCATTTTCGATTCCTCTTGATTGAAGCGAATAAACCGGCGAATAGCCGTCAATCTATCTGAGCAACATTACGGCGGTACGGTAGAGCACGCGAAACAGGGAAATCCTCCCCTCTCTTCGCTCCGGTCCGACAGTGAAGAAGGGTCTTACGGCAGCGCACGGCGTGAGCCACTACAATAGTGGTTGAAGTCACGCAGTGATGCGACCCCATGGCGTTCCGCCTGCCCGAAGGGTGCCCGGGCCGTCTGGATTTCGCAATCCTGCCTAACAATTTCTTTCAAATTCCGGCGCGTGGCCGAAACTTCGATTCCACCGCGCCGTGCGTGTTCCCCCACGGAGTGTTAATGAGTATCGATCGGGCATTGGTCGACGCTGCCCTCGCAGCCGTCACTGACCCCAACACCGGCTTGCCGTATGCGGCCGCCAAGAACATCCGCAACGTCGCCGTGGAAGCTGACGCCGTCAGCCTCCAGGTGGTGCTCGGCTATCCGGCCATGCGTCAGTTCGAAGCGATTCGCGCCCAGTTCGCCGACGCGCTGCGCGCCGTGCCGGGCGTCGTCCATGCGCGTGTCGAGGTGTCCCAGCAAATCGCCGCGCATACCGTACAGCGTGGCGTGAAACTCCTGCCGAACGTCAAGAATATCGTGGCGGTGGCGTCCGGCAAGGGCGGCGTCGGCAAGAGCACGACCGCCGTGAATCTGGCGCTCGCGCTGGCGAGCGAAGGCGCGTCGGTCGGCGTGCTCGACGCGGACATCTACGGCCCGTCGCTGCCGATGATGCTCGGTATCACCGGCCGTCCCGAGTCGCCCGACGACAAGTCGATGAACCCGATGACCGGCCACGGCCTGCAGGCCAGTTCGATCGGCTTTCTGATCGAGCAGGACAATCCGATGGTGTGGCGCGGCCCGATGGCTACTTCCGCGCTCGAACAGCTGCTGCGGCAGACCAACTGGCACGACCTCGACTATCTGATCGTCGACATGCCGCCGGGCACCGGCGACATCCAGCTCACGCTCTCGCAACGCGTACCGGTGACGGGCGCCGTGATCGTCACGACACCGCAGGACATCGCGCTGCTCGACGCGAAGAAGGGTCTCAAGATGTTCGAAAAGGTCGGCATTCCGATCCTCGGCATCGTCGAGAACATGGGGATGCATATCTGCTCGAACTGCGGCCACGAAGAGCATATCTTCGGCGCCGGCGGCGGCGAGCGGATGGGCAAGGAATACGGCGTGGACGTGCTCGGCAGCCTGCCGCTCGACATCGCGATCCGTGAGCAGGCCGACTCGGGCAAGCCCACTGTCGTGGCGGACCCGAACGGGCGCATCGCGGAGATCTATCGCTCGATCGCGCGCAAGGTGGCGATCCATATCGCCGAGCGGGCTCGCGACATGACGTCGAAGTTTCCCAACATCGTCGTGCAGAACACCTGAGCAGCCATTCGGACAAGGGGCCAAGGCGCCTATTTGCGCCTGGTCTCGCGGTATCATGTCGACTTCACAGGTTCGGCTCGGCGGCCGCAGGGGCGCTCGCCGGCCGGCAAGAGGATCGCATGGGAAAACGAATCGACGGGCAGGCGGTGCATATGTTCATCGTCCTGACTGCCAGCTGTGTGCTGTTGAGCGGCTGCAGCGCGTTCCTGAGACCACAGGAAAAGCGTGCCGACGCGCAGTTGCTGCCCACCGTGGGCAATCAGGCGCGCGGCCTCGTGACGTTTATCGAGCGCTCGGACGGCGTGCAGGTCACCTACAACCTCACGGGCTTGCCGCCCAATAGCGACCACGCATTGCAGGTCCACGAACGCGGCGACTGCAATGCCGCCGACGGCTCCAGCGCGGGCCCGATCTTCTCGCCGGCGGCCGAGCGTCTCAAGGTGGGGGCGCGGGTCGAAGGCGACCTCGCCAACATTCATGCGGATGCAAACGGCGTGGCCACCGGCTTCATCGTCGCGCCGGATGTTTCGCTCGACGGCATCCGTTCGGTGTTGCAGCGCGCCGTGCTGCTGCATCGCGATGCGGCTGATCCCTACGCCTACCCACCGCATGGCGCCGGCTCCGCCATCGCCTGCGGCGTGATTCGCCAGTGAGCGGCGAGCCCTTCAGACATTGCCCACGGCAGCATTCTCGTGATCGCGTAAAATAAGCGCCTTCCGTTGGGGCGCCGGGCAAAAATCCTTAGTGGGAGCCGGTGTCGAGCACCCGGTCCCGGAGCGTGGCAAGGCCCGTTCAGGCGGCGCGCAGCGCAGCCCGCGGACCTCGAAGGTGCCGCGAAGTCAGCGCCCCATTACCCGAAAGTCGCCCGGTTCCGCCGGGTTGTTATCCGTCACACACCTGTCATTCACGTCGAGCAGCGTTCACCTATGACCATCAAATCCGACAAGTGGATCCGGCGCATGGCCGCGTCGCACAAGATGATCGAGCCGTTTGCGCCCGATCAGGTTCGCGTCTCCGAAGACGGCCGGAAGATTGTCAGCTACGGCACGTCGAGCTACGGCTACGACATCCGCTGCGCCGACGAATTCAAGATCTTCACGAACATCAATTCGACCATCGTCGATCCGAAGAACTTCGACGAGAAGTCGTTCGTCGATTTCAAGGGCGACGTTTGCATCATCCCGCCGAATTCGTTCGCGCTCGCGCGCACGGTCGAGTACTTCCGCATTCCGCGCAGCGTGCTGACGGTGTGTCTGGGCAAGTCCACGTACGCGCGTTGCGGGATCATCGTCAACGTGACGCCGTTCGAGCCGGAATGGGAAGGCCACGTCACGCTCGAATTCTCGAATACGACACCTTTGCCTGCGAAAATCTACGCGAACGAAGGCGTCGCCCAGGTGCTGTTTTTCGAAAGCGACGAGATTTGTGAAACGTCGTACGCGGATCGCGGCGGCAAATATCAAGGTCAGCACGGCGTCACGTTGCCCAAGACGTGACGTCGGCAGCGCACTGACCCACTGGATACACAGGGTGACCGCTGCTTTTGACAGAATGCAGCGGTCGTTCTTTTTGGAGAATCGCCCATGAAGTTTCGTTTTCCCGTCGTCATCATCGACGAAGATTTCCGCTCCGAGAACATCTCGGGTTCCGGCATCCGGGCTCTGGCCGAAGCTATCGAGAAAGAAGGCGCGGAAGTGCTCGGGTTGACGAGCTATGGCGACCTGACTTCGTTCGCGCAGCAGTCGAGCCGCGCGTCGTGCTTCATCCTGTCGATCGACGACGACGAGCTGCTGCCCTACGTCGACAACGTGGTCGTGGAAGGCGAGACGCCGGAGCTGGCCGCGGCGATCGTCGCGTTGCGCGCGTTCGTGACGGAAGTGCGCCGCCGCAACGCTGACATCCCCATCTTCCTGTACGGCGAAACGCGCACCTCGCGCCACCTGCCGAACGACATCCTGCGCGAGCTGCACGGTTTCATCCACATGTTCGAGGACACGCCGGAGTTCGTCGCGCGCCACATCATCCGCGAGACCAAGGTGTATCTGGACTCGCTCGCGCCGCCGTTCTTCAAGGAACTGGTGCAGTACGCCGAAGAAGGTTCGTACTCGTGGCACTGCCCGGGCCACTCGGGCGGCGTCGCGTTCCTGAAGAGCCCGCTCGGCCAGATGTTCCACCAGTTCTTCGGCGAGAACATGCTGCGCGCCGACGTCTGCAACGCGGTCGACGAACTCGGCCAGCTGCTCGACCACACCGGCCCGGTGGCGGCCTCGGAGCGCAACGCCGCGCGCATCTTCAGCGCCGACCACGTGTTCTTCGTGACCAACGGCACGTCGACCTCGAACAAGATCGTCTGGCACGGCACGGTCGCGCCGGGCGACATCGTGCTGGTGGATCGTAACTGCCACAAGTCGATTCTCCACGCGATCACGATGACCGGCGCGATCCCCGTGTTCCTCACGCCGACGCGCAACAACTTCGGCATCATCGGCCCGATTCCGCGCAGCGAGTTCGAGCCGGAAAACATCCGCAAGAAGATCGAGGCGAATCCGTTCGCGCGCGAAGCGCTCGCGAAGAACCCGGGCCTCAAGCCGCGCATTCTGACGATCACGCAAAGCACGTACGACGGCGTGATCTACAACGTCGAGATGATCAAGGAGATGCTGGGCGACTGGCTCGACACGCTGCACTTCGACGAAGCCTGGCTGCCGCACGCGGAATTCCACGAGTTCTATCAGGACATGCACGCGATCGGCGCGGGCCGTCCGCGCATCGGCGCGATGGTATTCGCGACGCACTCCACGCACAAGCTGCTGGCCGGCATTTCGCAGGCCTCGCAGATCGTCGTGCAGGACTCGAAGAACAGCCGCTTCGACAAGCACCGCTTTAACGAAGCCTATCTGATGCACACGTCCACGAGCCCGCAGTACGCGATCATCGCGTCGTGCGACGTGGCCGCGGCGATGATGGAAGCGCCGGGCGGCCCGGCGCTCGTCGAAGAGTCGATTGCCGAAGCGCTCGACTTCCGCCGCGCGATGACCAAGGTCGACGCCGAATACGGCGACGACTGGTTCTTCAAGGTGTGGGGCCCGGACCAGTTCGCGGAAGAGGGCATCGGCTCGCGCGAAGACTGGATGCTGCGTCCGAACGACGCGTGGCACGGCTTCGGTCCGCTCGCCGAAGGCTTCAACATGCTCGACCCGATCAAGGCGACCATCGTCACGCCGGGTCTGGACATGGACGGCGGCTTCGGCGAGACCGGCATTCCGGCCGCGATCGTCACGAAGTACCTGGCCGAGCACGGCATCATCGTCGAGAAGACCGGGCTGTATTCGTTCTTCATCATGTTCACGATCGGCATCACCAAGGGCCGTTGGAACTCGATGGTCACCGAACTCCAGCAGTTCAAGGACGACTACGACAACAACCAGCCGCTGTGGCGCGTGCTGCCCGAGTTCGTCGCGCATCATCCGATGTACGAGCGCGTCGGCTTGCGCGATCTGTGCCAGCAGATTCACAGCGTCTACCGCGCGAACGACATCGCGCGCCTGACGACCGAGATGTACCTGTCGAGCATGGAGCCGGCGATGAAGCCGTCCGACGCGTTCGCCAAGCTCGCGCACCGCGAGATCGACCGGGTGCCGATCGACGAACTCGAAGGCCGCGTCACGTCGATCCTGTTGACGCCGTATCCGCCGGGCATCCCGTTGCTGATTCCGGGCGAGCGCTTCAACAAGACCATCGTCAACTATCTGCGTTTCGCGCGCGAGTTCAATGAGCGCTTCCCGGGTTTCCATACGGACATCCACGGGCTGGTCGGCGAAATGATCAACGGGCGCATCGAATATTTCGTCGATTGCGTTCGCGCCTGACGATGCGAGCTCTGAAGTCCTGGCTGGGTGCCGCTAGCTGGCGGCGCATCGCCGGCGCGCTGATGCTGGCGTCGGCGGCGCTTGTCGGCGCGCTGTCGCCGGCGGCGCATGCCGAGGTCGCGGCCGCCGATCCGATCGACGCGTCGATGCGCTCGTGTCTCGCGCGCAGCGACATGTCGACGACGGTGGGGCAGGTGCAGTGCATGGACAATGCGCGGATCGGCTGGAAGGCCGCGCTGGACAGCGCGTGGCAGCAGCTTCAGGCGAAGTTGCCCTCCGCTCGGCGCAAGCTGTGGGAAAGGAGCCAGACGAGCTGGCTCGCCTCGCGCGAGGCCGAGAAGCAGTTGCTGGCCGCGGTGTTCGCGACGACGCGCGGCACGATGTACGTGCTGGCCGAAGCCGACATGCAGTTGCAGCCGGTGCGCGACCGCGCGCTCGCGCTGCGCAGCGCGGTGGACAAGGCCAGTGGGCCGCCGCCGCCTCGTCCGCGTGCCTGTAGCGCCGACGCGCAATGCGAGCACGCGATGTTCGATCTGAACCGCTACTACCGCCGCTTGCAGTCGAAGATGCCGGTGCATTCGCGTCCCACGCTCGTGCGCGCGCAAAAAGCCTGGACTGCGTATCTCGCCGCCACCACGCCGGTGGTCGACGAACGCGGGCGCATCGACATCATCGGCGCGCGGGTGGCGACGCTCAAGCGGTTGTCGGAGACGGTCGGCAACGACTGAGTGCGCGCATCGCCTGCGCCTCGCACACGGTCAATCGAACAGATAGTCTTCCGCTTGCCGGCTCGGCAACGTGCGTGCCGGCTTGCCGTGCAGATCGCGCAGCGCATCCTCGATCATGGTGGACATCGTGTTGAGTGCGAGGTCGTTGTCGTCGGTGCCGAAGGGTTCTTCGAGCTGCGATGCGATGGCTTCGTGCGCCATGAAGGTATAAGCGACGAATACCGCGAACACCGGCGTGAAAACGCCGATGCTGTCGACCAGCCCGAACGGCAGCGACGCGCAGAAGAAATACACCGTACGGTGAATCATCACCGAGTACGCGAACGGTAGTGGTGTCGAGACGATGCGCTCGCATCCGCCGATCACATCCGAAAGTCCGTTCAGGTTCCGGTCGAGGGCAAGCACCGCCATCGGCTCGATAGCGCCTGCCTGCGCCTGGTGCTGCACCCATTCGCCGAGATAGAGCAGCAAGGTCGCCGGCTTGTAGCGCGAGGCGATGACGCGCTCGAACAGCGGCGCGGGCAAGCGCGCGGCGAGATCGTCGCGGGGATCGCTCTTACGAAGCTGGTGGCGCAGCGCGTGAGGCAGCGCACAGAGCGCGGCGAGAAATGCTTCGAGGTCTTCTTTCGGCAACGGCCGGGACGGCAGCGTGAAGACCTGGCGTGTGAGCGAGCGCGACTCGTTCAGCAGCTGGCCCCACAGCTTGCGGGCTTCCCACCAGCGATCGTAGCTGGCGTTGTTGCGAAAGCCGAGGAACACCGCGAGCGCAATGCCGATCAGCGAGAAGGGCGCGGTCGTGTTGAGGTTCAGCGAAATCGGCAGCAGGTGGTCGTGGGCGGCCAGTGCGACGATCGAGATGCAGAAGATCAGCGCGAGCCGCGGTAGCAACTGCGGAAGGACCGAACCCCGCCACGCGAGCAGCATGCGGAACCAATGGAGATGCGGGCGGATGATCATTGGGTTGAGCCGTCGGTCTCGAGCGATAGGGTGTCTATTATCGCTTGTTGTCCGGACGGCGGTGCCGCGCGGGCACGCGTTTCAGAGGCGGACGTGACGCGATGCGGGCGAATAAGCGGGCAACGAAGAGGATGGCCCACGGCGCGCGCATCACATTCGATACGCACCCCGTGGGCCATTCACATTTACCAGCTCAATCGCGGGCCGACGAGGCCGCGCCGTGGCTCAGCCAGTCCAGCACGGCGGTAGCGTCGTCGTCGGCGCCCTCGCGCGCCTTGGCGACCGTCTCGGCGACATCCGCGGCAGGCACCGCGCGACGAATCGCCACGCCGACCGCGAGAATATCGATCATCACCAGATGCAGGATCCGCGAAATCATCGACAACTGCGACTCGCGAATCTCGATGTGATCGGTTTCGAGCGCAACGGTGGCCCGCTTGGCGAGCGGCGTATTGCTCGACGTGATCGCAATCACCTTCGCGCCGGCCTGCATCGCGACATCCAGCACGCGCAGCAGCTCGGGCGCGCGGCCCGACTTCGAGACCGCCACGATCACATCGCCCTTGCCGAGCAGTGCGGCGGAGGCCGCCTGCATGTACAGATCGCCGTACGCAATGGTCGGGATGCCGAAGCGGAAGAACTTGTAGTGCGCGTCCTGCGCGACGATGTTCGAATTGCCGAGCCCGTAGAACTCGATGCGGCGCGCGCCGTTCAACAGATCGATCGCGCGTTCGACCTGATCGAAGTTCAGATGCTCGCGCAACTGCAGAATCGCCGACACGGTGTTGTCCAGCACCTTCGCGCCGAAGTCCGTCGCCGTGTCGCCGAGATGCACCTGGCTGTGGCTCACCGGAATCGTGCCGGTCAAACCGGTCGCGAGCTTCAGCTTGAAATCGGACAGACCCTGGCAGCCGAGCGAACGGCAGAAGCGGATCACCGTGGGCTGACTCACGTCGGCCTTGCGCGCGATATCGACGATCGGATCGTTGATGATCGAGCGCGGATGGTTCAACGCGAGATCGGCGACGCGGCGCTCGGCCGGCGTCAGCGCATCGCGCATCTGGCGAATCCGCTCGAACACCGCCGACGAACTGCCGCCCGCGCGATTCGACAACTGCTCGGCGAGAATCGCGGAGACGCCGAGGAAGGCCGGATATTCCGCGGTAATCACATAGGTCGGCACGCTTTGCAGATACGCCTCGAAGCGGCCCTTCGCTTCGAAGCGCTGGCGAAACGACGAGCGCGCGAAGAATTCGCCGAGGCGCGGCACGACGCCGCCGCCGATGTAGATGCCGCCCAGCGCGCCCAACGTCACCGCGATGTTGCCCGCGAAGGTGCCGAGAATGCCGCAGAACACGTCGACCGATTCGGCCGCGAGCGGCTCGCCGTCCAGCGCGCGCTTGACGATCTCGATCGTGTCGACGTTGGCCCCCACGCGCTTCTTGTCGCGGCCCGCGAGCGCGCGATAAATCACTTCGATGCCGGGGCCCGCGGCCACGCGTTCGAACGACACGTGCGACCACTTCTTGCGCGCGTACTGCAGCACGATGTCTTCACGTTCGTCGGCGGGTGCGAAGGTGGCGTGGCCGCCTTCGCTGCCGAGCGCGATCCAGCGGTCGTCGGCGGGAATCAGGCCCGATACGCCCATGCCGGTGCCCGGCCCGAGCAGGCCGATCACGCTGTTCGGACGACGCGCGCCGCCGCCCACCTGGACGCGTTGAGCGTCGGTGAGGCCCGGCAGCGCCATCGCCAGCGCGGTGAAGTCGTTCACCACCAGCAGCGTGTCGAAGCCGAGCGCGCGGCGCGTCGCTTCGATCGAAAAGCTCCAGTCGTGATTCGTCATGCTCACCTGATCGCCGTCGACCGGGTTGGCAATCGCGATCGCCGCATGATTCACGCGGCCGATTTTGGTGTCCTTCAGATACTTCTTGATGACGTCGGCGACGCCCGGATAGTCCGCACACGGATAGACCTGCACCGAAGCGATTTCGCCCGGGCCCGTCTCCAGCGCGAAGCGCGCATTGGTGCCGCCGATGTCGGCCAGAAGCCTCGGTCCGTCGGCGTGCTGGCCCGTGCCCGGTACAGCCTTAGTTTGCACACCAGTAGACATCGAGTCTCACTCCCTTGTCGTTTGCCAACTGCGAGATGGCATTTTTTTGTAGCGAAGCGGCGGCTGCATTGAGCACGTCCATCTTGCGCGGTCCTGCGATCAGCAAAAACAGGTGCTTCACTTCCTTCAGCGCGGAAAGCGACCAGCTCACGCGCGCATGCGGCGCGCTGCCCGGATGCACGGCGACGAAGCGCTCGGCGGTGGTGATCGCGTGATCCCATTCGGGCGCGTCCGCGAAGATCGACGCGGTGTGGCCGTCCTCGCCCATGCCGAGAATCGCGACGTCGGGCACGGCGCTAAAGCGTGCGTCCGCGTTCAGCGCGGCGACGTGCGCGTGCAGATCCTGCGCGGTGTCGACGAGCGGCCAGAAGGTCGCGTCCTTCGCGGCGTTCTGCAACAGCGTCGCGTGCACCAGCTGCGAATTGCTTGCGCTGTCCGTCTCGGGCACCCAGCGGTCGTCGACCAGCGTCACGGCAATGCGCGACCAGTCGAAGGATTGCGTGGACAACGTTTGCAGGAACGGACGCGGACTGCTGCCGCCGGACACTGCAAGCACGGCGGGGCGTGGGCTAGTAGTGGGCGTGCCGGTAGTGGGCGTGCCGGTAGCGGCCGCCTGTGCGGCAAGCGACGCATGTAACGCGTCGCCAACCGCCTTCGCCAACGCGTCGGATTGGGCGCGTTGATCGTCGAAAGCGTGAAGCTCGATCACTTCTCCTCCGTGCTGCTTTTTTGTTAGATCTGCGGAATCCGCCGTACTGCTCTCGCGCGACGCCTGCCAGTGGGATGACTTGCAGGCGCCTTCGCGATACCGGCGCCATTCCGTTCAGTTCGTCGGTGGGTCTTACCTGGGCGTTGCGTGAGCTTCGCGCGAAGCTTGCGCAACGCCGTGCATCAATTCTCTTCTTCGAGCCAGCAGGTGCCGTGCTGCGCGAGCATCGCGCTCGCCGCGGCCGGTCCCCACGTGCCCGCCGCGTACGGCTTGGGCGGCTTGGTCGAGGTCTTCCATTCGTTCAGGATCGGTTCGACCCAGCGCCATGCGGCTTCCTGCTCGTCGCGCCGCACGAACAGCGCGAGGCGGCCGCGGATCACGTCGAGCAACAGGCGTTGATACGCCTCCATCTGCCCTTCGCGGAAGAACTTGTCGAACGCGAGGTCGAGGTGCACGCTCGCGAGGTTCATGCCTTCGCCGGGTTGCTTCGCGAGGCAGTAGAGGCGAATCGTTTCGTTCGGCTGCAGGCGGATCACCAGACGGTTCGCGCCGGCGCGCAGCGCGGAGGCGCCCAGCGCCGAATGCGGCACCGCGCGGAAATTCACCACGATCTCGGCGACGCGGTCGGCGAGGCGCTTGCCGGTGCGCAGGAAAAACGGCACGCCGGCCCAACGCCAGTTCTCGATCTCGACTTTCAGCGCAACGAAGGTTTCGGTCGTGCTGTCCGGCTTCACGCCCGGTTCGGTCGCGTAGCCCGGCACCGCGGTGCCGCGGATACCGCCGGCATGATACTGGCCGCGCACCGCGACCTTGCCGATCTCGTTCGGATCGATCGGCTTCAGCGCGCGCAGCACGCGCAGCTTTTCGTCGCGGACCGAATCCGAGTCCATCGAGTGAGGCGGCTCCATTGCGACGATCGACAGCAACTGCAGCAAATGGTTTTGCACCATGTCGCGCAATGCGCCGGTGTTGTCGTAGAAGTCGCCGCGCGCTTCGACGCCGAGTTCCTCGGCGATCGTGATCTGGATGCTTTCGACCCACTCGCGGCGCCACAGCGGCTCGAACAGCGCATTGCCGAAGCGCAGCGCGAGCAGGTTCTGCACCGGCTCCTTACCGAGGTAGTGGTCGATCCGGTAGATCTGTTCTTCCGCGAAAATTTCGCCGACCGCGTCGTTGATCGCGTTCGACGACTTCAGGTCGTAGCCGAGCGGTTTCTCCAGCACGATGCGCGCGTTCTCGTTGAGCCCCACCGACGCGAGCGCGTGGCAGATCGGCACGAACAGCGACGGACCCGTGGCCAGATAGAACACGCGGATGCCGGGCAAATCCTGAATGGCGTCGCGCAAGTGCACGAAGTCTTCGGGGTTGCCGAGATCGATCTTCACGAACTCGATGCGCGCGAGGAAGCTCGTCCATGCGGCTTCGTCCACACCGTTCTTCGACACATGCGGCTTGACGTGTTCGTTCACCCACTGCAGATACTCGCCGCGATCCGCCGCATGCCGCGCCACCGCGACGATCTTGCCGCTGTCCGCGAGCATGCCGCCCGCACGGTGCGCTTCAAACAGTGCCGGCAGGATCTTGCGCATCGACAGATCGCCGGTTCCGCCGAAGAGAACGAAGGTGAAGCTTGAATCGGTTTGCATGAGTCTCCGTCGATGTCCTGGTGGCCGCCGCGCTGAGCGCGCAGTGTTCGAAAAGGGCGACCGTAGTCCGATAAAATATTTTTTGACACTGAATTGTAGTTTAACTACAATCCAAATCAAGAGGTAGCGCTAATTCGATGAAAAAAGCGTGCGCTGTTTGGCAACTTGCGCGGTTTTTCGAATCGGCGGGCGTCCCTGCATGTTAATGGACATTGCCTGTCGGCACGTGCCAGCCTGCCCGGCGGCCCTTACGGAAATCCGGGTCGTGGAGCGGCTGGCGGGTGGCTGGCCGGGTTGACTTGCAAGGCACCTCGAGTCTGCCGCGCGCGACGCGGGCAGGCAAAAATCAAAAGAGGAGACAGACAGTTGCATCCCAAACCACTCATCTCTTGAGCTTCTAGCGGCCGGACAACGGTCCGCCGGCACATGCCTTGCGCATGCGCCCGACCGTGCTCGATCGCCCAGTGTTTTGCCTGTTTGAACCAACCACAGCACCCTGGCGACATCAGGGGCCATTTGTTTTTTGTTCAGGTGTCTGGAGGAGATAAGCAATGAAATTTCGCGCGATCATGGGCGCTTTGTGCGCTGCGGGTCTGATGTGTGGCGTCTCGGCGGTGCAGGCTGCCGAGTCGGTCGAAGTGTTGCACTGGTGGACCTCGGGCGGTGAATCGAAAGCCGTCGGCGTCCTCAAGGACGACATGACGAAGCAGGGTTACACGTGGAAGGACTTCGCGGTTGCGGGTGGCGCCGGCGCGGCAGCCATGACGGCTCTGAAGACGCAGGTGATCTCGGGCAATGCGCCGAGCGCCGCGCAGATCAAGGGTCCGCTGATCCAGGACTGGGCTTCGCAGGGCGTGCTGGTGCCGATCGACTCGGTCGCGGGCGACTGGAAGAAGAACCTGCCGCCGGAAATCGACAAGATCATGCACGCGGACGGTCACTATGTCGGCGCACCGTTCGGCGTGCACCGCGTGAACTGGCTGTACATCAACAAGGCGGCACTCGAAAAGGCAGGCGGCAAGGTGCCGACCACGTGGCCTGAGTTCTTCGCGGTGGCCGACAAGATGAAGGCCGCAGGCATCCAGCCGGTCGCGATGGGCGGTCAGCCGTGGCAAGACCTGACGCTGTGGGAAGACGTCGTGCTGTCGCAAGGCGCGGACTTCTACAAGAAGGCGATCGTCGACCTCGACGAGAAGACGCTGACGTCGGAGAAGATGATCGGCGTGTTCGACACGGTCCGCAAGATCCAGGGCTACTTCGACGCGGGCCGTACCGGCCGTGACTGGAACCTCGCCACGGCAATGGTCATCAACGGCAAGGCCGGCATGCAGTTCATGGGCGACTGGGCGAAGGGCGAATTCACCAACGCCGGCAAGAAGTCGGGTTCGGACTTCATCTGCGCGGTCGTACCGGGCACCGACAAGGGCTACACGTTCAACGTCGACTCGTTCGTGTTCTTCCAGCAGAAGGGCCAGAAGGCGGCAACGCCGGGTCAGCTCGCGCTCGCGAAGACGATCATGACGCCGGAGTTCCAGGAGCAGTTCAGCCTGAACAAGGGGTCGATCCCGGTGCGTCTCGGTGTGCCGATGGACAAGTTCGACGACTGCGCGAAGAAGTCGTACGCGGATGAACAGGTCGCGATCAAGGCGGGCGGCTATGTGCCGTCGCTGGCTCACGGCATGGCGCAACCGGATGCAGCAGCCGGCGCGATCTCCGACGTGGTCACGAAGTTCATGAACTCGCAGCAGGATTCGAAGAGCGCGGTCCAGGCGCTCGCGAAGGCAGCGAAGACCAAGTAAGCGAAGCGGCACGCCCGGTGGCTTCCTGAGGAAGCGCCGGGCGTGTTCTTCGGGCTGCCGGCTGCCGCGCGTGCGTTGCGTGCGGCTTGCAGGCGGCTTCACCCTGGTTTCATAGAGTCACACCTATGCCGTCGCCGCCTCGCGTCATTCGTGCGCGAGCATCCCGGCGGTACAGTTTCAGCAGGAGTCGAGTAGTGACTGCTTCTATCAGCGGAAACGGGAAAACGGCCAGCGCCGCCCGCCGCGCGTCGCCCATGGCGGCCCTTGCCGATCGCTGGATTCCGAAGCTGGTGCTCGCACCCAGCGTCGTGATCAGCCTGATCTTCGTGTATGGCTTCATCGCAATCACCGGTTTTCTGTCGCTGTCCACGTCCCGGTTGATGCCCAAGTATGAATTCGCCGGTCTCGATCGCTACCGGGAACTGTTCGACAACGACGTGTTCTGGACGTCGGCGGCCAACCTCGGCTGGTTCGGCATTCCGTTCATCGCGATCTGTATCGGCCTGGGTCTCTTTCTCGCGATCCTGCTCGATCAGCAGATCCGCAACGAAGGCGCATTGCGCGCCGTGTTCCTGTACCCGATGGCGCTCTCGTTCATCGTGACGGGTACGGCATGGCAATGGATCATGACGCCGAGCGTCGGCCTCGAAAAGGTGTTCCACGACTGGGGCTGGACGAGCTTCTCGTTCAGTTGGCTCGGCGATCCGGACCGGGCGATTTTCTGCGTCGTGATCGCGGCGGTATGGCAATCCACCGGCTTCGTGATGGCGCTGTTCCTCGCGGGCCTGCGTGGCGTCGACGGTGAAATCTTCAAGGCCGCGCAGATGGACGGCGCGAACCTGCCCACCATCTACCGCAAGATCGTGATTCCGAGTATGCGCCCGGTGTTCTTCTCCGTGCTGCTGATTCTTTGCCACATCACCATCAAGACCTTCGACCTGGTCGTCGCGTTGACCGCGGGCGGTCCGGGCACGTCGTCGTCGCTGCCGGCTATCTTCATGTACACGTTTTCGTTCAATCGCGGGCAGCTCGGCGTCGGCGCGGCATCGTCGATGATGATGCTCGCCACCGTTGTGGCCGTGCTCGTGCCGCTGATGTACCTGGAATCGAGGAGCACCCGCAATGCAGCCTAAGATGACGATCAGCCGTGCCGTCATTTACGCGGCCCTGATTCTGTTCGCCCTGTATTTCCTGTTCCCGCTGTACGTGATGCTGTCGACGTCCTTCAAGGACATCGACCAGCTGCGCACCGGCAACCTGCTCACGCCGCCCACGCACTGGAGTATCGATCCGTGGATCAAGGCATGGAGCGGCGCCTGTACCGGCGTGCGTTGCGACGGTATGCAGCCGTTCTTCATGAACTCGGTGCGCATGGTGATTCCCGCCGTGCTGATCTCGTCGATCATCGGCGCGTTCAACGGTTATGTGCTCACGCACTGGCGCTTTCGCGGCGCGGACCCGATCTTCACGATGCTGCTGGTCGGCTGCTTCATTCCGTTCCAGGCGATCCTGCTGCCGATGGCGCGCTTCGAAGGCATGATGGGCCTGTCGAACACGACGACCGGTCTGGTGCTGGTGCACGTGATCTACGGTATCGCGTTCACCACGATGTTCTTCCGCAACTTCTATGTGAGCATTCCGGCTGAACTCGTGAAGGCGGCGCGCATCGACGGCGCGGGTTTCTTCACGATCTTCACGAAGATCCTGCTGCCGGTGTCGCTGCCGATTTTCATGGTGTGCCTGATCTGGCAATTCACGCAGATCTGGAATGACTTCCTGTTCGGGATCGTGTTCTCCGGCGTCGATTCGATGCCGATCACGGTGGCGCTGAACAACCTCGTGAACACCTCGACCGGCGTGAAGGAATACAACGTGGACATGGCCGGCGCGATCATCGCCGCGTTGCCGACCTTGCTGGTCTACATCATCGCCGGACGCTATTTCGTGCGCGGCCTGACGGCCGGCGCGGTCAAGGGCTAAACCCCGGGCCGCGGGCCAAACCATCCGAGCGCGGCGGCGCTTCAAGAGAAAAGCGCCGCCGTCACCCGACAAGACGTTTTCAGGCAGTACCAGAGACAAGAGGATTCACAGCATGGCAAGCCTTTCCATCCGTGACGTGTACAAGACCTACCCGAACGGGGTGCCGGTTCTGAAGGGTGTCAACATCGACATCGAAGACGGCCAGTTCCTGATTCTGGTCGGCGGCTCGGGCTGCGGTAAGTCGACGCTGCTCAACATGATCGCGGGCCTCGAGACCGTGACCAAGGGCGAGATCCAGATCGACGGCAAGACGGTCAACAACCTGTCGCCGAAAGATCGCGATATCGCGATGGTATTCCAGTCGTACGCGCTGTATCCGTCAATGACGGTGCGCGAGAACATCTCGTTCGGCCTGAACATCCGCAAGGTGCCGAAGCAGGAGCAGGCGCAGATCGTCGATCGCGTGTCGAACACGCTGCAGATCACGCACCTGCTCGACCGCAAGCCGGGTCAGTTGTCCGGCGGCCAGCGTCAGCGCGTGGCGATGGGCCGCGCGCTCGCACGCGATCCGGTGATGTTCCTGTTCGACGAGCCGCTGTCGAACCTCGACGCGAAACTGCGTATCGAGATGCGTTCGGAAATCAAGCTGCTGCATCAGCGCCTCGGCACGACGATCGTCTACGTGACGCACGATCAGATTGAAGCAATGACGCTCGGCGACCGCATTGCGGTGATGAAGGACGGTATCGTGCAGCAGTTCGGCGCGCCGCAGGAAATCTATGACTCGCCGTCGAATCTGTTCGTGGCCGGCTTCATCGGCGCGCCGCCGATGAACTTCATCCAGGGCAAGCTGGTGGAGCAGGGCGCGGGCGTCGGCATTGAACTGGACACGGGTGTTGCACGCAAGGTGCTGAACCTGCCGTTCGACTCGGCGAAGGTGAAGTCGCACGTTGACCGCGAAGTGATTCTCGGCCTGCGCCCGGAGCGCATCACCGACGCGCGCGGCGCGCATGGCGACAACGCGCAACTGCAGCCGATCGAAGTGAAGGTCGACGTGATCGAGCCGACCGGCCCGGACACGCTGGTGTTCGCGCAGGTCAACGGCAAGCGCATCGTGAGCCGTGTGCACCCGGCGTCGAATCCGCAGCCGCTGACGAACACGACGCTGCTGTTCGATACGTCGAAGGCGGTGCTGTTCGATCCGTCGAACGAAGAGCGGATTGCCTGAGGCGAGTGCTTCGCCGCGTAGTCTGACGCTTTAAAAAAAGCCCCATGCGTTTCGTTACGCATGGGGCTTTGTTTTGGGCGCCTGCTTTGTCGCGGCTCACGCGTCCGGGATGCGCAGGTCCGGGTTGTTACGCGACAATTCGCTGACCCAGTCGATGAACGCGCGCAGCCGTGAACTCAGATTGCGGCGGTGCGCGTAGAGGATCGACAGCGGTGTGCCGGGGCTCGTGTAGTTGGTGAGGATCTCTTTCAGCGCGCCTTGCCTGATCAAGTCGGCGACCATGAAGCGCGACGGCTGGATGATGCCGTGGCCGAGGGCGCCCGCGCCGATGTAGACCGAACCGTCGTTGACCGCGAGCACGCTTTTCAGCGTTACCTTGGCGATCTCGCCGTCCACCTGGTATTCGAACGGGAAGGTCCGGCCGGTGCGCGCGGACACGTAGTTGACGGCGCGATGTTCCGCGAGTTCTTCGAGCGTGGTCGGCGTGCCGTACTTCTCCAGATAGGCGGGCGACGCGCACGTGACGATGCGCGCCTCGCCGATGCGTTTCGCGACGAGGCTCGATTCCTCCGGCGTGCCCATGCGGATCACGCAATCCACGCCGTCCTGGATCAGATCGATGTTGCGATCCGCGAGGCCGAGCCGCACGTCGATCTCCGGGTATTGCCGGTAGAAGTCGTCGAGCGCGGGCAGCAGCAGTGCACGGGCAAGCGTGCCGGACGTATCGACGCGGATCGTGCCGGCCGGATTTTCGCGCTTGTTCGACAGCGACGATTCGGCATCGGCGACTTCGGCGAGGATCTGCACGCAGCGCTCGTAGAACGCCGCGCCATCGTCGGTGACGCTCACCTGGCGCGTCGAGCGATTCAGCAGGCGCACGCCGACGTGCTCCTCCAGCGCCTGGATCGTGCGGCTGACTTTGGCGCGGGGCAGGTCGAGCGATTCGGATACCTTGGTGAAGCTGTTCGCCTCGACCACACGCGTAAATATCTCCATCGCTTCGAAACGGTCCATGGTGTGCCTTATGAGTGATGGCCGGAAGTGGCTTTTGATGTGGAGTTTACAGGGTGGAAATATTGTTGTCGCGATGGGGGGGCGCGGTGTTGCGCGCCTCTGTCGGGGCGGATTCCGGCCGAGGGCCCCGGATGGGCGGGCGAGGCAGCCTGTTCGCGGGTTGCGCCAGGCCGCCTCGCACGGCGCACGGCAGATTGCGCCGGTGCGCGCGCAGGCTCGCGTGCGTGAGTGCCGCTCAGTCGCTGTCAGTCACGCTCGGGCGCGCCGAGCGGAAACAACGGACGATACGGCCGCGCTTCGTCGACCGCGCGTGCGAACGACGGCCTTGCCAGCAGCCGCTGACGGTAGGCCCGCACATGCGCGAAGGCGGGATCGATCGGATGCGTCCAGTCGGCGTAGAAGAGAAACGGTGCGGCGCCGCAGTCGGCAAGGCTGAAGGTGTCGCCGGCGGCCCATTCGCGTTCGGCCATCACCTTGTCGAGCCAGCCGTAGGCGGTGTCGAGCATCGCCCGCGCGTCGGCCACCGCACGCGGATCGCGCTCCGGCTCGGGGCGCATGTGGTCGTAGACGATCTTTTGCTGCGGCGTCGAGACGTAGTTGTCGAAGAAGCGGTCCATGCTGCGCACTTCCAGCGCGGCGCGGGCGTCGGCGGGCAAGAGCGGCACAGGCCCCGGGTGATACAGGCCGAGATATTCGATGATGATGCTCGCCTCGACCACGGTCCGCTCGCCGTCCACCAACACCGGAAAGCGCTTGATCGGCCAAAGCGCGGCGAACTCCGCCATGATCGGCGGATCGTCGTGAGCCAGCAGGCGCAGCTCGAACGGTGTGCGGTTTTCGTAAAGCGCCGTCAGGGCCTTCTGGCAGTACGAAGAGAACGGGTGGGCATAAAGCTTCAGGGGCATCGCAGTCACCTTTGACGGTTGCAGGGTGCGCCGTGGCGCAGCGACGGCCAAAAGGGCCGCTTACCTCACGACGAACGACGCGGGTGAAAATCGACAGTCATGGACGAGGGTTGCGGTGCGGTGGGCGTCGCGGCTGCGCCCGTCACGGTGAGTACCGCAGGTGCGCCGAACGCCACTCACTGCGCGAACGGCTGCTTACGCAGCCACGCTCGACGCCAGAACGCCCATCCCGTTTCGCGCTCAATGCGGCAAGCGCACATCGAACCGGTACGTCACCAGCCGTGCGAGCAGAATAAACGCGGTCGCGATCAACGCGCTATACACGGTGTCGAGGTTCACATAATCCAGCAACACGTACAGCCAGCAGCCGACGAACGCACAGGTCGCGTAGGGCCGCGAATCGCGCAGGATCAGCGGCACCTCGTTGCACAGCACGTCGCGGATCACGCCGCCGAACACCCCCGTGAGCACGCCCATCATCACCGACGTGAACCACGGCATTTGCGCGTCGTGCGCGATCGACGTGCCCGCGATACTGAACAGGCCCAGCCCGATGGCATCGGCCACCAGCAGCACCCGCTCGGAGAGCAGGCGCGAGGTCATCTTCAACAGCGTGGGCGCGAACAGGGCCATCACGAAGATCGCGATCAGATAAGCCTGATGCTCGACCCAGTAGAAGGGCCGGCGCTCCAGCAGCACGTCGCGCAACGTGCCGCCGCCGAACGCCGTGGCGATCGCCACGAGGAAGGTGCCTACCGCGTCGAGCCGGCGGCTGCGGGCTTCGATGAACCCGGAAATGGCGTACGCGAAAATAGCCAGCGCCTCCATGATGGTCAGCGCCAGCGTCAGCCTCGGATGGATCACAGTGACTCCGTCAGGGCTTGGCGTGAGGCGGCAACGCGCCCGGCTGCAGCAGCACGACCACCGCGCCGGCGCCGCCGTCGTGCGCACGCGCCTGACAGAACGCGATCACCTCGGACTTCTGCACGAGCCACGCGCGCACCTTGCCCTTCAGCACCGGCTCCTTGCCGATCGATCCCAGGCCTTTGCCGTGAATCACGCGCAAACAGCGCAAGCCCCGTTTCACCGATTCGCGGATGAACTCGGCAAGCGCCTCGCGCGCTTCGTCGCGCCGCATCCCATGCAGGTCGATTTGCGCCTGCACGATCCAGTCGCCGCGCCGCAGTTTGCGCACGACTTCCTGGCTGACGCCGGGTCGGCAATAGGAAAGCGTTTCGTCGGTTTCGAGCAGCACTTCGGGGTCGAACTCGTCGGAAATCGCTTCGTGCAGGACGGCTTCTTCGTCGAGCAGGGTTTGCACCGGCAGCGGCGGCGGGGGATTGCGCGGCAAGCTCGCGCGCGGGGCAGACACGAGCGGGGCCACCGAACCGATCTCGCGGCGAAACAGATCGGCATCCGCTGAGGCTTCGCGCTGCGCCGCCGCAGCCGCCGCGCGTTCGCGCTCGCGGCGTTGCGTATCGACCTTCAATGCGTCGCGCAATGCGCCGAGTCCGGCGAGACCCGCGGCGGGATCGAGCTTCGGCTTGGCAGCGGGGGCGGCCGGCTCGGGCGCGGGCGTGGCGACGGCGCGCGCGCGCTTCGGTTCGCTTGGATGGGGCTGATTCTTCGGCATATCGGTAATACACGCAGAAAATGTGGATCGGTCGCGCGACGGTATTTTTAGGGGCTGCGAAACGGGTAGTGAGCTTGGCGTGCGGTGAAGCGCTCGACAACGAATGGACGCTCAGCGGATGCACTGCAAATCGGGCCGCCGGGGCGCGACGCAAACAGGGTGGTGCTGCCGCATTGCAAAGCTTTGCATACCCGCAAGGCAAACCCACCCCCACCCCACCCGCCTGAACGCAAAAAAGGCCGCCGGCTTTTCAGCCGCGGCCTTCTCTGAAGCAAGTGGCCGGGTTACGCCCAGCCGCTATTTTACCGTCGCGCCAAACGTCGCAGTTCGGCGCCGCCGATTAACGCTCGGCTTCCTGGCTCATCGCATGCTCGCCGGCCATCTCGTTGATGGTTTCCAGATAGCGTTGCGCGTCCAGTGCCGCCATACAGCCGGTGCCCGCGCTGGTGATCGCCTGACGGTACACGTGGTCCTGCACGTCGCCCGCGGCGAACACGCCCGGCACGCTGGTGGCGGTCGCGAAACCGTTCAGACCACCCTTGGTGATGATGTAGCCGTTCTTCATCTCCAGCTGGCCCGCGAAAATGTCCGTATTCGGCTTGTGGCCGATCGCGACGAACAGGCCTTGCAGTGCGATGTCGGTGGATTCGCCGGTTTGCGTGTGCTTGATGCGCAGGCCGGTCACGCCGGACTGGTCGCCGGTCACTTCGTCGAGCGTGTGGTTCCACTTGATCTCGACGACGCCTTCCTTTTCCTTCGCCAGCAGCCGGTCGATCAGGATCGGCTCGGCGCGGAACTTGTCGCGGCGATGGATCACGGTCACTTTCTTTGCGATGCCGGCCAGGTACAGCGCTTCTTCGACCGCGGTATTGCCGCCGCCGATCACGGCCACGTGCTGCTGCTTGTAGAAGAAGCCGTCGCAGGTCGCGCAAGCCGACACGCCTTTGCCCATGAACGCTTCTTCGGACGGCAGGCCGAGGTACTGCGCCGATGCGCCGGTCGAGATGATCAGCGAGTCGCAGGTGTACTCGCCCGAATCGCCGATCAGGCGAATCGGCTTCTCATCCAGCTTGGCCGTATGGATGTGGTCGAAAATGATTTCGGTGTTGAAGCGCTCTGCATGCTCCAGGAAGCGCGCCATCAGTTCCGGGCCTTGCACGCCGTTGGCGTCGGCGGGCCAGTTTTCGACGTCGGTCGTGGTCATCAGCTGGCCGCCCTGGGCCAGACCCGTGACGAGCACCGGCGCGAGATTGGCGCGCGCCGCGTAGACCGCAGCCGTGTAGCCGGCGGGGCCGGAACCGAGAATCAGAACCTTGGCGTGTTTCGTTGAAGTTGCGGGCATGATTGAATCCTTGTACGGCGCCGGGCTCGCCCATGCGAGGCCGTGCGACTTGAGCTGTAACTGTAGATGGGTGCCAGTGCGGCATTATAAAGGTCGGGGCGCGAGGCTGCTCCATGAAGCTTTCCGATCGCCGCGATAGCGCCGTGGCCCATTCGGGGTGCGGCTCTGTGGCCAATTGGCCAAGTTACCGTCATTTACAGCCTTGCGCGGGACAGTGCGTTTACAATAGCCCGGATCGACGTTTCCGGTCGCCGGGATCGGACCCGAAGCCACGCTGGGCGTGGCTCTGGCCGCGCTTCCGGTCGGCAACCGGCTACCCACGCAACAGGATCAATGGCAAAAGCTCCCTATTCCGCGAGCGCGCAGGCGTTGCCGCACCGCATGTCGCGCCTTTTCACCGAAATCCGCTGGATCCTGCAGGTGGCGCTCGGCGTCTTCCTGCTCATGGCGCTCGTCAGCTACAGCAGGCGCGACCCGAGCTGGACCCACGCCGCGCAGGTCGACCATATCTCCAACTGGGCGGGCCGCGTCGGCGCGTGGACCTCGGACATCCTGCTGCTGCTGTTCGGCCTGTCTGCCTACTGGTGGATCGTGCTGCTCGGCCGCCACATTTCCCGCAACTACAAGCGCATCACGCGTCACGAAGACGAGCAGGACGACGCGCCGCGCGGCGTGAGCTGGCTCGCGGATGCGTTCGCGTTCCTGCTCGTGCTGCTCGCGTGCAACGGCATCGAAGCGCTGCGCATGTGGTCGCTCAAAGTGCAGTTGCCGCGCGCGCCGGGCGGCGTGGTCGGCGAGGCCGTCGCGCGTGGGGTGTCGCATGCGCTGGGCTTTACCGGCGGCACGCTCGCGTTGCTGATCGCGCTCGCAATCGGCTTGTCGCTGTATTTCCGTTTCTCGTGGCTGTCGGTGTCGGAGAAAGTCGGCGAGTCGATCATTTCGGCGGTGACTTTCGCGAAGCTGCGCCGCGAGGCCGGCCGCGACCGCAAGCTCGGCGAAGCGGCGGCGGTGAAGCGCGAAGGCAAGGTCGAGAAGGGCCGTGTGCGGATCGAGGAGCACGAGCCGGTCGTGATCGTGCCGCCGGTCGTCACGCCGGCCAAATCGGAGCGCGTCGAGAAGGAACGGCAAGTGCCGCTCTTCACCGACCTGCCGGGCGACTCCACGTTGCCGCCCATTTCGCTGCTCGACCCCGCGCCCGCCGCGCAGGAATCCATCTCCGCGGACACGCTGGAATTCACGTCGCGTCTGATCGAGAAAAAGCTCAAGGACTTCGGCGTCGAGGTGAGCGTGGTGGCCGCCTATCCGGGGCCGGTCGTCACGCGCTATGAAATCGAACCGGCCACCGGCGTGAAGGGCAGCCAGATCGTCAATCTGGCGAAGGATCTCGCGCGCTCGCTGTCGCTCGTGTCGATCCGCGTGGTCGAAACGATTCCGGGCAAGAACTTCATGGCGCTGGAGTTGCCGAACCAGCGCCGCCAGACCGTGAGCCTGTCGGAGATTCTCGGCTCGGCGGTCTATGCAGACGCCGCCTCGCCGCTGACCATGGGTCTCGGCAAGGACATCGGCGGCAAGCCGGTATGCGCCGACCTCGCGAAGATGCCGCACCTGCTGGTGGCGGGCACCACCGGTTCGGGCAAATCGGTGGGCATCAACGCGATGATCCTGTCGCTGCTCTACAAGGCGAGCGCCGAACAGGTCCGCATGATCCTGATCGATCCGAAGATGCTCGAAATGAGCGTCTACGAAGGTATTCCGCATCTGCTGTGTCCGGTCGTGACGGACATGCGCCAGGCCGGCCACGCGCTGAACTGGGCGGTCGCCGAAATGGAGCGCCGCTACAAGCTGATGAGCAAGCTCGGCGTGCGCAACCTCGCCGGCTACAACAACAAGATCGACGAAGCTGCCAAGCGCGAAGAGAAGCTGCCGAATCCGTTCAGCCTCACGCCGGACGAGCCGGAGCCGCTCACGCGCCTGCCGAACATCGTCGTCGTAATCGATGAACTGGCCGACCTGATGATGGTGGTCGGCAAGAAGGTCGAAGAGCTGATCGCGCGGATCGCGCAGAAGGCGCGCGCGGCCGGCATCCATTTGATTCTCGCCACGCAGCGTCCGTCGGTCGACGTGATCACCGGCCTGATCAAGGCCAACGTGCCGACGCGGATGGCCTTCCAGGTATCGTCGAAGATCGACTCGCGGACCATTCTCGACCAGCAGGGCGCGGAATCGCTGCTCGGCATGGGCGACATGCTCTATCTGCCGCCGGGCAGCGGCTTGCCGGTGCGGGTGCACGGCGCGTTCGTCTCGGACGAAGAAGTGCACCGCGTCGTTGACAAACTCAAGGAGCAGGGCGAGCCGAACTACATCGAGGGCATTCTCGAAGGCGGCGTGACCGGCGAGGGCGACGAAGGCTCGGCGGGAACCGGATCTGCCGATGGCGAGTCGGACCCGTTATACGACCAGGCGGTCGACGTGGTGCTGAAGAACCGTCGCGCGTCGATCTCACTGGTGCAGCGGCATTTGCGCATCGGCTACAACCGGGCGGCGCGTCTGCTCGAGCAGATGGAAAACTCAGGCGTGGTGTCGGCGATGTCGTCGAACGGCAATCGCGAGATTCTGGCGCCGGCACGGGAGGCGGAATAGGCGGACGGCGCGATCGCGCAGCGAGCCGGTCCGTGGACAAGTGCTCGCTGCAACAGGTTTGCAACGCGCGTTCAAGCTCGACCGCTCGACGTGTCGGGCAACGCGCCGCGCGCGGATCTGCTCGCCCACGCGTGCTGGCCTGCCACTGGAAGCGGGCAGCGACCATCGCCGTCCTCACCGCCCTTCGCCCCCCGCTCATCGAATTCAATCAAGGGAGAAAACTACATGCAGCTATTCGCGCAGCAGCGCACTCGACAGAGTGCTCAAGCCAGCCGCTTCGGCCAACTCGCGCGGACTATCGTGCGTAGCGTCGGCAGCGTGGCGATCGGCGCATCGATGCTCGTCGCGTCGCAGGCATTCGCGAGCGGCACCGAGCAACTGAAGGCGTTCGTCGCGCAGGTGCACTCCGCGCACGGCACCTTCGTGCAGCAGGAAGTGCGCGCGCCGAGCAAGGCGCAGGGCGCGAGCGGCGCGCTGTCCACCGGCGGCGCGGGCAAGACCGGCACGTCGAGCGGCACCTTTACGTTCGCGCGTCCCGGCAAGTTCATCTGGCAATACGAGAAGCCTTACTCGCAACTGTTGCAGGCGGACGGCGACAAGCTCTACGTGTACGACAAGGATCTGAACCAGGTGACGGTGCGCGCGCTCGGCGGCGCGCTAGGCGCGAGCCCGGCGGCGATCCTGTTCGGCAGCAACGATCTGGACAAGAACTTCACGCTGCGCGACGCAGGCGTGAAGGCCGGCATCGACTGGCTCGAACTGACGCCGAAGGCGAAGGACACGCAGTTTCAACGCGTCGGCATCGGCTTCAAGGACGGCAATCTCGAAGCGATGGAATTGCACGACGTGTTCGGCAATGTGACGCTGCTGACGTTCTCGAACATCCAGAAGAACCCGCCGCTGCCCGCCGATGCATTCAAGTTCACGGTGCCGAAGGGCGCGGATGTGATCAACGGATAAGCTTGCTGATTGACATAGCTTTGCACGCAGGCAACAACAAAGCCGCGCTCCTCGGGCGCGGCTTTTCAATTTCAGGGTGCGCCTCACAAGTACGAGCGCTTGAGGAGGCGCTACTCGTCCCCCATCGGAACTTGTAGCGCATGCGCCGCTTTCATATCGTCGATAAACGCTTCGACGATCTCCGTCCGATGCTGACGCGTGCGCGTGACCATGTGAAACGCGACGCGGTAGCGCATCTGCAGCGGGTTCAACGCGGCGAGCAGCCCTTGCGCGACGAACGGCGCCGCGAAATGCCCCGGCAAATAACCGAGGTGTTGCGATGACAGCACCAGCATCGCAACGGCTTCCATGTTGTCCGCGACCGCGGTGACGTTCTGCGGCGTGGTCGAACTCTCCGCTTCGGGCAACGGATAACTGCGCCACGCCCATTCGTGCTGCGCGGCCTCTTCGGGTGACACGCCGCCCGCCTGCGCGAACAGCGGGTGACCTTTCGCGCAGTAGGCGAACTGGTCCTCGGCGAACACCTCGGTGTATTCGAGCGACGGCACGCGATGCCAGAAATAGCCGATGCCGATCTGAATCCGCCCATTGAGCAGTAGCTCCTCCAGCTCGCCCGGCGAGCGCACCAGAATCGAAAAACGCACCGACTGATCGCGCGCGCGAAAGCGGCCGATCGCGTCGCTGATGCGCGCGCTCGCCGACACCGGCGTATGGCCGATCATGCCGATGTCGAGCGTGCCGACCAGCTTGCGGCCCACGTTGCGCGCCTGCATGCCGAAGGTGTCGACGGCCGACAGCAGTGCGCGGGCGGCCTCGATGAACTGCTCGCCGCGCGCGGTCAGACTGAAGCCGCCGCGGCCGCGCTCGCACAGGCGGTAGCCGAGGCGCGTTTCGAGCGTCGCCAGCTGGGTGCTGATGGTCGACTGGCCGATATTGAGCGTCGCCTGGGCGGGCGAAACCCCGCCCGCGTCGACGATGGCGAGAAAGACGCGGATCAGCCGCAGGTCGAGATCTGTGAGTTGGGAGAACATGCTTCAGCATACATCGCTGAAAATCGATGTGAAGGGTGCGCCGGCGCTATTTAAGTTGGCGGGAAATGGCTCAAGAATCGGAGTTCCTCCGGTGAGACGTGCTTTTCATGCCGCGTTTTGACCGGTTTCCGCAGATTTTCCGCGCCGCGTCTCTTTCATTGCCGAGCCACGATGAATACTTCCTCCTTCATTTCCCCCGAAGCCGGCGAACGGCCGCAGCCGCTGTCCGGCAACGCTATGCCCCGCTGCGGCGGCATCGCGACGATGATGCGGCTGCCGAACGTCGGCTCGGCGGCCGGATTTGACGCGTGCTTCGTCGGCGTGCCGTTCGATCTCGGCACGTCGAACCGCACGGGCGCGCGCTTCGGGCCGCGCCAGATCCGCAGCGAATCGGTGCTGCTGCGCCCGTACAACATGGCGACCCGCGCGGCACCGTTCGACTCGCTGCGCGTGGCCGATCTCGGCGACGTCGCGATCAATCCATACAACCTGCATGATTCGATCGCGCGGATCGAAACCGCGTACGACGAAATCCTCCAGCACGACTGCAAGCCGATCACGCTGGGCGGCGATCACACCATCGCGCTGCCGATCCTGCGCGCGATTCATCGCAAGCACGGCAAGGTCGGGCTGATTCACGTCGACGCGCACGCCGACGTCAACGACACGATGATGGGCGAGAAGATCGCGCACGGCACGCCGTTTCGCCGCGCGGTGGAGGAGGGCCTGCTCGATTGCGAGCGGGTCGTGCAGATCGGCTTGCGCGGCACCGGTTATGCGGCGGAAGACTTCGACTGGTGCCGCGATCAGGGCTTCGAGGTCGTGCAGGCGGAGGCCTGCTGGAACCAGTCGCTCGCGCCGCTGATGGCGCGCATTCGCGAGCGGATGGGCGACGGCCCGGTGTACATCACCTTCGACATCGACGGGATCGATCCGGCTTTTGCGCCGGGCACAGGCACGCCGGAGATCGCGGGGCTGACGGTGCCGCAGGCACTGGAGATCATTCGCGGCGCGCGCGGTTTGAACATCGTCGGCTGCGATCTGGTCGAGGTGGCGCCGCCGTATGATCCGTTCGGCACGACCGCGCTGCTCGGCGCGAATCTCGCGTTCGAATTGCTATGCGTGCTGCCGGGTGTCGAGTATCGGGCCGCCGCGCGTTGAAGTGAACTGAACGCACGGAGCGTCATGCGCAAAAAAAGCCTGCAAATGCAGGCTTTTTCTTCGTCAGCGCGACTCGCGTGGACAACGCGCCCGATGCGTCAGGCGTAAGCCGTCTTACGCGCCGACACGAACACGTAGTAGCACACCGCGCCGATCACGAGCGACGGCAAGGTCGCGCCGAGATTCGGCAGCCATTGGTTGATCAGCTGATACGAGGCGATGCCGATCGCCCACGCGATGAACGCGCTCAGATGCCATCCGCCCGAGAAGCCGTAACGGCCGCGCACATCGGCGAGCACGGCCGCCTCGATACGGCGCTTGCGCACGATGAAGTGATCCATCAGCACGACGCCGAACAGCGGTGCGAACACCGAGCCGATCAGCAGCAGGAAGTTCTGATACTTCGCCATCGGCACGAGCAGCGCGATCAGCGTGCACAGCGCGCCGAACGCCGCCGACAGCAAGGGCACGCTGCCGCGCGTCCAGAACGTGCCGGTCGAGACGGCGGCCGAGTGGATGTCGGCGAACGCGTTGTCGATTTCGTCGATCAGGATCAGCAGCAGCGCCAGGCCGCCGCCCGCCTGGGCCAGCGCGTTGGTCAGCAGCGCGTCGCCGCCGCCGGCCGTGAGGCCGTAGACCGCGCCCAGCGCGTAGAACCAGATGTTCGCGATGCCGTAGCCGAGCAGCGTGCCGCGGAACGTCTCGCCGGGTTGCCGGCCGAAGCGCGTGTAGTCGGCGATCAGCGGCAGCCACGACAGCGGCATCGCCACCACCAGGTCGATCGCGCCGCCGAACGACATCTCGCCGGTGCCCGGACGGCGCATCAGCTCGGCCAGGTTGTGGCGCGCGAGCAGATTCCACGTGAGCCATGCGGCGCCCGCGAGCAGCAGCCAGATGCCCCACTTGCGCAGAAAGCGCCGCACGAACGACAGCGGGCCGCTGATCGCCAGCAGCGTCGCGAGCAGACCGAACACGACGGTCCAGATCAGCGGCATTGAAAGGCCGAACGACTGTTTGGCGAGGGCGTCGGCGGAATCGCGCATCACGATCACTTCGAACGAACCCCAGCCGACCAGTTGCACCGCGTTCAGCACAGCCGGCACCGACGCGCCGCGCACGCCGAGCGTCGGGCGCAACGACGACATCGCCGCGAGCCCCGTGTCGGTGCCGATCACGCCGGCCAGCGCCAGCAGCACGACGCCGATCACGCTGCCGATCACGATCGCCAGCAGCGCGTGCGGCAGCGACAATCCCGGCACCAGCAGCGCCCCGGCCTGCGCAACCAGCAGGCCGATGCCGAGCGAGAACCAGAGCGCGAACGCGTCGCCGGTGCGGAACGCGCGGCGCGCGTCGGGCACCGGCGTGAGCGGCGCGTAGGTGGAACCGGCGTCGCCGGCAAGTGGATCTTGTGCCATCTGTAGTTGTGTCCCTGTTGGTGTTGCGGTGTTGCTTGCCATGCCGCCTGGCGGCGTGTTTACCGGGTTGCTTGTACTGTTTTATGTTTGCATTTGCCTTTAGGCCATGGTGGCGTGCGCGGCTGCGGCTTTCACGGCCTAACTTCCGGCGGCCGTTGCCGCCCAAGTCATGCCGCCGCGCCGCGCGATCCTCGTCCGCACGCCGTCACTGTCATAATGCGGGACGTTGCCCGCACCTTCATGTGCCGGCTTTGCGCTCATCCGGCAGCACGCCGCCTTCCCACGGACCGCGTCCGGAAAAGCCGAGATTATCCCCAAAACGTCATGTTTGAAGAAACCCGTGCCAATGTTCCGCTCGCCGAACGCCTGCGGCCCCGCAATATCGACGAAGTGATCGGCCAGAAGCACCTGCTTGGCCCGAACAAGCCGTTGCGGGTCGCGTTCGAATCCGGCGAAGCCCATTCGATGATCCTCTGGGGCCCGCCCGGCGTCGGCAAAACCACGCTCGCGCGGCTCATGGCCGATGCGTTTCACGCCGAGTTCATCGCGTTGTCGGCGGTGCTCTCGGGCGTGAAGGATATCCGCGAAGCCGTCGAGACCGCGCAGATCCATCGCGCGAACGGCCATCAGACGCTGGTGTTCGTCGACGAAGTGCATCGCTTCAACAAGAGCCAGCAAGACGCGTTCTTGCCGCACGTCGAGTCGGGGTTGTTCGTGTTCGTTGGCGCGACGACCGAGAATCCGTCGTTCGAGGTGAACAGCGCGTTGCTCTCGCGGGCCGCGGTGTACGTGCTCAAGAGTCTCACCGACGAAGAACAGCGTGAACTGCTCGAGCGCGCGCAGCAGGAACTCGGCGGCCTCACGTTCACCGACGAAGCACGCGACGCGCTGATCGGTTCCGCCGACGGCGACGGCCGCAAGCTGCTGAACAACCTCGAAATCGTCGCGCGCGCGGCCGCGCAGCAAAAGACCACGGAGATCGACGGAGCATTGCTCGGCAGCGCGCTTGCGGAAAACCTGCGCCGCTTCGACAAAGGCGGCGACGCATTCTACGACCAGATCAGCGCGCTGCATAAATCGGTGCGCGGCAGCAGTCCCGACGGCGCGTTGTACTGGTTCTGCCGGATGCTCGACGGCGGCGCGGACCCGCGTTATCTGGCACGCCGCATCGTGCGCATGGCGTGGGAGGACATCGGCCTCGCCGACCCGCGCGCCGCGCGCATCGCGCTCGACGCCGCCGAAACCTACGAGCGCCTCGGCACGCCGGAAGGCGAGCTGGCGCTGGCGCAGGCGATCATCTATCTCGCGGTCGCGCCGAAGTCGAACGCCGGGTACAACGCGTACAACGAAGCGCGCCGCTTCGTCGGCAAGGATCAATCGCGCGGCGTGCCGGTGCATCTGCGCAACGCGCCGACCAGGCTGATGAAGGAGCTTGGCTACGGCCACGAGTATCGCTACGCGCACGACGAGCCCGATGCGTATGCGGCAGGCGAGACCTATCTGCCGGAGAACATGCGCGATCCGCACTGGTACGAGCCGACGCCGCGCGGGCTCGAAGGCAAGATCGGCGACAAGATGGCGCGTCTGGCCGAACTGGATGCGCAATGGCGCAGCGAGAACAAGCGCAAGAAGGGCTGAGGCCTGTCGGTCTTTCCGGCGCCGTGCGTCGCGCCGTGAGTCGCGCCGTCGTGGTCGCCGTGCCTCAATCCGCGCGCGTTGACCATCGAACGCACCGGCCGCGCACGCCGGTGCGCTAAAATCCCACGTTCATACAACGAATACCCGTCCCATCCCATGCTCGACATTCAGCTGCTGCGCAAAGACCTCGACGGCGTCGCCAAGCGCCTCGCCGACCGCGGCTATACCTTCGACGCGGCGGCGTTCACCGCGCTCGAAGCGGAACGCCGCGACACCCAGACCCGCACCGAAGAAATGCAGGCGCGCCGCAACAGCCTGTCCAAGCAGATCGGCGCGATGAAAGGCAAGGGCGAGGACACCTCGGCGGTGATGGCCGAAGTCGGCGGCATCGGCGACGAGATGAAGGCGTCGGCGGCGAAGCTCGACGATATCCAGAAGCGTCTGTCGGACCTGCTGCTCGGCGTGCCGAACCTCGCGCACGAAAGCGTGCCGGTCGGCGACGACGAAGCCGGCAATGTCGAAGTGCGCCGCTGGGGCACGCCGCGCCAGTTCGATTTCGAGGTGAAGGATCACGTGGACGTCGGCACGCCGCTCGGGCTCGACTTCGAGACCGGCGCGAAGCTGTCGGGCGCGCGCTTCACGCTGCTGCGCGGGCAGATTGCGCGGCTGCATCGCGCGCTCGCGCAGTTCATGATCGACACGCACACACAGCAGCACGGCTACACCGAGGTGTACACGCCGTACATCGTGAATCCGGAGATTCTGTACGGCACCGGCCAACTGCCGAAATTCGCCGACGACATGTTCCGCGTCGAGAAGGGCGGGGACGAGAACACGGTCACGCAGTATCTGATCTCCACGTCGGAAATTTCGCTGACGAACACCGTGCGCGAGAGCATCGTCGAAGCGGACGCGTTGCCGATCAAACTGACCGCGCATTCACCGTGCTTCCGCTCGGAAGCGGGCTCGTATGGCCGCGACACGCGCGGCCTGATCCGCCAGCATCAGTTCGACAAGGTCGAGATGGTGCAGATCGTCGCGCCCGAAGCGTCGTATGACGCGCTGGAGCAGATGGTCGGCCACGCCGAGGCGATTTTGCAGAAGCTGGAACTGCCGTATCGCGTGATCACGTTGTGCACGGGCGATATGGGCTTCTCAGCCGCGAAGACCTATGACCTCGAAGTGTGGGTGCCGGCGCAGAACACCTATCGCGAGATTTCGAGCTGCTCGAACACCGAGTCGTTCCAGGCTCGCCGGATGCAGGCGCGTTATCGCAATGCCCAGGGCAAGCCGGAGCTGGTGCATACGCTGAACGGTTCGGGGCTGGCGGTCGGACGCACGCTCGTGGCCGTGCTGGAGAACTTCCAGAATGCCGATGGCTCGGTCACGGTGCCGACGGCATTGCGGCCTTACCTCGGCGGTGTCGAACGGCTGGAAGTGCCGGCGGGCTGATCTGCTTGCTACGGCGATGCGGCCAGGCTCCGCCGCCGGTTGCCACCTTGTTGCCCAACCTCTTTGAAAATTTTTTGACGAGGGACTTGGAAAACGGATTTAGCTGTTCTATAATCTTTCTCTCCCAAGCAACGACCCGCTTGGTTCTGGCGAGGCAGCTTCATCGCTGTGAGCTGGAAAACACGGAAAGGTGGCAGAGTGGTCGAATGCGCTGGACTCGAAATCCAGTGTACCTTTAGGGGTACCGTGAGTTCGAATCTCACCCTTTCCGCCAAATTTAAAACCCCCGCAGAACGGAAGTTCTGCGGGGGTTTTGCTTTGGGAAGTCGAAAACGTTCGCGTGCTTTGCTTCGTATCATTCCTTGCGGGGCACGGCAGTGTCAGTGCTTCGCCTGAATGTCTGAAGCATCAGCATCAGCGCTATTTGCAGATTCATCGAAACCAATGGATTTGCCGGAACATATCCCGCCGCTGATTCACTAGCTGACTTAACGAGACGACTAGCTCCTGCGACGTGTGAGGGTTCCTCGACCCCCGCCTCATCTCTCCCATGTTGCAGCCATCAAAATCGTTTTGATCGGCCGAAAGAGAGAATCCCACCGATTTGAAGGCAATCTCTTTGGGAAGCGCGAGGCTTTTCAAGCGTCCTTCCTGACGGCGGGCGCTGGCAAGCGGGAACGGATTCACCAAAGCATATCCGCCGGTATGCTGAAAATCACCGTTCTCATCCAGCTCATTCGACATGACTGGAATCCGAAGGTATTGCTCAGAAGGCAGTGGCTCTGGTAGTGAAATGTGCACAAGGGCTACGAAAGGAAATCCATCGTTGAGCAATCCCAGCGCTTGCTCTCGTCCCATCGAATTGGCGTTGCGTGACGGATTTGCAATCGTCGGCCGCACGATTTTTGCCTCGATCGCTATAGCGTGAGTAAAAAGGGGAACTTCCCTGACGGGAATTACTAGTAGATCAACGTCGCCGGGCTTTTTGCCTGGAGAAAGCCCAACTAATTCACGCGCTACATTCATCCCGACCAGTACATCCTGCCCAAAGGCGTGTTCTGGATAGGGAAACGCGGAATCAAGCGCAAAATGGATCGTATTGGCGAGGTGTTGCACGTCGGACACTATCCGGCGCAGCACTTCACGTTCGGACTTCAGCCACTCTTGTGCCATTTGTTTGCTGAGTAGGGGTGTAGATCCTTAGCGGTGGTGCCGCTGCTCGTTGCCATTGTGATACTCAATGCTTCAACTCGCTGGGTGGGACACTGGCCCTGGCGGCAACGCCACCAGTGATTTGAACGGTTGGCCTGTGACTGCCTTTAGGAGCGTATCTGACGCCGGATGGCATTCGGCCGAGGCTGAACGACGACATGAAATCGCGCACACGCCTCAATCATTCCACTCTTCCGCGCTAATACGTGCTCGCCCGTCAGGCCTGTCCATTTCGAACGCGAAACACCCACTCAAACGAATCCGCGCTTTGGGACAAAGCCCCTTTTGATGGCCGTTGCCGGCAACTATCCTCCACGCTGCTTGCGTAAAAGCAATTGGATGCGACGTCACGCAGCAGTGCGTTGTCCGCTCAAAAGCGTTCGCCCGCATTCACTTATGCACCAGGCGCCGCTTCACTCACGATTCATTTGATGACAAGTATCAAGAAGCGTCTCGCCCCCCCGTGCTCGTTTCGCTGCTTTGCGCGACCCAGGTGCACTCGGAGGCGTTGGATCCGATTCTGCTCAAGTTCATGGGCGTGCATGGACCGCACAGCCAGTTCGCCGAGTCGGCGCATGCGACGTACTTCCCCGGCCTCGTCGCCGAAGTGAATGACGACGTGGACCACTTCGTGATCGGCTTCGAAGGATTCGCGGACTTCCACGGAGGCTCGACGACAAAGAAGGACGGCGGCCTCGACCTGCAGATCGGCACCCCGATTAACGGCAACATCATGCCGTACGTACGCATTGGCTTGACGGCCTCCTGGCCGCACACGCGCCTGCATGACGGCGGCGGCGTCGAATACAAGTTCGCGAAGGCCTGGGGTGTGGCGGGCGAATACGCCGGCCCCGACACCACGCAGTGCCGGGATGGGCCAGGCTATGAAGCGCACTCGCATCGAGCAGCCTGGCAGCGTCGCCACCAACGTCGCCAATCTCGCGCCCGCCGCGTGGCTCCAGAGAGGCCGCGTGATGCACGAGCGGCTACGTCCGAAGCGTCATCGCTTTACTTATCTGGTGTTCTACGTGCGCTGCGATCTGGACCGTCTCGCATCGCTCGACAGTGGCTGTTCGGTATCGACCGTTGGCGGCGGCCCAGTTTCTATCGGCGTGACCACGGCCCGCGCGACGGCAGCGATCTCGCCGCGTGGATGCGCACGCAGCTCGCGGCGGCGGGCATCGAAGAAGCGGACGGCAGTCCATCTATTCGAGCGCGCTGTTCGACGGCGATCTTCAATGTTCGCTCGACGATGCACAGCGTGCGAAGTATCAACGCATCACCGATACGCTCGATTTGAGCGCGGGTATGCGGATTCTCGAAATCGGCTGCGGCTGGGGCGGTTTGGCGCTGCACGCGGCGCGCCAGGCTGGTGGCGTGCACGTCACTGGCATTCGGCCGCGATTGCGCGTAGACCTTGCGCCGCCGGCGCGGCGCGTTCGAAGCGCGGCTCCACACGATCCGCGCGCAAGGCTTCGACGAGGTTTTCGTGCGCACGTGGCGGCTGTATCTGGCGTATTGCGAAGCGGGCTTCGACGAAGGGCGCACCGACGTGATGCAGTTCGTGATCGCGAAAGCCGACTGACATGCGCGCGCTCGCGGCTCTCGTGCCGGCACTGTGGGCGAGCGCCGCGTGTGCCGATTGGCGTGGTGACGGACAGCCCGCGAGACTCGTTGCGCGAAGCGCGGGCGGGCGAGCGCGAGGCATTTCACATGCCGTCCACCACCAACGCAAAATCGCCCGACTGGCCCGTTCAGCCCATTTTGCCCGGCTCGGGCGGCGATCCTCTGTACAATTGGCCGATCGGTTGTCGGCGTGAGCCTGCTTTTGCCGTGCCGCTTGCGGCGGCCTGGCGTCCCGCGCCGAACCTCGAACCCCATCCGACTCACATCGATTGAATTCATGGCCATTACTTACAAGACTCCCGACGACATCGCCAAACTGCGCATTTCCGGCCGCCTCGCGGCCGACGTGCTGGCGATGATCGGCGAGCACGTCAAGGCCGGCGTCTCCACCGACGAACTCGACGCGCTGTGCAACGACTACATCGTCAACACGCAAAAGTCGATTCCGGCCAATGTCGGCTATCTGGGGTTTCCCAAGACCGTGTGCACCTCGGTCAACCAGGTGGTGTGCCACGGCATCCCGAATCGCGGCGAGATTCTGAAGGACGGCGACATCATCAACATCGACGTCGCGATCATCAAGGACGGCTACTTCGGCGACACCAGCCGCATGTATTGCGTGGGTCAGCCGAGCACGGTGGCGCGCCAACTGATCGACACGACCTACGAGGCGATGCTCGCCGGCATCCGTGAAGTGAAGCCGGGCGCGACGCTCGGCGACGTCGGCTACGCAATCCAGAAAGTCGCGCAGCGCGACGGCTTCTCGATCGTGCGCGACTACTGCGGGCATGGCATCGGCAAGGTCTATCACGAAGACCCGCAGGTGCTGCATTATGGCCAGCCGGGGCAGGGCGTGCGCCTGAAGCTAGGCATGGTCTTCACGATCGAGCCGATGATCAACGCGGGCCGCGCCGGCACCAGCGTGCAACGCGACGGCTGGACGGTGGTCACGAAAGACCGCTCGCTGTCCGCGCAATGGGAGCACATGGTCGCCGTCACCGACGACGGTTATGAACTGCTGACGCCGTGGCCGGATGGCACCGGTAGCTACGAAGCGCCGTGAGCACGCTGCGCGCGCAACACCTGGCTGCTTGCAGCTAGCGGCCTGTGCCGCCGGCATGGCATGCCGTGGCTTTGTGCGTGCCGCGTGCGAATACGTCGAGCGATGGCGCGGTCCGGTCAATAATGATTTGACTCGCGCGCCGGTTCGGTTAAAGCTACGCCTTAGGGTTTCAAGGGGTTTTCGTCTGCATGAGTCCGTCATTGACCGTTCGCCGTATCGCCGCTGAACAGGGCGCCGTTTTTCGCGAACTCCGTACTGCGTCGCTACGGGAGGCGCCCTATGCCTTCGGCGCGACGCTCGAAGACGCGTTGTCGGCCGATGCAGCCAGTTTTGACACCTCCGCCGCGGAGCGCGCGGTTTCGTTCTCCGTCGCCACGTTCATCCTCTACACCGAAGGCCATCCGGCCGGCCTGATCGAAGCGCATTTCGACGACACCGCGGCGCACCGCGCGTTCGTCTGCGAGTTGTGGGTGGCGCCGGCCGTGCGTCATCTGCGCGGCGGCGAACTGCTGGTCGACACGGCCGGCCACTGGCTTGCCGGCGAAGGCGCGACGGAAATCTACGCGTGGGTCGCCGACGCCAACCGCAACGCCATGCGCTTTTACGAGGCGCTCGGCTTCGGTCCGACCGGCGAACACCGGCGTGTCGAACGCGCGCCCGAGCAAGTCGAAAGTCTGCTGGTGCGCCACGTGCCGAGCACGTCACAGGCGTTCCAGCAGTGATCTCGCGAGCGGCGCAACAGTCTGCCGCTCGATTCCCTTCCGCGTCAGTCCAGCCATCGTGGCCGGCTCGCCGGTCTTGCGAGCGGCCCGATCGTTGGCCATGGCGCGGCCTGAATGCCCTGTGCGTGGTTGCCGCGATCGAGGTGGTTCGTCGAGGTCGTGCATTCACCGGCAAAAAAGCTGGCCGCGCGCGTGGACGCCTGTAAAATACGCAAAATTTTTTGCCGAACGCTATGTCGCCCAAGAAATCGCCCTTTTTCGAACTCCGCAGTGGCTCGGTCGATACGCTCCTGTTCGTGGTCAAGACCACCGACCTCGATGCCATGCGTGCCGAGCTGACCCGGCGCTTCGAGGCGACCCCCGAGTTTTTCGCTAACGACGTCGTCGCGATCGACGTGCGGCGTCTCGCCGACAACGAACGCGTGCGGCTCGCCGACATCGCGCAACTGCTCGACAGCGTGCGCATGCGTCCGGTCGGCGTGGTCGCCAACGCGCAGCAGAAGTGGGCGGCGGAATCGGCGCTGCCGTTGCTCGAAGCGCGCGATCGTCGCGGCGCGGTGTCGAAGGCTGCCGACGAAGGCGGCACCGACGCGGCGGCCGGCACGACCAGCGCCGCGCCGGCGGCAGACGTACCGGCCCAAGCGAGCCTGCTTCCGCCCGACGTCCCCGAATCCGGCTCCCCCGCTGCGATCGAGCCGGCAGTCGCGGCCGAACCCGTGCGCCTCGCCACGTCGTCGCAAACGATGGTGGTCGAGAAGCCGTTGCGCTCAGGCCAGCGCATCTACGCAAAGGGCGATCTCGTCGTGCTCGGTCTCGTGAGCTACGGCGCGGAAGTGATCGCGGAAGGCAACATCCATATTTACGCGCCGTTGCGCGGCCGGGCATTGGCCGGCGTGCAGGGCAATCACGACGCGCGCATTTTCTGCACGTGTCTCGAACCGGAACTCATCTCGATCGCGGGCATCTATCGAACGACCGAGAACCCGCTGCCGTCCGATGTACTCGGCAAGCCGGTGCAGATCTGGCTCGAAGAAGAAAAACTGATGATCGAACCGCTGCGGCTCACGTAAGCGTCGGGAAACGGGTGCGGCGCTGAACGAATCCGGCGCGCGGCGTTTCACGGCAAATATGGCCGCACATAATTGATGAATTTGACGAACACAAGGTAAGGGTAATGGCAAAAATCATTGTGGTGACTTCGGGCAAGGGTGGCGTGGGCAAGACGACCACGAGCGCGAGCTTTGCATCGGCCCTCGCACTGCGTGGCAGCAAAACCGCCGTGATCGACTTCGACGTCGGCCTGCGTAACCTCGATCTCATCATGGGCTGTGAGCGCCGTGTGGTGTACGACCTGATCAACGTGATCCAGGGCGAAGCCAACCTGAACCAGGCGCTGATCAAGGACAAGAAGTGCGAGAACCTGTTCATCCTGCCGGCCTCGCAGACACGCGATAAGGACGCGCTGACGATGGAAGGCGTCGAGAAGGTCATCAACGACCTGATCGCGATGGACTTCGAATACATCGTCTGCGATTCGCCGGCCGGTATCGAATCGGGCGCGCTGCTGGCGATGCACTTCGCCGACGAAGCGCTGATCGTGACCAATCCGGAAGTGTCGTCGGTACGCGACTCGGACCGCATTCTCGGCATCCTGTCGTCGAAGACCAAGCGCGCGATCGAAAGCAAGGAGCCGATCAAGGAACACCTGCTGATTACCCGCTACAACCCGAAGCGCGTCAGCGAAGGCGAAATGCTGTCGCTCACCGACATCCAGGAAATCCTGCGCATCGATCTGATCGGCGTGATTCCGGAATCGGAAGCGGTGCTGCACGCGTCGAACCAGGGTCTGCCCGCCGTGCATCTGGACGGCACCGATGTGGCCGAAGCCTATAAGGACGTCGTGTCGCGTTTTCTCGGCGAGCAGAAGTCGCTTCGCTTTACCGATTACCAGAAGCCCGGGCTGCTGCAGCGCCTCTTCGGCACCAAGTAAGGGGAGCGCACGTCATGTCGATTCTTTCGTTTTTGCTGGGCGAGAAAAAGAAGTCCGCGTCGGTAGCGAAGGAACGCCTGCAGTTGATCATCGCGCATGAGCGCGCCGGCGGCCATGCGCCCGCCGATTATCTGCCTGCGTTGCAACGTGAACTGGTAGCCGTGATTTCGAAGTACGTGAAGATTTCCGATGACGATATTCGCGTGAGTCTCGAGCGTCAGGACGATCTCGAAGTGCTCGAGGTCAAGATCGAAATACCGCAGGCCTGATCGGCCGGAAGCGGTTCTGTTCTGCGGCTGGTTTTGGCCGATGTATGCCGCGCGGTGTTGCGTTGAGATGACGCGATGCCGTGCGGTGTGCGCTGCGTGATTAAGTGCGCGGCTTCTCAGTCGCTTCCTTGCAGTTTCATTTCCCTCTCTCGTTTTCTTCGAGCTGTCGCGGGTCTCGCTGCGTCACTGCGCCGAGTCGCGTCCCTCAGCGTCGCGCACGCCTGTCATGACGCTTCCCCATGCGCGGTCCTTGCGTCGAAATAAACCGTTGCACTTCAGCGTGTGCCGTTACACGCCCATCGTCAGCCAGTCGCAGCCCTCGTGCATTAAACGGGTAACGCCGTATCCGGTGTTCAATCACAGAGGGAAATCATGAACAGAACCTTTCGCTTGCTGCTTGCCCATACCGTGTTGATCGCGGCCGGTGCCGCCGCTGTGGCGTCCGCGTCGGCTGCGGAAGTGGTCGTGATCGCGCCGTCCGCGCCGCCGCCTGTGCGTGACGAAGCCGTGCCCGCGGCGCGTGCCGGCTACGTGTGGGATCACGGTCACTGGCGCTGGGATCATGGCCGCTACGTCTGGGTCGCGGGCCACTGGCAGGCCGAACGCGTCGGCTATCACTGGGTGCCGGGCCACTGGGTCTCGCATGGTCCGAACTACCGCTGGGTCCAGGGGCACTGGGCCTAACGCGACAATGTTCGGCCACGCGCGGCGTGTTCGATATCGGTCGCGCCGCCTTCACCAGTTCGACAACACGGGCGCCGCGTAGCGCGCGCCCGTGTCTTCAGGGAAATACGTGATGAAAAAGAATCTGCTTCTGCTCGCCGCGCTTGCGGTCATGCTGGCCGGGTGTGTCATCGTGCCGGTGCGGCCGTTGTATGTGCATGCGCCGCGCGTCGTCGTTTACTGACGCGGCGTGTCGGCGCCGTCTTCGGCAGGCGGCTCGCCGTCGACCGGCTCCGTCGCCGGCTCGGGCACCTCGGGCACTTCGGGCGTTGGTGCGGGCATCGGCTGCGGCAATGGCGCCATATAACGTTGCGCCAGCGACTCGTACAGCGGCGGCGCGAACAGGCGCGATACACGGCTCGCGATCAACGCGGTGGCCATCAGCGAAATCACCAGCGCGTGGCCGTCGATCATCTCCATCACGATCACGAACGACGTAATCGGCGACTGCGTGACGGCGGCGAGATAACCGACCATCGCGAGCGCGATCAGCATCGGCAACTGCATCGAGTCGAACACCATGTGCAGCAGATTGCCGAAGCCCGCGCCGATCGACAGCGACGGCGCGAAGATACCGCCCGGAATGCCGGGCAGGTATGAGCCGATCATCGCGATCATCTTCAGGAACGGATAGAAGACCGACAAGCGCTCATGGCCGTCGAGCAATCCGCGCGCTTCCGCATAACCGCTGCCGAAGGTCGTGCCGCCCGAAATCAGCCCGACCACCGCGATCGTGAAACCGCACAACGCCGCGAACACGACCGGCCGTTCGCCGTGCAATTGACGCAGCGGGGCGGGAATCCAGCGCGCGGTGTTCAACAGCAGCCAGCCGAACGTGCCGCCTGCGATACCGGTGACGACCGCGGTCAGCAGCACCGCGAGCGCGAGCAGGTCGGGGAAGTGCACGCCAATCTGGATGGTGCCGAAATACGTGTAGTTGCCGTTCAACCCAAGCGCGACCACGCCGGCGATGATGATCGCCGTAATCAGCACGCCGCTCGCGCGTGCCTCGAAGCTGCGCGTGAGTTCCTCGATGGCGAACACGATGCCGGCGAGCGGCGTATTGAATGCCGCGGACAAGCCCGCGGCCGCGCCGGCCAGCACCAGTTGCCGCTCGATCTGCGCATTCGAGCGTGGATAGAGCCGCCGCAGATTGAACATGAGCGCCGCGCCGACCTGCACGGTCGGTCCTTCACGGCCGATGGTGAAGCCGCCCAGAATCCCCAGAAACGACACGGCGATCTTGCCGAACAGAATCCGGAACGACAGCAGCCGCTCGCCGTATGGACCGGGTTTCGAATGCAGCGTGGCGATCACTTGCGGAATGCCGCTGCCCTCGGCGCCGCGAAAGAAGGTGCGCGTGAGCCAGACAGCGAGCGCCGCGACCGCGGGCGTGACGATGAGCGGCGCCCATGCGTGCCCTTGCTGCAAGGTGCGGAATTCGGCGTAGCCCCAATCGATCAGGCGGGCATACAGCACCGCAATCAGGCCGACGGCGATCGCACCGAGCCAGAAAATGCCGTACTGGCGCCAGAGGCGCCTCGCGCGGCGCAGGACGACGGAAGGATGCAGAGCGAAGAGCTTGGGCATGGCGGGCCGGCGCAAAAGCGTAAAGTATAGAGCGCCTCGCGCGTGCAAACGCGTAGGAAAGTTTTTTTGAAATGCCGCAGAATCGCCGCTCCCAGGCGCGCGATGTAATGCGCGGTATTGCGACTGCGGCGCGCGCACCAAGGCGAATTGGAAAAGAAATTTCAATCGTCGGCTAAAATGGTGTGATTTTTGAACAACTAACAGGTCTTCAATGAAGCGAGTCCTCATCGTCAAGGTCACCTCACTCGGCGATATCGTGCAGGCCCTGCCGGTGGTCGCCGATATCAAGCGCGCGTTTCCGGGCGTTCAGGTCGATTGGGCGGCAGACGAGGCTTTCGCCGAACTCGTGCACTGGAGCGAAAGCGTGGACCGCGTGCTGTGCGCGCCGTTGCGCCGTTTCAAGAAAGCGCGCAACTGGAGCGACCTCAAGGCGATCTGGGCGTCCATCGCCGAGTTGCGCGCGTATCGCTACGATTTCATCATCGACATTCACGGCGTCTACAAGAGCGCGATCATCGCGTTCCTCGCGCGCTCGTCGCGGCGCATCGGCTATCAGTCCCAGGATCTGGGCGAGCGGGGCGCCGCCTTCGCGTACACCGGACGATTCGGCCCGCGCCCGCAGGGCAATGCATGGCATGGCATGCGCATCAGCGCCGGCGAGGCGCTCGACTACGAGGTGAAGGGCCCGCCTGTCTACAACCTGCGCCTGCCCGAACCGGCCAAGCCGCCCTTTGCCTCCGGCAGTGCGCCGGTCGCGGCGTTTTTCCACGCTACTTCCAAAGACGACAAGAAGTGGCCGCTGAGTCATTGGGTCGAAGTCGGCCTCGAACTCGCGGGACGCGGCTTTCGCGTGGTCTTGCCGTGGGGCTCGGACGCGGAGCGCGCCGAGGCGGAGAAGATTGCCGCGCAGGTGCCGGGCGCGAGCGTGCTGCCGAAGATGAGCGTGACCGAAATCGCGCAGATGATCGACGCATGCGCGCTGGTGGTCGGCACCGATACGGGCTTCGTGCACCTTGCTCATGCGTTGCAGAAACGCACCGTGATGATCTTCGTGGCGACGTCGCCGTCGCATTGCGGCGTCGAATCGCCGAATCGCTCGATCTCGATTGGCGATGGCCATTCCGTGCCGCCGGTCAGCGCTGCACTCGACGCGATCGACTACGTGCATGGCACGCCTCATGAGCATGCCAACGAGCCGCGTTCAGCCATCGCGTGATCGTGGCGCCGTGGCGTCTTGCCGATGCGCAATCGTTTGCTCAAAAAGAAAAGAGGCGTGACGCGCATCCGCCCAATCAAACAGGCGCTGCCACGTAACGCCTCCGAAAACGCCCGCGTCGGGGAACAGCGGGCGGAGAGGAAATCGTTGCAAAAAATCTGGACTGCATTGGCTGCACGAAGCTGCGTTGCGGCTCACGTTCCGATCTCAAAGTCGATCAGTGTGAGATTCGCGGCGCTCCTCGCACCGCTCCTCGCACCGCTCTTCACACATTACACGCCTGTTAAATCTGTCGCTTTTCGTTGAATGCCACATTGCCTGAACGAGGCCGTATTCGCACCGCCCGCGGCTTCAGCCTGGCGTGCGCCACAGTGCAAACCTCGTGCCCACGCGCAACGTCTTGAGCCGCCTGGCCGCGCCGGCAGGGCGCGCACTTCATGAACAACGTTCACCGCAGTATAGGCGCTGTTTTCCGCCGACGTGAACCGATCCTCCCATGCCTCGAAACGAGCGAGCGTCCCGCACCGATCATGTAACGAGGTGGTGATGTTCCCTTACAAATCGCAACGTTCCTGCGGGTCGGCGTCGTGTCCAATCGGGTCATTCGGGGATTTGGCTCGAATGAATCTCGACTCGATGGAGAACAACATGAAACGCTTGATCTTGACCCTCGCCGCCGGCACGCTCCTCGCAACGGCACTCGGCGGCTGCATCGTTGCCCCGGCACCGGGCTACTACGGCGGCGGCTACTACCATCACGGCGGCTATTACTACCGATAAGCCACCACCGGTACGCCGCTCAAGCCATCAGCATTTCGAACGCGACTACCGCGGCAATGGCAGCCGCGTTCGCCGCCACCGCTTCGACGACGATGCCCTTCCATGTCGCCGGACGAAAACGCAACGCGAGCAGCAGCGCACCGAGCAGTGCGAGCGCGATGATCATCACGATATCCGAGCTGTGGAGATGAATGTTCATCCGAGCCTCCCTGCTTGCCTTAGGGTTATTCAAGCTGAGTATAGGCAAGTCAAAAAGGCGCGCAAGGCAAGGATTTACCCAGCGAATGCCCGGTAAGCAGAACGAAAGCGAAGCTTGAGCGGAAGGGGCAACGGCCGCCGCCGCGGCGCGTTCATCACGCGCCGGGCGGCGTTGCATTTGAGGCATCGGCAGAGGAGCCGCGCGCCGATGCCGTCTACGGCATTACATCAGGCGCGCGTCGCGCGTTTCGCGCATGCACAGCACGCCGATCAGGCTGACCGCGGCAGCCGCCGACACATACATGCCGACCCACGGCAACCCGCCGTGCGCGGACAGCACCTGGGCGATATACGGCGCGACCGAGGCGCCGAGAATCCCGCCCAGGTTGTACGCGACGCCCGCGCCGGTATAGCGCACGTTGGTCGGAAACAGCTCCGGCAGCAGCGCGCCCATTGGCGCGAAGGTCACGCCCATCAGGAACAGCTGGATCACGAGAAACAGCAGCACCAGCGGCGTTTCTCCGCTGCCGAGCAGCGGCGCCATCGTGAAGCCCGACAGAATCGCCGCGATGATGCCGACGATCAGCACCGGCTTGCGCCCGAAGCGATCGCTCGCACGCGCCGACAGCGGCGTGGCGAGCGCCATGAACACCACCGCGATGCACAGCAGGCCGAGGAAGGTCTGCCGTGGAACATGCAGCACCGACACGCCATACGACAGCGAGAACGTGGTCGCGTTGTAAAACAGCGTGTAGCAAACCACCATCGCGAGCGCGCCGAGCACAGTCGGCACCCAGTGTTGCGACAGCAGCGTGGCGATCGGCACCTTGACGCGTTCCTTGCGCTCGATGGCGGCCTGGAAGGCCGGCGTCTCGGCGATCTTCAGACGCACGTACAGGCCGAGCACGACCAGCACCGAGCTGACGATGAACGGCACGCGCCAGCCCCAGCTGCGGAACTGCTCGTCGCTCAACGACGTGGCCAGTGCGAAGAACAGCCCGTTGGACGCGAGAAAGCCGATCGACGGGCCGAGCTGCGGGAACATGCCGAACCAGCCACGCTTGCCGGCCGGCGCGTTTTCGGTGGCGAGCAATGCTGCGCCGCCCCATTCGCCGCCGAGGCCGATACCTTGGCCGAAGCGCAGCACGCACAGCAGGATCGGCGCGAGGCTGCCGATCGAGTCGTAGCCCGGCACGAAGCCGATCAGCGTGGTCGACAGGCCCATCACCAGCAGCGACGCGACCAGCGTCGATTTACGGCCGATCCGGTCACCGAAGTGGCCGAACAGGAACGAGCCGATCGGCCGCGCGATGAACGCGATGCCGAACGTGACGAAGGCCGACAAGGCCTGAGCGGTCGTCGAACTGTGCGGGAAAAACACCGGTCCGATGACGAGCGCCGCAGCGGTCGCATAGACGTAGAAATCGTAGAACTCGATCGCGGTGCCGATGAAGCTCGCGAAGATGATCCGCGCGCTGCTGTTCTGCCCGCTTGCGTTGGGCTGGGCCGAGGAAATCGGCGATGTGGACATGCAGGGTCTCCAGGTGTCGTAGGGCCGCCGGGGTGCCGTGCGTCGCAGTACGTCGAAACTCGACGGCGCGTGCCGGGCAGCATCATTTTGGGGTTCGCCAGCCCGGCGCCGTTCGCTGGCTGAGTAAAGCCACGTGCGGCGCGGGCGATGAAGCAACAGCTTACAACGGCAGCCCCCGCAGGTCGCGCGCGACAGTGGCCATACCAGGGGAATAACCAGGTGGGTTGCATGACGCGTGCGGATGACGAGGCGGCCGGTGCGGCACGACGCGCTGACTGCCCGGTAAGAGCCATCGGGCGTTAAACCTGAGCATCAGACGTCGTGTGCATCGCGCATCAGGCAGACGGCGCGCGCGGATGGCGCTGCGGCGCTGCAATCGGGCGTCGCGCCGTGCCGGCGGGTAGGCGGGCGGCGTGAGCCATGCCGGAAGGCTCCGGCGCAGGGAATCGGAAAATTATAGCGAGCGCGGGTGTCGAGCAGCAATGGCGGCTTAAGGAGCGCCGTGTGAGGTGGGATCGTGGCGAGGCGGTTGCCAGGCCGCGATGCAGTGGTTACGACGTCGGTCTGACGCGCACCGTCGCGACGCGCGCCGCAAAGCCACCCGCCTTCAATCGATCGTCTGCGCTTGCGGCGATGCAAGCTCGCGCAACTGGAACTTGCCGTCGTCGTTGAACAGCCAGTCTTCGAACAGTTCGAGCTGGCCGCGCCCGTTCAGCAGCTTGCCGGGCGGTTGCGGCAGCGGGGCGGCGCGCCGCAGCGTGGCGAGCGCGGTGCTCTCGGTTTCGTCATCCCCATTGGTGCGGTACACCGACGACTCGACGATGTGCCCGTTGCGATCCACCGTGAACGACACCACCACCAGCGAGCGCAGCATCGCCTGCGGCGTGCCGCGCAACACGTACGAAGGATTGCGGTCGGTGATCCGACGCGCGACCGCCTCGCGATACTGATCGAGCGTCGCGCTGTTGATTGCGGCCATCGGCGTATTGACTGCGGGCTCGTGCGACGGCAGCGTGATCGTGCAGCCGGCCACGGCGGCGGCCAGCGCCATGGTGAGCAGCGCCCGCTGGGTGCGCGATGGCGCCGCCTCCATGCAGGCCGCGCAGCGTCCGGTCAGGCGGAGAAGGTGACGCGAGCGGGTGAGCATGGTCGGCGAGAAGCGCGGAGAGGACCTGATTTGATGGTAGTCAAAATCCGACAGGATGCAATTGGCGTTCGCCCGCAACGGGCCTCGACGTCTCGCCGCGCTTGCGTGTAATAGCCGGAAATATGAGGCGGGTTGGTTGGCGGCCGGAACGCGCCTACACTTCGATGGCCTCCTTCGGGAGGCATCGGTGGAAGTCTTTTTTAGCCCGCTTCGTGCGGGCTTTATTTTTTTGCGCGGCGGCGCGTTTGCATAGGAAGTGCGACCCGGCCCGCTAAATAAAAAAGGCGAACCCGCTGACGGGTCCGCCTTTCTCAAGCATGCGCAATGCAAACGGTAAGCGGCGCTCGCTAACCTGCCGCGCCGCCTGCCACTTTCGTTACTTCAACGCCTCACGTGCTGCCTTCACCGCCGCGAGCACCTGCTCCGGCGCGGTGCCGCCCGGATGATTGCGACTCGCGACCGAGCCTTCGAGCGTCAGATACGAGAACACGTCCTCGCCGATCAGATGCGCGACGTTCGGCAGTTCGGCGCGCATTTCTTCGAGCGTCAGGTCCGCCAGATCGCAGCCGCGATCCGCGCAGATGCGCACAGCCAGCGCGACCGCTTCGTGCGCGTCGCGGAACGGCAGGCCGCGCTTGACCAGGTAGTCGGCCAGATCGGTGGCCGTCGAGAAGCCTTGCAACGCGGCATCGCGCATCGCTTGCGGCTTCACCGAAATACCGGCGACCATTTCAGCGAAGATGCGCAGCGTATCGGCCACCGTATCGACGGTGTCGAATAGCGGTTCCTTGTCTTCCTGATTGTCCTTGTTGTACGCGAGCGGCTGGCCTTTCATCAGCGTGAGCAGCGCCATCAGATGGCCGTTCACTCGACCCGTCTTGCCGCGTGCAAGTTCGGGCACGTCCGGGTTCTTCTTCTGCGGCATGATCGACGAACCGGTGCAGAAACGGTCGGCCAGATCGATGAAGCCGACGCGCGGGCTCATCCACAGCACGAGTTCTTCCGAGAAGCGCGACACGTGCGTCATGACGAGCGCCGACGCCGCCGTGAATTCGATCGCGAAGTCACGGTCGGAGACCGCATCCAGCGAGTTCGCGCAGATGCCGTCGAAGCCGAGCGTCTTCGCCACCGCGTGACGGTCGATCGGATAGCTGGTGCCGGCGAGCGCCGCCGCGCCGAGCGGCAGGCGGTTCACGCGCTTGCGGCAATCGAGCATGCGCTCGGCGTCGCGCGAAAACATTTCGACGTAGGCGAGCAGGTGATGGCCGAACGTGACCGGCTGCGCGACTTGCAGGTGCGTGAAGCCCGGCATGATGGTCGACGCGTTCTTCTCCGCCATCTCGAGCAGCGCGCTGCGCAGCTCGGTCAGCAAGCCGCCGATGCGGTCGATCTCGCCGCGCAGCCACAAGCGGATGTCGGTCGCGACCTGGTCGTTACGCGAGCGGCCCGTGTGCAGGCGCTTGCCCGCATCGCCGATCAGCGCGGTCAGGCGCGCTTCGATGTTCAGGTGCACGTCTTCCAGATCGAGTTGCCACTCGAACTCGCCGCGTTCGATTTCACCCTTGATCTGCGCCATGCCGCGTTGGATCGCGGCGAGGTCGTCGGCGGCGATGATCTTCTGCGCGGCCAGCATCGAGGCGTGCGCGAGCGACCCTTCGATATCGACGAGCGCCAGACGCTTGTCGAAGAAAACCGACGACGTGTAGCGTTTGACGAGCTCCGACATCGGCTCCGAGAAGCGAGCCGACCAGGCTTCGCTTTTTTTGTGCAGTTGGGACGTCATGGTGTTGGGCAGTTAAGCGGCAGTTGAGCGAGCGGTGAACAGGCTGACGGCGCGTCATGCACGTCACGTACCGTGCAAAGGTGCCGCCGAAGCGAGGAAAGACAGGGATTTTAACACTGGCGGTGGGCGTTCAAGACGCCTCGCCGCTATTCACGCACCAGCACCACCAGCTTCAGATCCTCGCGGTGCGCGGGTTTGAAGGTGATCTGATCGTAGACGATGCGCCCATCGCGCGGATGGTTGAACTCGCGCCGCCCGCCCTCGCGGCCGCCCACATCCTGCGACGCCCAGAAGCGCGTGAACGCGTCGCTTGCGGTGGTCAGGGAGTCGATCAGCGCGCGCGTGGGCGCGTCGCTCAGATGGCGGATCGAGTCGGCGCGGAATTCGGCGGCGAGCCGCCGCGCCCGCGTTTCCCAGTCGACGATCAACGCGCGCGCGGCCGGCTCGGTGAAGGTGTAGCGCAGCAGATTGCGGTCGTGCGCGCCGTCCAGCCAGCCGACGAACAGATCGGCGGCACGCTCGTTCCACGCGAGCGCGGTCCATTGCCGGTCGAGCACGTAGGCCGGCGCGTTCACGAGTTGCACCGTTTCCAGCAGGGTAGCGGGCGCGTCGGCGGCGGCCGGGTCGGGCTCGGCCGGGTCGCGCTGCGCGGCCAGTTCGAACAGATAAGCCCGCTCGGCGCGCGACAGTTGCAGCGCAACGGCGATGCGCGCGAGCGCATCGGCGGATGCCGACACCGGGCGGCCTTGCTCGATCCACGTGTACCAGGTCGGACTCACACCGCACAGCTGCGCGACTTCCTCGCGCCGCAAGCCCGGCGTGCGGCGGCGCGGCCCGGGTGGCAGGCCGACCGCTTGCGGCGAGAGCCGTTCGCGATGCGCGCGGATGAAGTCGCCGAGCGCGCGGGCCGGGGTGGCGTCGAGTGGCGGCGGGTGGTCGGCGGAAGACGGCGTGGTCATGCTGATCGGGTGGTGAGTGGGGCGTGGGTTTGGGGTAGTAATAGATATACCAGAATACTTGCTCAACTTGTACTGGTACACGGCGGGCCCTATTGTAGCGGCTGGAACGGCAAATCGCCTGCCGGAGCGCGTGTGGCGCTGTTTCCAATCCGCAGTTTCCAACCAATAACCGGAGCCTCCCCATGAAGCATCACGATCAGGTCGCCGACGCCTTCGGCTCGACCGCCGCCGCGTATTTGACGAGTCAAACCCATGCAACCGGCGCCGATCTGCGAATGCTGGCCGAGTCGATTGCCGCGACGCCGGGCGCGACGGTGCTCGACATGGGCTGCGGCGCGGGGCACGCGAGTTTCGCGGTCGCGCCGCATGCGAAGGACGTGGTCGCCTACGACATCGCGCCGCCAATGCTCGCGACGGTCGACGGCGCGGCGAAGGAGCGCGGCCTTGCCAACATCCGCACGCAGCAGGGCGCGGCCGAAACGCTGCCGTTCGACGACCATTCGTTCGACTGGGTGATCAGCCGCATGAGCGCGCATCACTGGCACGACGTGCCGGCCGCACTCGCCGAAGTGCGGCGCGTGCTGAAGCCGGGCGGCAAGGTGTTGTTCGTCGATATCGCCGGGATCGATCATCCGTTGCTCGACACGCATATCCAGGCGATCGAGTTGCTGCGCGACGGCTCGCATATCCGCGATTACCGCGCTGATGAATGGGTGGCGTTGTTCGAAGCGGCGGGGTTCAAGGCGGCGATTCGCGAGAGTTGGCGCATCGATATCGAGTTCGCTTCGTGGGTCGCGCGCATGCGCACGCCGGAGCCGCGTGTGGTGGCGATCCATTCGCTGTGGGACGGTGCGCCCGATGAAGTGCGGCAGTATTTCGACGTGCAGGCGGATCACTCTTTCAAGCTCGACGCTTTGATGATCGCCGCGCAGTAAGCGCCGCCGCAAACGAAAACGGCGGGATGCCGACAAACCGACATCCCGCCGCAGCGAACCACCTTGAACCTACGCGGCGCCCAACCAGGCACGCCGCGTACATGGCACTGCGCGGACTCAACCCGTATTGCGCAACCCCGCCGCAATCCCGTTGATGCTCAAATGAATCCCGCGCCGTACGCGTGCATTGGTATCGCCCCCGCGATGCCGCTTGAGCAGTTCCACCTGCAAGTGATTCAACGGATCGAGATACGGGAAACGGTTCTTGATCGACCGCGCGAGCAGCGGATTTTCCGCGAGCCGCTCGCTCTTGCCGGTGATCTCCGACAACACCTTCGACGTGCGCTCCCATTCAGCAACGATCCGCTCGAACACATGCTTGCGCAGCTTCTTGTCCGACACGAGCGCCGCATAGCGCGATGCAACGGCGAGGTCGGTCTTGGCAAGCACCATGTCCATGTTCGACAGCAGGTTCGAAAAGAACGGCCACGTCTTGTGCATTTTCTTCAGGAGCGCGAGGCGGCGCGCGCGTTCGGCATCGCTCGGCGCGCTGTCGAGATGCGCGGCCACCGCGCTGCCGAAACCGTACCAGCCGGTCAGCAGCAAACGGCACTGCCCCCACGAGAAGCCCCAGGGAATCGCGCGCAAATCTTCGATCTTGCGTTGCTTCGGGTCCTGCAACTTGCGTGAAGCGGGCCGGCTGCCGATGTTCAGCTCGGCGATCTCCGCGATCGGCGTCGACTCGAAGAAATACTCCTTGAATCCGGGCGTTTCGTAGACCAGCGCGCGATACGAAGCCATTGCCGCGTCGGACAGCTGCTGCATCGTCTCTTCGAACACGGGCAGTTGCTCGGGCGCATTGCCGTGCGGCAGCAGCGACGCTTCGAGTGTCGCGGCCACCACCGTTTCCAGATTGCGCCGGCCGATGTCCGGATTGCCGAACTTGCTCGCGATCACTTCGCCTTGCTCGGTCAAGCGGATCTGGCCATCAACGGTGCCCGGCGGCTGCGACAGAATCGCCTGATAGGTCGGGCCGCCGCCACGGCCGACGGTGCCCCCGCGTCCATGGAACAGACGCAGCGTCACACCGCGCTCGTTGAACAGCGACACCAGCGCGAGTTCCGCGCGATACAACTCCCAGTTCGACGTGAGGAAGCCGCCGTCCTTGTTGCTGTCCGAGTAGCCGAGCATCACTTCCTGCTCGTTGCCCTGATGTTCGATCAGCGCGTCGACGCCCGGCAGCGCGATCAGATCGCGCATGATGTGCGGCGCGTTGCGCAAGTCGGGGATCGTCTCGAACAGCGGGATCACCATCAGGCCAGCGTGAGCCGGATCGTTCACGTCGCCCAGACGCCCGCGCAGCAGACCGGTTTCCTTCTGCAGCAGCATCACTTCGACCAGATCGCTGACGGTCTCCGTGTGGGAAATGATGTAGTTGCGCACCGCGCGCGCACCGAACTTCTGACGCGTGACGCGTGCTTCTTCGAGCACGCCGAGTTCGCTCTTCACGAGGTCCGAGTACTCCGCGTACGGCAGACGCAGCGGACGCGGCTGCGCGAGTTCGGCGAGCAGCACCTTGAGCTTGTCTTCTTCGGAGAGCGCCGCGTAATCGTCCTCGACGCCCGCGCGCTTGAGCAGTTCCGCGATCACCGCTTCGTGGATGTCCGAGCTTTGCCGCAAGTCGATGCTCGCGAGATGGAAGCCGAACACTTCTGCGGCGCGTGCGAGCGGCGACAGACGCGGTGCGGCGAGCGGCGCGCCATGATGCTCGGCGAGCGAATCGATCAGCACGTGCAGGTCGCGCACGAACTCGGACGAGTCGTCGTACGGTTTCGCGCGGATCGGCGCCGCGCCGCGGCCCGCGCTGCGCACAGGCACGCTGCCTTCGCCCAGACGCACGCGCGCGCTCGCCGCGAGCCGCGTGTACATGCCGATCAACGCGCGCCGGTACGGCTCGTCGGTGCGATGCGGCGACTGGTCGGGCGAGGTGGCCGCGAGTTCCTTCAACGCATCGCTCGCGCCGGCCAGCATGTTCGACACCGACAACTCCGCGCCGAGCTTGTGCACCTGCTCCATGTAGTGCTCGAAGATCACCGCGGCCTGGCGCGTGATCGCGTTTTCGAGGGTCTCGGCGGTGACGTTCGGATTGCCGTCGCGGTCGCCGCCGATCCAGCTACCCATCTGGAAGAACGGTGGCAGGCGCGCTTCGAGACCGTGTTCCTTGAGCGATTCTTCGATGTCGGCGTAGAGCGCCGGGATTTCTTCGAGGAAGGTCGAGCGGTAGAACGACAGCGCGTTTTCGATTTCATCGGCCACAGTCAGGCGCGAGTCGCGCAGCATCCGCGTTTGCCAGAGCGACGTGACGCGCGCGCGCAGCATCGCTTCGTTGTGCGCGCGTTCGCGGCTGGTCAACTGCAGGTCGCGTTCGGCGAGCAGCCGCGCGACGTCGTGCTGCGCGTCGAGAATGCTCTTGCGCTGGACTTCGGTCGGGTGAGCGGTCAGCACGGGGACGATCAGCGCGTCGTTGAAGAACTGCTGCAGCACGGGCGTGGCGGCCGCGCCCGCTTCGACGAGGCGTTCGAGCGCATGAGCGATCGTGCCCGGCTGCGAGGTCGAGCCGGCCAGCGCGTGAATCCGGTGACGGCGGTTGCGGTGGCGGTCTTCGGCGATGTTCGCGAGATGCGAGAAGTAGCTGAACGCACGCACCACGCTGACGGTTTGCTCCGGGCTCAGCGAGCGCAGCTTCTTCTCGAGCGTCTGCGCGGCGGCGCTGTCGTCCTCACGGCGAAAACGCACGGCGGTCTGACGGATCGTTTCGACGACGTCGAACACCTCGTCGCCTTCCTGCTCGCGCAGCACGTCGCCGAGCAGACGTCCAAGGTAACGGATGTCCTGAAACAGCGGATGGTCCTTGTTCTCACGCGTGCGGCCGTTGCTTTTCGGCGTGGCGATCGGCGTGTCGGCCGATACGGCTTGCAACGCCGGGGCGCTCGCGGGTTCCGCGACGGCGCTAGTCGCCACTGCTTTGACCTTCGCGGACGAGGCGGCCTTGGCCGGCTTGTCCGCTTTGTTTGCTTTATCCGCCTTGACGGTCTTCAGCGCTTTGTTCGCCTTGACCGGCGTGGAGGTCTTCGCGGCCTTGGGGGCTTTGGCGGCCAACGCGGTTTTACCGGCGCGTTGGCCGGATGTCGACGCGGCCTGGGCTGCGTTGCCGATCCCGGCAGCGGTGGCGGCGGAATTCGTGGGCGCAGCGGCGTCGGCCGCGCGTGCGTTGGGCGATGCAGTGTTGCGGCGGGCAGGGCGCGCCGATCCGGAAGACGTCACGATGGGTTTCCTCAGGGAAGCCAGGGTCTGTTAAGTGATGAACTGCTACTGCGGAACTGCACTTGGAACTGCAACGTGAACTGCACGAAACGGTCTGGACCGATGGCACTACGCCGGAGAGGGGGGCCGCGCGTTCGCACGAACTGCACGAACCACGCGAGGCGCACTTGCTGAGTACACCCCACGCTACGCACCACGCGCGAAGACATGTACGCATGCAGGCGACGCAGGTCGCGCCGCATTGCATCATCCCGCATGCCGGGACACGGTGCGCGAACGACCGTGCGTGAACATGAGCGGGATGGGGCAGGCGCGCGCCGCGCGAAGCCCGTCTCCTCCATCGATACCGCGCCGGCACGGCGCTCCGCTGTGTCTTGAGAGGCAAGGAAGACACCAGGGCGCGTGCTAACATTGATTGTTATTACATCCCGTCATTCGATCAGCAAGCTAATGAACACCGAGACGTTTTCCACGCCACCCCACACGCTTGTGATTGCGTCGAGAGAAAGCCGCCTGGCCATGTGGCAAGCGGAGCATGTGCGATGTGCGCTGCACAAATTATATCCATCTTGTGACGTAAAAATCCTCGGAATGACGACACGTGGCGATCAAATTCTCGATCGCACCTTGTCGAAAGTCGGTGGTAAGGGCTTGTTCGTCAAGGAACTCGAAGCCGCATTGGCCGATGGCCGCGCCGATCTCGCGGTGCACTCGCTCAAAGACGTGCCGATGGAGTTGCCCGAGGGCTTTGCGCTGTCCACCATCATGGAGCGTGAAGATCCGCGTGATGCGCTGGTGTCCAACGAATACGACTCGCTGGCCGCGTTGCCCGCTGGTGCTGTGGTCGGCACCTCCAGCTTGCGCCGCGAGGCGATGCTGCGCATGCGTTATCCGCATCTCGAAGTGCGGCCTTTGCGCGGCAACCTGGACACGCGTCTGTCGAAACTCGATCGCGGCGATTACGCGGCGATCATTCTTGCCGCCGCTGGTTTGAAGCGCCTGGGTCTGGGCGAGCGCATCCGTGCGCTGCTCGATCCGGAGGACAGCTTGCCCGCAGCGGGGCAGGGCGCGCTCGGCATCGAGATTCGCGCCGATCGCGCGGACATGGCCGCGTGGCTCGCGCCGTTGCACCACGAACACACGGCGGCGGCTGTCGAAGCGGAGCGCATGGTGTCGCGCGCGCTCGGCGGCAGTTGTGAAGTGCCGCTCGCCGCGTATGCAAGCTGGCATGACGGCGCGCTGCATCTGCGCGGTATCGTCGCTACGCCTGATGGTCAGCGCGTGTTGAGTGCGCAGGCTTCGGCGCCCGCGCCTACTGTCGAACGTGCGCTTGCGCTTGGGCAGGAAGTGGCGAGCGCGCTCGAACAGCAAGGCGCGATGGACATCGTGGGCGCGCTCAGCACCGCCAGCGGTCCCGCCGCCGCATCACGCGACGACAGCGCGGCGACTGGCGCGTGATGGCAGCCGACATCCCAGGCAACGCTACTTCCTCCGCCGACAAGGCGGCGTTCACGGTCGTGATTACGCGACCGGCCGGTCAGTCGAGTGAACTGATCAAGGAACTCGCCGCCGCCGGCGTCGCCTCGCTCGACTTCCCGCTGATCGACATCGCGCCCGTCATCGACGACGCCCCGTTGCGCGCGGCGCTCGCTTCGCTCGAACGCTATGCGCTGGTCGTGTTCGTCTCGCCGAACGCCGTCGATCACGCGTTCGCGCGCCGCGACGGCATCTGGCCGCATGCGTTGCCGGTCGGCGTGGTCGGTCCGGGCAGCGTGCAGGCACTGGCACGCCACGGCGTCGCGGCCCCGGCGCATCAAGTGATCAGCCCCGCCTCCGCCAACGACGACGAATCGACGAGCTTCGACTCCGAAGGCCTCTATGCAGCGATCGAGACATCGCTAGGCGCGACGAGTCTTGAAGGCAAGCGCGTGCTGATCGTACGCGGCGACGGCGGCCGCGAATGGCTCGCCGACCGCCTGCGCGAAGCGGGCGCCGAAGTCGAAGCGGTCGCTGCCTACCGCCGCATCGTGCCGGAACCATCGATCGGCGGCTGGGCGCGCGTGCACGCGTTGCTCGCGGGCGCGCCGCATGCGTGGCTGCTGACCAGTTCCGAAGGCGTGCGCAACCTGCACGAACTCGCGCAGGAGCACCTGACCGCTGACGAAATCGTGCAACTCAAACGCGCGCCGCTCGTCACGCCGCATCCCCGTATCTCGAAAACCGCGCGGGCATTGGGTTTTGATAGGATTACGGTGTCCGGTGCGGGCGACGAGCGCATTGTCCGCGCGCTGCTTGCCGCCGTTCCGCCCGTAGTTCAACCGGTACCGTCCAACCCGGCTCAATCACCGGCTAAATCACGCATGACTGAAACGAACGAATCCAAGAACGCTGCTCCCCAGCCGGCCGCGAGCACCCCGTTGCCGCCGAACCAACCCTTCACGCCCTACGAAGCGCAAAAGCGCCGCAACGCGAGCATGCCGCTGTTGTGGTTCGTGGTGGTGATCATCGCTTGCGCGGTGGGCGTGGCGGGCTTTGCGCTGAACCGCAAGCTGGAGCGCACCGAGCAGCAACTCGCGCAACGCCAGCAAGCCAACGACACCCAGGCGAACGAACTGCGCATCAAGGTCGAGCAGGCGCTCGCGACCGTGCATCAGGCGGATGCGCAGGTCGCGCAGGTGACCGGCAAGCTGGCCGATACGCAAGCCGCGCAGCAGGCGCTGGAACAGCAATATACGGACCTCGCGCGCAATCGCGACGACTGGACGCTCGCCGAAGTCGCGCAGATGCTGTCGGCCGCGAGCCAGCAATTGCGGCTCACCGGCAACACGCAGCTCGCGCTGTTCGCGCTGCAAAGCGCGGACACGCGCCTCGCCGCGTCGGACAGCACGCAGGTGGCCGCCGTGCGCAAAGCCATCGCGCTGGACATCGACAAGCTGAAGGCCGCGCCTTCTACCGACCTCACCGGTCTCGCGATCAAGCTCGACAACGCGATCGACCACATCGACGACCTGCCGCTCTCCGGCGAAGCGCCAATCCCGCACGCCACACCGCGTGCGGCCACGTGGGCCGACACCGAGAAGGTGGCCGCGGCCACCGGCAAGCCGCGCTGGGAAGTGTGGTTGAAGGAAGTGACCACCGGCATCGGCGACCAGTTGACGAGCCTCGTGCAGGTGCGCCGTATCGATAACGCCGACGCGATGCTGACCACGCCCGATCAAGGCTACTTCGTGCGTGAGAATCTCAAGCTGCGTTTGCTGTCCGCGCGACTCGCGCTGCTCTCGCGCAACCAGACCACGCTGAAGTCCGACCTGCAGGCGGCGCAGGGCGCGCTCACGCGCTACTTCGACAGTTCGTCGAAGCAAACGCAGACCGTGCTCGATCTGGTCAAGCAGGTGGATGCGGGTTCGGCCGCGGTCGAATTGCCGAATCTGGACACGAGCCTGCAAGCCGTCAATCAATACCGGAGCCGAGGTTAATCATGGCGATCCGGGGACTTCTATGGCTGGCGTTTCTGTTCGCCATCGCGGTGGTGCTGGCGGTGGCGGGGCGCTTCGACACTGGGCAGGTGCTGCTGATCTATCCGCCGTACCGCGTGGACATTTCGCTGAATCTGTTCGTGGTCGGGCTGGTGGTGCTGTTCATCCTGCTGTATGCGCTGTTGCGCATCATCCGCAATGTCTGGCGCATGCCGCAGCGCGTGGCCGCTTACCGTGCGCGCTCGCGTGTCGCGAAGGCGCACGCCGCGCTGCGTGACGCGATCGGCAACCTGTACGCGGGACGTTTTTCGCGTGCCGAAAAAGCCGCGAAGGATGCGCTCGCGAACGGCGACAACAAGGGCGCGGCCGGTTTGATCGCGGCCACGGCCGCGCATCGGATGCATGAATATGCGCGGCGCGACGAATGGCTCGCGAAGATCGACGAAGCCGACTGGCAGGACGCGCGCCTGATGGCCACCGCCGACATGCGCGCCGACGGCCGCGACGCGGACGGCGCCTTGACCGCGCTGACCGAAATGCAGTCGCTGGGCGCGCGGCGCATTCACGCGCAGCAGATCATGTTGCGCGCGCAGCAGCAATTGAAGAACTGGGGCGAAGTGCTCAAGCTCGTCAAGACGCTGGAAAAGCGCGAGGCGATTCATCCGGCGGTGGCGGTGCGTCTGCGTCAACTGGCGGCGGAGAACCTGTTGCGCGACCGGCGTCATAACGCGGATGCGTTGCTGGAGTTGTGGAATTCGCTGTCGGCGACCGAGCGTCATTCGCCGCGTCTTGCCGATCTCGCGGCTGAATTGCTGGTGGCGCTGAATCGGCCGCAGGAAGCGCGCAAGATCGTCGAGGAAGCGCTGGCGCAGAATTGGGATGCGCGGTTGTTGCGGCGTTATCCGGATACGGCGGGGGGAGATGCGTTGCCGCTGATTCAGAAGGCTGAGGGGTGGCAGAAGGATCGGCCGGAAGATGCGGATTTGATGTTTGCGTTGGGGCGGTTGTGCCTGCATCAGCAGTTGTGGGGGAAGGCGCAGTCGTTCCTTGAGCGGGCGTTGAAGCTGGCGGATAACGAGACGTTGCGGATTCGTTCGCATCGGGCTTTGGCGCGGTTGCATGAGCAGCTTGGGGATAGCGATAAGGCTAGTCAGCATTATCGGGAGAGTGCGTTGGCGATGAATATTGTTTGAGGGGTGGGTGCTGGTGGTGCGTGCGCCGGACGTTTGTGATTGTTGGCGTACTGCTGTAAGCCCCTCGGAGCGCTAGTCGATGGCCGCAGCTTTTGCTGCGGCCATTTGTTTTTGTGCTGGCGGTTGGCTGTTGTGTGTGGGGGCTGATTGGGTTGCTTAGTGCGGGGCAGGGGACTGGTGCTGCTGCACGGCGGTCGAGGTCGCTTTGGCTCTCTGCGATGCTTCAGCCAGCAAGTTCGCCGCATGCTGCGCGGTGAGGTGGCTGCGCGGGACGCCCTTCGCGTCGAGTGCAATCACCTGGAACAACTCGCGGTCGCATTCGAGTTCCTGCTGATACTGCTCGGTTGTGTCCAGCAGCAATTCGAGTAGCGTTTGGCGGCGCTTTCTTTCATCGCGCGTAATTGCAGGATTTCTGACTATTGAGGTCGCGAGTGTGATCAAGGTGTCCAGTTGACCCACCTGCCGGTCGCATAAATCGAACGCGGAAAGGGCAAGCTTTTCGTACTGGAGGGCGTCGACTGGGGGACGCGAAGCCGGTTGATTTTTGATGGGCCCGGGCATGGTGTGATCTCCCTGTTGCTGCTTTGGATCGCCCGGACACTTGCCTTGTTTGCGGAAGGGGTGAGCGGGCACGTGGCGGGGTTAGCAGACCGGCGTTGTGTCAAACCGGCGAGCCTTGCGGCTCCCCCACCACAGCCCGCCCATAGAACTATAGACGTGCAGAGGTAGACGCATTCCCACCTGGGCGGGAATGCGGACACAACGGTCAGGCTGCTAAACCTGGTCACTGGGTGTCTCCCTGCGACTTGGCAATTATAAGGGAGGGGGCTGTCTCGGATTTAGTCCTGTGCTTAAATGTTGGGATTGGCCGAAGGGATAAGGGGGAATAGGGCAGGAGAGACAATTTGATGGGCTGTCGATTTCAGCCGCAAAGTTGGTGGCCGACGCTTCGGCGTCACGATCGTTAACGTTCCATGCGATCACGGCTACGCAGAATGGACGCTCTCGGGCTGGAGTCGACCCGAAACTGACTGTTCGCCATGGCACTAGGAACGACGTGTACCAAAGAAGACTGGGGGTTAAGAGGTATGATATTACCCACCACAAGGCAGCGCCGCATCGGTGCCGCTTGGATAAATTGACTCTCGACAATGGCCGTTCCTGATTTTCAGACTTTGATGCTGCCCGTCCTGCGTTCATCCGCAATGAGCGAAGTAAGAATTTCGGATGTCGTTCAGTCATTGGCTGACAAATTCCAACTGACAGAGGACGAGCGATCAGAATTGCTTCCATCCGGAAAGCAGACTACCTTCGCCAATCGTGTGCATTGGGCCAAAAGTTATCTGGGCAAGGCAGGGTTAGTCGAGTTGACCAAACGAGCACACTTCCAGATAACTGACCGGGGGCGTGATGTATTGGCTAATCCGCCTGAAAAGATCGACGTTCACTTTCTGGAGCAATTTCCAGAGTTTGTACTGTTCCGGGAGGCCGGCAGTGGTACCGACAACGCCGGAAAAGCCTCCCCGGCGGTCGAAGCAGTTCAGGCGAGTGGCATGACGCCAGACGAAATCATTCGAAAAGCTCATGCAGAGCTGGACGATGAACTAAGTCTTGATTTGCTGGCGCGTGTTATTGCGGCCCCACCGCAGTTTTTTGAGCGCCTTGTGGTCCAGTTACTGCTTGCCATGGGTTACGGGGGTTCCACAAGCGACGCTGGTCGAGCGTTAGGCAGGAGTGGCGACGGCGGTGTTGATGGAGTTATTGACCAAGACGCGTTGGGCCTGGATCGTATCTACGTGCAAGCCAAGCGGTACTCGGATGGAAATAACATCAGCTCAGGCGCGGTCCGTGATTTCTTCGGATCACTGGATCGCTTCAAGGCAGCAAAGGGACTTTTTGTTACCACCTCGGCCTTTTCGGCTTCTGCAAGAGAGACAGCTGATTTCCTCAGCAAACGTATCGTCCTAATCGACGGTCGCCAGTTAGCGAAGCTGATGATTAGGTACAACGTTGGCTGTCGTGTTGAAGAAACCATTCAGTTGAAGAAGATTGACGAGGAATTTTTTGAGTAGTCTTCGAACGGTCGTTTATTGAGCGACGCCGACACCTAAACGCCCGGACAGTGGCGCACGCGAACGACGTTTCACGGCTCATTACTGCCTCGTGCCGTTGGCAGGAGTCGGCCGGCATTTGTCGAAACACTGTGTGCTGCAGCAAAGCGGATGCTCCTTCGTACACCGACTCAAAGCCTCAGCGGTAGATCACTGCCGAGGCCCACGACCCAACGCTCCCTTCCCCGCGTGCCTACCGTTCAGTTCTCTTTCTAGCCGGTGTCGTTTGCATAGCCGACGTAACCGCCCACAATTGAAAATATGGCTATCAATGCAAACCAGGCAATGAAGAAGGTGTTTTCCGATGTGCGCGAAGCATCGAACAAACTTCCTTTGCCGTGCAGGACGAAGACACCAAACAGATACAGACCAAGCCACGCAAGGGCAGTAGCTAGGACTGCTCCTACGGCGGCACTACGACGATCTTTACTAGTTTCATCTTGCAGGAAAGAAAAGAATCGCTTTTGACTTTCGGAAATCCGAGTTGCGGCCCCCGGAAGTGTCAGAGACGATATTTGCCCAGTGCAACAACTTCATGTCCCTGCGCCTAACGAACAACTCTGATCAGACCTAGGTGCGGCTCTTTCCTGCCAATGCCAATGCGATCACGGAGATTCTGCCGAATCTGGCTCAGGGCGAGTGCGTGGCATGCTGCTGCCGGTAGTGATGAAGATGCCGTTTCCAGTTTCTGAACCACATTCGCAAAGCGTAAGGGTTCGTAAGTTGTGGTCGAGGCGTGGGCATTTCCAGTCAGCGCACGCTCAAGCAGTAGCGAAACTACGACTGGCGTTATACAAGGCTCACCGCCTGATCGAGAACTTCCTCGTCAGGCATTAAGCAATGCTGGGCTATCGTTATTCGCTACGACAAAACCTGCGTTAGCTCCCTCGGGGGCCATTCAGCTTATATGGTTCAATTGAAGACGAGCGCTAGGACACCGTACCAGTGATGATGTCGCGCTCGATCTCGCGCAGCATCGCCACACGGTATAGGTCGATCGAGGTGCGCTCCATCTCGACGGCGCGGCGTTTGGCCAATACGCCATCAACAATCGCTTTCTGTGCGTGAGGATCGGGTAGCGGTATAACAAGCCCTTCTAGGAAATTAGCTGGAACGCGTTGTTGGCCCGCCGATCCTATGAAGTAATGCACTGCGGCGCGGCGGACCATATCTAGACGCAGCAAAACCCATAGGTATTCAGGAAGCGCTTTCTTGGGATCGATGGATCGGATGACGTGAAATTCGGTGGATCCGAAACCAACGCCACCTTTCAGGTTCCGCGCAACAGCGCTCTTGCCGTTCTCCATGCAAGGGGTAATCTTTGCCCAGATAACATCACCGTCTTCGAAGGAGGTATAGCCTTTTGAGACTTCCTCAACCAGCGCTTCCTCGCCCGTTTCAATAGTCCCGGATCGTTCGGATACTGCTTCCATTGGCACGAACGATACCCTCGAGCCTTCCTCGATCATGTGTGTCCGCCGCTTCGGATTGACCTCCGCCACAGAAGACAACGGCACCCGCTGCCAACGGCGTGAACCGAGCAGGTCTTCGAGCGCCCAGCGTTGCCGATTAAAACCAACCCCCCAACGATCGATTTCGTCTAACTCCTTCGCATAAACCTTTGGACGCGGAGCGATTGTGTTGACTTCGATGCCGGCTGCAGCTAATACGTCGGCGACCAACGCGGACTCATGCGCAGCAATCCGTTCTTCCGCCTTGGCAACTCGTTGGTGCAACCCCTTCCACTTCTTAACCATCGCGACTTGGAAGTCTTGAGTCCTTAGTGGAACTGGGATTTCCATGAGGTTACGCGCGTAGAGACGCTCCTTCACGGCACCTACACGATTGACGTGCACCATCAAGTTGAAGAACGGCATCTTGATAAGGGCTTCGACATAGTCCGGCAAAAAGATCTGGATCTTTGATGCGCCAGACTTGGTACTCAGGGCTAGTTAGTGCGTCCGGTTCTACGTTCGGCACCCGCCCTAGGGACCCCACGTTTGCACGGGTCGGATTATGGAAGAACCAGTCCTTTTCGATGCGTTTGTAAGGTACTCGAAAGTCGACGCCCTTTTGCAAATGGCTCGGAAATACACCATCCTTCTTGCTCACACCATAGACGGGCCAATCATGATCGGGCTTATCAAAGGCTCTGACCAAGATTGATTGCTCTTCAACGAACTTCCCCATGGGCACAAAGTCCGGGTGTTGGTCCTTGAAAATGGCCGCTTGGGCACCTTTCAGATCCCAACGCTCGGAAGTTTCATCAAGCCATACTCCAAACGCTTTCACAACGATTTCCCCTCAGCTTGTGCAGCATCCAGGAACATCTTGGGGTCTTGAACGAACTCTCGGTAGAGTTCCAACGCAGTCTTAGTTATGCCGGCGGGAACCCGCGGGTTCGGGAACAACTCGTTGTCATCGGCCGCACCGGTAGCGGTAATCCCGACGTGATCGGCCTCGTACATAAAGATTGGATAGCGAGCCTTCTTGCGCAGGCGTTGGCGCGCATCAAGCTCTACTTCTGACTCTATGACTCGAAGGGTCCGGGTAGCGACCTTTTTTTGCTCCTTTCTGCTTTCATTGGCATCGCGTGCTTTGACTGATGCCGCTGCCTTCTGCTCGGCGGTTTGCTTCTTCAATCCTACTAAGAAGTCGGCCTGTTTAGCGAAGGGCTTCGCCAAGATAGCTTCTAACTCTTCAATGTCGGCTTTTCGTGCTGCCCGCGCGTCGGCGTGCGTCTGCTCAGCCCACGCATCATATTGGCTTTGTTCAGGGACGCTAAACTTTCTCAGGAACAGAAGGGAGGTCTTGACCGTGGCGCCGCTGGCCGCGAATGTATCTGCCGGAAGACTGACGACTGCAAGGATTTTCGCCTGATCTTCGACGAAGTGTCGGACATAAGCCGCAGTGGGGTTGTTAAACACACTTTCGGGTAGCACGATGCCGAGTCGTCCGCCGGGCTTCAGGAGATTAAGGCATCGCTCGATGAAGAGCAATTCGGTCTTGATCGAACCTTCGGCAGCCGGCAATTCAAATAGCGATGCAATGGGCTTATTGACGGCGGCCTTTAGCGCTGCACGCGCTTGCCGGTACGGCTCTTTATAGAGGCGCTCGTAGTGCTCCTCGACCTCCTCTGGCAGCGCGATGTCATTTGCGAGAATTTTCTCATCGCTCTCCAGCTTGGAGCCAAACGGCGGATTGGTCAGGATAAGGTCGAAACGCGATTCAAAGATCCCATTGACGTTCAGAAACCCGTTCCAGTGATGAACGCCACCATGCCCGTCACCGTGCATGATCATGTTCATCTTGCTGGTGCGGGCCATCCGATCATTCTTGTCTGTGCCGAAAATGCACTCATTGGCCAGCTTCCAAGTGCGAGACTTAGGCAATCGCTGGTCCAGTTGGGCCTGTATTTCGTTGTATTTGTTGAGAAGAGCCTTCGCACGCTCCTCCGCAGACATTGCCTTTTTCTTCCGAATGTCGGCTTCGTAGGCTCGATATTCGTCGTCCGCCGACCGAAGGATCTTTTGTCGGACAATCTCGAACGACCGGATCAGAAATCCGCCGGAGCCAGCAGCAGGATCACAAATGATGTCGCCCTCTTCGGGTGAGAGCATTTGGATCATGAATTCGACGATGGGGCGAGGCGTGAAGAACTGGCCGATTTCCCCGCGAAACGTCCGTCCAAGGAAGCGCTCGAACGCAATTCCTTTGATGTCCTCGCTCGTGTCAGACAGGTTGTAGCTCTGAAGGAGGCGAACGATCTCGCGACTAGTCTCAGGGCGCAAGTTAATTCGTTCGTCGGTATGAAAGAGCGCCGCCTTTTCATAGTGCCGCTTGGTCTTGGCGAACAAGTCGTTGATCGGGTCGTCGCCCACTTGGTCGTCGAGGAATTCGACGGAGAAAATGTTCTTGCGGCGCTTTTTGTCCTTAAGCTCGCGCTCAACCCATACCTTCACGAACAGAATCTTGGCAGTCTCGTCGAATGCCTTCGTTGGATCATGAGACTCTCGGTTGCGAATGACGTCATGGCACCGCTGGAGGAGATCCGCGAATTCTTCCTCCTTGAAGATACGCAACTTGCTAATGAGCTCTTCGACTTCACGATCGGACGCGTCCGCGTGCGGGATATTCTCGATCTCGTCAAAGTTGGGCATCATCCGGCCGTGGTCAACCCTCCAGAACTTGGTCTCCCGGTTGTTGTGAGTTACAAAGAATCGAGCCTTACAATACTGGGCGTAGTTAGCGCCCTGCGTGTACGTTCCCGCATCGATCTGGACGTTGTCGGCCTTACACTCGACAACGATAAAGGGGTGTTTCGTTCCCACCTTGTCAGCGGGGGATCGCCAGATTAGGAAGTCGGCTCGAGCTTGACCCGATCCACGGTTCGTGACGGGAATTTCCTCCCCGATTTGGTCAAGCGTAAAGCCATATTCGTTGACTAAGACACACAGATAGGCCTGACGGACGCCTTCTTCCGGAGTCTCGACCAACCACTTGTTGCGCAAAGGACTGAAAATCCGGGCCGTTGTCACGTCCCGCTGGACGCTGAGCGGCTGCGGCGTATGCGCCTCAGGAGCTGCCTTGTTCTTTTTGGCGGTGGCCATCTGATACGAGTTCTGTTGGGATCAACCCAGTATTCTAGCAATAACGACGAACGCGCCACAGCAGCCTCTCACAACGAGAAATTCTCCTGACGTGGGAAGAAACGTTCGATGACCGCTCCAACTTGCTCATCACCTATCCCACAAGAGCTCATCGGGATTGTGTGGATCAATATCGGCGACTTTGGTGCAGTCGAGATACTCGGCATCAATCAATTCCGCAAGTGCAACGGCGCTTTGAACAGATCAACACGTGGATCAGCTTCTTCACATGCAGAAGCGTGCGGCCCATCGCCCGTTGTTGGGTGTATCGCAGCTATTCCAATGGTGGGTTGCCCGAATCCCTAAACGACAGGTTACGGCCGACTACTGCCCCAAGCAGTTTGCAGCAGTCGGCCCGCGTTTGTCGCTCGATGTTTCTTCGGGTAAGCAGCCGTTTTCAACAGTAAAGCGGCCTCCTGTTCACACACCAAAGCTCCGGCGATAGATTGCCGTCGACGCCTGCACCTAGGCTACTCATTTATTAACCATCCTAGCCGGCACACTAATCGCAAGCAGCCCACCAAGAACCATAAACGCCGCCAACATATACATCCCCGAATCATTAGCCTGAGTAGCCTGCTTCAACCACCCCACCGCATAAGGACTAAGAAACCCGGCCAGGTTGCCGATCGAATTAATCATCGCAATCCCAGCCGCCGCCCCGGTCCCCGCAAGAATCGCCGTAGGCAAACTCCAGAACAGCGGCAGGGTAGTGAGAATGCCCATCGTAGCCAGAGTAAGCGACGCCATCGCCAACAAGGTGTTATGCGCCCACACGACAGAAAGCACCAACCCAACCGCCCCCGCAAACGCCGGCAACGCAATATGCCAGCGCCGCTCCCTCTGCCGATCCGCACTGCGGGCAACAAGCACCATCGCGACAACCGCCGCCGCAAACGGAATCGCCGACAACAACCCGATCATGAACGCATCAGTCACGCCGGTCGCCTTAATAATCGTCGGCAACCAGAAGCTCACCCCATACAAGCCCATCACGAACGAAAAGTACGTGAGGCTGAACATCAACACACGCCCATTCGTGAGCACCTGACGAATCGGCATGTCATGCTTGGTCGCTTCTTCCGCCGACACTTGCCGCTCGAGCAACTGCTGCTCTTCCTTCGTCAGCCACTTGGCCTTCGAGATGCGATCGTCCAGCATCACAAACACCATGACCCCGACGATCACCGACGGAATCCCTTCGAGCAGAAACAGCCACTGCCAGCCATGCCAGCCGTTCGCGCCGTTAAAGGTCTTCAGGATATAACCCGACACCGGCCCGCCGATCACCCCCGACAGCGCGATCGCCGTCATGAACCAGGTGGTCATGCGCCCGCGCCGATGCGACGGATACCAGTAGGTGAGGTACAGAATGATCCCAGGAAAGAACCCCGCCTCGGCGAGCCCAAGCAGAAAGCGCATCACGTAGAACATGGTCGGCGTGGTGACGAACATCGTCAGCATCGAAATGATGCCCCACGACACCATGATCCGCGCAATCCACACGCGCGCGCCCACCTTGTGCAGGATCACGTTGCTCGGAATTTCGAAGATGAAATAGCCGAGGAAGAAAATCCCCGCGCCGAAGCCGTACACCGCATCGCTCAGGCCGAGGTCGCTCGTCATCTGCAACTTGGCGAAGCCGACGTTCACGCGGTCCAGATACGCGACCACGTAGCACAGCATCAGAAGCGGCGCGAGCCGCCAGGTGACCTTCCGGTAGGTGGCCTCTTCGAAGGTGGACGGCGCCCCTGCGCCGGGGTGCTGAAGCGGATTTGCAGGACTAGCCATGATGTCTCCTCTTTTCTTGTGGAATTGAAGTGCGGACAACTGGAACCGATTCTAGCCGCGCCCGGTGCTTTGCATGACGAATCAATACCGGGGGAAAACACTGACTCCCGCGCAGCCGCGCGTGAGCGGGCTGCGCGGGCGGGCGCGGTTACCGGGTGTGGTCGTTGCGCCCGTCACGTCGAGCCAGCCGCGCCGTTATACGCAGCGCCCGCCGTCCACTTCGAGGCACACGCCGGTGATGAACTCCGCCTCATCCGACGCCAGATACAGCGCGGCATTGGCGATATCCTGCGGCGTCGAGAAGCGCCCAAGCGGAATGCCCGCCAGAAAACGCTGTCGATTTTGCGGCGTATCTTCGACGCCCATGAACTCGGAGAGCAGCGCCGTTTCACCCATCACCGGATTCACGCAATTTACGCGAATCCGGTCCGGGCCGAGTTCGACCGCAAGCGACTTGCTCGCGATGATCACCGCTCCCTTGCTGCTGTTGTACCAGACGAGCCCCGGACGCGGCCGCACACCCGCCGTCGACGCGATGTTGATGAAGCAGCCGCCGCCTTGCTCGCGGAAATACGGCACGAACTCCTGCACGCTCCAGTAGATGCTTTTGACGTTCACCGCGTAGACGCGGTCGAACTCGGCTTCGGTCACTTCGAGCACCGGCTTGTTGCGATGCGTGGTCCCCGCGTTGTTGACGACGATCTGCACGCTGCCGAAGTCTTCGAGCGCGGCCTCGCGCAGCTTGCTCCAGTCGTCCTGCTGCGCGACGTTGCCCGCCACCGCAATCGCCTTGCCGCCGGCCAGCGCGATTTCGCTCGCGACACGCTCGGCGGCCGCGCCGTTCAGATCGTTGACCACCACGTTCGCACCTTCGCGCGCGTAGGTCTTCGCGATGCCTTCACCGAAACCCGAGCCGCCACCCGTGACGATGGCCGTTTTACCTGTCAACCGCATGATGTCTCCGTTGCTTGTTGTAGAGGGTGATTCTTGCCTGCGTGAATCGAAGCGGGATGCCCGCGTCAGCCGTGCCGGATCGCGATGGTCTTCAGCACGGTGAAGCCGTACAGCGCTTCGAAGCCTTTCTCGCGTCCGTGGCCCGAATGCCTGACGCCGCCGAACGGCAATTCGACGCCGCCGCCCGCGCCATAGTTGTTGATGAACACCTGGCCGGAGCGCACGCGTCGCGCGAGACGCATTTGCCGCGCGCCGTCGCGTGTCCAGATACCGGCGACGAGCCCGTATTGCGTGCCGTTGGCGAGCGCGAGCGCTTCGTCTTCGTCGGCGAAGGACATTGCGGCGAGCACCGGGCCGAACACTTCGTCGCGCGCGAGGCGGTGGCTTGCGGGCACGTCGCGCAGCAGCGTCGGCGCCTGATAGAAGCCGCTTTCCGGCGCCTCAGGAATCACTTCGCCATGCGCGGCCATCGCGATGCCGTCGTGCTGCGCATCGGAGAGGAAGTCCCACACGCGCTGCTGCTGTTTCGCGCTGATCAGCGGACCGCAGTCGAGATCGGCCTGCGAAGGGCCCACGCGCAGCGAGTTGAACGCGTTGCCGAGCCGGTCGAGCAAAGGCTCGTAAATCGCCCGGTCGATCAGCACGCGGCTGCCCGCCGAACAGGTTTGCCCGGCGTTCTGCACGATCGCCGAGACCAGCACGGGCAGCGCCGCGTCGAGATCGGCGTCGGCGAAGACGATTTGCGGGGACTTGCCGCCCAGTTCCAGCGTGACCGGCACGTGGTTTTCAGCGGCCATTTGCGTGACCAGCTTGCCGGTTTCCGGCGACCCGGTGAACGAAATGTGATCAATGCCTGGATGGCTCGCGAGCGCCGCGCCCGCTTCATGGCCATAGCCGGTGACGATGTTCAGCGCACCGGCGGGCAAGCCCGCCTCGGCGGCTAGTTCGGCGACGCGCAGTACGGAGAGGCACGCATCTTCGGCGGGTTTGACGACGCACGCATTGCCGGTGGCGAGCGCCGCGCCCACGCTGCGCCCGAAAATCTGCATCGGATAATTCCACGGCACGATGTGGCCGGTCACGCCGTGCGGCTCGCGGATCGTCAGTACCGTGTAGCCGTTCTGATAAGGCAGGGTTTCGCCGTGCAGCTTGTCGGCGGCGCCCGCGTAGAACTCGAAATAGCGGGCGAGGGCGGCGGAATCGGCGCGCGCCTGCTTGAGCGGCTTGCCGGTGTCGCGGGCTTCGAGCTGCGCCAGTTCTTCCTGGCGCGCGGCCACCAGCATCGACAGCCGGTACAGCACGCGTCCGCGTTCGGCCGCGCTCGCCGCGCCCCACGCGCCTTCGAACGCGCGCCGGGCGGCGTGCACGGCGGTGTCGATATCGGCCGCGGTGCCGCGCGCCAAGCGCGTGAACGGCTGGCCGTCCGAGGGATCGAGCACGGCGATCGTGTCGCCGCCGGATGCGGCGGACCACTCGCCGCCGATGAAGTGTCGAGCTTCTTCCATGCATGCTCCTTGATGTTTCGCGCGAGCCGTGTCCGGCGACGCGGTGTTCACAAACGAGAGATACAAGTGACGCACAAGCAATCGGGTGAGGCAAACGCGTGACGCGAGCGGGCGACGCAGAACGATTATCGCGCCGATCCCGGGCCAGGTGCCAACGGCCGAGCGGCTATAATGGCGCATTCCGCACTGTCCGGTGCGCAATGACGCTCGACGCAAGGTCCACACGAGATTCACGCAGGTCCTGCAAACTCGAGCCAGCGCGCCGCACGCCGTGTTCCGACTTCCATCCTGATCAGAGAGCGCTCATGAGCTTCAATCACGTCCCCGCAGGCAAAGACCTTCCGCACGATTTCAACGTCATCATCGAAATCCCGGCGCAAAGCGATCCGGTGAAGTACGAAGCCGACAAGGAAACGGGCCTGCTTCACGTCGACCGTTTCATCGGCACCGGCATGCGCTATCCGGCGAACTACGGTTACATCCCGCAAACGCTGTCGGGCGACGGCGACCCGGTCGACGTGCTCGTCATCACGCCGTTCCCGCTGCTGGCTGGGTCGGTCGTGCGCGCACGTGCGCTCGGCATGCTGCAGATGACCGACGAGTCGGGCGTGGACGCGAAGCTGGTCGCCGTCGCGCACGACAAGGTCTGCCCGATGACCGCCGACCTCAAGTCGATCGACGACGTCCCGGCTTACCTGAAAGACCAGATCAAGCACTTCTTCGAGCAATACAAGGCGCTGGAGAAGGGCAAGTGGGTGAAGGTCGAGGGTTGGGCGGGCATCGAAGCCGCGCATAAGGAAATCAGCGAAGGCGTCGCTAACTTCGGGAAGTAAGCGTGCTGGATGCCGGTTGATTGGCCGGCTGCTGTTCAAAAAGACCGCGCGAGTCCGCAAGGGCCGCGCGGTTTTTTCTTGCGCGTTGCCAAGCGTCGCTTGCCGGGTGATAGGCATGGGCCGCCACTCTGCGTAGGCTGTGGGCTGCGCGCATAGACGCAGCGCATCATGCGGATGAAGCGAAGGCATTTTTATATTTAGGTGTAAACCCTTATCATCGCCGCAAGCCATCGGCTGGATCAGCGCGCGACGTAGCGTGAACCGCAACACCCCAAGACGCGTTTTCAGGAACCACCGCCCGGATGATGAACCGCAAGCCCCACCCATCGACGTCATCACGCTGGTCGAGCCGCCTGTACGCGCTCGTCGCGACGATCTATCGCAAGCGGCCGGTCTGGATGGTGTCGTTCGCGACGAGCGAGGCCAGTCTGTCGGAAGGGTTGAGGGCGGCGTGCGCTTCCACGGCGATGCTCGCGGTGGGCAACCTGCTGCACGATCCGATTTTCGCGTGGGCGGCGATCGGCGCGTTCTGGACCTGTCTCGCTGATGCCGCCGGTTCCAACCGCGCGCGCTTTGCGTCGATGATGGGCTTCGCGTTGCTCTCGACGTTGTGCGGCGGCCTCACCTCATTTGCCTCCGGCGCTGGGGCGGGCTTCGCGGCGCTCGCGGTGCTCGTGTTCACGACGCTCGGCGCGTTCGGCCGCATCTGGGGCGCGCCCACTTCACAGGTGACGATTCTCGCGGCCACCGCCTGCGTGGTGATGGTCGACCGTCCGATGCACGACGTGCGCGCCGGTCTCGCGTTTCTCGGCGTGTATCTGGTGGGCTGCCTGTTTGCCGTCGCGCTGAGTTTGAGCGTGTGGCGCATTCATCCGTTCGGCGCGAGCCGCTCGACGCTGCGCGCGGTGTATCTGCGGCTCGCCGACATCGCATTGGACAGCGCGCGTTTGCTGGAGCATCGCGCACCGCCGCGCGAATGGGCCACGCATGCCGCGAAATTCCGCGCCGATGCGCGCGCCGCGCTGGAGCGCTCACGGGAGGCGCTGGCGAAGGTGCCCGCGTCGCGCACGAACGGCCGGCAGGTCTACGACACGCTGCTCGGCTTGCTGACCGATGGCGAAGCGCTGTTCGCGTATCTGATCGCCGTGTCCGGCGCGAGCGAGAAAGTCCCCGACGATGCCTGGCGCGCGAAGCGCGCGACGCGCCTCCTGAGCGCGCTCGGCGAAGTACTGCGTGCGATCGCCGCCGCGACCAGCGACGCGCGTTGGGACCGGATCGCAGAGTTGCAGCAGCGCTTGCGCCGTCTCGCGACGCGCCTCGAAAGTGCGTTGATGGAACCCGTGAAGCTGCAGTCCGATTTCGAGCTGGTCGATTTCGCGCCGCGCTATGCCCAGCCCGAATCGTGGAGCGACAGCGCGGCCCGTTTCGCGGCGCGCACGTGGGCGACGCTCAAGGCGAATCTGTCGAGTGAGTCGGTCGGCTTGCGGCACGCGGCGCGCGTCGGCGTGACAACCACGGCGGGCTTTCTGGTGATTCGCGCGCTCGGGCTGCCGTTCGGCTACTGGGCCACGATGGCGACGCTGCTGATCCTGCAACCGTCGATTTCCGCGACCTGGCCGCGCAGCATCGAGCGCGCGGCGGGCAGCATCGTCGGCGGAGTGCTGGCGGCGGGGATCGGCTACGCGATTCATTCGCCGCTCGGCATTTCGCTCGCGGTTTTCCCGCTGGTGATGGCGACGATGGCGCTGCGGCCCGTCAGCTATAGCCTCTTCGTACTGTTCCTCACGCCGACCTTCGTGCTCGTCGCCGACTTCGCGACGCCGGGCGCCAACGAATTTTCGTTCGCGCTCACGCGGCTCGGCAACAACGTGCTCGGCTGCGTGCTCGCGCTGCTCGCGACTTTCTATCTGTGGCCGACGCGCGAGAAGGCCGACTACCGTGCTTATCTGAGCGATGCGGTGCGTGCGAATGTGGCGTATCTGCGTGCCGCGCTGGAGTCGCCACATCGCAGCGCGAAGGACATGGAGCGTTTGCGCCGCGCGGCCGGTCTCGGCAGCAATAACGCCGAAGAAGCGATCGGACGGATTCGCCTCGAAAAACTCGAAGACTCGCTGGTCGATACGGTGACGCTGACGGTGCTCAGCCTGTTGCGCCGGATGGCCGGGACCGCGACGCAGTTGCGTCTGAGTACGAACCGGCGCGACCGGCACGATGGACTCGGCGAATGGGTTGCGCAGGTGAGCGCCGATATCGACGCGGCGTTAAACCGGACCTTGCGGCCGGTTCGGCATGAGCTTCCCGCGCGGGACACGTTGACGTCGCTGGAGGCCGATGCGGTGGGCGAGCTGGCGCGGATGCAGCGATTGTTGACCGAGAGGATGCGGGAGGCGAGGGGGTAGTGGGGAGGAGGGTGAGTCACGCGGCGCCACGTTCCTCCTGATCCTCTTCAACGACAACCGGTTCGGGCTCGGCCGCCGGCACCACCGATTCAATCGTCCGCAACCCCGCCGCCAGCGCGCGCTTATCGACCGCCGACAAGCGCTTGACCCAATACTCCGCCCGCGACGCGCTCGACCGGTCCGCGAGTTCGAACGACGCGAGCACCCGCACCGGTTTGCGTGAGCGCGTATAACGCGCGCCCATGCCGCTCACGTGCTTGTCGAAACGCGCCTGCACATCGACGGCGATGCCGGTATAAACGCTGCCGTCCGAGCATTCGAGCAGATAAAGAAACCACGCCATAAACGCGCTTTACCCTTTGAACGGATTGTGTTCGCGCAGCTCGTCCACGTAAGCGTGGATGCTGTTCTTTTCGTTGTCGAGAAAATGGCCGACCGCATCGGCGAACGCGGGATGCGCGAGCCAATGCGCGGAACGCGTCACCGTCGGCAGAAAACCGCGCGCCATCTTGTGCTCGCCTTGTGCGCCGCCTTCAAACGCGCCGAGCTTTTCCTCGATGCAGAATTCGAGCGGCTGGTAGTACGCGGTTTCGAAGTGCAGACACGGCACATGTTCCAGCGCGCCCCAGTAGCGTCCATACAAGGTGCCGCCGGTTTTCTCATCGCGCTGATACACCACGAGCGAACTGGCAATCGGCTTGCCTTCGTATTCAGCGATGACGAGCAGCAGATTCTCCGGCATCGTCGCGCCGATCATGCGGAAGAAATCGAGGTTTAGATACGGACTCGAAAAGTGTTCACGGTACGTCTGCCGATAACACTTGCTGAAGAAACGCCAGTCCGCATCCTGAATGTCCTCGCCGCGAATCCGCCGCATCGTCACGCCGGCGTCGTGCACCTTGCGACGCTCGGCGCGAATGTTCTTGCGCTTCTTCTGTTCGAGCGTCGAGAGGAAATCGTCGAAGTCGCGATAGCCGTCGTTGAGCCAATGAAACTGCACGCCTTCACGCTGCATCATGCCCATGCCGGTGAGCGCGTTTGCTTCGGTTTCGGTGGGAAAGAGCACGTGCAGCGACGACACGTCGGCTTGCTCCGCGAACGCCATCAGCGTGGCTGCGAGATGCCGCAACGCGTGAGCATCCGCCGAAAGCAAGCGGTTGCCCTGCACCGGCGTGAACGGCACCGCGCACAGCAGCTTCGGGTAATACGGCAAGCCGTTGCGCTTATATGCATCGGCCCATGCCCAATCGAACACATACTCGCCGTACGAGTGCCCCTTCAGATACACCGGCGCAGCCGCCGCGAGCTTGCCCGTGCGCGCGTCGGTGAGCGTGACGAATTGCGGCGCCCAGCCGGTATCGGCGACCGCGCATTGGGTCGCATGCAGCGCGCTCAGAAACTCGTGCCGCAGAAACGGCGTGGGTTGCGCCTGTTGCGCGAGGAGGGCATTCCATTCGGCGGCGTCCACCTCGGAGGGCGACGCCAGAATGCCCGTGCGATAATCGAAGCGTTCCTGGTTCAATCTGTGTGACTGTTCCCAATGAGCGGCGCGGTGTCGTGATGACCGCGTCGTTTGTTTATCCGATTTGTCCGTTCCGTCGAGCCAACCAGCCGCGGTACTCGCAAGCCACCCGGCTTGCCTGTCGATCCTGCCATGAAGACCCGAATCGCTCTTGCTCAAATCAATGTCACTGTCGGCGACTTCGCCGGCAACGTCGCGAAGATCGTAGCCGCCGCACGCGCGGCGCACAACGATGGTGCGAAGCTGCTGATCGCGCCTGAACTCGCGCTCTCCGGCTATCCGCCCGAAGATCTGCTGCTGCGTCCCGCGTTCTATACCGCGAGCGCGGCGGCGTTGGCCGACCTCGCTGTGCAACTCAAACCGTTCAGCGGCTTGCATGTGATCGTCGGTCATCCTTCGCGCGACGCAGCGCACGGCCATGGTAATGCAAACGCGCCGATCGAGCGCGGCGTGCCGCCGGTCGATACGTTCAACGCGGCGTCGCTGATCGTGGACGGCGAAGTGAAGGGCACCTACCGCAAGCAGGATTTGCCCAACACCGAGGTGTTCGACGAGAAGCGCTACTTCGCCTCTGACCCGCAGCCGTTCGTGTTCGACCTCGACGGCGTGAAGTACGGCGTGGTGATCTGCGAGGACGCGTGGCATGCATCGGCCGCGCAAATGGCGAAGGCGGCGGGCGCGCAAGTGCTGCTGATTCCGAACGGCTCGCCGTATCACCTGAACAAGGAAGCGGTGCGCTTCGACATCCTGCGTGCGCGGATTCGCGAAACCGGCCTGCCGATGGTCTACCTGAACATGGTCGGCGCGCAGGACGAGCTGGTGTTCGACGGCGGTTCATTCGTGCTCGACGCGCAAGGCGGGTTGATCGCGAAGATGGCGCAGTTCGAGGAAGCGACCGCGATCGTCGAATTCGACAACGGTGTGCCGTTGCCGGGCGCGATCGCCGCAGAGCAGTCGCTCGAAGCGCAGGTATATGCGGCGCTCGTGATGGGCGTGCGCGACTACATCAACAAGAACGGTTTCCCTGGCGCGTTGATCGGCCTGTCGGGCGGCGTGGATTCGGCGCTGGTGCTGGCCGTCGCATGCGACGCGCTCGGCGCGGACCGGGTGCGCGCGGTGATGATGCCGTCGCGCTACACGGCCGACATCTCCACCACCGACGCCGCCGAGATGGCGCGCCGCGTCGGCGTGCGCTACGACGAAATCGCGATTGCGCCGATGTTCGACGCGTTCCGCGGTTCGCTCGCGCAGGAATTCGCGGGCCGCGCCGAAGACGCCACCGAAGAGAACATCCAGGCGCGCATTCGCGGCACGTTGCTGATGGCGCTGTCGAACAAGTTCGGCTCGATCGTGCTGACCACCGGCAACAAGAGCGAGATGGCGGTTGGTTACTGCACGTTGTACGGCGATATGGCGGGCGGCTTCGCGGTCATCAAGGACATCGCCAAGACGCTCGTGTACCGCTTGTGCCGTTATCGCAACGAAGCCACGACGTTCGAAAAGCGTGACGTGATTCCCGAACGGATTCTCACGCGCGCGCCGTCGGCGGAATTGCGCGAAAACCAGACCGATCAGGACAGCCTGCCCGAATACGAAGTGCTCGACGCGATCATGCGCATGTACATGGAAGAGGACCGCTCGCTCGGTGAAATCATCGCCGCGGGCTATGCCGCCGACGACGTGAAACGCGTCACGCGCCTGATCAAGATCAACGAGTACAAACGCCGTCAGGCGCCGATCGGCATTCGCGTCACGCATCGCGCGTTCGGCCGCGACTGGCGCTATCCGATCACCTCACGCTACACCGAGCCGGTGGAGTGAGACGCGGCGCAGCACTGCTGCCGCACTCGAAGCCAACCCGAAGCACGCGCCGGAATGCCGCAACGCATCCGGCGCGGCGTAGAATAAAAATCATCCATTTCCCTTTCACTCTTCCAGTCACGAGACGAGGTCCGCCATGAAGCGCATCACTGCAGTCATCAAACCGTTCAAACTCGACGAAGTGCGCGAGGCGCTCGCTGAAGTCGGCCTCACGGGGCTGACCGTGACCGAGGTCAAGGGCTTCGGCCGGCAGAAAGGCCATACCGAGCTCTATCGTGGTGCAGAGTACGTGGTCGACTTTCTGCCGAAGGTGAAGATCGAAGTGGTGGTCGCGGACAATCAGTGCGACCAGGTCATCGACGCAATCATCGGCGCGGCGCGCACCGGCAAGATCGGTGACGGCAAGATTTTCGTCGCGGACGTGGAGCGCGTAATCCGAATCCGCACCGGCGAAGAAAACGAAGCGGCGGTCTGAAGCAGGCGTTCGGCTTCGCAAAATCGCGTATCGAAGCACAACGCAGCAAACGCCGGTCTTGCCCTCTCTGATCCACGCACGCACCGAGCCGGTGCGTCTGGACCACGGCAAAACCGCGCGCACAAATAAAAAACGGTGCAATACCCTTGCGGATATTGCACCGATACGCGCCTCTCGCAGCAGCGTGAAAAAGATTCTCTTGAAGAACTCTTGAACGCGCCCCGCAGGAAATTCCTTCGGGGCGCTTCGTTCGCTTAGAACGAGTGTTGAATACCTGCGTACACGCCGGATTGCGCGCGACCTTGCAGCGGGTTGTCCGTCGAAGCGGCGTAACCTGCGTTGTTCGCGTTCAGACCAAAGTTGGCCGCACGGCTGTTCTGCACCGTTGCCACCTGCAGATCCAGCAGCGTGCGCTTGGACAGGTTGTACGAGCCGCCGACCGTGTAGATCGTCGCATTGCCTGCGCCATTGTTGCCGTTCACGTGGTAGACCGCTGCAATCAGCGCTGCAGCCGGCGTTGCTTGCCACGTCACACCGCCCCATTCATGATCGAGCGTGGTCGGCTGGCCCGGCAGCACGCCGGTTGCACCTGCCGAACGGACAGCCTGGTAAGCCGCCTGAATCTTGAACTGGCCGAGGAAAACGTTCACGAGCGCCGAGTATTCACGCGATGCCGCGAACACGCCGTTATTCGTATTAGCCGTATTGATGCCATTGTTGGCGACTGCGCCGCCCCACAGACCGCCGTTGGTCGGGTTGCGGATTTCGTCGTAAATACCGCGGATCTGGAACAGCGAGTTCGTGTACGTGACTTGTGCGCCGGCTTCGCGACCTTGTGCGGTCGTGCCGTTGCCGTTCCAGCCCGTTGCGTTCGACAGAGCGTATTGACCGTAGAAGTCAAAGCCTGCGATCTTCGGCGACTGGTACGCGAAGTTGTTGCTCGATTGCGGCCAGTTGCGGCCACGCACCAGCGATGCCGACGACCAGTTCGATTGACCGAACGGGTCGAAGTCCCACACGCCGTTCGAGATGAAGAGCATGCGGCCCATCGTGAACGTACCGTACTGGTCGTTCGACAAACCGATCGTTGCCCAACGATTGAAGAGACCGCCGCCGCCAGGACCCGCGCCCGTCATCGTGTTGAACGAGCCTTCCAATTGGAACAGGACCTTGTTGCCGCCACCGATGTCCTCAACGCCCTTCAAGCCCCACAGGCTGGTACCCCAGTCGCCGCTTTCAGCTTTCCAGCGGTTCGTGTTGCCATTGGCCGCGCCATTGGCGTTGGCACCGGTCGGAACACCCGACATGTATTCGATGCCCGCATCAAGGCGGCCATACAGCGTGACGCTGCTTTGAGCGTGAGCGACAACCCCGGCCGACATCAGCGCAGCGGCGAGCAAAGCTTTCTTCATCTTCTCCTCCATACCCTGTCAAAAAATGAAACCCAGTACTGCGAATGGTGTTCGGACACGAGCCGTGCCGAACAGAAATCGGTGGTACCAGGGAGATTAGCGGGTGGATTGGGTCTCCTGCCGTGACGTGTAGCCTTCGGGCTATCTGCTCGTCATGCCGATCCCTCGCCGACCGGTTCTCCTCTGTGCTTTGAAGTGAAACTACTTTTAATCAACTTTGTTTTGCTACTTTGGTTACTAATTTATCAAAAATACCCTGGAGTGGGAGAAGAAATTAGTACCGGCATTTGGTGGTGTCTCCAAATTGCAATAAGAATGTGTGCAATGACTCGTTGCAGCGGCCTGGAAAAGCGTGCAAACCCTTATCTGGTAAGGGAATCACGGTTCGGCGGGGGCAAGATTAAGGATTGCCACTATTGACGCTTTCAAAGTGGCAGAGTAGGGCGGTCTGGCGAGGAGGGAGGCCCGCGCGAAGCGGGTTTCGCGGCCCTTGCGGCAAAAATGCGCGGAGATAAGTAAAAAAGGCGCTCGTAAGCGCCTTGTAATGTCAATGCGGTTAAAGCCCAAATATCGGGCTTCGAGTGGTCATTATTTGAGACTTCCGGAAAGGAACTGTTTGAGCCGTTCGCTTTTCGTGTTTTTGAATACCTCGTCGGGGTGGCCTTCTTCTTCGACGCGGCCCTGATGCAGAAACATCACGTGATTCGACACGTTGCGCGCGAATCCCATCTCATGCGTGACGACGATCATCGTGCGGCCTTCTTCGGCGAGCTTCTGCATGACCTTCAGCACTTCGCCGACCAGTTCGGGGTCGAGTGCCGAGGTCGGTTCGTCGAAGAGCATGACGTCGGGATGCATCGCCAGTGCGCGCGCAATCGCGACACGCTGCTGCTGGCCGCCCGACAGATGCGAAGGATATTGCTTTTCCAGACGCGGCGCGAGGCCGACCTTCTCCAGATATTCGCGGGCGCGCTCTTCGGCTTCCTTGCGCTTTAACCCCAGCACGTTGACCGGCGCCTCGATGATGTTCTCGAGCACGTTCATGTGCGACCACAGGTTGAAGTGCTGGAACACCATCGACAGCTTGGTGCGTACGCGCTGCAGCTGCTTCGGGTCCGACACGCGCAGCGCGCCGGCCTTGCCGATCTGCGTGCGCACTTCCTCGCCGTCGACGAAGATGCGCCCCGAGTTCGGCTGTTCGAGAAAGTTGATGCAGCGGAGCATCGTGCTCTTGCCCGAGCCGGACGAGCCGATCACGCTGATCACGTCGCCGGCGTTGGCCTTCAGCGACACGCCTTTGAGAACTTCGTTATCGCCGTACTGCTTGTGAAGCTCGTCGACGAAGAGCTTTTGCTTCTTGGTGTTCATCAGGATCCTTGACGAGCTTACTTGCCAGGGGCACGGTGGTGCCCGGTTTTACTTGCCTTGCGGCCGCAGGTAAGCGAGCCAGCGGCGCTCGGCGCGGCGGAACAGCCACACGAGCGCGAAAGAAATACATAGATAGAGCAGCGCGGCGATACCGAACGCGTTGAACGATTGATACGTCGCGGAGTTCACGTCGCGGGCGATCTTGAGGATGTCCGGCACCGTCGCGGTGAAGGCGACCGTGGTGGCGTGCAGCATCAGAATCACTTCGTTGCTGTAATAGGGCAGCGCGCGGCGCAGCGCCGACGGCAGAATCACGCGCCGGTACAGCGTGAACGACGACATCCCGTACGCGCGCGCCGCTTCGATCTCGCCATACGGCGTCGCCTTGATCGCGCCGGCGAAAATCTCGGTGGTGTACGCGCAGGTGTTCAGCGTGAAGGCGAGCAGCGTGCAATGCATGCCGTCGCGGAAGAATGCGTTGGTCAGCTCGTTATTGCGGATGATTTCGAGGCTGTACAGGCCGGTGTAGCAGAGCAGCAGCTGCACGTAGAGCGGCGTGCCGCGAAAGATATACGTGTACAGCCACACGAGGCCGGCGAGCCATTTCTTCTTCGACACCCGCGCGACCGCGAGCGGAATCGACAAACAGAAGCCCAGACCGATCGACACCACCAGCAGCCACAACGTGATCGCGAGGCCGGTGAAACGGTAGCCGTCGGTGAAGAGATAGTTGCGCCAGTATTCCTGGATGATCGCGATCATAGATCCGCCTTTCGCACGCCGGTCGAGTAGCGCTTTTCGAGGTACATCAGCACGAAGTTGGACACGGTGGTGATGGCGAGGTAGATCGCCCCTGCGAGCAAAGTGAAGAAGAAGAAGCGCAGCGTGCCCTTGCCGGCATCCTGCGAAGCCTTGACGACGTCCGCGAGACCGATGATCGACACGAGCGCGGTGGCCTTGACCATCACCTGCCAGTTATTGCCGATGCCGGGCAGCGCGAAGCGCATCATCTGCGGGAACATCACGCGCGTGAAGACCTGCCAGCTCGTCATGCCGTAGGCCGAGCCCGCTTCCAGCTGGCCGCGCGGCACCGCCAGAAACGCGCCGCGGAAGGTCTCCGTGAAGTACGCACCGTAGATGAAGCCGAGCACCGCGACGCCGGCCACGAACGGATCGATGTCGATCTGGTCCCAGCCGAGCACGTCGGTCAGGTCGTTCAGCCAGATCTGGATGCTGTAGAACAGCAGCAGCATCAGCACGAGGTCGGGCACGCCGCGCACGAGCGTCGTGTACACCGTGCCGACTCCGTAGGAGAAGCGGTTCTTCGACAGTTTCGCCGCCGCGCCGAGCAGGCCCAGCACGAAGGCGAACACCAGCGACAACACCGCCAGTTTGACGGTTTGCCAGGTGCCGTTGAGAAGCAGCGGGCCGTAGCCTTGAAGGAACATATGGGGTCCTTGACGATGCGTTTGCGACGCACCGCGAAAGACGCGGCCAGCTCTGCGCCGCGTTTGCCGCGAGCCGGATACTCGCTGTGACCTGCGGCGCACAGCGCACCGCTGTGCAAATCATGACTGCATGGACGTTGCCGGCCTTGCAGCGCGCTTGTTGGGAAACTTGTCTCGAAACTGTTTGAATCTACTGCCGACTGACTGACTTCCCGACTCTAGTACGAAGCCCCGGGAAAGCCCATGCGGGCGAGCCCCGAGTCTCGTGGATGCTGCGTGCTGCCTGTTGTGCTGCTGCCACCTGCTGCGGGCCGCTTGCGCGGCAACCGGCCCGGCGCCCCGGCTTAATGCCCCGGGTAGATGTCGAAGTCGAAGTACTGCTTTTCGAGCTTCTTGAACGTGCCGTCCTGGTGGGCCTGCGCCAGTGCCTTGTTGAACATCGCCTTCAGATTGGCGTCGCTCTTGCGCAGGCCGATGGCCGTGCCGTCGCCGATCGTCTTCGGATCCTGCACCGCCGGGCCGGCCCAGCCGAAGCCTTTGCCGCGCGGCGTCTTCAGGAAGCCGGCGTCGGCCTGGATTTCGTCCTGCAGTGCGGCGTCGAGACGGCCCGAGCCGAGATCGGCGTACACCTGATCCTGATTCTGGTAAGGCACCACGATCACGCCCTTGGGCTCCCACCAGACCTTGGCATAGGCTTCCTGGGTCGAACCCTGCTCGACGCCGACGCGCTTACCCTTCAGCGATTCGACCGTGGGCACGAGCGGCGAGCCGGCCTTGGCGATCATGCGGGCGGGGGCGTCGAACAGCTTGTCGGAGAAGTCGATCTGTTCGCGGCGCTTGTCCGTGACGGTCAGCGACGACACGATCGCGTCGAACTTGCGGGCCTTCAGTGCGGGAATGATGCCGTCGAGATCCTGTTCGACCCAGACGCACTTCACGTTCATCTTCGTGCACAGCGCGCGGGTCAGATCGACGTCGAAGCCGACGACCTCACCGCTCGGCGCCTTCGATTCGAACGGCGGGTAGCTGGCGTCCACGCCGATGCGCACGGTCTCCCACTCTTTCGCCATCGCGCCGGTGGCCATGAGCGCAAGCGCCACGCACAGTGCGAACTTCTTCATGTTTCTCCTGGATCAAACTGATCGTCGTGGGGTGACCCGGCGACCGCCGGCGCTGGGCTGGCCGTCGCTATTCTAGGCGGTCAAAATTGTTGCGCCGCGCGGGATGCTGCTGCGCTCCGGCGGGCGGCTTTTCGATGCGTCGAGGAAACCCGGCGCGGACCTGAGGCCTGCTGCGAGCGCCTCGCAGCCGACCATGCCGGGTCCGCTGGCGCACTAGGGCGCCCACGCATCTTGAAAAGCGCGGTATTTTACCCGAACAGAGGCGAGGCGTCAGGCCGGAACGCCGATGACGGTTAACTGGCCGCTGTTGGCGTTGTGCGTGCGCGACGCTGAGGCGCGGCTTCCCCGGTTGCGGTAAGCGTGCCGGTGGCGCGGCCTTTTCGCTTAAGCTGGTTTTGCGCGGGTTTGTGCGCTGCCTGGATTTGCCCCTGCGTGGATGTGGCTTTGCGTCGGTCGTGCGTCGGCTTGCGCATGGGACTCGCGCCTGGTTTGCCGGTCTGGCGTGGTTTTTGGGCTTCGTGGCTTCTCGTGGCTTCTCGTGGTCTCGCGGCGAGGGCGGCGCGTGGGCGATCGTAGTCTTAGCCCGAGCGTTTGCCGCCATGCCTGGCCTGATTGCATGGATTTATGGAACGATCCGGTGCACTCGCGCCGGATTGTTTGGAGGCCGCGCTGCCCCTACATTCTCGTCATCGCTATTTACTTACCGGGAGTATTTCCATGATCGAGATTCGCCGTTCCGAAGAACGCGGCCACGCCAACCACGGCTGGCTCGACTCGTATCACAGCTTCTCGTTTGCCGACTATCGCGACCCGCAGCACGTGCATTTCGGCCCGCTGCGCGTGATCAACGAAGACCGCATCGCCGGCGGCGAGGGCTTCGGCACGCACGGCCATCGCGACATGGAAATCGTCACGTACGTGCTCGAGGGCGCGCTTGCCCATCGCGACAGCATGGGCAACGGCTCGACCATCCGCCCCGGCGACGTGCAGCGCATGAGTGCGGGCACCGGCGTGCAGCACAGCGAGTTCAACGCATCGCAGGACGAGCCCGCGCATCTGTTGCAGATCTGGGTGATTCCGAAGCGCGCGGGCGACCAGCCCGGCTATGAGGAAAAGCGTTTCGACGCCGCCGACAAGCGCGGCCGTCTGCGTGTGGTCGCGTCGCCCGATGGCCGTGACGGCTCGGTGACGATTCACGCGGACGCATCGATCTATGCGGGTTTGATCGACGGTGCGGAATCGGCCACGTTTGCGTTGCCGAAGGGGCGTCTTGCGTACGTGCACGTGGCGCGCGGTGCGCTGACGGTGAACGGCCAGGCGCTCAAGGCGGGCGATGCCGCGAAGCTCAGCGAAACCGATACGGTGACGCTCGACAAGGGCGAGGACGCCGAAGTGTTGTTGTTTGATCTCGGTCAACTGAACTGAACTGAGCTGAACTGAACGCCTGATTGAAGGATCGTTCGACGGGTCTTCGTTGCGGTGCTAGATGACAGTGCAACGAGCCCGCCTTCGCAAAACAGAAGCCGGCAGCACCACGCAAAAACGCCACGGATGTTTTCCGTGGCGTTTCTGTTTGCATCGACAGGAACAGGACGGCCGCACTGGCCCGCCTTGCTGCTCGCTCGCGCCGCTTACTGATTCGCGGCCGGCGCCGACGCCGTGCCCTTGTGGTTCTCCCAACGCTCACGCATCTTCTCGTGGCGCGATTCCATCTTCGCGAAGCGCTGCTTCAGCGCCGTGCTGACGGTCGTTTTCTGCTGATCGTTCAAGCCGTTATAGAACTTGAGCCATGCGTCGGTGGTTTGCTGACGCAGTTGCGCATCCTTCTGCTCGACTTGCTGATGCGCGGCGGCCATCGCGTTCAGATCCAGGATCGGCTGTTGCTGCGCAGCCTTGAACTGGCTCTTGATCTGCTCATGATTGGCACGCATCGCTTCGTGGCCCTGCTTCATTGTGTCGAGCGCGGTTTGCCATTGCTTTTCCTGATCCGCGTTCAGTTTCAACTGGTCGTGCAGTTGCGTCAGCTGCTTCATGAAGTGTCCATGCCAGCCCCCGGGACCACCGTGGCCGCCAGGCGTGGCGGGTTGTGCGGCAAAGGCGGCACCCGTGCCGATGGCGAGGGCGGTGGCGGCAACGGCGAGAACGCGCGACATCTTTTTGGTGGACATATAAGGCTCCTTGTAATGGAATAGCCGACGATGCAACCGGTCATGTGGACTGCCTGCATTCGGTAAGGCACAGCGTAGAGAAGCGCGCCGATCGCTGTGTTACGTGGCTTGATGCCGCTATTACGGACCATTACGTGCGCCTTTCACGGTAACACCCGGTAACCCTTGAGGGGCATCGGTTAACGAAAACCCTTCGTGCTGAGCGTTAAACTTCATTCCATGGCTACTCAAATACTTGTTGTCGACGACGACGTCGAATTGCGCGACCTGCTGCGCGACTATCTGGCCCGCCAGGGCATCGAAGTGTCGGTGCTGCACGACGCGGGCTCGCTCGAGCGCAGGCTCGAACGCGAACGTCCCGATCTCATCGTGCTGGATCTGATGATGCCCGGTGTCGACGGACTCACGGCATTGCGCAAGCTGCGCGCGTCGGGTGACGACATTCCGGTGATCATGCTCACGGCGCGCGCGGACGACGTCGACCGGATCGTCGGCCTGGAGCTCGGCGCAGACGACTACCTCGGCAAGCCGTTCAACCCGCGCGAGTTGCTCGCGCGCGTGCAGGCGGTGCTGCGGCGGCGTCGCACGTTGCCGTCGGCGGCGGCGCCGGAGCAACGCGAGCCGTTCAACTTCGGCCGCTTCACGCTCGACTTCCAGTCGCGCACGCTGCATCTGGAAGGCAAGCCGCTCACGCTGTCCGGCAGCGAGTTCGCATTGCTGAAGATCTTCGTGAATCACCCCATGCGCACGCTCACGCGCGAGCGCCTGCTCGAATTGCTGCACGGTCCGGAATACGACGGCACCGACCGCGGCATCGACGTGCAGGTGTGGCGTCTGCGCCGCATCCTCGAAACCGACCCTTCCACGCCGCGCTTCATCCAGACCGTGCGCGGACGCGGCTACGTGTTCGTGCCCGACGGCGAGCAACATGCGCCGGCCCATTGATTCGCTGTTCGGGCGGCTCGCGCTGCTAGTCGTCGCGGTGCTGTTGTTGTCGCACTTCGCGTGGTACGCGCTGATGCGGCTCGAACGCTCGCAACTGCAAACGCGCTACGCGGTCGAGGAAGCCACCTTCCTCGTCGACGCGGTGCGCCAGCACGTCGCCCGTACGCCGGATCAGCCGTTGCCCTCGCGCGTCAAACTCGTCGATCCGGCGAGCCCGGAAGTGCCGCCCGACAACACGGAAATGCCGCCGCCACTGGAGCGTTTCGTCGAGGACGTGCGCGAGCGCATGCCTTCCGACACCCAGGTGCGGGTCGGCATGCCGGGCCGTCCGCCCACGCTCTGGGTGCGCGCGGCCAACGATCACAGCTGGATCGTCGTGCCGATGCAGCCATTGCGCATGCCGCGCTCGCTCGACCGTACGGTCCTGTGGCTGGTCATCATCTTTTCGTTCGCGGTGATGGCGGCGCTGTTCGCCGCCTGGGCGTTGCAACAGCCGCTGCGCTCGCTAGCCCAGGCGGTGGCGCGCTTCGGCCGCGGCCTGCCGGTGCCGCCGGTGCCGGAGCGCGGTCCGCGCGAATTACGGCAACTGACGCACGGCTTCAACCAGATGGTTCAGGAAGTGGCCCGCACCGAGAACGATCGCGCGGTAATGCTGGCCGGCGTCGCGCACGATCTGAAAACGCCGCTCGCGCGTTTGCGGCTGCGCGCCGAAATGATGGACGAGGTGAAGATGCGCGACGGCGTGGTGCGCGACGTCGATTCGATGACGCATATCGTCGAACAGTTTCTGGTGTTCGCGCACGACGGCGCCGATCGCAGCGAAGCCGTCGAAGTGGACGCGCAGTGCGAGCGGGTCGTGCGCAGCTATCGCGCGGTGGCCGCCGGTGCGCCCAGCGTGCTGACCGAGCTGAACGCGGGGCCGGCGTTTCTGCTGCCCGCCGCCACGCTCGACCGGATCCTGTCGAACCTGCTCGACAACGCGCACGCATACGGCGCGCCGCCGATCACCGTCGCCACCGCGCGCACGGCGCAAGGCTTCACGCTGTCGGTAAGCGACAACGGCAGCGGCATCGCCGCGCAGGATCTGATCAACGCGAGCCGGCCGTTCGTGCGGCTCGACCCGGCGCGCGGCGGCAACGGCCATAGCGGACTCGGGCTCGCGATTGTCGAGCGGCTGGTGCGGCGTGCGGGCGGGGAGTGGGAGATCGGCAACCACGGCGGCCGCGGCTTGCGGGTCTTGATGAGCTTTCCGTTCGAGGTGTTGTCGCGGGTGGCTGCGGCTTCAGAAAGCGCGTGGTAATTGTCTGGTAGGTGCCAGGCGGTGCGGACGCGATGCGTCTGCACCGTGTCGATAGTCGATTTGATGAACTCCGGACGCAAGGTTCGGAAGCATGGCGATACTGCGGTGTTTTAGTCCGAGAACAGCGTGTTCAACGCATTCGCCGCGTCGCTGTCCACCGTGTTCCACGTCACCGTTTCGGCTTCGAAAATGTAGTGCGTCGTGTATTTGCCGAGACGCGCGAGAATCTCTTCCTGAATCAGCTCCGGCGCCACGGCCAGCTTGAGATACCACGCGGTAGACGACAGACGCGTCTGGAACGCGCCGTATTCAGCCAGCAGATGATCGAACGCGTCAGCATCCTGATCGCGACAGACGATGATCAAATTTCCCTTCATGCGAATCTCCCGTTAAAGCGGTAGCGTCAACCTCGATGTCAGGGTCGATCATACCTGCTTCGTGACGGAAAGCCCCGCGCTGCGCGCTTGCGCGATATCGGTTGACGCACGCATCGGCGCGCGGGAGCCGGAGGGCGAAAGGTGCGCAGAGGGCACCAGCGGGCGCTTTACCAGACGTTCGCCACCGTGCGTGCCGGCGGTGCGGTGTCGTCGGGCGGCAGCGCTTCGGTGCGGTCGCGGCCGCCCGTTTTCGCGGCATAGAGCGCGGTGTCGGCACGACTCATGAGGCGCTCGGGCAGATCGTCTGGCGAGAGTTCGGTGATGCCGATGCTCACGCTCAAGCCCACCGACGGCGGCAGCTTCGGCGAGGGCACCGCTTTCAGACGCAGGCGCAAGCGTTCCACGACGTCGCGGCCGCTGGCGAGGCCAGTGGCCGGCAGCAGAAGGCCGAACTCTTCGCCGCCGAGCCGGCCGATTGCGTCGGCGCCGCGCAGCTCGGCGCGGCAGGTGTCGACGAAATGTTCGAGCGCGCGGTCGCCGGCGGCATGGCCGAAGCGGTCGTTGATCTGCTTGAAGTGATCGAGGTCGGCGATCGCCATGCACAGCGGCTCGTTGTTCGCATGCGCGCGTTCGATCTCGTGGCGCAGCAGATCGAGGAAGTAGCGCCGCGACAGCGCGCCGGTCAGCACGTCGTGGCGCGCTTCGGCCGAGAGCAGCGTATTGGCCGCCTGCAACTGCTCGGCGAGGTCGCGCGTGGCGCGATGGTGGCGCCGCTCGCGCACATACGACACGGTGATCACCCACGCCAGCGCGACCGTGCCGGCCAGCGTCAGAAACACCAGCAGATGGTCGCGCTTATGATTGCGCAGCAATTCCGGCCAGGCCGCGAGCGGGTCGACCAGGTGCGCGGAGAGTCCCGAATTCAGGCCGACACGGTCCTGATACAGCGCCGGCATCCGCTGCTCGCTCATGCCGAACAACTGGCCGGCGACCGCCGCGGGCACCCACGGCGCCTGCTCGCGCACCTGGGCGTCGATGCGAATCTGCATGCCGGGGAACGTTTCGCGGTGGTAGACGAGCCTGCGCTCGGCGGGGCTCATCTGCGTGACGCGCGAGTTCGGCAGCGTGTGGCCTTCGAGCTCGCTGTTGTGCGCCATGATGATGACGCCGTTGTCGTCGGCGACGAAGGTGCCCGCGTGCGCAACCCAGTGGCGCAGCCGCGCAATCCCCACTTTGGCGACGACCGCCCCGACCAGCAGCCCCTCCGCATAAACCGGCGCGGCGATGAAGATGCCCGGCTCGCCGCTCGTGCGGCCGACGCCATAGGCTTCCGAGAACGCGCCGAGCAGCGCGCTCGTCAGATAGCCGCGCATGCGCATGTCGACGCCGACGAACGAGTGCTCCGCCGCGAGCGGGTTGTCGATCGAGTTGCTCGACGCCACGCAGATGCCGTTGGCGTTCACGAGCCAGATCTGGTCGAGCCCGGAGAAACCTTGCGCGTCGTGCAGGAAGCGGCTGACCGTAGTCATTCGCGTATCTTTTAGCAGCGCGGCGCGCAGGGCGGGTTCCGCCGCCTCGCTGTTCGCGGCATAATTCTGTGATTGCACCAGGGCGCGCTGGACCACGTCCATTTCGGCCATGGTTGCGGGGATGGCGCGGGACATGGCGAGGTCGCTGGCAATTACCTCGGCCATGTTGTCGACGATCGATGCGGACATTTGCCGCTGCGCGCGCAGCGCCGCGTCCAGCTCTTGCTGTACCATCCGGTCCGCGACCATACCGGCCACGAACCAGCAAACCAGTACGATCAGCACGAAGCTGACCGGTCCGGTTACCTGGCGCAAGGTTGTCCTGTTCATCGACCCTCTGATCCGTCTGGCTGTGACATGCAACTAGCTCATTCGTGGCAGCGCGCAGGCGCTGTGTCGACCCTTAGGAAGCGGCTGCCGCGCCGCCGCCGCTGCGGCCCGGGATAAACCGCGCGCTGACAGACATGCGCGTCATGTCCTGATTTTAACCGGCATGGGGCCAGACGCCACCGTTATTGCGGGAATGCGAAGTGCATGAGCGAAGGCCGTCGGGTTCTTAACGGCACATGAGCCGGATCCTTGATGGCTGCGCGGGTCTTCTCTGGATGGTTTGTCGCGCCGGACCGGCGCTGCTGCGATGACCCGCGATGTGGTTCACGCGCCACGATCGACGGCTCGCGGCAACGTGGCGGCGATGCCGGCCAAGGCCGGTGTGGCGGGCTCCGGTGGCGATTTATCACGATTTGCCGTGAAAGGTTGTGCCTGAAACATAGGATGGTGTAGTGTCGTGCCGTCCAAAACAAGGAAAGCTCGCCAGCCTTCGGGCGGCGCCTGCGGCGACAGGAGTCCGGCGTGATCGGGTAGTCATGGACGGGCTCGTCCATGACACGTCCGTGAACCGGCCCACGTGTCTCCAACGCTAACGATTTACCGCGCACACGCGTTTTGCCATGCATGATTTCCGCTTTCCGGACCGATCTTCAGACCGCCGCGCCGAAGCCGCGGCCTCCTTCGAGCGAACCAGTGCCTGCATCGAAGGGGAGGGCATCTGATGGATTTCAGTTTCAACCTGAAGCGCACCGCCAATGCGTCGGCATGGCGGGTGTTGCCCAATCGCTGGGATTTCGTCGCCTTTCCGCTGATCATCTGCATCATCGCGATGGCGGCGATCGGCTTTCACGAAACGCTTGCGCCGATGTCGACGCTCAAGACCCAGGCGATCTCGCTCGATCCGGCGAACCTGCCTGAGTACGCGATGCGCACCACGCTGCGCATGCTCGCGGCGATGGTCGCCTCGCTGATCTTCACGCTGGTCTACGGCACGCTCGCGGCCAAGAGCCGCCGCGCCGGCCTCGTGCTGGTGCCGATTCTGGACATCCTGCAGTCGGTGCCGGTGCTTGGCTACATTTCGTTTACGGTCACGTTCTTCCTCGCGCTGTTTCCGGGCCGCGTGCTCGGCGCCGAACTCGCGGCGATCTTCGCGATCTTCACGAGCCAGGCGTGGAACATGACGTTCAGCTTCTATCAGTCGCTGCGCACGGTGCCGCGCGATCTGGACGAAGTGTCGCGCGGTTTTCATCTGACCTCGTGGCAGCGCTTCTGGAAGCTCGAAGTGCCGTTCTCGATGCCGGGCCTCATCTGGAACATGATGATGTCGATGTCGGGCGGCTGGTTCTTCGTCGTCGCCTCCGAGGCGATTACGGTCGGCAACAACACGATCACGCTGCCGGGCATCGGCGCGTTCCTGGCGCAGGCGATCTCGGAGAAGAACCTGCATGCGATCGGCTGGGTGATCCTCGCGATGACGGTCGTGATCCTCGCGTACGACCAGTTCCTGTTCCGTCCGCTCGTCGCGTGGGCCGACAAGTTCCGCATGGAAACCACCAGCTCGGGCGACGCGCCGGAGTCCTGGCTGCTCGACCTGATTCGCCGCACGCGCCTGATTCACCGCCTGCTGGTGCCGGTCGGCTGGATGTTCGCGAAGGCCGCGCGGGTGCGCTTCCAGTTGCCGGCCTTCAGCGCGCCGCGCTTCCAGATTCCGCAGCGCGAGAAGAGTTCGAAGCTCGGCGACATGCTGTGGGCCGCGCTGGTGCTGGTCGTCACGGTGTACGTGGTGTACCGCGTGTTCCTCTATGTGCGCACCGGCGTGACGCTCGACGAGATGGGGCACGTGCTCGTGCTCGGGCTCATCACGCTGTTGCGCGTGGTGGTGCTGATCGCGATCGCCTCGGTGATCTGGGTGCCGGTCGGCGTGCTGATCGGCCTGCGCCCGGCGCTGGCGGAAAAGATCCAGCCGCTCGCGCAGTTCCTCGCCGCGTTCCCGGCCAACCTGCTGTTCCCGGTGTTCGTGATCGTGATCGTGCGGTTCCATCTGAATCCGGACATCTGGCTGTCGCCGCTGATCGTGCTCGGCACGCAGTGGTATATCCTTTTCAACGTGATTGCCGGTGCAAGCTCCTATCCGAACGACTACCGCGAGGCGGCCAAGAATTTCCACATCCGCGGCTGGCAGTGGTGGCGCCAGGCGATGCTGCCGGGCATCTTCCCGTACTACGTGACCGGTGCGATCACCGCGTCGGGCGGCGCGTGGAACGCGAGCATCGTGGCCGAATTCGTCCAGTGGGGCGATACGAAGGTGGCCGCTCACGGGTTGGGCGCGTACATCGCGCAGACCACCGCGGCGGGCGACTATCCGAAGATCATCGTGGGGATCGCCGTGATGTCCCTGTTCGTCACCCTGTTCAACCGCCTGCTGTGGCGTCCGATGTACGCCTACGCCGAAGCCAAGCTCCGGCTCGATTGAGATATGAAGGCATAACGCGATGCAAAATCCTAAAGCTGCTATGACCGCCGCGCCGATCCAGACGCCGCCGAAGCCGCCGCGCCTCGGCGAAGAGATCCTGCGCGTCAAGGACGTGTGCCGTGGTTTCAACAAGTCGCAGGGCGAACTGCTCGTGCTCGACGACGCGAACCTGTCGTTGCGCGAAGGTGAGATCGTCGGTTTGCTGGGCCGCTCGGGCTCGGGCAAGTCGACGCTGCTGCGTATCATCGCCGGTCTGATCGAGCCGACCGACGGCGAAGTCACCTATATGGGCAAGCCGCTCGACGGCCCCGCCAGGGGTGTCGCGATGGTGTTTCAGACTTTCGCGCTGTTCCCGTGGCTGACCGTGCTGCAAAACGTTGAGGCGGGTCTCGAAGCGCAAGGCGTCGGCGCCGCAGAGCGGCGCACGCGCGCGTTGGCCGCGATCGACCTGATCGGTCTGGACGGTTTCGAAAACGCGTATCCGCGCGAGTTGTCGGGCGGCATGCGGCAGCGCGTCGGCTTTGCGCGCGCGCTGGTGGTCGACCCCACGCTGCTGCTGATGGACGAGCCGTTCTCCGCGCTCGACGTGCTGACCGCCGAAACGCTGCGTACCGACCTGCTCGATCTGTGGACGCAAGGCCGTATGCCGATCAAGGCGGTGCTGATCGTCACGCACAACATCGAGGAAGCGGTGTTCATGTGCGACCGGATTCTGGTGCTGTCGTCGAATCCGGGGCGCGTGATCGCCGAGATCAAGGTGCCGTTCAAGCATCCGCGCAACCGGCTGGACCCGGCGTTCCGGCGTCTGGTCGACGAGATTTACGCGAAGATGACCGCGCGTCAGACCGACGAAAAAACCAGAAAGGGGCTGGAGCTGCATAGCTGGCTGCCGCATGTGTCGACCAACCTGATGGCCGGTCTGATCGAGACGCTGGCCGCAGCTCCCTACCACGGCCGCGCGGACATGCCGGAAATCGCGCGCTCGCTGCATCTGGAGGTGGATGATCTGTTCCCGGTGGCCGAAGTGCTGCAGCACCTCGGTTTCGCCGACGTGCGCGAAGGCGATATTTTCCTGACGCCGCCCGCGCGCGTGTTCTCCGAATTCGGCACGCAGGAGCGCAAGATGATGTTCGCCGAGCATCTGCTGCGGCACGTGCCGCTTGCCGCGCGGATCAAGAAGGTGTTGAACGAACGGCCGGGGCATCGCGCGCCGCGCGTGCGCTTCGAGCAGGAGCTGGAGGATTTTCTGTCGGACAGCGCGGCGGAAGAGACGCTCGACGCGGTAATCAACTGGGGCCGTTATGGCGAGATCTTCTCGTACAACGACCAGACAGAAATCTTCAGTCTGGAAGACGTGGAGTCTTGAGGCGTAGCCGGGCTGGCTAGCTAGCCAGGACAGACGGCTTAAGCGAAAAGCGGCAGGGGAGACCCGCCGTTTTTTTTTATTGCAGATTGCCCCAGCGTGCGACCGCCGGTTCGGCTGAAGCCCACTTCCAGCCTTTGTCCTGCTGGCAGGCGCTCGCCGTGAACCAGGCTTGCGGCGCGTTCGGCGCGTCGCCGTCCTTCACCGAGAACACGAACTCCTTGCACAGCGCGAGCGCCGAACCGAACGCGCGCGTCACGCGCACCTCGCCGTGAGCGTTCTCGATGGGCAGCGTGTGCTTGACCGACCAGGGCCGCGTCTCGCCGACCGGCATGGCGCCCGCCAACGCGGCGATCAGGTCCTGCTGGTCCTTGTGCATGTTGCGCATGTAGCGGCCGACGACTTCGTCTGTCGCGGCCTGCACGGCGATACCGACGCCGATCGCGACGGCCGGGTTCGAGGTCACGAGGCCCGATGCAACGCCCGCCGCCGCACCGCTCGCGGCGCCGACCGATGAACATCCGCTCGTCAGCAGGCTCGCGCTGACGCAGAGCGCGCCGGCCGCGATCAGCCGCAGACGGTTGCCGGACAATCGCGCGACACGTGTGCGAGCCGCCGCGCGCGAGACGCGAAGCGAGAGTGTCTTCATTGCAGCGCGCCCCAGCGTTCGGTGGCCGGTTCGGCCGACGCCCATTTCCAGTTCTCGCCGTCACGGCAGACCGACGCGACAAAAAACGCGCTGCTCGCGGGCACGTTTTTGGTGGCGGTCTCGTCGACGGAGAAGACGATTTCCTTGCAGTCGAGCGCGCCCGTGCTGATCGCGCGGCTGACAGTAACGCGACCGTGCTGGTCGTCTTCGATCGGGAACGAGTGGGTCACGCTCCACGGCGCGACCGCGCCGACCTCGAGCGGGCCGGCCACCCGGGCGATGCTGTCCTGCGTATTCCGATGGACCACGCGCTCCGAGTACTGCACGCCGGCGCGGGCCGCGGCCACTGCGCCGAGGCCGATGCCGGTGGCGACCGCCGCGTTGCTGGTGACTTTCGTCGCGACCGCCGCGCCTGCGATACCGGCGCCTGCCACGGCGCCTTCGGAGTAAAGCGAGCTACAGCCGCTCAATGCCGACGACGCAACGAGCGCGAATGCGACAAGCGCCGTTGCACGCTGACGTGCGCATCTGGCCGTTGTTTTTGCCCTGCCCGCCCACACCCTGTTTTTTTGCATTTCCCTGTCTCTGCTCGTGCAAGTGCCATTCATTCACGCGTGAAGCGAGCACGCGAACGAACGGCACGTCGTTCCAATACGCTGCCGCATTTTGCAGGATGCGTTTTGTAATTGGCAGTGGCAAAGTGCAAGAAATTGCAAAACATGATGCGGACCAAACCGGTTTCTGTTGAAGAGAACGAAGATTTGCTTGGTAATGCGAAGCAATGCACGAAGCAATGCACGAAGCAATGCACGAAGCAATGCACGAAGCGATGCACGAAGCGATGCACGAAGCGATGCGAAGCGAGCCGTTTCGCCGGTGAATCCGCGTTATTGGGATAGGGGGGAGGTGCTCACGCGAGGGATCGCGTGAGCACCAGGCAAGCTGGTTGGTTCTGTATTGCGCAGGCGCGTGTCTTGCAAAGCGCTTACTGTTCGGCTTCTTCTTCCGCGCCTTCGTCGCCGTAGGCGCTCAGGCGGTTGTACAGCGTTTTCAGACTCACGCCGAGCGCTTTGGCCGCACGCCGCTTGTCGCCGCCGCAATACTTGAGCGTACCGAGGATGATCTGCTTTTGCGCATCGGCGAGCGGCGTGCCGATCCACACGCTCATCGCGTCGCCCTGCGTGACGGCTTTTTTAACCCGCGACGCCAGATGCGGATGCGGCAGCTCGACGGTCTTCTCCGCGAGAATGAACGCGCGGTACACCGCGTTCTTCAGCTCACGCACGTTGCCGGGCCACGACCACGTGCGCAGCGTTTCGATCGACCGTTTGCTGAAGCTCTTGCTCGTGCCTTCCTGCTGATTCAGCTGCACGAGGAAGTGTTGCGCGAGCAGTTCGCGGTCGCCTTCGCGCTCGCGCAACGGCGGCGCGCGCAACGGGAACACCGCGAGCCGGTACATCAGGTCTTCGCGCAGGCCGTTTTCCTTCACGGCCACCGCGGGGTCGCGATTGGTGGCGGCGATCACGCGCACGTTGCCGCTGATCAGGTCGGTGCCGCCGACCCGGTAGAAGGTGCCCGTTTCGAGCGCGCGCAGCAGTTTGACCTGGCGCACCGGCGCCATTTCGGTAATTTCGTCGAGGAACAGCGTGCCGCCGTTCGCGTGTTCGAAGTAGCCGACGCGGCCTTGGACCGCGCCGGTGAAGCTGCCTTTTTCGTGGCCGAACAGTTCGGCTTCGATGAGTTCGTCGGGAATCGCGCCGCAGTTCACGGCGACGAAGGCGGCGTCCTTGCGGCTGCTTTGATCGTGAATCGTGCGGGCGATCAGCTCCTTGCCGGTGCCGGATTCGCCGATGATCAGCGCGGTCGCGTCGGTGCTGGCGACGCGCTCGATCTGCTCGTACAGATCCAGCATCACCGGTGACGAACCGTACAGCAGCCCGTACGATTTCAGTCCCGCGACGCCGTCCGCGACGCGCTGCTTCACCTGTGCCGAAGCATTGCCGCTGGCGGAGACGGTGGGCGAGTCCAGATCGGTTGACGCCATAGACGGTCCTGTGCAAATGAGTGTGTTGTTACGGCGCGCAGGCCTTGGACGCGAGACAGACCGGTCCAGCCGATATCTCGCAGAAGTCGATTTAACCACTTCGACGCGGTTTCCGGCAATCTAAGTGACGCCGTGCGACGGACATTCACGCGCGATCGGTCGAATGTGCGTCAGGCAACGAGCAGGCCGTGATGGAAGGCCGAATTTACCGGGCACGCCGTTTGCGTCAATGGCCCGACACGCGTGCGCTTTTTTCTGCGGCGCAGACCGGCCGAGGAGTTCGAAGCTCTCGATGCCCTGGAAGCGCATACGAACGCCGAATCTAGACGAGGAGTGAATGATGACTGACACCACGCAACAACTTGCACTCGGCGGCCAGAAGATTGTCGAGGACCTGCGGGTGCTGCTGAAGGACTCGGAGGAAATGCTACGGCTTGCCGCCAACGTCCCGGGCGAGGGCGTGGACGCGCTGCGCGACAGGCTGGGCACGCATGTGGAGACGCTGCAATCGGCGCTCGGCGATGCGCAGCAGAACGCCCAGCGGCGTTACCGGGTGGCCACCGTCAGCACGGAGCGCTACGTGCGGCACAACCCGTGGCGCGCGATCGGTATCGCGGCGGGTGTAGGCTTTCTCCTGGGCGTCCTGACCGCGCGCTGATTCGCGAGCGCGGTCCGGGCCTTATCCGCTTCACGACCACAAGGAGTTCACGATGGCACGACCAATTGGCATCTTCGGTGCATTGATGGCGCTGGGCGGCTTTCTGGCGGTCCGTTACGTGCAGAGCAAGCGCGCGGCCAAGTTCCCGTCCGCGCGGGAATTGAGCCGCTGGGAAGGCGAGGGCGGCGCCGTGGCGACGCCTGCATCCCCGGCGGGCAGCGTGACGACGGCAAGTGCGAGCCCGGACGCGCCCGCAGCGAATGGCTCGGCGCATGCGAACGGAGATGGCCGGGCGTGGCCGTTTCCGCGCAGTTGAGGCGGTGGCTCCCACGTGCCGCCCGCCATCTCACGTGAGAGAGGCGCGCTCGGTCAACATTGTTAATTTGTTTGAATAAGGCCGTATAATAGGCAAATACACAACAATGCTGCGGCGTTAATCGGGAATTTCCGGGTTATTGTTGCAATATTGTATGAAGTCGCCGGCGGGTGCGTGCGCGGAAAGTCAGCGTGTGCGTCCTGTCCGGAGCGCGCCGCCGTACGGTGCGCCACCGTCGGCGCGCTTTTAAGCATGCGCATTGGCATGCTCCCCTACCCACGCTTGCAGGTTTTCGAGACGCGATGCCACATGTACTGATTGTCGATGACGATGCCGGTACCCGCGAGGCGCTTTCCGCCATCATCGGGGAAGACGGTCTGACCACCGCCACCGCGGGCGATTTGCGCGAAGCGCGCATTCAACTGGTCCGGCAGATGCCGGACGTCGTCTTTACGGACCTGAAGCTGCCCGACGGCAGCGGGGTCGATCTGTTCGAAGATCTGGATCCGCGCTCCGGCGTGGAGGTGATCGTGATTACCGGCCACGCCACGGTGGAGTCGGCGGTCAACGCGCTCAAAATGGGCGCCACCGACTACCTGGTCAAGCCGATCAACATGCAGCGCGTGAAGGCGATCCTGTCGCGTTTGCCGCGCGCCGGCGACCTGAAGGCGGAAATCGGCACGCTGCGCGGCGAATTGCGCCGCATGGGCCGCTTCGGCTTGATGCTGGGCAACTCGCCGGCGATGCAGGAAGTCTACGACCAGATCGGCCGCGTCGCGCCGACCGCGGCCTCCGTGATGCTGGTGGGCGAGTCGGGCACCGGCAAGGAAGTCGCCGCCCAGACGCTGCATGAACTGAGCTTGCGCCGCAAGCACGCGTTCCTCGCCGTGAACTGCGGGGCGATCTCGCCGAACCTGATCGAATCGGAAATGTTCGGTCACGAGCGCGGCTCGTTCACCGGCGCGGACCGGCAGCACAAGGGCTATTTCGAGCGCGCGAACGGCGGCACGCTGTTCCTCGACGAAATCACCGAGATGCCGATCGAGCTGCAGGTGAAACTGCTGCGCGTGCTCGAAACTGGCATGTTCATGCGAGTCGGCACGACCAAAGAAATCGAAACCGATGTGCGCCTGATCGCGGCCACCAACCGGGATCCCGAGCAGGCGGTGCTGGAAGGCAAGCTGCGCCTCGACCTCTACCATCGGTTGAACGTGTTTCCGATCAGCCTGCCGCCGCTGCGCGACCGTGGCAAGGACGTCGAACTGCTCGCGCAGGCTTTCCTCGACGAACTCAACGAGCGCCACAACACGAAGAAGCACTTCCCCGCCGCCGTGAAGGATATGCTGATGTCGTATCCGTGGCCGGGCAACGTGCGCGAACTGAAGAACTACGTGCAGCGCGCGCACATCATGTCGGGCGCGGATTCGGACAGCACGGCGACGGTGCCGTTGCAGATCACGCTGTCGAAGCCCGCCGCCGGCACGGCCATCACGATTCCGTTCGGCACGTCGCTCGCCGAAGCGGACCGTCAGCTGATTCTGGCTACGCTCGAACAATGCGGCGGTGTGAAGACGCGCGCTGCCGAGATTCTCGGCATCAGTCTGAAGACGCTGTATAACCGCCTGGTCGAGTACGGCAACGATGCGCGTGACGAGGGCGATGCCGCCGACGAATCGCGCGCGCTGGGCGGCGCGGACGCCTGACGGGCGTCCCCGCCAGCGTCCACCAGCGCCCGCCCGCAGCCACATCCCCCGCCCGCCGGGAGGGCAACGTAACGGCACAGGCCTTGCTGCGATCCGAAGGAACGCAACCGAGGATAACCGACATGCCGGACTACGCTGCCGCTCCCGCGCTTCCCCCTTCGAAGCGTGCTCACCGTCCCGAACCGATCGAACCGCCGTCGCCGCCGCCGAACCCGGCCGAGCCCGACACCATCCCCAGTCCGGCTCCGCAGCCGATCGAACCGATCGAGCCCGTCGCTCCGCCGATCGGCGATCCGCCGCCGCAGCCCACGCAAACGCCGCAAGCCGCCGGGCGTCGCATGCTGCGAATGCAACTCTGACACGTCCGCTACACCGCACGCCCGTCCGGCGCACCAAATTTGTGTATTTGTTACAAAACGGGCGCATCTTTTACCGGCAATTTACCTTCGCGCCCCTTAGACTGTATGAATGCTGCTGGATAGCGGCGCGCTTCTCCGGAGGCAACGATCATGAGACATCCCGCATTGCGACGCTCGGCGCGCCATTCGAAGCGCGATGCCCGACCGGGCGGTAGCCAGGCCGAGCCCGCGGTGTCGCCGGATCCGGCCGCGCAAAACCGCGTAGCGCCCGATGCGCCGCCCGACGGCGAGCACAACCAGGGTGGCGTGCGCAAGGAAGGGCTGGAATACCAGCGTGATCTGGGTTCGGAACAGGATGCTTGAGTTCGTTCGAACCCCATTCGAGCGATTTTGACGGCCGGAGCGTCTGTTCCGGTTTCGTCGGTTCCGCCAGTAAAAATTCCTTTGCGATGCGAATTTGTCGCGGGTTTCTACTTGCCCGACACATTTGCATACATTTTTATTTCCGGCATTTCAAAAAACGGCACGCGACTTGCGTGCACCATTCCGGCACATATCCGCATGCAACGAAACAACTGAACTAGGTGGAGAACCAATGAGCAGACTGATCGTGGTATCGAACCGTGTCGCACCGATCCAGGAAGGGCGCCCCGCAGCAGGCGGGCTGGCGATCGGCGTGCTGGACGCGCTGAAGGAAACCGGCGGAGTCTGGTTCGGCTGGAGCGGCGAGACGGTGAGCGAGCCGTCCGCTCCGGTCATCGAGAAGCAGGGCAACGTGACCTACGCGACCGTGGGCCTCACCAAGCGCGACTATGACCAGTACTACCGCGGTTTTTCCAACGCGACGCTGTGGCCGACCTTCCACTATCGTAACGATCTCTCGCGTTACGACCGCCAGGAATACGCGGGCTACCAGCGCGTCAATGCGACGCTCGCGAAGCAGCTCAAGGAGTTGCTCAAGCCCGACGACATCATCTGGGTCCACGACTATCACCTGCTGCCGTTCGCGCGCTGCCTGCGCGAACTCGGCGTGAAGAATCCGATCGGCTTTTTCCTGCATATTCCGTTTCCGGTGCCGGAAGTGCTGCGCACGATTCCGCCGCACGAAGAACTGGTCAAGGCGATGTGCAGCTATGACGTGATTGGTTTTCAGACCGAGGCGGATCGCCAGTCGTTCGTCGACTATATCGAGCGCGGGCAGCACGGCACCTCCAGCGAAGACGGCATGGTGCACGCGTATAACCGCTTCCTCAAAGTCGGTGCCTATCCGATCGGCATCTATCCGGACGCCATTGCGAAAGCCGCCGAGCAGTTTACCGACCGCAAGCCGGTACGCAGCCTGCGCGACGGCATGCGCGGGCGCAAGCTGATCATGAGCGTCGACCGTCTCGATTATTCGAAGGGGCTGGTGGAGCGCTTTCAGGCGTTCGAGCGGTTGCTGCTGAATGCGCCGGGCTGGCACGGCCGGGTGTCGCTCGTGCAGATTGCCCCGCCGACGCGCGCGGACGTGCAGACCTATCAGCGCATTCGTCAGACGCTGGAGGGTGAAGCGGGCCGCATCAACGGCCGTTTCGCGCAGCTCGACTGGACGCCGATCCAGTACCTGAACCGCAAGTACGAACGCAATCTGCTGATGGCACTGTTCCGTCAGTCCCAGGTCGGCTATGTGACGCCGTTGCGCGACGGCATGAATCTCGTCGCGAAAGAGTACGTCGCCTCGCAGGACCCGGCCGATCCGGGCGTGCTGGTGCTGTCGCAATTCGCCGGCGCCGCCGAGCAGCTGCCGGGCGCGCTGGTCGTCAATCCGTTCGATCTGTCGCAGATGGCCGAAGCGCTGGAGCGCGCATTGTCGATGCCGCTCGCCGAGCGCCAGGCGCGTCACGCCGACATGATGGCGCCGATGCGCGAGAACAATCTGTCGGTGTGGCGCGACACCTTCCTCGCGGATCTGCGCAACGTCGCGACCGCCTCTTCGGTGACGGCCAAAGCGGTAAAGCTCGCTGACGTGACGGCGTCTCCGTCGTAGCCGGATCGGCGCTTCTTTCGGTCTCGAGGGAAGCGCCCAGGCTGTCACGTCCAGGCGGCATCGAGATCAAGATCGGAGAACGAACGAAACAGAAAGAGCGCGGATCATGTGATCCGCGCTCTTTCTGTTTGTGCGTGCGATGCGTGTGGGAGAAGCTGCGTCAAACGGCTGGCGTGCTGCCCGGCTGCATGACGCGCAACGTGCTAACCACCGAGGCGACCGCCGCGAAGCCCGCCGCCACGTACAGCGCGACGATCGGCCCGTTTTGCGGCGCAATGCCGAAGATCAGCGCGACCAGCGCCGCGCCGAGTGTCTGCCCGGTCAGACGCGCGGTGCCGAGCATGCCGCTCGCGCCGCCGCTGCGCTCGCGCGGCGCGGCCGAGAGGATGGTGCGGTTGTTCGGCGACTGGAAGATGCCGAAGCCAGCGCCGCACAACGCCATGCGCCACGAGATCTGCCATGCGTCCGGATGCGGGCCGAGCGTGGCGAGCAGCAGCAGTCCGAGCGCCAGCGCGGCGAGGCCGATGCCGCCCAGCCAGCCCGCCGACACCTTGTCCGACAGCACGCCTGAAAGCGGCGCCGCGAGAATGATGATTGCGGGCCACGGCGTCATCAGCAGACCGGTTTCGACTTGCGAGAGCCCCAAGGTTTCCTGCAGCAGAAACGGCAGCGACACGAAGGCCAGCATCTGCGCGCAGAACGAGCAGACCGAGGTGCCGATCGACAGCGCGAACACCGGAATCTTCAGCAGATCGATCGGCAGCAGCGGCGCGGACTGCGTCAACTGACGGCGCACGAAGAAATAGCCGATCACGAGCGCGCCGATTGCTTCGACCGTGACATAGCCGTACCGCTCGCCGTGGCCGAGTCCGTCGACCGCGAAAATCAGCAGGCCGAACACGAACGCGTTCATCACCGCGCTCAGGTAGTCGTACGGCGAGTCGTGGCCGGGGTTCATCGGCAGCGCCTTGAAGCCGCCGACGATCGCCGCGACCCCGATCGGCACATTGATCGCGAACAGCCACGGCCACGATGCGACCGCGAGCACGCCGGAGGCCACCGTCGGCCCGACCGCCGAGGACACCGCGACCACCATCGCGTTGATCGCGACGCCGCGGCCGAGCTGCGCGGGCGGATAGATCATGCGTACCAGCGCGGTGTTCACGCTCATGATGCCCGCCGCGCCGAAGCCCTGGATCACGCGGGCGAACGCCAGGGTCGGCAGCGAGGTGGACAGCGCGCAGCCGAACGAGGACACCGTGAACAGGACGAGGCCGCTCAGATAGACGCGCCGGTAGCCGATGCGGTCGCCGAGCGAGGCGAGCGGCAGCAGCGAAATGGTGATCGCCAGCTGATAGGCGTTGACGACCCAGATCGAGCCGGCCGCGCTCGCGTGCAGGTTGCGCGCGATGGTCGGCAGCGCGACGTTGGCGATCGCGCTGTCGAGCACCGCGAGCGTGAGTCCGAGTGCGATGACCAGCATCGCCCAGTAGCGTTGTGGAAGCGGCAGGCCGAGTTCGGCGCCGGTCTCGGGCGACGCGGCGGTGGCGTCGGCTGCAGCGCTCGGCGAGGAGGTGCCGTTGCGCGAGGATTGTGCGTGCATCGATTGTTCGATTTGTAGTGGGATGGCCCGGCGGTCCGCCGACGAACCGCGCGCGCGGCTTGTCGTGCTCGGCAAAGCGCATGGGCCGGCACCGCGAACGCGGGCCGGCTGCGCGTCTCGTGCGTTACTTGAGTTCGTACAGGCCCGTGTGGGTGGTGGAGTCGAGTTCGTTCAGATGCGTCATGAAGCGCGCCACGGCGTTGGTGGTGTCCGCGTTGATCGGCAGATGCGGCACCCTCAGCGCATGCAGGCGGAAGATGTAGCGATGCGCCCGGTCGCCGCGCGGCGGCGCGGCGCCGCCGAAGCCGACCGTGCCGTAGTCGTTGCGCACCTGCAGCGCGCCTTGCGGCAGCAGCGAGCCGTCCGCCTTGCCCGCGTTGCGCGGCAGCGAGCGGGCGTCGCCCGGAATGTTCACCACGACCCAGTGCCAGAAGCCGCTGCCGGTCGGGGCGTCGGGGTCGTGCACGGTGAGCGCGAAGCTTTGCGTGTCCGGCGGCGGTGCATCCCACTGCAACGCGGGCGAGATGTTCTCACCGTCCACGCCGAACGCCTTGTCGTGATATTCGTGCGCTTTCGGCATGAAGCCGTTGGTGGGAAAGTCGTCGGACCAGAGACGGAAATCAGCCATGATGTGCCTCCCTTGTTGATTGGTTCTGGGATAGTCGAAGCGTGCGGTTGCGTGCTGGACGAGGTGCGGCGGACGGTCCGCAACGGCGCACAAAAATGCTCCGAGGTAGCCTGTCGAGTGTATCACCAGCGGCTGCGGGATTCGCCCTGGCCGGGTACGCGACAGGCCGACGACAGGCGGCTTTCAGCCGCGTTCCTCGAAGCTCGGCGCGTCGCTCTTCAACCAGTCGACGAGCCGCTGCAACACGCCCGCGATGTCGCGATTGGCGCCACGCAACGAGCATTCCCACACTACCGCCACGCGCCAGCCGTCGTTGAGCAACGCGCTGCGGACCTTATCGTCATTGCTGCGATTGCGGCCGATCTTCTCGCGCCAGAACTCCGGCCGCGTTTGCGGCCACTTGAACAGATGGCAGTCGTGGCCGTGCCAGAAACAGCCGTGCACCAGGACCACGGCGCGATAGCGCGGCAACACGATGTCGGGGCGGCCCGGCAGATCGCGCGCATCCAGACGAAAGCGAAAGCCCTGGCGATGCAGCAGGCTGCGGATCAGGATTTCCGGTTTGGTATTGCGGCCGCGAATGCCGGACATCATCCGGCTGCGCGTCACGCTGTCGACGATATCGACCATCGCGTCAGTGCCCGGACCTGGATGCGCCGTCGCCGCGACGGCGGCGGGCCCTTACCGTTATGGCGGCGCGCGGTTCACGCGTACAGCGAAAGGGCTTGCTTCGAGCCATGCGGGTTGTCCTCGGCGAGCAGGGTTTGCACATGCGGCAGCATGATGCGCGCCACTTCGCGCATTACCGGCATGACGACGCTGTTGCCGAATTGCCGGTAGGCCTGGGTGTCGCTGACTGGAATCCTGAAAGTGTCGGGAAAGCCCATCAGGCGTGCGCATTCGCGTGGCGTCAGGCGTCGCGGGCGCAGCGCTTCGCCCTGGTACACGAGGATCTCGGAACCGTCCTTGTGATAGCGCGCCGACAGCGTGCGCGTCACGCTGTCCGGATAGGCCATGCCGAAGCCGAAGCCGTTGCCCGCCGCGCGGTGTTTGGCCGCGTAGTTCTGCAGATAGGTCCAGAGATTCGGTGTGAGCGTGTACTTCGGCTGCACGCGTTGCGCGGTGTGGTCGAAGAAGCGGTCGTGGTCCCACGGCAGCACCGGTTCGCTGCCATCCGTGCGATGCAGGATCGAGCCGAGCCGCGGGCCTTGGTCCGGCAGATGCAGATCGTCCCACGAAAACGCGGTCTTGCCGCGAAAGCCGACGATGATGATCCGCTCGCGATGCTGCGGCGTGAAATGCTGGCCGTCGATCACGCGGTAATGCACTTCATAGCCGAGTTCGTCGCGCAAGGTTTGCAGGATCACGTCGAAGGTGCGGCCCTTGTCGTGCGACAGCAGGTTCTTCACGTTCTCCAGCAGGAACGCGGCGGGGCGCTTCGCCGCGATGATCCGCGCGACGTCGAAAAAGAGCGTGCCCTGCGTCGTGCATTCGAAACCGTGCGGCCGGCCCAGCGCGTTTTTCTTGCTGACGCCGGCAATCGAAAACGGCTGGCAGGGGAAGCCGCCGAGCAGCACGTCGTGACCCGGCACCTCTTCGGCGGGAAAGGCGACGATGTCGCCGATCAGCGCATGGTCGCCGCCGCCGGGATAGTTCTCGCGGTACGTCCTCGTCGAAAAATCGTTCCACTCGCTCGTGAACACGCAATCTCCGCCGTGGGCCTCGAAGCCCATGCGAATCCCGCCGATACCGGCGAACAGATCGATGAATCGGAATTGCGCGTCGCCTGTGCCGCTGCTGGTTCGCGCGCCTTGCTGCAACAGATCACGCAGGGCCGGCTCGAGCATCGCCGGGCACGGTGTTTCACCTTTTTCCCAGCGGCGCACCGTCTTGATGTCCTTGCCGACGTGCGCGGCGATTTCGCGTTGAGTGAAGCGGGCGCGCGCCTGCCGGAGCAGGTTGAGCGGTGCGGCGAGGGTCACAGGCGTCCTTGCTGGGAATTTTTGCGGACATTATGACCTAAGGTCGTCCCGTTTTCGCTATTTTCGCGGTTCAGAGGTGGAATTTTCGCGAGTGGGGGGAGCCTCGGCGGCTAAAGCGGGTTGCCAGCGTCGGTTGGGCGGCTTGGGGCCGGCGTGCGAGTTGCAGGATTGCGGCGCGTGCGGACGCCGCGACGCGGTTCGCGTTCGCTCGCGGCTTTTGGATCGCGGGGGCGGTTGGCAGGGGCTGCGTGTCAGGCGCAGGCGTGCCGGATCAGCCGGATGTTAATGGTGACCGCTGGCGTTGTCGGGATAGGGCGGCGCGTACAGCGCGGCGGTGGCGGGAGCCAGCGTATCCCATGCCGGATGAGCTTCGAACTGGTCGAGTTGCAGCAGGAGGCTGTCGATCGTGCACAGTTGCGCGTGGGAAAGATGGCCGGTGTCGAGCAACGCGTGCAGACGCTTGCGCCAATAGGTGGGGGGCAGGATCGGACCGGCCAGGTCGCCGTGTAAAGACGTCCGCATCACGCGCGCAATGTGCGCGATGTCTCCGTCGATCAGCGTGGCCTGGGATGATCCTGAAAGCGTGTTGGGTGTGCGATCCATAGCTCCTCCATGGCGCCTTAACGGCAGGCCACGGCGGAACTTTAGGCATTTCTTTAAATATTTTTTGGGCGGAGCGGGCCGACCCGTCGATCCGGCGCGAAGCGTGGGCACACCCGTTGCTCAATATCGATACTGGCGTAATGTCGCGCCGGCATTCCAGACAGTGGAGCCGAATATGAACAAGGACCAGGTAAAGGGTGTTGGAGAACAGGTCAAGGGCAAGGTCAACGAAGCCGTCGGCAAGGTCACGAACGATCCGGCGAAGGAAGTGAAGGGCGACCTGCAACAAGGTGCGGGCAAGGTGCAGAAAGCCTATGGCGATGCGAAGGAAGATGCCAAGGACAATGCCAAGCGCAACATGCCGTAATGCGGCGTGCGGGTGTTTTTGAATGACCGCCGGCATCATTGCGGCGGGGGAAGAGGCGCTTCGGCGCCTCTTCCCGTTTGCTTTCGCGTGGCTGCGTTTTCGTTCCTCGAGGACGGCTGCCTGTCAGTTCCACTTTCCCGGATGTTCGGACGCAACCGCCTGGGAGTAACCCGCAATCGGTGTCGCGGAGCATTCCGTGCGCGGGGTGGCGCCTTTAGACTTGGCGCATCCCACACGGAGGTAGCGCCAATGACACCCGAAAAAGTACTTTCGATGTTCGAACGGCAGTACCTGGAAGGCAAAGTGCCCGTCGACCTCGAACCCGCCTGTGCAAGTTTCGCGACATGGCTGTCAACGGCGTGGGAGTTGCTCGACGGCGAGCAGAAGACGCTGCTTCTGACGGTCGGCGCAGCGTTGTGGCGTGAAGGGTTCAACCTTCGCGCGGGCACGGCGACCAAGGATTTGTGGTGAAGGGGCGGCGGCGTGCGAAGTTTGGGTTGTTGCGCTCGGGCCTGTTCGTGAGTCGCGGCGGCGATTCCGGGTTGCAGATCCGTGTTGCGAGTTCGGTTAAAGCGTGTGCGTTCAGGTTCACGCTTCGGCCCACTGAGGCGCGGCTTGCACGCGTTGCGTCGAGTCGGTTTATATTTGGCGGTCCCGCGTTCGCGGCATGCGCGTCAGCGTCATCGAAGCCGGCCATTTATCGATGCCGCTTGCCGCGCGCCCAAACCGGCTTCCCAATCGCACGACTTTCGTACAAGGTTGATACCGTTCCATGACCGATTTATCCGCTTTCCCGATCACGAAGAAATGGCCCGCCGAGCACCCGGAGCGGATTCAGCTCTATTCGCTGCCCACGCCGAACGGCGTGAAAATTTCGATCATGCTCGAAGAGACCGGCTTGCCGTATGAACCGCATCTGGTGCGCTTCGATACGGACGATCAGATGACGCCGGAGTTTCTGTCGCTCAATCCGAACAACAAGATTCCGGCGATCCTCGATCCCGACGGACCCGACGGCAAGCCGCTGCCGCTGTTCGAATCCGGCGCGATCCTGATTTATCTCGCGGACAAGAGCGGCCAGCTGATTCCGCAAGACGCCGCCGGCCGTTATGAAGCGATGCAGTGGGTGATGTTCCAGATGGGCGGCATCGGACCGATGTTCGGGCAGGTCGGCTTCTTCCACAAGTTCGCAGGCAAGGAGTACGAGGACAAGCGTCCGCGCGACCGGTACGTCGGCGAGTCGAGGCGCTTGCTCGGCGTGTTGAACCAGCGGCTCGAAGGACGCGACTGGATTCTGGGCGACCAGTACTCTATCGCGGATATCGCCACTTTTCCGTGGGTGCGCAACCTGGCCGGTTTTTACGAAGCGGGCGAACTCGTCGGCATTCAGGACTTTCCGAATGTGACGCGTGTACTGGCCGCGTTCGTCGCGCGGCCGGCGGTGGAGAGGGGATTGAATATTCCGAAGCGGCCGTCGTAGTGAGGTGATGCGGCTGGTGGCGCTCGAGCGGGCTGCCATCGGCTCGCTCTCGATCGGCCGGGCGTCTTCTTGCGCGAGTGTGGCAAGCGCCGGGTTGAACCATCTGAACCGCTCGTCGACACATGCTGCGATTGTCTGGGCTACGATGACGCCCTTACTCAATATGTCGAGCGCAAGGCAATGGCAAGTTTCAGGAAGTATCGATCGATCCAGGCTTTGCGCGCGCTCGCCGCGCTCGGCGTTGTCGCCTTTCATACCAACGGCATCGTGCTCTCGCACGGCTGGCCGGCACATGTTTTTCCGCATGTGTCCCGCTATGGCGAAATCGGCGTCGACGTCTTTTTCGTGATCTCCGGATTCGTGATGGCGCTCGTGACTCACGGCGTGCCCTCTGGCCTCGCGTCGGCGAGGTCGTTCATGTTTGCCCGCATCGCGCGGGTCGTTCCGCTTTATTGGCTTCTCACGGCGTTTTTCATTGCGCTCGTCGCCGTCATGCCGGGCGCTTCCGATGCATTCGATCACGCGCATGTCACGGCGTGGCACGCGCTCACCTCGTTCTTATTTCTGCCGTCGATGAGCTGGACGGGCATCGCCGCGCCTGTGCTCGGTGTCGGCTGGACCTTGAACTACGAGATGTGGTTTTACGTCGTGTTCGCCGTGGCAATGTGCGCGACGCGGCACCGCCTGCTCGCTGTCGGCGCGTTGCTGGTGCTCACGTCGGCGTTGCATCTGCTGCCTGGCGAGGGTGTCGCGTTTGCGTTCTACACGAACCCGCTAGTGCTGGAGTTTGTGTTCGGCTGTTGCGTCGGCACGCTGTACGCGTCGGGGCGCACGGTACCCGTGGCCGCAGCCGCTGTCCTGCTGCTTGCGACGGCCGCCGCTGGTGGCGCATTCGCGCCGACGCTCACGGATGCGAACCGCTTTCTGGTGTTCGGTTTGCCGGCGTTGGCCGTGGTGGCCGCCGGGCTTGCGTTCGAGAACAAGCTGCGCTGGAACGCGTGGCTTGAACGGATCGGCGATTCGTCTTATTCGCTGTACCTCACGCATCTTTTCTCGATGCCCGTCGTCGTCAGGGTTTTGCAGGCGGTTGATACGCAACATCGTGTGCCGGGTGATCTGATGTGTGGGGCGGTTGTGGTGGTGTCCGTCGTGATTGGTCTCGCTTCGTATCGTTGGATCGAGCGGCCAGCGAGTCGGGCTGTCGCGAGATGGATGGCCATGCCGGAAGCGGGGCGTGGGGTGGTGGGGGTGAAGCGGTGAGGTGCGAGCGGCTCGCTGAGCGGCGGAGCGGGTGATGGGTTGGTCATCTGACGGCGTTCACATCATCGGTGCGATCGCAGGCCGGAGCAAATCTGTCATCGCATGGCTTGAGGTTTGGAACAGCCTCTCGAGTCTCGGGACATGCGCGAGAAAGCGCGCGCATGTCCACTTCTGCGCGTCCTAGGCCCGGGTCGTTTCGAACGCCGTGGTCGCACCGGTTCGATCCTCATCGCCCAGAACTTCCGCGACATGTGCCCGCGCCGTTTTATTTGCTTCGCGCGCGACGCTCAAACGAAACTGCCTGCAGCCCAACCACAGCAGTCCGATCGCGAGCAGCGTTGCAATCAGGTTGACGACCGACATCGACATGCCCACCATTTTTGGCGAGCCGAATACTTTGTCAGTCAGCAACGCCACCAGCGTCGTGCCGATTCCCAGTGCGATCAGATTCGAAATCAGGAGGAATACCGCCGAAATCTGCGCGCGCATCTGATTGGGCGCGAGGGTCTGCATGGCGGCCGTGGAAGTCGGCATCGGGAAGGATGCGAAGAACATCGCAATCACGAGCAGACCCAGCGACACCGTCAGGCTGCTCACCTGCGTAAACACGACAGCGGGCACCAGCATACCGATTGCGCCGATCGTGCCCGCCAGCATCGGACCGTCGGTGCGGCCCTTCGTCATCAGCCAGTCGTTGAGCCAGCCGCCGCAGAACACGCCGGTGGTATTCGCGACCAACAGAATCGTGCCGAGCGTGTAGCCGGCTTCGACCGGTGATAGTCCGAAGTGGCGAATATAGAAGGCGGGCGTCCAGCTCATCAGGCAAAACAGCGTCATCGCGTAGAACGAGAAACCTAGGTAGTGGCATGCGAAGGTTTGGCCGTGCTCGCGGATAAATCGCAGCGAGTCGATCATCGACACGCGCTTCGCCTGGCCTGCGCTGTCCTGCACGAGGCCTTTGCGTTGCGGATCCCGCACCGTCAGAATGAAAAGCAGCGCCACCAGAAAGCCAGGCAGGCCGACGATCAGGAACGTCAGTTGCCATGAGCGCACGTCGCCGAGCAGCGGAACGGTCGTGGTCGTCACCTGCTTGAGCAGGTTGATCACATACCCGCCGATCAGAAACGCCATTCCCCCGCCGATAAAAGAGCCGAGCGAATAGATACCTACCGCGCGTCCGAGTTTCTCCTTGGGAAAGTAGTCGCTCAGCATCGAATAGGTGCCGGGAGACAACGCCGCTTCGCCGACCCCGACGCTCAACCGTGCCAGGAACATCTGCACGAAGTTCTGGCTGATGCCGCACGCGGCCGTCGCGAGACTCCATAGTGCAATCCCCGTCGCGATGATGCGCGGCCGTGCGAAGCGGTCCGCGAGATACGCGAGCGGCATGCCCATCACCGCGTAGAAGAGTGAAAACGCAAAGCCTTGCAGAAGACTGAACTGCGTGTCGCTCAGATGCAGGTCCTTCTTGATCGGCTCGATCATCAGCGCGAGCACCTGGCGGTCGACAAAGGAAAATACATACGCAAGCATGCAAATCAACACCACGTACCATTCATACGTGTAGCGCCTGCTCGCGGGCGTGCTGCTCGTTGATGCGGCCATTCGGTTTCTCCAGTATTCGGGGTTCAGCCGTGCGGGACGGCTACGTGCGCTGTCACGCATCGTGAAGGGCCACCAACGGGCGGTCCGGAAATGCAGCGTACGTAAACAAATTTCCGGAACATATGCGCAATGCCTTCAGCAACATTGCCGGTTCTCCCTAACCGGCTAAAGCTTTCCCCAGGAGACCGGTCCCCGGCCCGCGCCCCGCAAGGCTCGAACGCACAGAGCGCGGTGCGCCCAACGAGTTATGCGCGCTATCTATAAGTGTTATATCGGTGAATTGATCGACGGTCGAAATTGGTCTTTCTAGACTCGCCTCGTTTTTCTGATTCATCGAAACACACACGATGAATCACGGAGAGCAGTCGCGCCGTGTGCGCAGGAACGCACGGCACAAAAAAACAATTTCTCGCCGGGATCACAGGAATGACCAACTGGAAGTGGAGCGCGTCGCTGCTTTGCGTTGCAGCGGCACCCGTGCTAGCGCAATCGAGCGTGAACTTGTACGGACGGGTCGATACGTCGATCGAAGTGACGAACTTCGGTCCCTCGCACGCGGTGCGGATGGGTAGCGGCGATATCTTCGCCACTCAGTTCGGCTTGAAGGGCGCGGAAGATCTCGGGGGCGGCTATCGCGCGATCTTCAAGCTCGAAAACGGCTTTAATTCGGCGACCGGCGCACTCGGCAACAACGGCGCGCTGTTTGGCCGGGAAGCGTGGGTCGGTTTGACGGGGCCATTCGGCACGATGCAGGCCGGCGTGAATTACACGGTGCTGCACACGTCGTTCATCACGTACAGCTTGCCCGGCAACGGCGCGGGTCTCGCGTGGGGCAATGCCGCGAATAACTTCGTCGGACCCGCATTTCTGCGTGTGAACAACTCGATACGCTATATGTCGCCGCGTATCGGCGGGGTGGTGCTGAAGGCGATTGCCGCGCGTGGCGCGAACGGCGCATCCAATTTGCCCTCGACGCTCGGCGATACGTATGGCGCGTCGCTCAATTATGTTCAGGGCGCTTTGTCCGTCGATCTCGACTACATGCAACAGACTTTCAGCCCCGCGAGTGCTGCGGCGTTGAATGCAAGCAGTCAGACGGCAGTGGGGAATTACGCGCTGGGTGGGATCTCGTACGACTTTGGCTTCATCAAGCCGGCGTTCATCTATATGCGGCATCGCGGCGGGCCGGATGTCACGACGGCCGTCACCTCGGCGTATTCGAATCCGCACAACGACCTGTTCGAACTCGACGCGACGGTGCCGGTCGGACGCGTGCTCGTGTTGCTGAGCTACGGCCATTACCGCAAGGTCGCGGACAGCGAAGGCAATGCCGATTCGTTCGGTGTGCGAGTCGATTACCCGCTGTCCAAACGCACGGTGCTCTATACGGGCGCCGCGATGGTTCGCAACGGCGAGCACGCATCGTTCACCGTCAACGGTGCGGCAGGCGGCGGCATGCCGGTCGCGAAGCCCGGAGCGACCGCGAGCTCGGTGGTCGCCGGCATCCTCACGTCGTTCTGAGCAGGGCCGCCGTGCAGCGTCATGGCGCGTCGGGCGGCTTCTCGCCCGGAACCTCGGCCGGCGCGCCGAGCCAACTGTCGAAAGGCTCGCGCGCGCCGATGCGGAACAGTTCCATCAACAAGCCGCGTAGCCAGCGATGGCCGGGGTCCGCGTCAAAACGGCGATGCCAGTACGCATTGACGGGCCACATCCCGGCGTCGTCGATGTCGAACACGGCGTAATCGCCGAGCGTCGAAAACGCGCGCGCCACCGTGCGCGGCAGAATCAGCGCGTAGTCGCAGCGGCTGAGTATCGCCGGGACGACCATGAAATTCGGCACCGCGATTCGCACGCGCGACGCGAGGCCGTTGCGTTCGAGCAGTTCGGTGGCCTGCGAATGCGACGTGACCGCGATGAACCGCAGGCCCGCAGGCGCATTCGCGCTCAGCGTGAAGTGCTTGTCGAGAGCGAGCCGCTCGGCGACGCGGCGCGGCGTCAGCAGCACATAGCGTTCGTGCAGCAACTCGCTGTGATGAAAGTGACTCGACGCGTGCGGAAAATAGCCGAGTGCGAAATCGATGCGGCCGGATTCGAGTGCGACGTTGAACTGGCTGTCGTCGATATGATGGGTTTCGATGACGACGCCCGGCGCCCGCGTATCGAGTTCGCGCATCAGCGTCGGCAGGAACGCGCTTTCGGCGAAATCGCTCATATGTAGCCGGAAAACGCGGCGCGACGTCGCCGCACTGAATTGCGCACTTTCATCGAGCATGTCTTGCAGTATCCGCAGCACGCGGTCGATCGAACCGGCGAGCCGTTGCGCACGCGGCGTCGCTTCGACGCCGCCCGGCGTGCGCACGAAGAGTGCGTCGCGAAATACCAGGCGCAATCGGCTGAGTGCATGACTGACCGAAGGCTGCGTGATGCCGAGTCGCAGCGCCGCCCGGCCCACGTTCTTTTCGACGTGAACTGCGTGAAATGCCTTCAGCAGATTCAGATCGAGATCTTGCACGCGCAGTGTGTCGCTGGAGTCCGTTGCGCTCAGCGGCAACAATTCGTTGGCATGAAGCAGCGGCTCGGACGGGTCACTTTGCGCTGACATGGTGGGCAATGTGAAGCTGATGTGGGATCAATTGCACTTGCGCTGCCGTGCGGTGACCGACGGCAAACAACCGAAGCGCCGCGTATAGGCCTTGGCGAAATGCCCAAAACTGTGCACGCCGTGCTCGATGAAAATATCCGTTACCGAGCGATCCGGCGCCGCCTGCAGCGCGCGATGCACGGCCTCCAGCCTGCGTTCGCGGATATAGCCGCCCGGCGAGCTCTGCAGAAATTGCGTGAAGCCGTTCTGCAGCGTGCGAGGCGATACGCCGGCTTCGCGCGCCAGCGTGTCGAGCCGCAGCGGCTCGTCCAGATGCGAGTGAATGTAGTCGCGCGCGCGGCGCACATGCACCGGTAACGGCGCCGAGGTTGCCCTGGCGAGCGCGGCGCTGTACGAATGCGGCAACTGGCTCAGCAGCACGGAGGCGAGCCACTGGGTGAAGTCGTTGCCGAACATGCGCTCTTGTGCGGGTTCGTCGAATTGATCGCAGAGCGTGCACAGATAACGCAGCGTCGATAGAAAGATGGCGGCGCCTGGGTGCGCGGCCGGCACCGCGAGCTCGAAGATGAGCGGTTGCTTGATGCTGTCGTTCAGCATGTCCGCGAGCTTGACTTCGAGTGCGCGGCGCTCGATTCTCAACAACAGGTTGCGGCATTCGCGATCGGTGACGATGCGGCTCGCGCGTTGCGGGGACGACACGCTGAGGCCGCCCGCGCGCAATGCGACTCGCTCGCCGTCCGACTGCAGCGAACATTGTCCGCTCAGTGTCGTGCGGAACAGGTAATGATCGCCGAGATCGCCGGCGTCGATTTGCGTTTCGCTGCCGTAATGCAACTCCAGCAAGCTCGTCTGATGCAGCGCCACACCATACAACTCGGCGTTCAACGGCCCGTGCCCGGCCACTTCCATCCTGTGCGGACACAGCACCTGCGACACCTCGCGTTCGACATCCTCGCGGCCATGCGATGCGACAAGACGGTTGCGGTGTTTGCGTGAAATCGCGATTTCCATTTAGAGGCCTCGAAACGAATAGCGCCAGGCGGGTGCCCCGGGGATGATGCGTCGTTCAATTTAATCGTGCAAGAACGGATCGCCCCGGATGCCGCCGCGCGGGCAACATTGCTTCGTTGTGCAGTGAGTTGCCGGATTTGAATGCGGATTGCGCGAGATGAAGCGCCGCGGATTCGCCGGCCACGTAATCTGGCAGGTATCGAAACAGGGGGAATGACGATGAATATCTGCGTACTGGGCGGCGGTCACGGATGTTATGCGGCAGTGGTCGATTTGCTGGAGAAGGGGCATCGCGTGACATGGTGGCGGCGCGATACGGCGTCGGCCGCGCGCTTGCGCGAGCGCGGCGCACTGCGTGTGAAGGATTTTCGAGGCGAGCGCCGGGTGCCAGTGGGCGACGGGCAGGGCGCGGTGCGCATCGTCGAGCGGCTGGACGACGGCGTGCGCGGCGCGAGCCTGATCGTCATTCCGTTGCCTTCGACGACGCACGAGGCGCTCGCGGTCCAGCTCGCGCCGCTCCTTGCCGACGATCAGGTGGTATTCCTGCCGCCGGGCACCTTTGGCAGCTACGTGTTCGCGAAGGCGATGCACGAGAGCGGCAACACCGCACGCGTCGCGTTCGCGGAAACGGGGACGCTGCCGTATCTGGCCCGCAAGCATGGCGACGATCGTGTCGTGATCAGCGCGTACGCCACCCGCCTGCCGACCGGCGTGTTTCCCGGCGCGTTTTCGGATTGGGCGTTTCCGGTGCTCGAGGCGGGTTATCCGTCGGTCGAACGGATCGAGGATGCGCTAAGCGGTGCGTTGATGAACGCGGGACCGGTGATCCATCCGCCGCTCATCATGATGAATGCGGGCCCGCTGGAGCATTTCGACGCATGGGACATTCACAATGAAGGCACGCAACCGTCGATCCGCCGCGTGACGAACGCACTCGACGCGGAACGTATGGCGGTGCGCGAAGCCTTCGGCTATGGCGCGCCGCATTTCCCGCTCGCCGATCACTACGCGCCGGACGGCGACGAGTGGATGTACGGACGCGGCGCACACGGCAAGCTGACCGACAGCGGCGACTGGCGCGAGGATATCGATCTGAAGACGCATCGGTACATGCTCGAGGATACGCGGCTCGGCTTGTCGTTACTGGTGTCGGCCGGGCGTTGGGCGGGCGTGGCGACGCCGATTGCAGAGGGGCTGCTGAATATCGCGTCCGCGGTCTCGGAGCGCGATCTTTATGGCGAGGGGCGCACGTTCGAGCAACTGGGCATCGCGTCCCTGTCGCGCGATGCGCTGAGCACGCTCCTCAAGCGAGGCATCGCGTGATGAGTGGCTCCGATCCGATTCAGGAAGTGCATATTCTCGGGGCCGGGCGCATGGGACAGGGCATGGCGCTGGCCTTCGCCTATGCCGGCATGGGCGTCACGCTGATCGACTTCAAGGCGCGCGATGCCGACGCGCGTGCGGCATTCGCCGCCGCAGCACGCGGCGAGATTGGGCGGCAAATGCGCACCTTGGTGAGTCTCGCGCGTATCACCGATGCGCAAGCCGAAGAAGCGCTGGCGCGCATCGTCGTGGTGGATCGCGAGGGCGCGCAGGCACTGCTCGGCGATAGCGCGATCGTTTTCGAGGCGGTGCCGGAAGTCATCGAGGCGAAACAGGCCGCCTTCGACTGGCTTTGCGAGTATGTCGACGCCACGACCTTGATCGCATCGACCACGTCGACGTTTCTGGTGACGGAGTTGCAGCGTATCGTTGCGCATCCGGCGCGCGTGCTCAACGCGCACTGGTTGAATCCCGCGCATCTGATGCCGCTGGTCGAGATCAGCCGTAGCGCGCAGACCGCGGAAAGCGCCGTACAACGCGTGGTCGCACTGCTTAAGCGGGTCGGCAAGGTGCCGGTGGTGTGTGGGCCATCACCTGGGTATATCGTGCCGCGCATTCAGGCACTGGCGATGAACGAGGCCGCGCGGATGGTCGAAGAAGGTGTGGCGAGCGCGGAAGATATCGACACCGCGATTCGCACCGGCTTCGGCCTGCGATTTTCGGTGCTGGGCCTGCTCGAATTTATCGACTGGGGCGGTTGCGACATTCTGTACTACGCATCGCATTATCTGGCGCGGCAAATCGATCCGCGCTTTTTGCCGGCGCAGCGGGTGGTCGATAACATGCGCGATGGCCGCGATGGATTACGCGACTCCCGCGGCTTTTACGAGTACGGGAATGTCGACGTGCAGGCCTATTTGCACAAGCGGATCGGCGAGTTCATGCGCGGGCTGGACAGTACGGGATTGGCGCCCGTCTTCAATGCGGCGCTTGCGTGTACGCTCGATCCCGCAGCTGCGTCCTGAATGACTGCCTCGGGGGGCCGTCGATGACTTGGAGGCGAGCACTCCTGGCGCGGCGCGAGATGAGCTTTCCTTGGTTTTGCGCCTTCCAGAGGCGCAGAATTATGCAGCGGGGGGCCCGGCGCGTCCGGCAGCGCGCGGCGTGGACTCGCTCTTTCTTCGGGCTGTTGATCACCTGCGTCTTGGCCTTGACGGCGCTTTGACGAACTGATTTCTCTTGTCGATCGTGAGGGTACGATGCGATAACCCTACCAATACTTCAGAGAAATTCTGCGCGGACTGGGTGTGCGTGGGCAATGACGGCAGCAAAAAGCCCCGCAGCGCAACGCAACGCAACGCATACGGGGCTTTTCTGGGCAAACTTGGGTGACGCTGGGAAGCTAGTTGGTCCCCCTGACAGGAATCGAACCTGTATCTAGCGCTTAGGAGGCACTTGTTCTATCCATTGAACTACAGGGAGAGGACCAAACCGGAATGATCGCTGCAATCGCGCGGTCGAACAAGCCCGCGCGACTGGGCGAGTCCAAATTCGCCAGCGAGCGCAGAGTATATCAAACCTGTTCGGGGGCGAGGAGAGCCGTGCAGCCCAGCCAGAAAAGGAAACGGCCCAGCGGCATTTGCCTGCTAGGCCGTACACGGATCGCCGCGGATGTTTCACCCGAAAGGCGCAATCGATTCGCCCCCCGATTCAATCGACCCGGCTCAGAACTCCACCACCGCGAATTCCGCCTTGCTCACATCGCACAGCGGGCAGCGCCAGTCTTCCGGAATGGCGGCGAAGCGCGTGCCGGGCGCGATGCCTTCTTCGGGCAGGCCTTCTTCCTCGTTGTAGATCCAGCCGCAAATCAGGCAGACCCAGCTCTTGTATTCAATCACTTCAATGACTTCGCTCACGACGTACTCTTCTCTAGTTCAATGCAAAGGCCCGCGTAGTCTGCCCCTTTTTTGGGCAGCGCGGCGACCCGCAATATTACCGGAATTTGTCAATCCGACCGCGAACTGCCGATGCGGCGCCGCCGCAACGCGTCGGAGACATCTCCGACCCCACTGAACGGACCACACGAGCCACAGCGTGTATGCTCTGATCCGCAGCTATTCGATTGGACATGCGCGTGAGGCGTCTCGCATGCAATGCGACGATCGGTCCCAGGCGATGGGGCGTCGCCGTCGTCGGCAGCGTCCAGGCGGGACTTTCGTTTCCCTGTAAGGAGAACAACGATGTTGAAGAACAAATGGTTGGCCGGTGCCGCACTGGCCGGCTTGCTCGCGGTATCGGGCGCGGCGCAGGCCGCCGGCGTGTCCTTCGTGCAGCCGAAGGACGGGGCAACCGTCAGCAATCCCGTGCACGTCGTATTCGGCGTGGAAGGCATGAAGATCGCGCCGGCCGGCACGGTGACGGAAGGCACGGGCCACCACCACCTGTTGATCGACGGCAAGCCGCTGCCCAAGGGCGAAGTCATTCCGGCCACGGACAAGTCGCTGCACTTCGGCAAGGGCCAGACCGAAACCGATCTGACACTGCCGCCGGGCGACCATACGCTTACGCTGCAGTTCGGCGACGGCGCGCATCGCTCGTATGGGCCGGAAATGAGCAAGACCATCACGGTGCACGTGAAGTAAGCCGCACTGCCGTCCCGGCCGGCTGGACACGTGCGGCGGTAACCGGCTGGGCGGCCGCGCCAGCCGTCCAGCACGCGGCTTGCACCCCGCCGCGCCAAGGTTTGCTGCGACTGAGCCGCTAAATCGCCCAGCAGTTTGCCCCGGCTCGCTTGCTTCCCGCGGGCCACCCAATCGGGCCCAATCGGCCTATCTCTTCCGGCATACAGGCGCCCGGCCGTGCGCCCGGTACAATGAGCAGTTCCGACTCATCGCTGTCTTCTCCAATTCTCCATGTCGCTTTATTCCATTACCGGCGCCCAATTGGCGTTCGGTCACGTCGCGTTGCTCGATCACGCGGATTTCTCCCTCGAAGCGGGTGAACGCGTTGGGTTGATCGGACGCAATGGCGCGGGCAAGTCGTCGCTGCTGAAGATCGTCGCCGACCTGACGAAGCCCGACGACGGCCTGGTCTCGCGTCAACAGAATCTGACCACGGTCTACGTGCCGCAGGAGCCCGAGTTCGACACCGACGACACCGTATTCGACGCGGTCGCCGCTGGCCTCACGCACGCCCGCGCGCTGCTCGACGAGTACGACGTGGTCGCCAACCAGCTCGCCGACGAGCCGGAAGGCGCCGAGCACGACGCGCTAATGGCGCGTATGAACACGCTGCAATCGTCGCTGGACGCGGCGGACGCGTGGAACTGGAGCACGCGCGTGGCCACCACGCTGCAGCAGATCGGCCTGAACGGCGAGGCGCGGGTCGGCTCGCTGTCGGGCGGCATGCAAAAGCGCGTGGCGCTGGCGCGCGCGCTGGTCGTGCAGCCCGACGTGCTGCTGCTCGACGAGCCGACCAACCACCTCGACTTCGACGGCATCCGCTGGCTCGAAGATCTGCTGGTCTCGCTGCGCGCGGGCCTGCTCTTCATCACCCACGACCGCGCGTTTCTCGACCGCGTCGCCACGCGCATCGTCGAACTGGATCGCGGGCGTCTGCTGTCGTATCCGGGTAACTTCTCGGCGTACCAGACGCGCAAGGCGCAGCAACTCGAAATCGAGCGCGTCGAAAACGACAAGGCCGACAAGCTCCTCGCGCAGGAAGAAGTGTGGATCCGCAAGGGCGTCGAAGCGCGCCGCACGCGCAGCGTCGGCCGGATCGCGCGTCTCGTGGAAATGCGTGAGCAGCGCGCCGAGCGCCGCAACGTGCAGGGCAACGTCAAGCTCGACGTCGGCCAGGGCGAGAAGTCCGGCAAGATCGTCGCCGAGCTGACCGACGTGACCAAGCGCTACGGCTCGCGCGCGGTGGTCGACAATTTCACGGCCACGGTGATGCGCGGCGACAAGATCGGCTTCGTCGGTCCGAACGGCGCGGGCAAGACCACCCTGCTGAAGATGATCCTCGGCGAACTGGCGCCGGACGCGGGCACGGTGCGCGTCGGCACCAACCTGCAGGTCGCGTATTTCGACCAGATGCGCGCGCAGCTCGATCTGGACAAGAGCCTCGCCGACACCATCAGCCCGGGCAGCGAGTGGGTCGAAGTCAACGGCCAGAAGAAGCACGTGATGAGCTACCTCGGCGACTTCCTGTTCGCGCCGGAGCGTGCGCGTTCGCCGGTCAAGTCGCTGTCGGGCGGCGAGCGCAACCGTCTGTTGCTCGCGCGTCTGTTCGCGCGGCCGGCCAACGTGCTGGTGCTCGACGAACCGACCAACGACCTCGACATCCCCACGCTCGAACTGCTCGAAGAACTGCTCACCGAATACGACGGCACGGTGCTGCTGGTCAGCCACGACCGCGCGTTCCTCGATAACGTCGCGACCTCGGTGATCGCGTCGGAAGGCGCGGGCAAGTGGCGCGAGTATGTCGGCGGCTTCACGGACTGGCAGGTCCAGCGCGACCGCTCGCAGCAGATGGCGCTGGATGCGCAGAAAGAGGCCGGCAAGGACGCGGCCAAAGACGCGGCGCCGGCCAAAGACAATGCCGCGGGCCGCAATGCGCAGCGCGCGGCGAAGCTGTCGTTCAAGGAGCAGCGCGAGCTGGACACGTTGCCGGAGCAGATCGCCGCGCTCGAAGCCGAGCAGAAAACCATCGGCGCGCAACTCGAAGACGGCTCGATCTTCGCGAAGGATGCGCAGGAAGGCACGCGTCTGACCGAGCGCTATGCGGCGATCGACGAAGAACTGCTGATCGCGCTCGAACGCTGGGACGAGCTGGAAAAACGGCGTAAGTGAAGCAAAGGCCGCGCGGGCTCGGGGGCTGCGCGGCAGAGCGCGGCGCCATAACGCGATGCGGTGCGGCGAGCGGTGCGCTGCGGCAGAAGGCACGACAAAAGGCTCGGCAGATAAGAAAGCGCGGCTGAAGGGCCGCAGAAAATGCAGCTTGCGCGAGGCTCCGATAACCGTCACGCTTTGGCCACGGAACTGCCGCGCCGTGCGCTTCGCGACGGTCGGTCGCGCCTGCCAGGCCTTATCCAGACGGCCAATCCTGCACATCGTGAATTGCCGCCGTTATCGAAATCAGTAAAATACCCCGCGAACAGGCTTCCCCCATGTTCGCACCGGCGTGGTCATGCACGATGAACGCCGTTGAGCGCGCCAACGGGAAGCCGCACGACAAAACAGCTTGCCCGCATCGCGGGCATCCCACCTAACCCCGTTGTTTCGTTTTGCTTTTTTTGAAAACTCAACGCATTGTCCACGGACCTGTCCACAGGACCTGTGGACAACGATGAACCGACGCACCCGAGTCAACCATGTCTACGAAAAAGCCAAACGCCGCGTATAGCGAAGCGTCGATCAAGGTGTTGAAGGGCCTGGAGCCGGTCAAGCAACGGCCCGGGATGTACACCCGCACCGAAAATCCGCTGCACATCATTCAGGAAGTCATCGACAACGCGTCGGACGAGGCCCTCGGCGGCCACGGCCGGCAAATCACGGTCACGCTGCACGCGGACCATTCGGTGTCGGTCGAAGACGACGGTCGCGGCATTCCGTTCGGCCTGCATCCGGAAGAAGGCGTGCCGGTCATTGAAATCGTTTACACGCGCCTGCACGCGGGCGGCAAGTTCGACAAGGCCGCCGGCGGCGCGTACACGTTTTCGGGCGGCCTGCACGGCGTCGGCGTGTCGGTCACCAACGCGCTGTCCACGCGCCTCGACGTCACTGTCTGGCGAGACGGCAAGGTCGCGGAACTGAGCTTTGCCCATGGCGACGTCGCGAAACAGCTCGAAGTGCGGCCCGCTACGAAGGGCGACAAGAAGTCCGGCACGCGCGTCACCGCATGGGCCGATCCGAAATACTTCGACTCGCCGAACCTGCCGCTCGGCGAACTGCAACGTCTGCTGCGCTCGAAGGCGGTGCTGCTGCCGGGCGTCGAAGTCACGCTGATCAACGAAAAAACCGGCGAGCAGCAAAGCTGGAAATACGAAGACGGCCTGCGCGGCTATCTGCTCGAAGGCATGAACGGCAGCGACCTGCTGATCCCGCTGTTCGAAGGCGAGCGCTACGTCGAAAACTCGCGCGCGAGCGAAGAGACGTTCGCCGAAGGCGAGGGCGCCGCATGGGTCGTCGCGTGGAGCGAGGAAGGCACGCTGATGCGCGAGTCGTACGTCAACCTGATTCCGACGCCCGCGGGCGGCACGCACGAATCCGGTTTGCGCGACGGTCTGTACCAGGCGGTCAAGAGCTTCGTCGAGTTGCACAACCTGCAGCCGAAGGGCGTGAAGCTGCTCGCGGAAGACGTGTTCGCGCGGGTGTCGTTCGTGCTGTCGGCGAAGGTGCTCGATCCGCAGTTTCAAGGGCAGATCAAGGAACGCCTGAATAGCCGCGATGCGGTCAAGCTGGTGTCGTCGTTCGCGCGGCCTGCGCTCGAGTTGTGGCTCAATCAGCACGTCGAGCACGGCAAGAAACTCGCGGACCTCGTCATCAAGCAGGCGCAGGCGCGCACGCGCGCAGGCCAGAAGGTCGAGAAGCGCAAGAGCTCGGGCGTCGCGGTGCTGCCGGGCAAGCTGACCGATTGCGAATCGACGGAAATCGGCCGCAACGAACTGTTCCTCGTCGAGGGCGACTCGGCGGGCGGCTCGGCGAAGATGGGGCGCGATAAGGAATACCAGGCGATCCTGCCGCTGCGCGGCAAGGTGCTGAACACGTGGGAAACCGAGCGTGACCGCCTGTTCGCGAACAACGAGGTGCACGACATCTCGGTGGCTATCGGCGTCGATCCGCACAGCCCCGATGACAAGGTCGATCTGTCGAATCTGCGCTACGGCAAGATCTGCATTCTGTCGGACGCTGACGTCGACGGCTCGCACATCCAGGTGCTGCTGCTCACGCTGTTCTTCAAGCATTTCCCGCAACTGATCGAGCGTGGCCATGTGTGCGTCGCGCGTCCGCCGCTGTTCCGCGTGGATGCTCCCGCGCGCGGCAAGAAGCCGGCGCAGAAGCTCTACGCGCTCGACGAAGGCGAACTCGAAGCGATCCTCGACAAGCTGACCAAGGACGGCGTGCGCGAATCGCAATGGTCGATCAGCCGCTTCAAGGGCCTCGGCGAAATGAGCGCGGAGCAGTTGTGGGACACCACGATGAACCCCGACACGCGGCGTCTGCAGCCGGTCGCACTGGGCGCGCTCGACTACGACGCCACGGTCGCGCGCATGACAATGCTGATGGGCAAGGGCGAAGCGGCGTCGCGGCGCAGCTGGCTGGAAGAAAAGGGCAACGAAGTGGAAGCGGACATCTGAGCGCGGGTTTTTTAACCTGCACAGCGCTCGGCATTCGAACCAGAACTTCAAGCCAAACACGGATACGGAATCTAGATGGACGACGATAACACTCTCGACCTTTTCAACGAGCCGGCGCCCCCCGAAGGCGACTTTCTGACGCTCGGCAACTATGCGGAGCGCGCGTACCTCGAGTATGCGGTGAGCGTGGTCAAGGGCCGCGCGCTGCCGGACGTGTGCGACGGCCAGAAGCCGGTGCAGCGCCGCATCCTGTTCGCGATGAACGAGATGGGCCTCGCCGACACTGCGAAGCCGGTCAAGTCGGCGCGCGTGGTCGGCGACGTGCTCGGCAAGTATCACCCGCACGGCGACCAGTCCGCCTATGACGCGCTGGTGCGTCTCGCGCAGGACTTTTCGATGCGCTATCCGCTGATCGACGGTCAGGGCAACTTCGGCTCGCGCGACGGCGACGGCGCGGCGGCGATGCGTTACACGGAAGCGCGTCTCACGCCGATCGCGAAACTGCTGCTCAGCGAAATCGACCAGGGCACGGTCGATTTCATGTCGAACTACGACGGCTCGTTCCAGGAGCCGAAGACGCTGCCGGCGCGTTTGCCGTTCGTGTTGCTGAACGGCGCGTCGGGTATCGCGGTGGGGCTGGCGACGGAAATTCCGTCGCACAATCTGCGCGAAGTCGCGGGCGCGGCGGTGGCGCTGATTCGCAATCCGAAGCTGTCGCATGCCGAGTTGATGCAGCACATTCCGGGTCCGGACTTCCCGGGCGGCGGCCAGATCATTTCGAGCGAGGCGGAAATCTCCGCGGCGTACGAAGCCGGCCGCGGCAGCCTGAAAGTGCGCGCGCGCTGGAAGATCGAAGAGCTCGCGCGCGGCCAGTGGCAACTGGTGATCACCGAACTGCCGCCGAACACGACCGCGCAGAAGGTGCTCGAAGAAATCGAAGAGCAGACCAACCCGAAGATCAAGCTCGGCAAGAAGACGCTCACGCCGGAGCAGTTGCAGACCAAGCAGACCATGCTGGCGCTCCTCGACGCGGTGCGCGACGAGTCCGGCAAGGACGCGCCGGTGCGTCTCGTGTTCGAACCGAAGTCGAGCCGAATCGACCAGACCGAGTTCGTCAATTCGCTGCTCGCGCACACGAGCCTCGAATCGAATGCGTCGCTGAACATGGTGATGGTGGGCGGTGACGGCCGTCCGCGTCAGAAGGGGTTGAGCGAAATCCTGCACGAGTGGATCGCGTTCCGTTTCGCGACGGTCACGCGCCGCACGCGGCATCGCCTGTCGAAGGTCGACGACCGGATTCACATCCTCGAAGGCCGGATGATCGTCTTTTTGAATATCGACGAAGTCATCCGCATCATTCGCGAGTCGGACGAACCGAAGGTCGCGCTGATGGCCGCATTCGGCTTGTCGGATCGCCAGGCCGAGGACATTCTTGAAATCCGTCTGCGTCAGTTGGCGCGGCTCGAAAAGATCAAGATCGAGAAGGAACTGTCCGAACTGCGCGACGAGAAGGCCAAGCTCGAAGAACTGCTCGGCAGCGAATCGGCGATGAAGCGTCTGCTCATCAAGGAAATCGAAGCCGACGCGAAACAGTACGGCGACGAGCGCCGCACGCTGATCCAGCAGGAAAAGCGCGCGACTTTCGAAGCGCGCGTGGTCGACGAACCGGTCACGGTGGTGGTGTCGCAGAAGGGCTGGGTACGTGCGCTGAAGGGCCACGGTCTCGACGCGGCAGGCTTCACGTTCAAGGCGGGCGACGGTCTCTACGCGGCATTCCAGTGCCGCACGCCGGATACGCTGGTCGCGTGGGGCAGCAACGGCCGCGTCTATTCGGTGGCGGTGGCCCTGTTGCCGGGCGGCCGTGGCGACGGCGTGCCGGTCACGTCGCTGATCGAACTGGAGTCGGGCAGCCACCTGATGCATTACTACGCGGCGTCCGCGGATCAGGCGTTGCTGCTCGCATCGAGCAACGGATTCGGTTTCGTCGCGAAAGTCGGCGACATGGTGAGCCGCGTGAAGGCGGGCAAGTCGTTCATGACGATCGACGCCGGAGCCGCACCGCTCGCGCCGATGCCGATGTTGCCGGATGCGACGCACATCGCGTGCCTGTCGTCGGGCGGGCGTCTGCTGGTGTTCGCGCTCGACGAGATGAAGACGCTCTCGGGCGGCGGACGCGGCGTCACGCTGATGGCGCTCGACGACAACGAAACGCTGCTGCAGGCGCTGGCGATCAACCATGCGGGTGTGGTGCTGATCGGTACGCGCCGTGGCGGCCGGACGGACGAAGAGAAGCTCGGCCCTGCCGCGCTCGCGCCGCATGTCGGCAAGCGCGCGCGAAAGGGGCGTGCGCCGGAGAGCAAGATGAAGCTCGACGGTATGCGTCCGGTGCTGGCTTGACGAAGTTTGACGTTTAAACACGGCGCTCGTCTGCTAGCATGCAGGCGCCCGCCGTGCGCAGTAAAAAAGTGCGTGCGAAGTAGCAAAGTCGGGGAGTAGCGGCGTCGTGGCATCAGGCGCGCTGCAATAACAACTACAAAATCGGCGGCAAAGCTTCGGGCGTCCGGAACTGCGTGCATGACGCGCGGTCGAACGCGCTCAATGGCCGCTGCCGGTATCAATCGTCCCAAGCGGTGCGGTGTCGTCGTCGGGAGAGGAAAAGTACATGAACAAAGCTATCGAACTCGCACTCTTTCTGCATCTGCTCGCGGTCGCGGTATGGGTAGGCGGGATGATCTTCGCGCATTTCTGTCTGCGTCCGGCCATTGCCGATCTGTCGCCGCAATTGCGCTTGCCGCTGTGGGAATCGGTGTTCGGCCGCTTCTTCAATTGGGTCGCCGCCGCCGTGCTGGTGATTCTTCTCACCGGCGGCTTTCTGCTGATGCAGTTCGGCGGCGGTCACGCCACGTGGCCGTTGCATGCGATGGCGGGCCTCGGCATCGTGATGATGCTGATCTTCGGCCACATCCGCTTTGCCGTTTTCCCGCGCATTCGCCGCGCGGTACAGGCGCAGAAATGGCCCGACGGCGCGCAGGCGGTGGGCACGGTCCGGCGTCTGGTGCTGATCAATATCGTGCTCGGCGTCGTGACGATCGGCGTCGCCGTGTTGTCGCGCGGGTTCTGAGGACAGGGTCTGCGGGGAGTGTTGCGATGGCCGCTTCGGCTGTCGCTTCGGTTATCGCGTGGCGGATTACTTCGTTGATCACCTCGTCTATCGCCTCGTTTATCGCCTCGATCGCCACGGTTTTTATCTCTGCCGCCACTGCCGCTCAAGGCAGCGCGCCATAAGCCAGCCACAACCCGCAAACCACCGCCACCGTTCCATACACCACGTACACCGGCACCTTGAGCTTCGCGAAGCACATGCCGGAGAACACCGCGGTCAGCAGATAGAGCGGCTTGAAAGGCACATGCGCCCCAATGCGCAGCACGGCGACGGCGAGAAACGCAGTCGTCACCGCGCGCAGAGTCCGCATGCCATGCTCGAAACGCGGATTTGCCTTCAACTGATGCAGATGCCGCTGCGCGAGCACGACGAGACAGCCCGACGGCACGAATAGCGCGAGCGTCGCAATCAGCGCACCGACCCAGCCGTCCACCAGGTAGCCGAAGAACGGCACCACGTTCAACAGCGGTCCCGGTGACAACGGCGACAGCGAAAACGCCAGCGTGAAGTCGTTATCCGATACGCCGATCGCTGGCGTGACGAACAGCGTCCTGAGCACCGGCAGCGCCGAGAAGCCGCCGCCGAACAGCGTCATCCCGGCGCCGGCGAGGCGCGGCCACAACAGCGCCAGTTCGTAGCGATGTGGCAGCGGCAACGCGAACAGCACGAGCAACACGCACAAGGCGGCCAGCACCTGCCAGTCGCCGCGCCTGAGCGACACGACGAGGCGCGCGTCGCGCACCGGGCTCACGACCCAGCCTGCGCTGAAGGCCGCCGCGAGCATCACGACATAAGCGGCGGGACTGTGTGCATAGAAGAGCGCCACGCAGCCGAGCACTGCCGCGATCCATTCGAGCCTGCCGCGCACCAGCGCGCGCGTCTGCTTGTACCAGGTGATCGCGATCAGCGTGGCGAGCACGACGCTGAAGTGATTGAGCAAAGTCTGAGAAGCCGCGGCGCGCACGAGCGGCGTGCGATAGAAGATCGCGAACAGCGTCATCAGCATGAAGAAGGGCAGCACGCTGGCGATGCCCGCGACCCACGCGCCGGCGCGTCCGCGCAGGGCATGCCCCAGTTGCACGGCGACGTTGCAGCCCACGGGCCCGGGCACCATCCACGCGAGCGCGATCAGATCGGAGAAGGCGATGCGCGAGAGCCGTCCCTTGCGTTCGACGTAATGATGTTCGAGTTGCGCCATGAGCGCGAGGCCGCCCCACGACAACGCCGACAAGGCGAACACGACCCTGAACAGCGTCCATAGCGGTTCCCGTTCCCCTCGTCTGACTGCATCCTGGCTCATGATCGTCTGCATGGCGCCACGGGCGTCCGGCTCGCGGGCGCCCGTCCTTTGGGATCATCGTGGTATGAGGCGACGCGCTGCGGCGTCGTGGTTCAGTGTGAATGTAGCCGGTATTTCGACGCCGCGGTGCGCCGTGGCCGCGCGGCCAGCGTGCTCATTCGTTGGTGCTGGACACGCTGCTCGTGTTGTCGGTTTCCTGCGCGTCGCGGCGTCCGGTCATTCCGCATACGCCGAAGCGTTCGAGCAGCGCGGGGATCGCCTCGACCGGCACCGGGCGCGAGAACAGGAAGCCTTGCGCCTCGATATGACCGAGCGCGGCGAGCCAGGCGATCTGCTCTTCGGTTTCGGTGCCTTCGACCACCACCGTGAGCCCGAGCGAGCGCGCCAGATTGACGATCGCGGTGACCATCACGCAGACGCTGCGGTCGCCCGGAATGGCCTGGATGAACGAACGGTCCACTTTCAGCGTGTCCACCGAGAAGCGGTTCAGATAGGACAGCGACGAATAGCCGGTGCCGAAGTCGTCGAGCGCGATGCGCGCGCCGAGGCGCTTCAACGCGAAGATTTTCTCCGACACGAGTTCGGGATATTCCATCATCGCCGTCTCGGTGATTTCGAGTTCGAGACGGCGCGCGGAAATGCCGGTTTCCTCGATCGCTTGCGAGACGGTTTTGTACAGATCGCCGCGCCAGAACTGTACCGCCGAGATGTTCACCGCGAGCGACAGTGTGTCGTAGCCCTGTTGCTGCCAGAGCGCCAGTTGCCGGCACGCGGTCTCGATCACGAAGTCGCCGATCGGCACGATCAGGCCGGTCGATTCGGCGACCGGAATGAATTCGTTGGCCGGAATCAAACCGTGCTGCGGATGGTTCCACCGCACCAGCGCTTCGAAACCGGTGATGCAGCGGCGCGTCAGATCGATCTTCGGCTGATAGGCGAGAAACAGTTGCCCTTCGGCAAGCGCGACGCGCAACTGCTGCTCCCACTTCATCAAATGATCCGCGCGATGCGACAAGTGCGGCGAATAGAACTGATAGCAGTTCTTGCCCGCGTCCTTCGCGCTGTACATCGCGAGGTCGGCCTTCTTCAGCAGGTCGATCTCGCTCTCGTTGGCCACCGAATACAGCGCGATACCGATGCTCGCATGCAGCACGAACGAACTGCCGCGCACTTCGAAGGGTTTGGCGAACGCGTCGGCGGCGGCTTCGGCCAGCGCGACCGCGCGCTTCTCGACGTCGTCGCCCTTGATCACGACGACGAACTCGTCGCCGCCGATGCGGCTCAACGCGCCGTCCTCACCGACCGCGGAGGCGAGCCGCGAGGCCGTCATCTGCAGCACGATGTCGCCGGCGTTGTGGCCGAGCGTGTCGTTGACGGTCTTGAAGTTATCGAGGTCGATGAAGAGAATCGCGAGGCGTCCGAGGTTGGCCGGCTGCGCCACGTCGTGCCGCAGCGTTTGCAGCGTCGCATAGCGGTTGCGCAAACCGGTGAGCAGATCGTATTCGACCAGATGCGTCATCTCGCGCTCGCGGCCGAGCAGCTTGCCGATCAGACCGGTCGCAACGGCGAAGAAACTCAGCATCGCGAGCGAGATGAAGCCCGCCATCATCAGATAGACATTGCGCGTGTGGTTGTAGTCCGCGAATTCTTCGGCTTGCGAAAGGCCCACCAGTACGCCGAGCGGATAACCGTCGATGTGCCGGTACGACACGATACGCGTGACGTTGTCGATCGAGTCGACATAGGTGCCCGACACATGCTCCGACGTCGGATAAGTGCCGCTCGCCGAGAACGCGCCGTTCGTGCTGTCGGCACTACCGGTGCGCCGCGCGAGCACGGCGCCGTTGTCCGAGATCACGGCGATCACGCCTTCATGGCCGATCGCCGCGTTGTTGTAAAAATCGCTGGTGAAATAGCTGGGGTCTTCGGAGACCACCACGACGCCCGCGAACGAACCATCCGGATGATTCAGACGGCGCGTCATCTGCAAGGTCCAATGGCCTGAGACGCGGCCGAGCACGGGCTTGCTGATAAACAGCTGATCGTCGTTCTCGTGCTCGTGAACCTTGAAGTGTTCGCGATCGGACAGGTCGATGCGTTTGGGATTGAGTTCGGCCGTGTTGGCGATCAGCTTGCCGTGTTCGTCGATCAACGACACCTGCACCAAAGTCTCGCTTTGCACGACGCCTTTCTCGACCGTGCTGGAGAGATCGAAACGCTCCGGCGTTTTCTCGAACTCGTATTTGACGAAGCGGGTGATCTGATCGACCTGGTGAATCGCCTTGATCGTGTGCTGCTCCAACGCCGCGGAGAGAATCGCAGCAGAGGCCATGGTTTCGCGGTAAGTGGCTTCCTTCTCGACCGACAGACGCGCGAAGATCACGGTCCAAAGCAGGATCAGGACCAGCACGCCGAGCGCGGGGATGACGAGCAGAGCCCGCCGGCGCGAGGCGGCGGGATCACGACGAGGTTTGGCTTCACGCGCCTCGGAGAAGCGGGATTGGCTCATCGCGCGGCCCGTGCCTGAGTGCCGTCCGACTGCAAACACGCGAGCATCGACTGCGCTGATTTCATGGATGGCTGCATGGTGACCAAGGTGCCGGAACTGCTGCGCAGGAGGAGGCGTGGTGCCGTGCCTGACCTGACCGACCACAGGTCAGCGGGGACGTTTCGATATTACTTAATGCCACTGGATTAAGGAAGCGTCCGCGCATCGGGTATACGCTGCTGCGGCACACGCACCGGTTCGGCTGATGTTGCAATGGGCGCGGTCCACCTTGCGGCTGCGGCTTGGCGAACGTTTGGACAATTTCATCGGAATCGGTGTTCAGGTGTGCCAGGTCTTGGGCGCAGCGCTCGTCGTAATGCAAGTCGCATCGATTGTTAAAACCCTGCCGCTTTCGTGGTCAAGCACGCAAGCTCGGGCGCGCCGCATTCGAGCCGGTTCAGCGCGTGTCGCTCACGGCAAGCGGAACGTACCGTCGACGATCGTCACCGATGAGCCACCAATCCACGTCTTGCCGCGTGCATCGTCGTAATGTACCGAAACCTGACCGGCGCGGCCCAGCACGGTGCCCTGGCGCGCCGTATAGCGCGTGCCGGGACGACGTTGCTGCGCGCTCAACAGACCGGCCAGCGCGGCATTGGCGCTGCCGGTCACCGGGTCTTCGCCGATGCCGAAACCGCCGCCGGCCATCAGGCAGCGTACCTCGAAAGTGGCGGGGCCGTCGGCGTCATGAGGGCCGTACGCCGCGAGTCCGTGCGTGTCGACCGAATGCACGAGTTCAGCGAGCGCGGCGGCGTCCGGGTCGAGCGCGAGACAATCGCGCGCCGAATTCAAACGCACCACGAGCCATGGTGCGCCGTTGTCGACCGCGCAGGGCGTCGCGCTGAAATCGATCGCATCACTACGTAATGCCGTAGCGAGTTCGCTATAGCTATCCGCGGCGAGCGGTGTGACCCGCGCGGGTGGCGCGGCGAATGCCCATGCGCCTTGTGTGGTTTCGTTCGGTCCGTCGTTCGGCCCACTCAATGCTTCGAGTTCGACGAGTCCCACGCCGCACTGTTGAACCAGCTTGCCGGCCTGCTTCGGCTGATAGCCGCTTTCGAGCAGCGCGTGCGCGGTGCCGAGCGTCGGATGTCCCGCGAACGGCAATTCGCCATGCGTCGTGAAGATTCGCACGCGATAGTCGGCGGCCGGGTCGGTCGGTTGCAACAGGAAAGTGGTTTCGGACAGATTGGTCCAGCGGGCGATGGCTTGCATCTGATCCGCATCGAGCCTATCGGCGTCGAATATGACAGCGAGCGGATTGCCTTTGAACGGCACCGACGTGAACACGTCGACCTGTTTGAAACGGACGGTATGAGCGGGCATGGCGCGGTCCAGCGAATCAAACGATTGAGTAGGATTCGCGGATTCTATCCGCTGGCGCGTCAACGATCCACCTTTGCACAAATGCAAAACGCGCCGCGGGTGACAGGCACCTCGCGACGCGTTCTGAACGGACTAGCCGGCGAACCGCTGGCTTACACACGCTGGGTTGCCGCGGCGGCTTTCGCCGTGCGGCTGCTCATGCGTATTCGTTACTCGACTTCAGCGATCATCTCGATCTCGACGCACGCGCCGAGCGGAATCTGCGCGACGCCGAATGCCGAGCGCGCATGCTTGCCGCGCTCGCCGAACACGTCGGCGACCAGTTCGGACGCACCGTTGGTGACCAGATGCTGTTCGGTGAACTCGGGCGTCGAGTTGACGAGACTCATCAGCTTGACGATGCGCGTGACGCGGTTCAGATCGCCCACATGCGCATGCAGCGTGGCGAGCAGGTCGATGGCGATCGAGCGCGCCGCGGCCTTGCCTTCGTCGGTGCCGAGCGTGGCACCGAGCTTGCCCGTCCACACCTTGCCGTCTTTCTTCGCAATGTGGCCGGACAGGTACACGGTGTTGCCGCTTTGTGCGCTCATCACATACGCGGCTGCCGGTGCGCCGGCGACCGGCAGTTCGATGCCCAGTTCCTTCAGCTTGTCGTACACATTCGTTTGAGCCATGGTGTCCTCGATCAGTAGTGGAATTCGCTCACGCGGGTCGGGCCGCGCGTGCTCAGAGCTTCGCGCGGATCAGCGCGCCTAGACGCCCGATGCCTTCGTCGATTTTCGCCGGCGGCACCGTGACGAACGACAGACGCAGCGTGTTGTGTTGCGCTTCATTCGCGAAGAACGGACCGCCCGGCACGAACGCGACGTTCTGCGCGACGGCTTCTTCGAGCAGCTTCATGCTGTCGATCTGCGCGGGCAGATTCACCCAGATGAACATGCCGCCTTCCGGGCGGTTCCAGCTCACGCCTGCGGGCATGTTGCGCTCGAGCGCGGACAGCATCGCGTCGCACTGGTTGCGATACAGCTCGCGGATGGTCGGCACGTGCGTGTCGAGGAAACCGTCCTTGATCACTTCGTGCACGATGCGCTGCGTGAAGCTCGGCGTGTGCAGGTCGGTGGCCTGCTTCGCCTGCACGAGTTTGAAGATCAATTCCTCGGGCGCGATGATGAAGCCGACCCGCAGGCCGGGCGCGAGCACCTTCGAGAACGAGCCGAGATAGACGATGTGTTCCGGCGCCATCGACAGCATGGTGGGCAGCGGTTCGCCCGCGTAGTCGAGCGCGCCGTACGGATCGTCTTCGATCACCGGGAACGGCGCGGTCTTCGCAAACTCGGCGAGCGCGCGGCGGCGTTCGATCGGCAGACGGCGGCCGGTCGGATTCTGGAAGTTCGGCTGCGCGTACAGCAGGCGCGCGCCCTTCGTCAGTTCCGCCGTGAGCGCCTCGGGGATCAGGCCTTGTTCGTCGGTGGCCACCTGCACGTAGCGCGGCTCGTACATCGAGAACGATTGCAGCGCGCCGAGGTAGGTCGGCGTTTCGACCAGCACCGGGCTGTCCGGGCACACCAGCACTTTGCCGAGCAGATCGAGCGCCTGTTGCGAGCCGGTGGTAATCAGCACCTGGCTTGCGCGAATCTGCGCGCCGTTGACCGAATAGCGCTGCGCGATCCATTCACGCAGCGGCGCGTAGCCTTCGGTCGCGCTGTATTGCAGCGCCGCGGCGGGCGAATCGCGCAGAATGCGGTCGGAGGCTTCGCGCATGCGCTCGGCCGGGAAGGTGGCCGGCGAGGGCAGGCCGCCGGCGAACGAAATGACTTCGGGCCGTTCCGTGACCTTCAGGATCTCGCGGATCGCGGAGCTCGTGAGCTTGCGCGCGCGTTCGGACAATTGCCACGTCGGGGCTTTCAGGTCGCTTTGGTCCATGCTCTCCTCTGCTTGGTATTTCTGGAACCGGTCAAAACTTCAATTATCGCGCGAGTCGGCGACCCGCGCGCGCTGCTTATTTGAGGGTCCGGAGACCATCGGGTGTTTCAAATTCGGCGACGAGCGCGGCGGCGCCGTCGGTGGACTGCAATTCGAGCAGATGCGCGGCGCCGAGCCACTGCAATTGCGCCCGCACCGGATCGGCTTGCGGATGCACGGCTTTTAGCGCTTTCAGCGCGATGCCCGTGGGCGGCAGCGCATCCGACGGATGGCGCGGCGAGTCCCATTGGATCAGCGAGGGCAGCACGCCGTCGCCCGCGCCTTGCCAGGCCGGGAAAGCGCCGTCGTCAGGCACCGACAGGCCCCAGGTGAAATCGCCGCGCGTCATCGGCACGATGGGCGGAATGCGCTGTGGAAACTGCGCTCGCCACGTTCTCAGCTGCTTCGGGCGTTCGACCCGGGCGACCCAGTGCGACAGATACGGGCCGTTTTCGAGCCGCGCGTGCGTCGCCGGGTCGTCGAGGGCGAACAGGCGGGGGCGCGGCGCGCCGGCGTCGGCGGAGGCGGCGGGGTCGGCAGAAGCGGCAGAAGCGGCAGAAGCGGCAGAAGCGGCAGAAGCGGCAGAAGCGGCCGCCGGCGCGGCGTGCGGGTCGATCGCGATCACTTCCAGATAGACGCCGCCCCACAGATTCAGCAGCCGGTTGTGGGTGCGCATCAGCGGATGCGCACCGCCGCCAGCCGGCGCGACGCCGAGCGTATCGGCGACGTACTGCGTGCCCTCGTCGAGGGTGCGCGCTGAAACCACGAGGTGATCGAGACGGAGCGGATGAGCTGTCATGACGGAGCGAGGAAACGGTTTTCTGCGGTAAGCCGGTGCGCGCCAGATGTGGCGGCGCTGCTGCCCGGGCCGTAAGCATAACCGTTTGCCAGATCGGCGGGCCATGCGGATGGTGTCGGGACCGGGGTTGCCGGATCGGTTGCGAGCGGCGGAACCCTTGTCCGCACGCTTTGGCGCTGCCTCACCATCCTTTGTCGAACTCAAATGTAACGGCGGCGACCGGCACAGTAACGGTACAATCGATTCGATACTGTTCGGTACAGTTGGAGCCCGTCATGTCTGTCTTGCTTGCCCAGATTCCCGCCCCGCACGATACGTCAGCGCTGACGCTGGTCGAGCAGCTCGTGCAGTGGGCGCGCCGCCGTATCGAGGAACGCGTGTTCCGCCCCGGCATGCGCATGCCGTCGATCCGCAAGCTCGCGCTCGACAAGGGCGTGTCGCGCTTCACGGTGGTCGAGGCGTATGAGCGGCTGGTGGCGCAAGGGTATCTGGAGTCGCGGCGCGGCTCCGGGTTCTATGTGCGCGAGCGGCTCGCCGGCGCGCCGGTCACGGAAATTCGCCCGCCTGCCGAGGGCGCGCCCGCGCCGGCCAAGATCGACGTGGTCTGGCTGTTGCGCAACATGCTGTACACCGGCACGCGCCCCGAGCGCAGCCCGGGTCTCGGTTATCTGCCCGCGCGCTGGCTCGACGGCGACCTGATTACCAACGCATTGCGCACGCTCGGGCGGCAAAGCGGCGCGCAGATGCTCGGCATCGGCACGCCGCAGGGTTTCCTGCCGCTGCGCCAGCAATTGCAGACGCGGCTCGAAGAACTGGAGATCGGCGCGTCGCCGGAGCAGATCGTGATGGTGTCGGGTGTCACGCAGGCGATCGACCTGATCTCGCGCATCTACGTGAAGCCGGGCGAAGCGGTGATCGTCGGCGATCCGGCCTGGTTCCAGATGTTCGGCTGCTTCGCGTCGCAAGGCGCGCGGCTGGTCGGCATGCCGTACACGCCGGACGGCCCCGATCTCGACGCGCTCGAAACGCTCGTTCAGACGTGGCGGCCGAAAATGCTGGTGATCAACTCGGTGTTGCAGAACCCGACCGGCACGTCGCTGACGGCGGCCCAGGCGTTCCGCATTCTGCGCCTCGCCGAAGCGTACGATTTCATCGTCGTCGAAGACGATATTTACGGCGATCTATGCCCGCCGAGCCATCCGGGCACGCGCCTCGCGAGCCTCGACCAGTTGAAGCGCGTGATCTACCTCGGCAGTTTTTCGAAGACGCTCGCGCCGAATCTGCGCGTGGGCTTTATCGCGTGCGCGCCGGAGGTGGCGACGGCGGTCAGCAACCAGAAGATGCTGGTCGGCATGACGAGCCCCGAGCTCAACGAGCGCGTCCTATATAAGATTCTGACCGAGGGCCACTATCGGCGGCATGTCGAGCGATTGCGCGCGCGGCTCGACGGCGTGCGCGAAAAGTCCGCGCGGATGCTGGAAAAGACCGGCATGAAGCTGTTTCTGACGCCCGCGGCCGGCATGTTCTTATGGGTCGACACGGGCGTCGACGCGGGTTCGCTGGCCGCCGCCGGGCACGAAGGCGGCTTCCTGCTGACGCCCGGCAGCCTGTTTTCACCGCAGCAGTCGCCGACGACGTGGATGCGCTTCAATATCGCCAATTGCGGCGACCCTGAACTGGCGACGTTTCTGTGCCGCTATCTCGACAGTGTCGCGCGGCGCGCCTCTTGAAACCGTGCCGGGTCGTCCCCAGTTAGGCGCACGATCTGGTGGCCGGCATACCGGTGGCCCGGCCGGCCGCACCGAACGGCGCGGGCGCCCGAGTACCCCGCCTGACCTGATGAACCCCCATTCGCAACAGAGAGGAAGTCCGACCATGGCACAAGAAACCATGAGCTTTCAGGCAGAAGTGAAACAGCTTCTGCAACTGATGATCCATTCGCTGTACAGCAACAAGGAAATCTTTCTGCGCGAGCTGATTTCCAACGCATCCGACGCGGCCGACAAGCTGCGCTTCGAAGCGATCGAAAACAGCGCGCTGTACGAGAACGATCCGAACCTGCGAATTCGCGTGTCGTTCGACAAAGACGCGCGCACCGTCACGCTCGACGACAACGGCATCGGCATGAGCCGCGACGAAGCGATCGCGAACCTCGGCACGATCGCGCGCTCGGGCACCAAGGAATTCTTCGGCAAGCTCTCCGGCGACCAGCAGAAAGATGCGGCGCTGATCGGCCAGTTCGGCGTGGGCTTCTATTCGGGCTTCATCGTCGCGGACAAGATCACGGTCGAAACGCGCCGCGCCGGTTTGCCGGCCTCGGAAGGCGTGCGCTGGATCAGCGCGGGCGAGGGCGATTTCGTGGTGGAGCAGATCGAGCGCGCCGCGCGCGGCACCACCATCACGCTGCATCTGCGTGCCGATGAGGACGAGCTGCTGTCGGCGCATCGTCTGAAGTCGATCATCCAGAAGTACTCGGACCACGTCGCGCTGCCGATCCTGATGCAGAAGGAAGAGTGGGACGCGGAAAAGAGCGCGATGGTCACGAAGGACGAGGACGAGACCGTCAATCAGGCGAGCGCGCTGTGGACCCGCGCGAAGAACGACATCAGCGAGGAGCAGTACAAGCAGTTCTACCAGCACCTCGCGCACGATCATCAGGACCCGCTCGCGTGGACCCACAACCGTGTGGAAGGCCGCAGCGAATACACGCAACTGCTGTACGTGCCGAGCCACGCGCCGTTCGACCTGTGGAACCGCGAGCAGCGCGGCGGGCTGAAGCTGTACGTGAAGCGCGTGTTCATCATGGACGACGCCGAGCAACTGTTGCCCACGTATCTGCGCTTCGTGAAGGGTGTGGTCGATTCGAGCGATCTGCCGCTGAACGTGTCGCGCGAAATCTTGCAGGAAAGCCGTGACGTCAAGGCGATCCGCGAAGGCGTGACGAAGCGCTCGCTCTCGATGCTCGAAGAACTGGCCAACTCGGAAAACGAAGCCGATCGCGAAAAGTACGCCGGCTTCTGGAAGGAATTCGGCCAGGTGCTGAAGGAAGGCATCGGCGAAGACTTTGCGAATCGCGAGCGCGTCGCGAAGCTCGTGCGCTTTGCTTCCACGCATACGGAAACGCCGGAGCAGACCGTCTCGCTGGCCGACTATGTCGCGCGCATGAAGCCCGAGCAAACGAAGATCTACTACGTCACCGCCGACACCTGGCAGGCCGCGACCCACAGCCCGCACCTCGAAGTGTTCCGCAAGAAGGGCGTGGAAGTGCTGCTGCTGACCGATCGCGTCGATGAGTGGATTCTCTCGTACCTGACCGAATTCGACGGTAAGCCGCTGCAAAGCGTGGCGCGCGGTGATCTCGATCTGGGCGCGTTGAACGACGAAGAAAAGCAGGCGCAGGAAAAGGTGGGCGAAGAGTTCAAGCCGCTCGTCGAGAAAATGAAGGAAGCACTGAAGGACAAAGCGAAGGACGTGCGGTTGACGTTCCGCCTGACCGACTCGCCGTCGTGCCTGATCGCCGACGATGGCGAAATGAGCGGCTACCTGCAACGCATGCTGAAGGCCGCAGGTCAGCAAGCGCCGTCGTTCCATCCGATTCTCGAAGTGAATCCGGAGCATGCGCTGGTGAAGGGCTTGCACGCGGACAGCGCCAACTTCGACGACTGGTGTCACCTGTTGTTCGATCAGGCTTTGCTCGCCGAAGGCGGCGCGCTGGACGATCCGGCGAGCTTCGTGAAGCGCACCAATGCGCTGCTGCTGTCTCGTGCGAATTGAGCATGAGCCGACAGCGTCGCACTGACGCTCGTTGCTGAAAAATGCGCTGCTTCGGCAGCGCATTTTTTTTGCCCCCCCGCGCGACGGTGCGATGGCGGCTCGGCGGTGTCAGCCCGAACGGTCAGCGAGGATTCATTGAGCGGTGGAGACCGTGGCCGTCAGATGACGCACTTGCGCCAGCACGCAGCCGGCCAGTTCTTTTGCCTCGTGGCTGGAGGTGTTGTCGCCGAGTACCTTGGCCGCGAGACTGCCGATGGCTTTGCTGGTTTGCTTCGACGTGTGGTGTTGCGCTAGTGCCGAGCCGGCCAGTTCTTTCTCGCGAAGCGGGGCGTCGCTGCGCCGCAAAACGAGCGCCGCAAGATGAGCGATACGCGCAGAAGTTTCTGCATGATTTCCGATGTTCAATGTGACTCCCTGGTGTTTTTATCGAAGCAGCCGACGGGCCGAAGTTTCATCCGGCGTCGGCCTGAATTAATAATGGTTAGCTAAACAAAATCGATCAACGTCCATAAATGGAGATCGGGATGTTGATTATGAAAATCCTGGTTTGTCTTATGTCGATGCGTCTTAAACCAGGAGCCCGGAAGATTCATGCGCTATTTCCGGGCTAATTATTTACCCATCAACGTATCGAGCCTCTCGCCGCGCACGATGATTTCCGTACGGCGATTCAACGCACGGCCTTCGGGGGTATCGTTACTCGCCACCGGGTTGTTATACGCGTTGCCCTTCGTGCGGATGCGATCCTGCGCCACGCCGCGTGCGACCAGTGCATAGCCCACCGAGGTCGCACGCGCTTCGGATAACCGCTGGTTGTAGTCGAGCGTGCCGACATTGTCGGTATAGCCCTCGACGACGATCGGCTTCCTGCTACGCTTGAGCAGCACGGCGGAGCGATCGACGACCGCGCTCGAATCGGCCCGTACCTCGGATTGGTTGAAATCGAACAACGCGGTTTCGGGCAGCTTCACCGCGACGCCGTCCGCCGTGCGCGTCACTTCGATGCCGACCGCCTTGTTCAGCGAGGTTTCCTTGTCGCGATCGAGCGGGGCGGTGCAGCCCGCCATCAGCAACACCGACACCGCGCATGCGGTTGTGCCCAGGAATGTCTTCATCTCTTCTTTCTCCTTGATGTTTGTTTGAAGCACGGAGGTTTTATCGCGCGCCGCAAAGAGGAGAAATCAGATCCTTCCGAAAACGACATGTGCATTGATGCGCGGCGCGCGGCGGCGCGCGGCGGCGCTCGGGTGCGTGAGAATTCTCCGGATGGCCACGCCGTTATAATCCGACACCATGTCTATCCGTTTCGATGCTGCCGACGCCCACTGGCGTGTCTCGCCCCTACCCGGCCTGAGCGCCGCCCAGAAAGACTGGTTGACCCGAGGTGGTTCGCTGACCGCGCATCTGCGCGCGCTCGGCCCGGTCGCGGTGCGCGTCACGCGCGAAGGCGTCGCGCTCCCCTGGCCCGACGAGGCGGCCGCGCTCGGTCTCGCGCCGCGTGCGCCCGTGTGGGTGCGCGAAGTGGTGCTCGCGGTGGCTGGCGTGCCGTGCGTCGCGGCGCATAGCGTGACGCCGCGCGCGGCGAGCGTCGGCGTGTGGCAGGCGACGCGGCGTTTGCGCACGCGCCCGCTCGCGGAACTGCTGTATAGCGACAGCAGCGTGGCGCGCTCGTCGCTGGTGAGCCGCAGGGTGGGCGCGCGTCATCCGTTGTATTGGCTGGCGGCGCGGGAAATCGGCGCTGGGATTGCGCGAGCGCCGCATGCGTTCGTCGCGCGGCGCTCGGTGTTCGAGCGGCATGGCGCGCCTTTGATGGTGACGGAGTGTATGTTGCCGGCGCTGTGGGAATGTGTGGCGGCTTCCGCGGCTTCCGCGGCTTCGGTGGGTTCGCGCGAAGAGCGCGGTTTCGCTTCACGCGAGGACGCCGGGCACGCCACGCATACGGCCTTTGCGCGCCAGCGCGAACACGGCCGGCCACTCGCGCGATGCCGTGACGAGGGCCAGCGCTCATGACGTTCAAACGCTGCTTTGCGCCGGTCGTCGATGCTCGTACACGAGTGTTGATTCTGGGTAGCTTGCCGGGTGAGAGGTCGTTGGCGCATGGGCAGTACTATGCGCACAAACAGAACCGGTTCTGGCATCTGGTCGGGGATGTCATCGGCGCAAACCTCAGCGCGATGGAATACGATGAACGTTTGCGCACGCTCCTCGAACACCGCATCGGACTATGGGACGTGGTCGCCGAGGCGCGCCGCTCCGGCAGTCTCGACAGCAACATTCGCGATCATGCGAGCAACGATCTCGTCGGCCTTATCGGGACGCTGCCCGAACTCGCCTGCGTTGCCTTCAACGGCGGCACGGCGGCGAAGATCGGCGAGCGTGCCCTTGGCGAGCGCGCGAGCGGGTATCGCATGCTCAGGCTTCCATCGAGCAGCCCCGCGCACGCGACGATACCGTATGCGGCCAAGCTCGAAATCTGGCGCAACATCCACGATTGTCTGCATGAGGACGGCGAGTGCGGGCGGCTGCGGTAGTCGGCGCAGCGCGCTGTCCGCGCCACCGTTGCCACGCTGCACGCGAGCGATGCATCAAGGCGCGGTTTGGGCTGTCATTGAGCCGATGGTGTAGTGCAATCCACTTGCAACCTCGGTTCAGCGCATCGCACAGAAGGAAATTCAGAGCGACGGCTCGTTGGACACCGGCTCGCTTTCGCGCATGGCCGGGCGAATCGCCGACGTGACGCCGTCACGCGGCCCGAACCGGACGCGCAAGCGGTCCGCGTTCTGTTGGCCCGTCGACACGGAGCTGCGTCGACAACCTGAACCTCGGCGAGTGCTATGCTCTCGTTCGACCAAAAATTGCGTCTCTGGCGCGACATCCTCACATGACGAAACTGATCAAGCGCACTTCGGCCGAGGCGCGCGCCTTCCGCAACCGTGACACCGACGCGTTCGCCGGCAAACAGAAAACCGCGCAAACCACCACGCGCAACAAGCGCGCCGCGCTCGACGACGATCTGCACGACGCGCCGCAAATCGAAGCGCCGCGCAAGCCGCGCTTCGCCCCGGTGACGTTCTCGGAAGAGGGCGGCGTGCGCTTTCTGCACTTCGGCACGGAATGGGTGCAAGGCGCGATGCGTCTGCGCAAGCCGGATCACATCGAACTCGAATACGCGCAGCAGATGATGGCCTGGCTGCTGTTCATCGAAACACCGAAGCGCGTCGTCCAGCTGGGTCTGGGCGCGGCTTCGCTGACCAAGTTCGCGCACCGCTTCCTGACGGGCGCGAAGGTCGAGGCGGTCGAGGTGAACCCGGCGGTCGTGGTGGCCGCGCGCACGATGTTCGAACTGCCGCACGACGATGCGCGTCTGGCCGTGCATGAAACCGATGCGTGGGACTTCGTCAACGACCGCGCCAATCACGGCACGATCGGCGCGTTGCAGATCGACGTCTATGACGCGACGGCGCGCGGCCCGGTGCTCGACAGTGTCGGCTTCTATCGCGCGGTGCGCGCGTGTCTGACCGATGCGGGCGTGGTGACGGTGAATCTGTTCGGCGATCATCCGAGCTTCGTGCGCAACATGAAGCGTCTGAACGAAGCGTTCGACGGCCGCGTGGTCGCGCTGCCGGAAGTGCACGACGGCAACCGCATCGCGATTGCGTTTTCGGGGCCGGCGCTCGATGTGCCGTTCACCGCGCTGCAAACGCGCGCGAAGCTGATCGAAGCGGAACTCGGCTTGCCGGCGCGCAAGTGGATCAAGGGCCTGCAGGAATCGACGGGGCAAAAGGGCGCGTCGTTTTCTATCTGAGTGTGGAAGCGGGCGGGGCCGGGTAGGTGCCGCCTCACGGCGTTCCGGCCGCTTGCGGGATGCCTCGGGGTGCTGGGGGAATGTCGGCGGTTCGGCGTTCCCCGGGCGCTTGGATTGCTCCAGGTGTGTCGTGTCAGCAACGCCCAGGCAAAGCTGAAGTACCTCAACCACGCCGCACACGATCTCCTGTGACCGAGGCCCGCCCCGACGCTCCAGCAGCCTCTACGCGGCGACAACGCCCACACAGGCAAGCAGCGCTAAGCATCAGCTCCTTGCGCGGCTACGCCTGCACAGCACGCCCCGCATACAGCAAAAGCCCCCGTACAGCAAGCATCGCTCCCGCCCCTCGCCGTTCCCCTCGAGTCATCGCCGCATCCCCGCGCCTGACTCCCAGCCATACTCCATCGCGCATGTCCCCGTGTCACAGCAGCGTCCCGCCTCGGGTCGTCCCTGCTTGACCGCGCGTTCGCGGCTCCTATACTCTTTCGGAGCTTTCTTCGGGGCGCCCGTGGCCACCCGCGGGGCGGCCACCCGCTGTGGGATCCACCTCCCGTCAAAGACACGGGCCAACAATTCAATAATAGGAAGAGGAGACGTCATGGCTCACGACGCCGACGCGAACAAGGCCAGCAAGCACTGGCTCTGGTTGCTGCTACTGCCCTGGATCGCGATGATCTGGGTGCCGTCATACAACAGGATCGAACCGCAGCTGTTCGACTTCCCGTTCTTCTACTGGTATCAGCTCCTGTGGGTGCTGATCAGCGCCGTCATCACGGCGCTCGTGTACTTCAAGACCAAATCGCGCTACACGGGCCGTTCGAAAGGGGGCGCGCAATAATGAACGCCACAGCAACTTTCGTCTTCGTCCTGTTTTTCATCGGCGTCACCATTCTCGGCTTCGTCGCGGCCCACTGGCGGCGCGGCGATCTCGCCCATCTGGAAGAGTGGGGTCTCGGCGGCCGGCGCTTCGGCACCATCGTCACGTGGTTCCTGCTGGGCGGCGACCTGTACACCGCGTACACCTTCATCGCCGTGCCGGCGCTGGTGTTCGGCGCGGGCGCAACCGGCTTCTTCGCGCTGCCGTACACGATCCTGATCTATCCGTTCGCGTTCGTCGTGTTCCCCAAACTGTGGAGCATCGCCAAGCGTCACGGCTACGTGACGTCCGCGGACTTCGTGTCGGCCCGCTACGGCAGCCGCATGCTCGCACTGGCGATCGCCGTGACCGGCATCGTCGCGACCATGCCGTACATCGCGCTGCAACTGGTCGGCATCGAAGTGGTGATCGGCGCGCTCGGTTTCGACACCAAGGGCTTCGTCGGCGATCTGCCGCTGATCATCGCGTTCGCGATTCTCGCCGCGTACACGTACACGTCGGGCCTGCGCGCGCCGGCAATGATCGCGGTGGTCAAGGACATCCTGATCTACGTGACGATCTTCGCCGCGATCATCGTGATTCCGCCGCAACTGGGCGGTTTCAGCCATATCTTCAGCGTGGTGCCGCCGGAGAAGCTGCTGCTGAAGTCGCCGGACGTGTCGAGCCTGAACGGCTATAGCGCCTACGCAACGCTCGCGGTCGGCTCGGCGCTCGCGCTGTTCCTGTATCCGCATTCGATCACGGCGGTACTGTCGTCGAAGTCGGGCAACACGATCCGTCGCAACATGGCGCTCCTGCCGGCCTATTCGCTGGTGCTCGGCCTGCTCGCGCTGCTCGGCTTCATGGCGCTCGCGGCCGGCGTGAAGGACATGCCGGAATTCGTGCCGTACTTCAAGGCCTTCGGCCCGAACTTCGCGGTGCCGGCGCTGTTCCTGCACTTCTTCCCGTCGTGGTTCGTCGGCGTGGCGTTCGCGGCGATCGGTATCGGCGCGCTGGTGCCGGCGGCGATCATGTCGATCGCGGCGGCCAACCTGTATACGCGCAATGTGCACAAGGAGTTCGTCAACCGCAACATGACGCACGAGCAGGAGACCAACGTCGCGAAGCTGGTCTCGCTGATCGTCAAGGTCGGCGCGGTCGCGTTCATTCTCGGTCTGCCGCTCACGTACGCGATCCAGTTGCAGCTGCTCGGCGGCATCTGGATCATCCAGACGCTGCCGGCCATCGTGCTCGGCCTGTACACGCGCGTGCTCGACTACCGTGGCTTGCTGATCGGCTGGGCGGTCGGCATCGGCACCGGCACGTGGATGGCGGTCTCACTGAAGCTGGCCAGTTCGATCTTCACGATCCATCTGTTCGGCATGGCGATCCCGGGTTATGCGGCGGTGTGGTCGCTGATCGTGAACCTGGTGGTGTCGGTCGTGGTGAGCCTGCTGGTGCGCGCGTTCGGCATGCAGCGCGGCGAAGACCGCACCCGTCCGGAAGATTATCTGGACGTGGTCGAAGGCTGAGCGCAACGGCGTGGCGCCGTGACGCCTGGCTCGGCCGGGCGTCGTTGTCGATAGGCCTGAAAACCGCAGCGCCCGCAGACGAAAGTTTGCGGGCGTTTGTCTTTACCGGGCACTCCAGGGCAGGATAGCGAAACTGTCCTTTCCAAGCGTGGGTCGCGCCGCCATGGCATCTGCCGATTCCCATCCCGTGATTCCACGCCGCTCGGCGCTCAGCCGGATGGTGCGCGCCGTGACGTCGCCTTACTACCGCTATCGCCACGCGAAGGTGCTGCACAGCCTGCGTGTGGGCCTCGCGATGCTGTTCTCGATTCTCGCCACCAGCGGTATCGATATACCGCACGGCATCTGGTCGTCGGTGACGCTGCTGGTGGTGATCGGCGGTTTGCAGCATCACGGCAATATCCGCAAGAAGGCGGCGGAGCGGGCAGCCGGGACGCTGCTCGGGGCGTCGATCGGGCTGCTGCTGATCGTGCAGCAGAATCTGGTCGGCTCGCTGCCGCTCACCTATGTGCTGATGGCGATCATCGCGGCAATCTGCGCGTGGTTCGCGATCGGCTCGTCCGGCTATGTCGGGCTGCTGACGGCGATCACGATGTGCATCGTCGCGGGTCACGGCGACAATCTGATCGACGTCGGCCTGTGGCGCACGCTGAACGTGCTGATCGGTATCGTGATCGCGCTGGCGTTTTCGTTCGCGCTGCCGCTGCACGCGACGTATTCGTGGCGCTACGGCCTCGCGGCCAACCTGCGCGAATGCGCGTCGATCTACGCGCGGCTGCTGGATGGCGAGACGATCAGCGAAGAGGAGCAGGTCAAGCGCTTTCTGCAAATCAACCAGCGGCTGGTGCAGTTGCGCTCGCTGATGCCGTCGGTGGCGAAGGAAATCGACGTGCCGCAGGCGAAGCTCGAAGAGATTCAGCGGCTGCATCGCTCGGTGCTCAGCGCGCTGGAATTGCTCGCGACCGGTCCGCTCATGCATGCCGACGCCGTGGCGCGCGCCGCGTATGCCGCGCGCTGCGGCGTCGAGGTCCGCGCGGTGCGGGCGATTCTGCTGGCGATCGCCCGCGGGCTGCGCTTTGGGCGCGCGACGCAGTTCGGCATTCCGGCCGCGTCGCCGCTCGCGCAGACGTCGGGCGACGGGGCGCTCAGGCTGCCGCCCGATCTGCAGGGGCCGTATTGGCTCGGGCAGCGGCTCGCGGAGCAGGTGGAGCGGCTACGCGCGCTGTTGCTGGAGACCGAGCCGAACTGGAATATCGAGCGGCATTCGCGCAGTTTGCTGAAGGGGTAGGGCGCGCGGCCGCCGACGACGCTTTAAGGCTTGTCCGGCACCGTCACCATCCACATGAGGCCGAAGCGGTCCACCACCATCCCGAAGCCCTTGCTCCAGAACGTGGCCTGAAACGGCATCACCAGCTGGCCGCCGTCGGCGAGCGCGTTGAAGTAGCGCTCGGCGGAGGCGGCGTCGTCGGCCGTCAGCGACAGGCTGAAGCCGCTCATCGGACTGGCCGCGGGATCGCCATTGCCGTCGGACGCCATCCAGGTGGTCGAGCCCATCCGCACGTTCGCGTGCATGATTTTTTCTTCGAGATCGGGGCGCGGCTGGTGTCCCGAATCCGGCGGCGCCTCCTTGAAGCGCATCTTGAAGGTGACTTCGGCGCCGAGCTTCTCGCAGTAATACGCGAGCGCTTCCTCGCAACGTCCGTTGAAAAACAGGTAGGGCTGAACTTCCATGATCGTCTCCCGGAACTGGTGTGCGCACCGTCAGCCCGGAGCCAGCGGCGCCGGGGAGCGGGCGTGGAATCGATTGTAGTCGTCCGTCCTGGCGCCGATTGTGACGTTATTGCGTAGGAAAAGTGTAGGAAAAGCGGTGATGCGGGCGGCCTCGAACGATGGCGCCGCCTTGTAAACGGCGAGCGGCCCCGAACCGCGAGGTCCAGGGCCGCCCTTGCAGCCGCGTCAGCCGCATGAATCACGCGGCGCGCGAAGCGAAGCTCAACGCAGCGCTTCGATCAGCTTTTCCAGCTTCACCGCGTCTGCGGCGAACGCGCGGATGCCTTCGGCGAGCTTTTCGGTCGCCATCGCCTCGTCGTTGACGAGGAAGCGGAACGACGCCTCGTCCACCGGCACGCGCTCGATGTTCGCTTCGTTGGACATCTCCGGCGACAGCTTGCGTTCCACCTTATCGGTGCTGTCCTGCAGCTTCTGCAGCAGATCCGGGCTGATGGTCAGCAGATCGCAGCCGGCCAGTTCCAGAATCTGTCCGGGCGTGCGGAAGCTCGCGCCCATGACCTCGGTCTTGTAGCCGAACTTTTTGTAGTACGCGTAAATGCGGCGCACCGATTTGACGCCCGGATCGTTGGCGCCGCCGTCTTTCGCTTCGTCCCACGCGCTGCCGGCGTTCTTCTTGTACCAGTCGTAGATGCGGCCGACGAACGGCGAGATCAGTTGCGCGCCCGCTTCGGCGCAGGTCGCGGCCTGGGCGAGCGAGAACAGCAGCGTCATGTTGCAGTGGATGCCTTCCTTCTGCAGCACTTCCGCGGCGCGGATGCCTTCCCAGGTGGAGGCCAGCTTGATCAGCACGCGTTCGCGGCCAATGCCGTGTTCCTTGTAAAGCGCGATCAGCTCGCGCCCTTTGGCGATCGAGCCCTCGACGTCGAACGACAGGCGCGCGTCGACTTCGGTCGACACGCGGCCCGGGATGATCTTGAGGATTTCGGTGCCGAAAGCGATCAGCAACTGGTCGATGATCGCGCCGACCGGCTTCGACGCGTGCGCCTTCACGGTTTTTTCGAGCAGCGGGCGGTAGTCGTCTTTCTGCACGGCCTTCAGGATCAGCGACGGATTGGTGGTCGCGTCCTGCGGCTTGTACTGGGCAAGCTGCTGGAAGTCGCCGGTATCGGCGACGACGGTGGTGTATTGCTTGAGTTGATCGAGTGCGGTTGTCATGTTCGGGCCTTCAGGGCGCGCGCGCCGTGGTTCAGGAGAAATGAGATTGCCGCCGGGCTGACAGGACGGAATCGGCGCCGGCGGCCGCGGGTCACGCTGCAGCGTCCCCGTGATGTTGCCGGGAAACGCTGCCGGATGCTTCTATTCTATGGCGGATCGCCTGATCCGGTGTTGACACTTGGCTTCGGCGATCCGTTCACGGAATTGTCGGCGATGTGGGGCCGTCGAGCCAATTCGTCACGCCGGCCCGTCACGCGCGCCGGGCGTTCAGCACCAGTTGCGTCAGCACGCCCGCCACCAGCCCCCAGAACGCCGAGCCGATCGACAGCAGCGTCAGCCCCGAGGCCGTGACCATGAAGGTCACCAGCGCCGCCTCGCGCTGCTTCACGTCCTGCATCGCGTTGGTCAGGCCGCTCATGATCGAGCCGAACAGCGCGAGCGCCGCGACGGACACCACCAACGCCTTCGGCAAGGCCGCGAACAACGCGGCGATGGTCGCGCCGAAAATGCCGGCGAGAAGATAGAAAACGCCGCCCCAGACCGCGGCGGTGTAGCGCTTGTCGCGGTTTTCATGCGCTTCGGGGCCGGTGCAGATCGCCGCCGTGATCGCCGCAAGATTGATGCCGTGCGAGCCGAACGGTGCGAGCAGCAGCGACACGATGCCGGTCGTCGAAATCAGCGGCGCGGACGGCGTGGTGTAGCCGTCTGCGCGCAGCACGGCGATGCCCGGCACGTTCTGCGACGCCATCGCGACGACGAACAGCGGAATCCCGATGCTCACGCTGGCCGCCACCGAGAACGCCGGCAGCGTGAACACCGGATGCGCGAGCGCGACGTGAAAGCGGCTGAAATCGAGCAGCCCGAGCCCGCCCGCGGCGGCCGTGCCGACGATCAGCGTCGTGACGATCGCGTAGCGCGGCGCGAGCCGTTTGACGATCAGGTAGGTGAAGAACATCGTCAGTACGAGCGCGGTCTGGAACTGCGCGGCGCGAAAAATCTCGATGCCGATCTCGAACAGAATGCCCGCCAGCAAGGCGGAGGCGATGCCGGCCGGGATCTTCTTCATCAACGTGTCGAACCAGCCGGTCAAACCGACCAGCGTGAGCAGCGCCGCGCAGACGATGAACGCGCCGATCGCCTCGGCATACGCCACATGCGGCAGCGACGACACCAGCAGCGCCGCGCCGGGCGTCGACCACGCAATCACGATCGGCGCGCGAAAACGCAGCGACAGGCCGATCGTGCACACGGCCATGCCGATCGACAGCGCCCAGATCCACGACGAAATCTGCGCGTCGCTCAGATGCGCGGCCTGGCCCGCCTGGAACATCAGCACGAGCGAACTGGTGTAGCCCGTCATCATCGCGACGAAGCCGGCGACGACGGTGGAGAGCGAGGTATCGGCGAGCGGATTGAGGCGCCGGGGCGGTGTCGCGGCAGGGGGCGACTGGGGCGATGAAGAAAGGCTCATGCAGGTGCTTTTTTATAGTTGGGGGTAATCAGTGACAGCGATACGGCAGCGGTACAACCGCGTTATTTGCTCAGCATGCGCATTGCGCTCTCCAACCCGGCAAGCGTGAGCGGGTACATCCGGTGTCCGAGCACTTCGCGGATCGCGCCGACCGATTGCCGGTACGCCCACAGACCTTCCGGTTCGGGATTGAGCCACGCGTGATGCGGGAAATGATCCGCGAGACGGCGCAGCCACACCGCGCCGGCCTCGGCGTTGTTGTATTCCACCGAGCCGCCTGGCTGCAGCACTTCGTAGGGGCTCATCGTCGCGTCGCCGACGAAAATCAGCTTGTAGTCGGGCGTGAACTTGTGCAGCACGTCCCACGTTGGCATGCGTTCGGCGTGGCGGCGGCGGTTGTTCTTCCACAGGAAGTCGTACACGCAATTGTGGAAGTAATAGAACTCGAGGTGCTTGAACTCGGCTTTCGCGGCGGAGAACAGTTCTTCCGTGCGTTTGATGTGGTCGTCCATCGAGCCGCCGACGTCGAGCAGCATCAGCACCTTCACCTTGTTGTGCCGCTCCGGCACCATCTTCAGATCGAGCCAGCCGGCGTTCGCGGCGGTGCTGCGGATCGTGTCGGGCAGATCGAGCTCTTCGGCGGCGCCTTCGCGCGCGAAGCGGCGCAAACGGCGCAGCGCGACCTTGATGTTGCGCGTGCCGATTTCGACCTGGTCGTCGTAATCGCGATACGCGCGCGCTTCCCACACCTTCACCGCCGTGCGGTTGCCCGCCGCGTCGCCGCCGATGCGCACGCCCTCCGGGTTGTAGCCGCCGTTGCCGAACGGCGACGTGCCGCCCGTGCCGATCCACTTGCTGCCGCCTTCGTGGCGCTCTTTCTGTTCGTCGAACAGCTCCTTGAGGCGCTCCATCAGCTTGTCGAGCCCGCCCATCGCCTCGATCTGCGCCTTTTCCTCCGGCGACAGGTCGCGTTGCAGCTTCTTCTTCAGCCAGTCGAGCGGGACGTCGAACGCCAGTTCCGACGCTTTCGCGACGCCGTTGAAATACGCGCCGAACGCCTGATCGAACTTGTCGAAATACTGCTCGTCCTTGACCAGCGTGATGCGCGAAAGGTAGTAGAACTCGTCGAGCGACGGCGCGATCACGTTGGCTTTGAGCGCTTCGAGCAGCGTCAGATATTCCTTCACCGACACCGGCAGCCTGGCGGCGCGCAGCGAGTAGAAGAAGTCGATCAGCATGCGGTGTGCCCTCCAGCGGCGAATGGTCGATGCGACGCGTCGGGCGGCGGTGGGCCGGCATCGACCCGGCTGCCGCTCTTCGACGACGAGGCTCGCCCGATCAACGGTTGTTGCGGTTCATGAAAATCAGCCGTTCGAACAGGCTCACGTCCTGTTCGTTCTTCAGCAGCGCGCCGTGCAATGGCGGAATGATCTGCTTCTGGTCGGACGAGCGCAGCGCTTCGGGCGGAAGGTCTTCGGCGAGCAGCAGCTTGAGCCAGTCGAGCAGCTCCGAGGTGGACGGCTTCTTCTTCAGACCCGCGACGTTGCGCAGTTCGAAAAAGCTCTGCATGGCCGCGGCGAGCAGTTCCTTCCTGATGCCTGGGTAGTGCACCTCGACGATCTGCTGCATCGTGGCCGGATCGGGAAACTTGATGTAGTGGAAGAAGCAGCGGCGCAGGAACGCGTCGGGCAGCTCCTTCTCGTTGTTCGACGTGATGATCACGAGCGGGCGCTGTTTGGCGCGGATCAGCTCGTGCGTCTCGTACACGTAGAACTCCATGCGGTCGAGTTCGCGCAGCAGGTCGTTCGGGAATTCGATGTCGGCCTTGTCGATCTCGTCGATCAGCAGCACGGTTTGCTCGTCCGACTCGAACGCCTGCCACAGCACGCCCTTGACGATGTAGTTGCGGATGTCCTTGACGCGCTCGTCGCCGAGCTGCGAATCGCGCAGGCGCGACACCGCGTCGTATTCGTACAGACCCTGCTGGGCCTTGGTGGTGGACTTGATGTGCCACTGCAGCAGCGGCATGCCGAGCGCGGCGGCGACCTCTTCGGCGAGCATGGTCTTGCCCGTGCCCGGTTCGCCCTTGATCAGCAACGGGCGCTTCAGCGTCATCGCGGCGTTGACCGCGAGCTTGAGGTCGTCGGTGGCGACGTACTGCGATGAGCCTTCGAAACGCATGGCGAGATGCTCTTGATCGGGAAAAAACCCAGTATAAGTCAGAAGCCCTGTTGGCCTGAAACCGGCTCGCGTATGGTGTCAGCCGAGGTTCAGCCCGATGCGCGGGACGGCAAAACGCGTGTTGCGTGCGTGCTGCATGCGTTGCGCACGGGTGGGCCGCGTGCTCGTTTGGTGTTCGTTCGGGATCCACCCAGTGCGGCGGGCGGGTGCCTGAGCTGGGCTTGCCGGTGTTTGAGCCGGTGCCCCGGACGGCGCGGACCGTGCGCTCGGCCACCCCGTCAGGCCTTGCGCGGCGGGCGTGCCGGAGTAAAGCGGCGCCGGCCGTGGCTTTGCAGCCGGCGGGCGGGCCGCTGGCCCCGCGCGGTGGACGTTCTGCGCGGCGTCGCGGTACAATTAGCCCGATTTTTTTGGCCTGCGTGGCTACCCTATAAGAAGAACGGCGCGGGCCGTTGCCTTTTTTGGGCGCCCGTTCCCCTCATGCCAGGTTACATGCTATGAATAAATTCGTCGGCAAACACGTCGTGATCGCAGCGCTGTCGGTGCTCACGGGCTATGCGGTCAGCGCCCAGGCAGCGGATGTGGTTGGTAACGCGAAGGCGGGGCGGGCCAAGGTCGCGATGTGTATCGGCTGCCACGGCATCCCCGAATACCGTACGGCTTATCCCGAGGTCTACCGTGTGCCGATGCTCGGCGGCCAGAATCAGGCATACCTCGAAAACGCGTTGCGTGGCTACAAGAAGGGCGACCGCCATTTCGACACGATGCACGCCATTGCCGTCTCGTTGTCGGATCAGGACATTGCCGACATCGCCGCTTACTACGCGGCGCAAAATGCCTCTTCGAAAAACAATCCCGACAAGTGATCGGCCGCGGCCGTCCATTCAGTCACCCGGCTATCAATTATTCGCGGGATAGGAGAATTCATGATTAAGCCCCAACAGGCACTCCACACGGTGTTCAAGGCTGCTTGCGCGTCGGCGGCGGTGATCGGTCTGGCTGCAGCGAATCTCGCGCATGCCGCCGATGCAGGCAACGGCAAGGTGCTGTCCGAGAGTCACAACTGCGCGGCTTGCCACGGCGTCAATCTGAACAAGCCGGTGAGCCCGGAGTATCCGAAGCTCGCGGGCCAGCACGCCGACTACATCTACTGGGCGCTGCGCCAGTACCAGATGGGCGTGGGCAATCCGCATCTCGGCCGCAACAACGCGATCATGCAGGCGCAGGTGCAGAGCCTGTCGCAGAGCGACATGAAAGACCTCGCGGCTTATATCGAATCGCTGGACGGCGATCTGGTGCAGAAGAAGTAAGCGGGCCGCGTCATGATTTGAGCGTCATTGCCGCGCTGCTTTTCGGATTCGAACGACACCCCGCTTTGGCGGGGTGTTTTGTTTTGGGCGGCGGCGCGGCCGGCGCTCAGTCCGACCTCAGTCGCGCGTCGCGCGCCGCTCGATGCGCTGCAGATAGGCGTCCGTATCCGGCGGCGTGCCGGTGCGCTGCGCTTCCCAGATGGTTTCGCCGAGGCACTCCATGATCGCGTGCTGCGCGTCGTGAGTCGAGCCGAGGCGCGACGCGAGCCGCTCGTGCGCCGCGCGAATGCCCGGCGGCTGGTCGATCGACAACTGTTCGCTGATCGCGAGATGCATCGACAGATGCAGGAATGGATTGGTCTGGCCGCGTTCGGGCGAGTAATCCTGCGCCTGGGCGGCGCCGCTATCGCTGAGGTCCGCGTGATATTCGGGATGCTCGACGATCCAGTCGGCGGCGATCGCTTCCAGCGGCGTCAGAATCTCGCCTTGACGCTGCTTGCGCCAGGTGTCGGTGAAAAAGAGGCGGACTTCATCGCGGCTGGGATTGAACATCGTGGAACCGGTGCGTTTGAGTGGGCGCGCGCGAGACAAGCGCGCAGGCCGGTATTTTACGCCGCGGCGGCGCGCGCTGCTGGCGCCGCGCCGCGCCTCGCGAGGCGGCTCAGAGATCCGGCGGCGGCGTTTTCGGACGGAACTCGCAAAGCGGCTCGATCACGCAATGCCAGCATTCGGGGCGACGCGCCTTGCAGACATAACGGCCATGCAGGATCAGCCAGTGGTGCGCATCCTGTCTGAACTCGGCGGGCGTGAATTTCTCCAGCGCCGCTTCGACCGCGCGGACGTCCTTGCCGGGCGCGAGCCCGGTTCGATTGGCAACCCGAAAGATGTGCGTATCGACCGCGATGGTCGGATGGCCGAACGCGGTGTTCAGAATCACGTTGGCGGTTTTGCGGCCCACGCCCGGCAGACTTTCGAGCGCTTCACGGTCCTCCGGCACTTCGCCGCCGTACTGATCGAGCAGAATGCGGCAGGTCGCGATGACGTTCTTCGCCTTGGTCCGGTACAGCCCGATCGTCTTGATGTAGCCGGTCACGCCTTCCTCGCCGAGATCGAACACCTGCTGCGGCGTGTTCGCGACCGGGAACATCTTGCGCATCGCCTTGTTGACCGACACGTCCGTGGCCTGCGCCGACAACAGCACGGCAATCAGCAGCTCGAACGGTGAAGTGTACTCAAGCTCGGTCGTTGGATGGGGGTTGAGACTCTGTAGCGTTTCGTAGATGGCGCGGCGTTTTTTCGCGTTCATGCGGAGCGTGGCGGGTGCGTTTAGCGCGGGTTGGACGGCGTGTCGGCGTCGGTGTCGTCGTCGGCGGCGTCGGCGAGGCCGAGACGGCGGCGGCGCGCTTCGGCGGCGTCGATCTGCGCCTGCACGTCGGCGCTAACGTGTTCGGTGTTCAACGGGTCTTGGCCTTTGGCAGCCAGTTCTTCTTTCTTCTTGCGAGCGCGCTCGAGCGCGGCCTGGATGATCGCGCGTTTCTTCGCTTCGGCGTCGTCCACGTTGGGGGCCACTGGCGCTGTAGCGGTACCGGCTTGCGTTGTTTGAGTCGCTTGCGTCACGTCCGGAGTGAGCGCCGTGCCCGCGCCGCCGGCGCGGCGCGCAGCAGCACGCGCTTCGGCGGCTTCGCGCTCACGCGTGAGACGGGCTTCGCGCCGGTTGTGACGCGCGCGCGCGGCGTCGGCCTGGCTCTGGGTCCATGCGTTCCAGCCGGTCGCCTCGCCGGTGACGGACGGCATCGCAATGCAGTCGACCGGGCACGGTGGCACGCACAGATCGCAGCCGGTACAGAGTTCGGCAATCACGGTGTGCATCTGTTTCGGTGCGCCAACTATCGCGTCGACCGGACAAGCCTGCATGCACAGCGTGCAGCCGATGCAAACCTGTTCGTCGATAACCGCCAACGGACGCGCGCGTTCGACTCCGTTGGCGGAATTGAGCGGAATCACCGGCCTGCCGAGCAACGCGGCGAGGCGTGCGATACCCTCGGCGCCGCCGGGAGGACACTGGTTGTAATTGGCGTCGCCGTTCGCAACGGCTTCGGCATAGGGACGACATGCGGGATATCCGCACTTCGTGCATTGCGTTTGGGGCAGCAGATCTTCTATGCGATCCGCAAGTATTTTAATGTCTGTCACGGTCACGACGGGGGGCTTGCCTTGCTGCCGCATAGCTTGAACTAAATAGCACATTATCGCCGATTTCCCCAATTGCCATTCGCAATCCATGTGCCATAATCGAAGCGCTTTTTCGAAAGACCGCAGAAAAGGGTGTGTTCCCCAACCATGGCGCGCCCGTTCAACGCTGTCGGTGCAAGGCCCGAGGAGAGGCCGGCGGCGCGATCCGGATAACGCGGCTCACGAAGACGATGCCACCATGAATCAGCCGAAAATCAAAAGAGATCCTGAAGGCACGCGGCGCCGCATTCTGCTTGCGGCGGCCGAAGAGTTTGCAAATGGTGGGCTATTCGGCGCACGCGTCGATCAGATCGCCCGCCGCGCGGAAACGAATGAACGCATGCTCTATTACTACTTCGGTAGCAAGGAGCAGCTTTTCACCGCGGTACTCGAGCACGCGTTCAGTGCGCTCAACGAAGCGGAACGCACACTCGAACTGAACGGCGTCGCGCCGGTCGAGGCCGTGACGCGTCTCGCGCATTTCGTGTGGGATTACTACCGCGATCATCCCGAGTTGCTGCGTCTGGTCAACAACGAGAATCTGCATGAAGCGCGCTACATGCAGAAGTCGACGCGTATCCGCGAAATGATCTCGCCGATCGTCGCGACGCTCGGCGGCATTCTCGAACGCGGGCAGCGTGCGGGGCTGTTTCGCGCCAACATCGATCCGCTGCGCTTTTACGTGACGCTGTCGGGCATGGGCTATTACATCGTGTCGAACCGCTTCACGCTCGAAGCGACGCTCGGCCGCGATTTCAACAGCGCCAGCGAACGCAGTGAAGTGGTTCAGATGAACACCGAGTTGCTGCTCGCGTATCTGTTGCGCAAGTAGGCGCGCAAGTAGGCGCGCACGCGACGTGACGCGCCGTCGCGCGCGTTGGGCGAGGCACAAGCACGCCGTCGCACACCCTATGGCAAAGCGGCATCGCAAACGAAAACGGCCTCCGAAGAGGCCGTCGTTTTTGCCGGATGCCGCGTGCGGATTCGCTCAGGCTTCGACTTTTTCCTTCGCCACTTTCGGCGCCTTGTTGTGCTCGAGGATGAAGTCGCGCAACTGCGGATAAATAATCGTGCGCCAGCGCCGGCCCGAGAAAATGCCGTAATGGCCGCATTTTTCCGCGGTGAAGTGGCGCTTGTCACTCTCCGGAATGCCGGTGCACAGTTCGTGCGCGGCATAGGTCTGACCGTCGCCGGAGATGTCGTCCAGTTCGCCTTCGATGGTGAATAGCGCGGTCTTCGAGATGTCCTGCGGCTTCACCCGCTCGCCGGCGATGTCCCACGTGCCTTCGGCAAGACGGAATTCCTGGAACACCACGCGGATCGTGTCGAGGTAATAGTCCGCGTCCATGTCGAGCACGGCGTTGTACTCGTCGTAGAAGCGGCGATGCGCTTCCGCGTCGTCTTCGTCGCCGCGCAGCAGGCTCTGGTAGAAATCCCAGTGCGAGGCCGCGTGACGTTCCGGATTCATGGCGACAAAGCCGGTGTGCTGCAGGAAGCCCGGGTAAACCTTACGGCCCACACCCGGATAGTTCGGCGGCACCGTGAAAATCACGTTGTTCTCGAACCACTCGTACGAGTGCTGGGTGGCGAGTGAATTGACCGAGGTCGGGCTCTTACGCGCGTCGATCGGGCCGCCCATCATCGTCATGGTGCGCGGCGTGTCTTCGCCGCGGCTCGCCAGCAGCGAAATGGCCGCGAGCACAGGCACCGTAGGCTGGCACACCGAGATCACATGCAGATTCTTCGCGCCGATGTGACGGATGAATTCCTGGATGTAGGCGACGTAGTCGTTCAGACCGAACTCGCCGGCTTCGAGCGGCACCATGCGCGCGTCGATCCAGTCGGTCAGGTACACCTTGTGGTCTTGCAGCAACGTCCGCACGGTATCGCGCAGCAGCGTAGCGTGGTGTCCCGACAACGGTGCGCAGACCAGCACGACCGGTTCGTCCTTCAACTGCGTGACGGCGTCGCTGTCGTCGGCGAAACGCTTGAAGCGCATCAGGCGGCAGAACGGCTTCTCGACGATGATCTGCTCGATGATCGGGATGTTGTGACCATCTTTGACAATCTGGTGAAGATTGAACTCGGGCTTTTCGTAATCTTTACCCAGCCGGTACAGTAGTTCGTAGCCGGCCGACAGACGGGTTGCGCCCGGCACGTAGGCCAGTGGACTGGCAGGATTCGCGAACGATTTCGACGCGGCCTGGGCCCAGGCGGTAAGGGGGCTCAACATCGCCCGTTGGAATTCGTGCAGTTGATAGAGCATGGGTGCTCCGTTTTAAGCGGTTCGCATGGGGCTTCGCAAACACGCGTAAGGCGTTGCGGCGGGCCGTTTTGATTGTTGGCGCATTGATTTTCGGCCGACAGGTTGATCGATCATATCGAACAAAGTGCATTTGTGCAATGCAGCAATCTGCGCGCGGGTGGCACGCAAACTGTCATTAAATCATGCTACTGGCGATGTTGCCGCGCCGCTATCGGGGGTTGCCTCAGCCTTCAGTTTTCCGGAGCGGCCGCCGTTATGGCCCGGATGCCCGGTTGCCTGGGCCATTTCCTGTTCGTGCTTCATCAGGTTCAGGCCCGTGTGCACCAGCGCCACGTGCGAAAACGCCTGCGGGAAATTGCCGACCAGGCGCTTTACCGCCGGATCGTACTCTTCGGCGAGGAGGCCCACGTCGTTGCATAGCCCAAGCAATCGTTCGTACATCGCGATGGCCTCGTCGATACGGCCTTGCAGCGCGAGGTTGTCCACCATCCAGAACGAGCACGCGAGAAACGTGCCTTCCCCGGGCGGCAGGCCGTCGTCGTATTCGGTGGTGCGGTAGCGCATCACGAAGCCGTCGTGCATCAGGTCGCGCTCGATCGCCGCCACGGTGCCCTTGATGCGCGGATCGTGCGGCGGCAGGAAGCCGAGCATCGGCAGCAGCAGCACGCTTGCGTCGAGCTGGTCGCTGCCGTAGTACTGCGAGAACGCGTCGAGCTCGGCATTCCACGCTTTCTCGCAGACCTCCGCGTGAATCTGCGCGCGGGTGGCGCGCCATTCGTCGAGCGGGCCGTCGAGCTTGAACATGTCGGCCGAGCGGATCGCGCGATCGAACGCGACCCACGCCATCACCTTCGAGAAAGTGAAATGCTGGCGGCCGCCGCGCGTTTCCCAGATGCCTTCGTCGGGCTCCTGCCAGATCGTGCCGAGGTGTTCGAGCAGCGCGCGCTGCACGTTCCATGCGGTGTCGTCCGCCTGCAGGCCGCCGACGCGCGCCAGATGCAGCGCGTTCATTACTTCGCCATACACGTCGAGCTGGCGCTGGCCGACCGCGTTGTTGCCGATGCGCACCGGCTTCGCGCCTTGATAACCGGGCAGCCAGTCGATTTCGAATTCCGGCAGCCGCCGCTCGCCGGCGATCCCGTACATGATCTGCAGCTGCTCGGGCGAGCCGGCCATCACGCGGCCGAGCCAACTGCGCCATGCGCGCGCTTCGTCGTAGTAGCCGCCGCGCATCATCGCGAGCAACGTGATGGTGGCGTCGCGCAACCAGCAGTAGCGGTAGTCCCAGTTGCGCGTGCCACCGAGCTGCTCTGGCAGCGACGTGGTGGGCGCCGCGACGATGCCGCCGGTCGGCTCGTAGGCGAGCGCCTTCAGCGTGATCAGCGAGCGGCGGATCGCGCCGGCCCAGCGTCCTTCGACGGTGCCGCGCGCCGACCATTCGAGCCAGTGATTCTCGCTGCGCGCGAGCGACGTATGCGGATCGCGCGCGGGCGGAATGCGCAGATGCGAGGCCGCGTAGGCGAGCGAGAACGGCACCCGCTCGCCTTCGCTGACGGTGAAGTCGGCAACTGTCTTCATGTCTTCGCCGCGCAGCGCGACCGGCGTGCGCAGCACCGCGTTGTCCGGTCCGACGATCGCCTTGATGCCGCTGTCGTGCTTGAGCTTGTCGACCCACGGAATGGAAAAGCCGTAGTCGAAGCGCAGCACCAGTTCCATCTTCATGCGCACGGTGCCGCGTTTGCCGACGACGATGCGCACCATCTCCGACCAGCCGTTACCCGGCGGCATGAAGTCGATCAGCGTGACGGCGCCCTCGGGCGTTTCGAAATCGGTCTCGAGGATCAGGGTTTCGCCGCGATAGCGACGCGTGATGGTCGGCGCGGCGTTCGGGTCTTCCGATACCGGCGAGATCAGCCAGCGGCCGTTCTCGGGCGTGCCGAGCAGGGCGGCGAAACAGGCGCCGGAGTCGAAGCGCGGCCAGCAGAGCCAGTCGACGGAACCTTCGCGGGAGACGAGCGCGGCCGTGTGGCCGTCGCCGATGAGCGCATAGTCTTCGATGTTTGCGGGCATAGGGGAGCGTGTCGGTGATGACGCACGGCGAGGCCGTCGCGCTGGGTCATGGTTACTACCGGACCCGCGCGATGCGCATTGGTTCATCACGCAATGCGGCAAAACGCGGGTTGGTAATTGTCAAATCAGTGCCTACAATCGGATTTCGAGCCGAGCCCGGAGCCCGACCGGGCAGCGAGTCGGCCTTGCCCATGGCGCACGCAGGCGCCGTTTCCGAGGACGAAAGCCATGCTGAACCCGACGAAAACCGATTGCATCACGATACTCTCGGCCGCCGGCCAACTCGCCGGCGATTCGATGTTGCCGCTCGATCATGGCCGGCTGGGGCTGAGCCGCAACGGCATGCTGGCCGCTGCCGCGTTTCTGGTCGAACGGGCCTGCTTCCGGCGCTATCAGGAAGGTGACGGCCATTATGCCGTCGGCGCGCTGTCGTTGCAGGGACGCTTGCGGCTCGACCAGCTTTCGAACGGTTGACGCTCGGCGACGGGGCGCGTAAGCCGCGAGGCCGATGAGTGAGGCGGCGCTCCATGCGTCCGGTTTGATGACCTGCTAATCCGCTTGCGCAAAGCTGCATCGTGATGCGATGCAGCTTCGTTTCTGCCGCCGCATTTCCCACGTTTCTGTTCCGTGTCACGCGCGCGCTTTGCCGCGCCTTCCTTGCGCATTGACGATGTGCGGCCGGGCCGGCCCTGCGCCCGGCCGCACGTCGATTGCCGCCAACTCAGAAGTGCGACGACCCCACACCGAAGATCCCAATGATGCCGATGATGATCAGATAGAGCGCGACGATGTAGTTCAACAGGCGCGGCATGACGAGAATCAGAATGCCGGCGATCAACGAAACGAGCGGGCCCAGGCTGAGTGTGACGTTCATGAAGACTCCGTAGTGTGAAACGCGTAAGACGCGATTGAAGAAACGTCCCGCGACGCGGGACAATGGCTGCCGATGCGTGCCGGCAGCCGGATTCGCTGCATGATCCGACCCAACGCTTTTATACTTGCCTCGATAAGAACAACGCTCGACTCGCCGCGCGGCAGACCAGCGACATCATTACAACCGCTTCGATCCAATAACCGATGTGGAGGAGGTCATATGCTTCGTCGTCGCCGGGCGGCCGTGCGTGCCATTTCGAGTCCCGCTTCATCTGCTTTCCCGCCTTCCGTTTCGCCTGCCGCCGCTGCTTGCGGGGCGGGACACTCCGGGCGGCCTGCGCCTCTGCGCGCCGCCCGCTCGATAATAAAAGGTTTCGTGCTCATGGTCTCGATTGTTGCGTCGCACGCGTATGCGCAAGATTCCGGCCCGGTCCCCGCGGACGGCGTCTACAACATGCTGGTCGGCACCTACACCAGCGGCAAGAGCGAGGGGATCTACGTCTATCGCTTCGACACGAAGACAGGTGCGGCCACGCGCGTGTCGGTGGCGCAGACGGTCAATCCTTCGTTCCTCGTGGTGAGCCGTGACCGCCGCTTCGTCTATGCGGTCAACGAATTGCCCGGTGACGATGGCCCGGCCACGCAGCGCGGCGGTGTCAGCGCATTTCGCTTTGACGCCGCACAGGGGCAACTGACGTTCCTCAACAAGGTGTCGTCGGATGGCAATGATCCGTGCTATCTGAGTTTGTCGCCGGATGAGAAGTATCTGCTGAGCGCGAACTACTCGGTGGCGGCCGACCCCGGCGGCAGCTTCGCGGTGTTTCCGGTTGAGGGCGATGGCCGGCTCGGCGCGTCGGTGCTCACCGTGCATCACGAGGGCGGCGGTCCGGTGAAGGGGCGGCAGGACAACTCGCACGTTCACTCCACCGTGTTTTCGCCGGATGGGCGCTATCTCTTCGCGCAGGACCTCGGCGCCGACAAGCTCTACGCGTATCGCTACACGCCGGGCGACAGTCACGGCCCGGTCACGCCGACCGATTGGGGCTATACCCAGCAGAAGGCGGGCACGGGTCCGCGTCATCTGATCTTCGGCGCCAACGGCAAGCATGCGTACCTGACGAGCGAGCTGAACGCCTCGGTCAGCACGTTCGACTACGCCGACGGCAAGCTCAAGCTGGTGCAAACGCTTCCTCTGACGCAGCCAGGCTTCAAGGGCGCGGTCGGTGGGGCGGCGATCCATCTGTCGCCGGACGGACGCTTCGTGTACGCGTCCAATCGCGGCGACGCGAACGAGATCGTGATCTTTTCGGTCGATCCAGCCAACGGGCATCTGAAGAAGATCGGGCATCAATCGAGTCTCGGCAAGTCGCCGCGTGAGTTCGCGATCGATCCGACCGGCAACTGGCTGATCGTTGGCAATCAGAACAGCGATACGGTGTACGTGTTCAAGCGCGATCGTCAAACCGGTTTACTCGATCCGACGCCGAAGCAGCACTTCGAACTCGGCGCGCCGGTGGACTTCAAGCTGGTGTCGCCGTCGTGAAAGGACGGTGTCGTGCTTGATTCGAACGTGTGGGTGGAATGAAAAACGGGCCGCTTCGAGCGGCCCGTTTTTTTGCCTTGCGGCCGGCTCGGCAACTCGCCTTGCAACCGTCGACAGCCGATCAGCCATCCCTTGCAAGCCGCCGAGCGACAACCCACCGGGCCGCTATTCCGCCGGCCCCGGCGCGAGCACTTCGCGGCTGCCGTTGATGCTCATCGCCGACACGAGTCCCGCCGTCTCCATCTGCTCGACGAGGCGTGCCGCGCGGTTATAGCCGATGCGCAACTGCCGCTGCACCGACGAAATCGACGCGCGCCGCGTGCGCACCACGAACGCTACGGCTTCGTCATAGAGCGGATCGGCTTCCGCATCCGGCGATTCGCCGAACAGGTCCTGCGCCGCGCCGCCATCGGTAGCCGGGCCATCGAGAATGCCTTCCTCGTATTGCGGCTCGCCGAACTGCTTCAGATACTCGACGATCCGATGCACTTCCTCGTCGGCGACGAAAGCGCCGTGCACGCGTTGCGGATAGCCCGTACCCGGCGGCAGGAACAGCATGTCGCCCTGGCCGAGCAGCGACTCCGCGCCCATCTGATCGAGAATCGTGCGCGAGTCGATCTTCGACGACACCTGGAACGCGACGCGCGTCGGAATGTTCGCCTTGATGAGCCCGGTGATCACGTCGACCGAGGGCCGCTGAGTCGCCAGAATCAGGTGGATGCCGGCGGCGCGCGCCTTCTGCGCGAGCCGCGCGATCAGCTCTTCGATCTTCTTGCCCGCGACCATCATCAGGTCGGCCAACTCGTCGATCACCACCACGATCAGCGGCAGCGGCGCAAGCGGCTCGGGCGCTTCGGGCGTCAGCGAGAACGGGTTGCCGAGCTTCTTGCCCTTCACCTCGGTGTCACGGATCTTCTGGTTGAAGCCCGCGAGATTGCGCACGCCGACCGCGGACATCAGCCGGTAGCGCTTCTCCATTTCGCCGACGCACCAGTTCAGCGCATTGGCCGCGAGCTTCATGTCGGTGACGACCGGCGCGAGCAGGTGCGGGATGCCTTCGTACACCGACAGCTCCAGCATCTTCGGATCGATCATGATGAGGCGCACTTCCTCGGGCGTCGCCTTGTAGAGCAGCGAGCAGATCATCGCGTTGATCGCGACTGACTTGCCCGAACCGGTCGTGCCCGCGACCAGCATGTGCGGCGCCTTCGCCAGATCGGCGACGACCGGGTGACCGGTGATGTCCTTGCCCATCGCGAGCGTGAGTTGCGAGTGCGAGTTCTGGTAGACGCTTGCCTCGAGGATTTCGGACAGGCGGATCGTCTGGCGCTTCGCGTTTGGCAATTCGAGGCCCATGCAGGTCTTGCCGGGAATCGTTTCGACCACGCGGATGGAGGTGAGGCCGAGACCGCGCGACAGGTCTTTCATCAGGCCGACGATCTGACTGCCGCGCACGCCGAGCGCGGGCTCGACTTCGAAGCGGGTGATGACCGGACCCGCCGACGCGCCGACCACGGTGACCGGCACTTTGAATTCCTGCAGACGCTGCTCGATCAGCAGGCCGGTTTCGATGAGCTTTTCCTCGGAAACCGGTTCGACGTCGGTGTCGGCGCGCTCCAGCAGATCGAGCGTGGGCAGCTCGACCATCGATGCAGCGGGCGCGTGGAATTCGAAGCCGTTGGCCGGGGCGTGGCCGCGCAGCGGGGGGCGCTGGACGGCGGGCTCCGGGGACGGAGATGCCGATGGTGCGAACGTCACTGACGCGACGGGCGGTTCGGTCGTGCGGGCGGCGATAGCGGACTCTTCGGTGCCGTCCGCTTCTTCAATACCGATGGCAGGTGCCGACGATGCGGCCTGAGCCGCGAAACCCGGGAAGCGAACCACGTTCGACGCTTGCGGCTCGAGGCTTGGCGACGCGGCTGAAGAGGGGGTGTTCGCTGTGACGTTCGCTGCGGTGCTTGCCGCTGTTGCCGGTGCGAAAGTGCTCCCCGCTTCCGCTACGTTTCGCAGGGCAGGGAGGTGTGCCGTTTCTGGGTGGCTCAGTGTTGCTGCTTCGTTTGCATTCGCGCTTGCGACGTGCGTCGACGGGGTCTCGTGAGATGTCGATGCGTTTTCTGCTGGAACGCTGCTGCGGCTGACCGGCGGCGCGATCGATACCGTCGTGTCGCGCTGGGTCGCGATGACGTCGGCCTTGGTTTCCCAAGGCGCAAGCGTCTTATCGGCAAAGTTATCGGCAAAGACTTCTGCGGCCGGTACGGGCGGTTGCATCGTCGTTGCAGGAACGGCGGGCGATTCGACGACCGGAGCGGGTTCTTCCACGCGCGCCGCGACACTTTCATTCGTGGGCGCTGCGACGCTCGGCGCGATGGTGTGCGTCGACGCTACTGTTTCGCTGACTGGTTGCGTGAGCTCGGCAATCGGGTGCGTGTGGCTGTCGATGTGAACGGTCGATTGCGCCGGGTCGTCTTCGATGGGCGATGCGTCCGGTGCTGGCTGTTCTTCGCTCGCTTCCAACTGGGCCGCGAAGATCTGGAATGGCGTGGGCGTCACTGCCGGCGTCATGCCTTGCGGGGCAACTGTGACGGATGCATGCGTAGGCGGTGCGGGTGTCGCAGATGTGAACGCAGCGGAGGGCGGCGTGGGCGCAGAGACAGCATGCGCAGATGCAGCGGGGATAGACGCAACAGGCACAAACGCCGCATCCACTTCCGCAGGCTTGTCCACTTGCGCGACAAATCCAGGCGCCGCCGTCAGCGGCGCGTGAATGATCGGCGGCTCGATTGGCCAATGCACGATGGGCTCTGCATTCGTCTCGACTGGCGCATCGACTGCGGCTTCCATCCACGGTGACTCGACGGGCGCCGCTTCAATTGGCGTTTGCTCAAATGACGGCGCAACAGGCGGCTCGACCGCAAGCTCCGGCAAAGGCTCATCCGCACGCGCCGGCCAAGCCGTCCCAACCGCGCTGGCATGGCGTGCATCCTCACCAGGCCAGTCAACCTCGACCGACGGCCCGGCGTGCGCCGCCGGCGTCATCTTCACGCCTTCCGCGCCGCTGCTGCGCGCGAGGCTGACGCCGGCCAGATCGGTCCAGCGCGCGGCGTTTTCCGCGATGCTGCGCAGCGTTTCCTGGACGCTGGCGGGCGGCGAAACTGTCTGCGCCGCCGCCATGGGCCGCGTGTAACTTGGTGCCGTCCGAGACGTGGCCGACGTCGGCGTGACCGCGTTCGCCAGCGGGGCGGCCGGGAACGGTTGACGGGTCGCGACAGTGCTGTCGAGCGGAGCCGCTGCACGCTGCATCGCCGCCGAACGGCCCGCACCGGTTGCGGTATTCATCATCGAACCGGCCGCAGTGCTTGCGGCCGTACCTGCCGCTATGCCGTGCGCAGCTCTCGCCGACGCGCCTGCCGCGCTCGACGCGGCAGCACCGGGCACACCCGCCGCCATCGCCGAACCCGCGCCCGAATCAACCGACGCCCCCGACCGCTGTTCGCCAGCCGAGCGCCGGCCGACCTGCAACGCGCCATCGCGAGGCACCGCGGCAGAGGCGCCTGAAATGCCAGCCGCCCCAGCTCCCACCGACACTCCCGCACGCGGCGACGCAGTCTCCCGCAACCACCCGGCAGGCGCGACCGGCTCAGCCGGCATGAACGCCGCCTTATCGGCATTCGGCGCCGACTTCTGCATCGACGCCTGCCGCGGCGCAATCGCCGCGCCCGTGCGCAGCACTGGCTCGATTTGCGTCGCCTGGCTGCGCGGCGTCACGTTACCCGCGCGCCAGCTCGACCCGGCACCGCGCGCCGCCGCATCCTTGCCGGCCGCCGCGCCGCCCGCCGCCGCGCCACGCCCGCGCGCCGGCGGCCGCCACACGGTCGGACGCGTGTAGCGTCCATTGCTTTTCGGCGCCATCGTATTCGTGGCCGGCGAAACGTGCGAAGACAAACCGTCATCGACGCTGCGATGACGGCGCGCTTCCTCGTCGCGCCTGGCCAGTCCGGGCGACAGGCCGAGACCGAACGCGCCGTCCGCCCACGTGGCGAAATCACGCCAGCGGAAGTCGATCAGCCAGGGCAGGCTGATGAGAAGCAGGGCGAGCGCCGCTAGCGGCGTGCCGATATGCCCGAGCAGATGACCGAAGCCCGCAGCGAGCGCATGGCCCAGGCCATTGAGGCCTGCCACGTCGAGCAGCGACGCCTCGAGCGTGCAACTCGCCACCATCACGCAGACGAAGCCGAGCCAAAGGCGGATCGTGCCGGGGCCGCGCAAGCCTGCGCCGCCCGGCAGCACCGACTTCACGAGGCGCCACAAAAGAGGAATGAACCAGACGGCCGACCCGCCGAACCAGCCGAAAACTACCGTGTGCATACTAGACATCAACGAATGACGGACGCGCGAAAACGCAATCCGTCGAGTTTAAACCGGCGAAGCTCGAGGCTTCGAAGGCCGACGCAAGGATGCTTGCGTCCCAAGGGAGAGCAGACCGGTGCGCGGCCTGCCATCGGCGAAAAACAACGGCTGACGGAACACCGGGCGCACCTCGCGCGAGGCGGCCCGAACGCGGGTGCAAGTGTTCGACGGTGCGTCGAGTTGCCCGGGCGCGTACCACCACTTCACGTCGCGGGCGGGCGAGCCGGTTGCCCGCTCGGGCACCCTCTGGCGCACCTTTCATTTGGTGCTGCGATCGAAGGTCAGCGTGTCGCCGTTATCGAGCGTCAACTGCATCTGCTGCGGCTCGCGCATCTGCACCCCGGTGCGCTCGATGCGCGTCAGCGCGTCGAGAAACGCACCTTCGATATTGCCGCCCGGCGACGTGCACGCCATGCGCGTGCCGGCCAGCGGACCGAAGCTGAGCTTGCCGTCCTTCAGCGCGTATGTGCCCATGAAGCGATTGCAGCCGGAAAAGCCGCTCGCGTGACGCTGGCCCTTCGAAGTGGAGAGCATCAGCGTGATCGGTCCGCCCTGATCAGTGGACGGAATCGCGCGCGCCGTGCCGTCGGCCTGCTTCCAGGCGCTCAGCACCCAGCTCGTGTCGTCGAGCAGTTGCACGGCGGCGGGATTGAATGGATCTGGCGCCGCGGCGGCCGAGTCGGGATGTTTCGGGATCGCGCAGGCGCCCAGCAGCGCGGCGACGCTCAGCGCGGCAAGAGCCGCGCGCACGGGCGGGGTGAAGCGCGCAACACGTCGCGCGGAGGAGCTTTGGAGCATGGCGTCGTTCCTCTTCAAACTGGCGAAGGCGTAAGGGTAACGCACTAAGCTGGCCGCACGCGAGCGCAACGGCGTGCGAAAATTTTAGTGAGATAGCAGCGGCGCGCGGGCGCGCCATTGCCGCGTCCTTCGCGCGCGCTGCGTGCACCCCTGATGCACCTTTCGCGCACGAACAATGACAGGACAAAGCGGGCGCCGCGAGCAAGCCGCGGCGAGGGGCCCGCATGTTAACATCGTGTTCTGATCAATCCCACCCTCATCCTGACTTTTTCTGGAGACCCCATGCAGATCGGCCAACGGATCGGCACGCCCCTTTCTGAATCCGCCTCGCGCGTCATGCTGCTCGGCGCCGGCGAACTCGGCAAGGAGGTGATCATCGCGCTGCAACGGCTGGGTGTCGAAGTGATCGCCGTCGACCGTTACCCGAATGCGCCGGGCCATCAGGTCGCGCATCGCTCGCACGTGATCGACATGACCGACCGCGCCGCGCTGCGCGCGCTGGTCGAGCAGGAGCGTCCACATCTGATCGTCCCCGAGATCGAGGCGATCGCCACAGACGCGCTCGCCGCGATCGAAACCGACGGTCTCGCCGAAGTCATCCCGACCGCGCGCGCCACGCAACTCACCATGAACCGCGAAGGCATTCGCCGTCTCGCCGCGGAAGAGCTCGGCTTGCCGACCTCGCCATACGCGTTCGCCGATTCGCTCGACGAACTGCGCGCCGGGATCGCCAAGGTCGGCTATCCGTGCGTCGTGAAACCCGTCATGTCGTCGTCGGGCAAGGGGCAGTCGGTGCTCAGGAGCGAGGCCGACGTCGAAGCCGCCTGGCAATACGCGATGGCGGGCGGCCGCGTGAATCACGGCCGCGTGATCGTCGAAGGCTTTATCGACTTTGAATACGAGATCACGCAGTTGACGGTGCGCGCGATCGACCCGGCGAGCGGCGAAGTCAGCACGTATTTCTGCGATCCGATCGGCCACGTGCAGGTGGCGGGCGACTACGTCGAATCGTGGCAGCCGCAGCCGATGAGCCCGCTCGCGCTTGAACGCTCGCGCGAAGTGGCGCATAAGGTGACGGCCGCGCTCGGCGGCCGGGGTCTCTTCGGCGTGGAACTTTTCGTGCGCGGCGATGACGTATGGTTCTCGGAAGTGAGTCCGCGTCCGCACGACACGGGGCTCGTCACGCTGTGCTCGCAACGCTTCTCGGAGTTCGAACTGCATGCGCGCGCGATCCTCGGCTTGCCGGTGGATACGTCGCTGCGGGCGCCGGGGGCGTCGGCGGTAATTTATGGCGGGCTGGACGAAGCCGGAATTGCTTTCGAAGGCGTCGCGGCAGCGTTGGCGGTGCCCAATGCGGACCTGCGCCTGTTCGGCAAGCCGGAGAGTTTCGTCAAGCGTCGCATGGGCGTGGCGCTCGCCACCGGCGAGAACCTCGACGAAGCACGCTCGCGCGCGAAGCAGGCCGCGGCGGCGGTGCGGCCGGTGTCGGCGAAATAAGCCCGGGTGCCGTGCGCGAAGATGCGCTCACGCGTGTCGAGGTGTGCAACGCGACGCACGACACCGCGCGGCACCACGCGCGACACCCATTTACGCGCCGGCCACGCTTGCCGGGCGCTCCAAACAGAATGATGGAAGCTCGTCGAGCTCATCGGGATCGAGGTATTTATGGCGCCTGACTCGCGCAAGACCACGCAGTGCGGCATGACCGGCCGACTCGGCGCACTCGGCGTGGCGCTCGCGCTGTGTGCCGGGCTCACGGGCTGCGGTCTCGCGGCCGCGCCGTGCCGGGTCGCATCGGCCGGGCTGAAGATCGTGCCGCTGGTCGGACACGTCGCCGCCGCGCCGACCGATGCGTGCGCGGCGGTAATCGATCCTTGAGCGGCCGGTCGTCGCGTCATTCGCGTTCCGTCCGGTTGGGTATGCCGCCACAAACGCCGCCACAAACGCCGCATCAAACGCCATAGCAAAACAGCAACCAGCGAGGCATCCGATGAAGACATGGCTGGTTGCAGCAATCACAGCGGCGGGCCTCGCCGCGCTCGACGGCAACGCATGGGCCGCGCCATTTCAGGTCACGCAGATTCAGAGCAAAAATCGCCAGACGCACAAATACACCTGCGCGACCGGCAAGATTCTGCAGGTCACTTACTGGAACACCGCGAACGGCCAGAGCTTCGCGCTCGTGCCGGTGAATGGCAAACCGCTGCTGTTCGTCAACACGATGTCGGCGTCCGGTGCGAAATACCAGGCCGGCAGCTACACGTGGTGGACCAAGGGCCCGCGCGCCGATCTCTATGACGCGATGAACGGTGAGAATGCGCCGCCGGTTCTCTCCGACTGCGTCACCATCGTCCGCTAGGCGTGATGCGGCGGCTCTCCTTGTGCGTGCCGCCGCTTCGCCTTTGCCTGCTTCACGCCACCCCCGCCACCCCCGCCGCACCGCATGTCCCGCCTGCGCGCATCATTTCCGTTCGAGTAGTAAGCTGTCCGGCATGGCATTTGCCGTGCCGTCGTGCCATGCCGCGCGCTGTGCGCGCGGCCGTCGTCGTCTTCGATCGTCCGTTTCCGGAGCCTGAGGGTTGGGCTCACGGCCCGCGTCCGTATCATCAAGCGAGACCTCAATGAAAGCATCGGACCTGTTCGTCAAATCGCTGGAAGCCGAAGGTGTCGAGTATGTGTTCGGCATCCCCGGTGAAGAAAATCTCGATCTGCTCGAATCGCTGCGCCGCTCGAAAATCCGTCTGATTCTCACGCGCCACGAACAGGCGGCCGGTTTCATGGCCGCCACTTATGGGCGCCTCACCGGCCGCACCGGTGTATGTCTGGCCACGCTCGGCCCCGGCGCGACCAACTTCGTGACCGCCGCCGCGTATGCGCAGCTAGGCGGCATGCCAATGCTGATGGTCACCGGGCAAAAGCCGATCAAGTCGAGCAAGCAGGGCCATTTTCAGATCGTCGACGTGGTGCGGATGATGGAGCCGCTCACCAAGTACACGCGGCAGATCGTGTCGATCAGCAACATTCCGGCGGCGGTGCGCGAGGCGGTCCGGCAGGCCGAGGAAGAGCGGCCCGGCGCCACCCACCTCGAATTGCCCGAAGACGTCGCGCACGAAGAGGGCGACGGCAAGCCGATCCCGAAGAGCTATAGCCGCCGCCCCGTCGCCGAGGAAAAAGCGGTCGCGCGCGCGGTCGAGGCGATCATCGGCGCGAAGCATCCGTTGCTGATGATCGGCGCGGGCGGCAACCGCAAGACCACCACCAAGATGCTGCGCGAGTTCGTCGATCAGATCGGCATACCGTTCTTCACCACGCAGATGGGCAAGGGCGTGATCGACGAATCGCATCCGATGTGGCTCGGCAACGCGACCCTGTCCGACGGCGACTTCGTGCACCGCGCGATTGAGCACGCGGACTGCATCATCAACGTGGGTCACGACGTGATCGAGAAGCCGCCGTTCTTCATGCGCAGCGGCGAAGCGGGCGAGAAGACAGTGATTCACGTCAACTTTCTCGGCGCGGAAGTCGACACGGTGTATTTCCCGCAGATCGAAGTGGTCGGCGACATCGCCAACGCGGTATGGCAGTTGAAGGAAAGCCTCAAGGAGCGTCAGGAGCATTGGGACTTCACGCGCTTCAAGGAGATCAAGCAGCACTTCGAGGCGCATCTGGTCAAAGGCCAGCACGACGACCGCTTCCCGATGTATCCGGTGCGGATCGTCAACGATGTGTACGAGACCACGCCGGTGGACGGCATCGTGTGTCTGGACAACGGCATGTACAAGATCTGGTTCGCCCGCTACTACCGCGCGCATGAACCGAATTCGCTGCTGCTCGACAACGCGCTCGCGTCGATGGGCGCGGGCTTGCCCTCGGCGATCGCCACCAAGATCGTGCACCCGGATCGCAAGGTGATGGCCGTATGCGGTGACGGCGGCTTCCTGATGAATTCGCAGGAACTGGAAACGGCGGTGCGTCTGAAGCTCGATCTGGTGATCCTGATCCTGCGCGACGACGCGTTCGGCATGATCCGCTGGAAGCAGGAGAACATGAACTTCCCCGACTACGGCATGACGCTCGCCAATCCGGATTTCGTCGCGTACGCGCAGAGCTATGGCGCGAAGGGGCATCGGATCGAATCGGCCGCGGAGTTCGCGCCTTTGCTGCGCGAATGCTTCGTGACGCCCGGTGTGCACGTGATCGATGTGCCGATCGACTACTCGGACAACGAGCGCGTGCTCAACCGCGAGATCAAGCGGCTGTCCGCGCAACTGTGAGTTTCGTCTGACCCGGAAGCGGGCGGCATGGCGCTTGCGCGCCGTGCCGCCGCGACTGCTGGTACCGCTTTTGCTGCTTCTTGCTGCTGTCAGGTATCGGATCAAGGAGAACGCATCATGTTGAAGAAGACTTACCCGTACTACCTCGCCAACGAGGCGGTGGCCGCCAACACCGATCTCGAAGTCACCGATAAATTCAGCGGCGAAGTGGCGACCCGCGTCGCGATGGCCGACGCGGCAGCGATCGACAAGGCGATCGGCCACGCCGTCGACGCGATGCCCGCCATGCGCGCGTTCCCGCCGTTCAAGCGCCAGGCGGTGCTCGAACACTGTGTGAAGCGCTTTCGCGAGCGTTATGACGAACTGGCGCTCGCGCTGTGCATCGAGGCGGGCAAGCCGATCAACGATTCGAAAGGCGAGGTCACGCGCCTGATCGACACGTTCAAGGTGGCCGCCGAGGAGAGCGTGAGGATCGACGGCGAGATCGTCAATCTGGAGATTTCACCGCGCGCGAAGGGCTATCACGGCTACGTGAAGCGCGTGCCGATCGGGCCGTGCTCGTTCATCTCGCCGTTCAATTTTCCGTTGAATCTGACCGCGCACAAGGTCGCGCCGGCGATTGCCGCGGGCGTGCCGTTCGTGCTGAAGCCGGCGAGCCGCACACCGGTCGGCGCGCTGATCATGGGCGAGATCCTTGCGGAAACCGATCTGCCGAAAGGCGCGTTCTCGATCCTTCCCGCGCATCGCGACGGCGCCGATCTGTTTACTACCGACGAACGTTTCAAGCTGCTGTCGTTCACCGGTTCGCCGGCGGTCGGGTGGGATCTGAAGGCGAAGGCCGGCAAGAAGAAAGTGATTCTGGAGCTGGGTGGCAACGCGGCCGCGATCGTCGACGGCGATCAGGGCGGCAAGCTCGACTACGTGGTCGAGCGGCTCGCGTTCGGCGCGTTCTATCAGTCGGGGCAGAGCTGCATCGGCGTGCAGCGGATTCTGGTGCACGCGAAGGTGTACGACGCGCTGCGCGAGAAGCTGATTGCGAAAACGCAGTCGCTGGTGATGGGCGATCCGAAAGACGAAAAGACCTTCGTCGGGCCGATGATCTCCGAATCGGAGTCCAAACGCCTCGCCGGCTGGATGGACGGCGCGGTGCAGGCGGGCGCGACAATCGTCGCGGGCGGCAAGGTCGACGGCGCGATGTTCGAGGCCACGCTGCTCGAAGGCGTGAAGCGCGACACCGATCTGTATCGGAAGGAAGCTTTCGGGCCGGTCGCGATCCTGGAGCGCTTCGACGATTTCGAGGCCGCGCTCGCGACGGTCAACGACAGCGACTTCGGTCTGCAAGCGGGCGTGTTCACTGATTCGCTCGCGCATGCGCATCGCGCGTGGGACGCGCTCGAAGTGGGCGGTGTGGTGATCAACGACGTGCCGTCGTTCCGGGTCGACAATATGCCGTATGGCGGCGTGAAGGATTCGGGGCTGGGGCGCGAAGGTGTGCGCTACGCGATCGAAGATATGACTGAGATGCGTTTGATGGTGATGCGCGAGACGTGGTGAGGGGGCGTGGCGGTTGGGAAGCGAGCGGGGTAGGGCAGGCGCCGGCTACGCGAGCCCCTCCTGTCACGCAATTGTCGCCTGCGCGCACTACGCTCGCGAGCGAGGCGGGCCGCCGCCCGGCGGCGATCCGCCGGCGTTCGCGCGACGCGCTCCCGCGACGAGCTTTCGCCGACGTAAGCAGAAAGCCGTCACGTGCGCCATGAGTGTTTTTGCTGAAGTGCTACAATACCGGCCTTTCCGGCGGGTGTTTCCGCCGGCCGGAGCCGGCCGCAGTTTTCCCGAAGCACTGACGGGTCCCGTGCGGAACGCCGTGGCTCCGCCTTCATCCTGATGCCCTCTGCGGTTTCGACCGCTGCCGCGCGCACCCGCGCCAAGCGCATTTTTAGCGAAAGCCACCATGTCCGACACAGCCGTCACGCCCAGCACTGCGACTTTTGATCAATTCGGTCTCGCGCCCGACATCCTGAAAGCCGTCAAAGAATCGGGCTACACCACGCCAACGCCTATCCAGGCGGAGGCGATTCCCGTCGTGCTGGCCGGCCGTGACGTGATGGGCGCCGCGCAGACCGGCACCGGCAAGACCGCGAGTTTCTCGCTGCCGATCATCCAGCGGCTGCTGCCGCAGGCCAGCACGAGCGCATCGCCCGCACGCCATCCGGTGCGCGCGCTGATCCTCACGCCGACCCGCGAACTCGCCGACCAGGTCGCCGCGAACGTGCAGTCGTATGCGAAGCACACGGCGCTGCGCAGCGCCGTGGTGTTCGGCGGCGTGGACATGAATCCGCAGTCCGAGCAACTGCGCCGCGGCGTCGAAATCCTGATCGCCACGCCGGGCCGTCTGCTCGATCACGTGCAACAGAAAACCGCCAACCTGGGCCAGGTGCAGATCCTCGTGCTCGACGAAGCCGACCGAATGCTCGACATGGGCTTCCTGCCGGACCTGCAGCGCATCCTGAACCTGCTGCCGAAGGAACGTCAGACGCTGCTGTTCTCGGCCACCTTCTCGGGCGAAATCAAGAAGCTCGCGGCCACGTATCTGCGCAACCCGCAGACCATCGAAGTCGCGCGCAGCAACTCGACCGCGACCAACGTTACCCAGATCGTCTACGAAGTCGCCGAGGGCGACAAGACCGGCGCGGTCGTGCAACTGATCCGCGAGCGCAGCCTCAAGCAGGTGATCGTGTTCTGCAACAGCAAAATCGGCGCGAGCCGGCTTGCGCGCAGCCTCGAACGCGACGGCGTGGTGGCGACCGCGATTCACGGCGACCGCTCGCAGAACGAGCGTATGCAGGCGCTCGACGCGTTCAAGCGCGGCGAGATCGAAGCGCTGGTGGCGACCGACGTCGCCGCGCGCGGTCTGGACATCGCCGAACTGCCGGCGGTGATCAACTTCGACCTGCCGTTCAACGCGGAAGATTACGTACACCGGATCGGCCGTACCGGGCGTGCTGGGGCGTCGGGCGACGCGCTGTCGCTGTGCAGCCCGAACGAGCGCAAGCAGCTTGCCGATATCGAGAAGCTGATCAAGCGGCCTCTGGATGTGCAACGCCTGACCGTTGCAGCGCCGGTGCGTCATCACCATGAAGAGCGCGCGCCGCGCCGCGAGCGCAGCGGCGATGGCCGTGAGGGTCGCGACGAGCGCGGCAGCCGCCGTCGTACGGGCGCGCCGTCGTCGGGCTCGTTCGACCGGCCGCATCACCATCGCGCGCAACCAGTGGATGACTTTTTCCTGAAGCCGTATGAGCCGTCGGCATCTTCGATGCGTAAGGTCGAAGAAGCGGCCGCAGCGGCCGCGCCGCAGAAGTCTGGCTCGAAGCAGCCGTTGGCGGCATTGCTGGGCGGGTTTGGCATGCCGAGGAAGTCGACTTCGTCGTCGTGATGCTGGCGGGGAAGGTTTAGTGCCTTTTGACGCCTTGCAAGGTTCTTCAGACGTTTCTGTGGTTTAAACGTCTCAAGCATCTCAAGCGCTTCGCGGTTTCCACCGCGAAGCGCTTTTTATTTTGTGACGCCCATGCGCCGGGCCCATGCCGTCGTGGCGGCGGCATAGAAGCCGTCCAGCGTCGTGTGAGCCTGGCCATTCAGGTCGCCGAGTCCCAGATGGCGCGCCGCGGCGCTCAGCGCTTCGAGCGGCCTGTCGCTGTCGAGCGCGGTTGCGCCGTTCTGCTTGCTCAGCTTTTCGCCGAGTTCGTTCGTCACGACGGGCACATGCAGATACCGCGGCGTCGGCACACCAAGGCAGCGTTGTAGATAAATCTGCCGCGCAGTCGAATCCATCAGATCCACGCCGCGCACAATGTGCGTGATGCCCGCATCCGCATCGTCGACCACCACCGCCAACTGATACGCCCATTGGTCGTCCGCACGCTTCAGAACGAAGTCGCCGACTTCGGTGGCGAGGTTTTGCGTCTGCCGGCCCTGCCAGCGATCGTCGAACGCGATCACGGCAGCAGCGCCGTCGGGCACGCGCAGCCGCCAGGCGCGCGCCGGTTTGCCGTTCAGACCGTGACGGCAGGTGCCGGGGTACGCGAGGGTCGTGTTGCGCGCATGCGCGTGCAGCAGCGAGTCGGCGATTTCCTTGCGCGTGCAGCCGCACGGATAGATCAGCCCGGTCGGCTTCAGTTGCGCCAGCGCCTGCTCGTAGCGCGCCACGCGCCGGCTTTGCCAGAGGGGTGCTTCATCGGCGTGCATGCCGAAGCGCGCGAGGGTCGCGAGGATGTCGTCGGCGGCGCCCGGCACGGTGCGCGGCCGGTCGATGTCTTCGATCCGCACGAGCCAGGTGCCCTCATGCGCGCGGGCGTCGAGCCAGCTTGCCAGTGCGCTGACCAGCGAGCCGAAATGCAGCGGCCCGGTAGGCGACGGTGCAAAGCGTCCGCGATAGGTCATGGTCGGGTGGCGTTGTGGTGCGCCGCCACCATCACGCCGCGCGCGCCGCCTTGCCGTCCGGATGACACGCCGGGCAGGTCTTGCCCGCCACGTACAGCGGCGATTGCTGCGCTTCGGGCGTGACCACGGCGCGGCAGCCGAAGCATTGCGCGGTCGCGGTAGGCTGCAGCTGCGGGTTCAGCGCGGTGCGGTAGTCGAACACGAAGCAGTCGCCGTGATAATGCGCGCCGCCCACTTCCTCGAAGTACTTCAGGATGCCGCCTTCGAGCTGGTACACGTTTTCGATGCCGACTTCCTTCATGTGGATCGCGGCTTTCTCGCAGCGAATCCCACCGGTGCAGAACGACACCACCGTCTTGCCTTCGAGATCGGCGCGATTGTTCTCGATCACCTCGGGAAACTCGCTGAATTTCGTAATGCGGTAGTCGAGCGCGTCGTCGAACGTGCCGACGTCCACTTCGAATGCGTTGCGCGTGTCGAGCATCACGACCGGGCGGCCCTCGTCATCATGACCGCGGTCCAGCCAGGCCTTCAGCGTGGGAGCGTCGACGAACGGCGCGCGGCTGAGTTCCGGACGGATGGCCGGCTTCTTCATCGTGATGATTTCGCGCTTGAGCTTGACCAGCATGCGCGTGAACGGCTGCTTGTCCGACAGGCTTTCCTTGAATTGCAGGTTGGCGAACTTGCCCTCGAACAGCGCATCGTGACGGATGTAGTCGATGAACGCGTCGGTGTGCTCGCGCGAGCCGGCGACGAACAGGTTGATGCCTTCCGGTGCCAGCAGAACGGTGCCGCGCAGGCCAAGCGCGTTGCAGCGTTCAGTGACGAGCGGGCGCCAGGCGGCGGTGTCTTCGATGGTCGCGAAATGATACGCGGCGAGATTGACGATACTCATGTGTGTTCAGCGGTAAGCAGCGGTATGAAGTGGCCGGCGTGGCGAAGCGCGGGGGCGTCGAGCCGCCGCGCGCGGCCCGGGATAGCCGGGCGGAGCCAGGGTGTCGCGGCCACGTCGAAAAGGGCGAAAGCGCTATTATCCCTCAACCCGGCGTTTCCCCGGACTCGGCCGAATGGCCAGCCGATTGCGCCAGCTCAAATTGTCCGGCAATTTGTGGCGCCGGGTGGTGCGGTTTCCTGCGGTCGCCGCACGGTCGAGCCTGCCGCTCAAGCCGCGCGCCATGTTGCGAAACGCCCGCGCCGTGGCGCTGCCGCGTTCGCGTCCTAAGCCGGACGGCTAACGCGCGGTTTTGCGCTGAACACGGCGGAAGGGTGGAGTTACAATGTCGCCCATGTCAGATCCCCGCTTCGTTCATCTCCGCGTTCACTCCGAATTCTCGATTGCCGACGGCATCGTGCGTCTTGACGACATCGTCAAGGCCGCGGCCAAAGACGGCCAGGGCGCGCTCGCCCTCACCGATCTCGGCAACGCGTTCGGCCTCGTCCGTTTCTACAAGGAAGCCCGCGGCAAAGGGGTCAAACCCATTGCCGGCTGCGACGTCTGGATCACCAATCCGGACGACCGCGACAAGCCTTCCCGTTTGCTGCTGCTGGTCAAGGACCGGCGCGGCTATCTGAATCTGTGCGAACTGCTCAGCAAGGCATCGCTCACGAACCAGCATCGCGGCCGCGCGGAAGTCGAAGCCGGCTGGCTCGAATCCGGGCTCGGCGAGGGGCTGCTCGCGTTGTCGGGCGCGCAGCAGGGCGACGTGGGGCTCGCGCTTGCGGCCGGCAACGAGGAAGCGGCGAGGCGCAACGCGCTGCATTGGGCGAAGGTGTTCCCGGGAGGCTTCTACATCGAGCTGCAGCGTTGCGCCCAGCCGGGCGGCGAGCAATACGTGCAACAGGCGGTCGCGCTCGCGGCATCGCTGAAATTGCCGGTGGTCGCCACGCACCCGATGCAGTTCATGACGCCGGACGACTTCACCGCGCACGAAGCGCGCGTGTGTATTTCCGAGGGCGACATTCTCGCGAATCCGCGCCGCCCGAAGCGCTTCACGTCCGAGCAGTATTTCCGCACGCAGGAGGAAATGGCCGCGCTGTTCGCGGACATTCCGTCGGCGCTCGCCAACACCGTCGAGATCGCGAAGCGTTGCAATCTCACGCTCGAACTCGGCAAGCCGAAGCTGCCGCTGTTCCCGACGCCCGACGGCATGTCGCTCGACGACTATCTCGTGCTGCTGTCGAAAGAGGGCCTCGAAAAGCGTCTCGAACAGTTGTACCCGGACGAAGCCGAGCGCGCCGCGCAGCGCGAAACCTACTACCAGCGCCTCGAATTCGAGTGCGGCACGATCATCAAGATGGGCTTTCCGGGCTACTTCCTGATCGTCGCGGACTTCATCAACTGGGCGAAGAACAACGGCGTGCCGGTCGGACCGGGCCGGGGCTCGGGCGCGGGTTCGCTGGTCGCCTACGCGCTCGGCGTGACCGATCTCGACCCGCTGCGCTACAACCTGCTGTTCGAGCGTTTCCTGAATCCGGAGCGGGTGTCGATGCCCGACTTCGACATCGACTTCTGCCAGCACGGCCGCGATCGCGTGATCCAGTACGTGAAGGAGAAGTACGGTGCGGACGCCGTATCGCAGATCGCGACGTTCGGCACGATGGCCGCGAAAGCGGCGGTGCGCGACATCGGCCGGGTGCTCGATCTCGGCTACATGTTCACCGACGGCATCGCCAAGCTGATTCCTTTCAAGCCGGGCAAGCACGTCACGATCGCCGACGCGATGAAGGAAGAGCCGCTGTTGCAGGAGCGCTTCGATAACGAAGACGAAGTGCATCAGCTGATCGAACTCGCGCAGCGCGTCGAAGGCCTCACGCGTAACGTCGGCATGCACGCGGGCGGCGTGCTGATCGCGCCCGGCAAGCTGACCGATTTCTGCCCGCTCTACACGCAGGGCGACGAAAGCGGCGTCGTCAGCCAGTACGACAAGGACGACGTCGAAGCCGTCGGCCTCGTGAAGTTCGACTTTCTGGGCTTGACCACGCTGACGATTCTCGACTGGGCCGAGCGCTATATCCGCCGCCTCGATCCGTCGAAGCAGGACTGGTCGCTCGGCCAGGTGCCGCTCGACGATCCGGCGTCGTTCTCGGTTCTCAAGAAGGCGAATACGGTCGCCGTGTTCCAGCTGGAAAGCCGCGGCATGCAGGGCATGCTGAAAGACGCGCAGCCCGACCGCTTCGAAGACATCATCGCGCTGGTCGCGTTGTACCGTCCGGGCCCGATGGACCTGATCCCGAGCTTCTGCGCGCGTAAGCACGGCCGCGAAGTGGTCGAGTATCCGGACCCGCGTGTCGAATCTGTTCTGAAAGAGACCTACGGCATCATGGTCTACCAGGAGCAGGTGATGCAGATGGCGCAGATCATCGGCGGCTACTCGCTGGGCGGCGCCGACTTGCTGCGTCGCGCGATGGGTAAGAAGAAGGCCGAGGAGATGGCCGAGCATCGCGAGTTGTTCCGTCAGGGCGCCGCGAAGAACGGGCTGACCGCCGAGAAGGCCGACGAAATCTTCGACTTGATGGAGAAGTTCGCGGGCTACGGCTTCAACAAGTCGCACGCGGCCGCGTATGCGCTGCTCGCGTACTACACCGCGTGGCTCAAGGCGCACCATCCGGCGGAATTCATGGCGGCGAATATGTCGCTCGCCATGGACGACACGGACAAGGTCAAGATCCTGTTCGAAGACTGTCTGACGAACAAGATGGCCGTGTTGCCGCCGGACGTGAATCTGTCCGCGTATCGCTTCGAGCCGGTCGCCGAAGCCGACGGCAAGCGCTCGAAAACGATTCGCTATGGCCTGGGCGCGGTCAAGGGCAGCGGCCAGAACGCGATCGAAGAAATCCTGCGCGCGCGCGAAGACGGCCCGTTCATCGACATCTTCGATTTCTGCAACCGCGTCGACCGCCGCATCGTCAATCGCCGCACGATTGAAGCGTTGATTCGCGCGGGCGCGTTCGACACCTTGCATGCGAATCGCGCGCAGCTGATCGCGTCCGTTTCGCTCGCGATGGAAGCGGCCGAGCAGGCGAGTGCCAATGCGTTGCAAGCGGGTCTGTTCGACATGGGCGACGCGCCGTCGCAAGGTCACGAGCTGGTCGACGAGCCGGAATGGCCGGAAAAGAAGAAGCTGCAGGAAGAGAAGGCCGCGCTCGGCTTTTATCTGTCGGGCCATTTGTTCGACGCCTACAAGGACGAAGTGCGCCGCTTCGTGCGCCAGAAGATCGGCGAGTTGAAGGAAGGGCGCGACAAGCTGGTCGCGGGCGTGATCGCGTCGCTGCGCACACAGATGACCCAGCGCGGCAAGATGCTGATCGCGCTGCTCGACGACGGCACCGGCCAGTGCGAAGTGACGGTCTTCAACGAGACCTTCGAAGCGCACAAGCAACTGTTCAAGGAAGACGAACTGCTGGTCGTGCAAGGCCAGGCGCGTAACGACGCGTTCACGGGCGGCATCCGCTTTACCGTCGACACGGTCATGGATCTGGGCCGCGCGCGCTGCCGCTACGCGGAAGCCGTGAAGGTGCAGATGAACGGCAATGCAGATGCGCTGGCGTTGCGCCGCGTGCTCGAAGCGCATAGCGCCGGCAAGGACGAGCCGCAGGCGGCTCCCGCGCCGGCGGCATCATCGCGCGGCAATGGCGGCGGGCGCAACGGCGGCGGTTATGGCAACGACAGTGGCCGTCAACGCCAGGCTGTGCAGATTCCGAACGGCCTGGCTGTGCAGGTGGTTTATCGCAGCGAAAACGCGCAAGGCGAAATGCGTCTGGGCGATGCCTGGCGCGTGAAGCCGACCGACGAACTGCTCGCCGCGTTGCGTGGCGAGTTTGCGGGAAGTTCGATCGAGATCGTTTATTGAGGTTCGGGTTTGGTCCGCGCGGTTCGGGCGGACCAAATTTCGGCCCGCGTTGAGCGCCGTCACTCCACGCCGCCTTAGCTTCACCCCCTGCCGCGCCGCGCCGCTTCGCCCAAACGCGCCAGCTTCAAAAACCGGTAGTACACCGTTTCCGCGTTGAACACAGCAATCATGAAGCCGGCGCGGCCATCCAGAAAACCGCGCCGCAGCAGATAGGTCCGCACGAACGCCCACGCGCCGCGCCCAAGCGCCTTGCCGAAGCTGCCGCGCTGACCCGCCGCGTGACGTTGCTGCGCGCCCGCCGTCGAATACGCATCGAGCTTGCGCAGCACGCCTTCGAAGTCCTCGTACGAGTAGTGCATCAGCTTGCCGGTCAGACGCTGCGCGGGGGTGTCGAACACGAGGCGCTCGTGCACGAGGTCGTCGGAGAAACGCGCGGCGCCGCGTTTGAACAGACGCGGAATCCAGTCCGGGTACCAGCCGCTGTGATGAATCCAGTGGCCGCAAAAACTCGACAGCCGGTCCACCGCGTAGACGTCGGCGGTGGGGGCGATGAGCGCCGCGCGCATTGCCACGGCCAGTTCCGGCGAGACGATTTCGTCGGCGTCGATCGATAGAATCCAGCTTGTGCTGAGCGCGTCGACCGCGCGGTTCTTTTGCGGGCCGAAGCCGGGCCAGTCGGTTTGTTCGATCACGCGGGCGCCGTGCGCGCGGGCGATGTCGGCGGTGCCGTCGGTGCTGCCGCCGTCGATCACGACGATCTGATCGGCAAAGGCCACGGCTTGCAGGCATTCGGCCAGCCGCGCCGCCGCGTTTCGGGTGATGATGGCGACGCCGAGGGTGGTTTCTTGCATACCTGAGTTGCGTAGGCTGGGTTCGAGTGGCGAGGAACGCGGGATGGTGGAGGCTAGACGTGCAAACGAGTCTCGCGAGTATACACAGCCTCGCTCATCCGGCCCCACGCTAAAGCGCCAGGCGCAGCGCGTGGAGCGTCGGCCGTCGCGCGCCTGGCTTTGCGGGTTCTCGCGTGCGGTGACCACACCCCCCAACGCCACCCACTCCGTCCCGGCCTCCACCCCCAACCGATTACAATGCTCTTTTTCGATATTCCCCGCAGCGCCCATCCGGCGCGCCGCGCGGTTGCTGTCCCGCATTCACAGAGGATTCCTTGAGCGCGAAGCCAACGTTAAGCAAACCCATCGGTTCAGGTGAGGCGTCGTCGCCGGCCGTCGTTTTCCGGCGCCTGTGGCCGTATATCAAGCCGCTGCTGTGGGTGGTGGTCGGCGCGATCGTCGCGATGGCCGTCAGCGCCGGCACCGACGCCGCCATCCCCGCCTTGCTCAAACCGCTGCTGGACAAGGGCTTCGGCGCGCACGCGAGCGACAACGCCAAGTGGTTCGTGCCGGGCGCGGTGATCGGCCTCGCACTGGTTCGCGGCGTGTCGCAATACGCCTCCGGCTATCTGCTCGCGTACGTGTCGAACAAGATCCTGCTCGACCTGCGCCTGAAGATGTTCAACCGCATGATCCACACGAGCGTCGCGTTTTTCCAGCGTGAGACCGCGAGCACGGTGATCAACGCGATCGTGTTCGAGGTGAACCAGATTCTCAACGTGCTGCTCAGCGTGATGGTGACGCTCGTGCGCGACTCGCTGACGGTGATCTTCCTGCTCGGCTATCTGTTCTATCTGAACTGGCGTTTGACGCTGATCGTCGCGGTGCTGCTGCCGGGGATCGGCTGGCTGGTCGGCAAGATCAATCGCCGTCTGCGGCGCCTGAACCGCGAACATCAGCTGCTGACCAACGAGCTGTCGTACATCGTCGAGGAGACGGTGGGCGGCTACAAGGTCGTCAAGGTGCATAACGGCGAGCAGTACGAGATCGACCGCTTCACGGCGATGAGCAAGCGCCTGCGCGGCTACGCGATGCGCATGACGGTGTCCGGCGGTCTCGCGCAGCCGTTGACGCAGTTCCTCGCGTCGATTGCGCTCGCCGTCGTGATTACGATCGCGGTGGTGCAGTCGTCGTCGGACCAGACCACCGTGGGCGGCTTCGTCGCGTTCGTCACGTCGATGCTGCTGATCATTTCGCCGCTCAAGCATCTGATGGACGTGAACCAGCCGCTGCAGCGCGGCATGACGGCCTGCGAGTTGATCTTCGGTCTGATCGACGAGCCCTCTGAGCCGGAAGGCGGCGGCAAGCCGCTCGAGCGCGCGCGCGGCGAGGTGGAGTTCCGCGACGTGTCGTTCAATTACAGCACCAACGGCACGAGCGCCACGCATAACCGCCACACGCTCGATCAGGTGTCGTTCAAGGTGGCGCCGGGGGAAATGGTCGCGCTGGCGGGTCCGTCGGGCAGCGGCAAGACCACGCTCGTGAATCTGCTGCCGCGCTTTTTCGATCCGACCGGCGGCCAGATTCTGGTCGACGGCGTGCCGCTGCCGGAATACGACCTGCACGCGCTGCGCAGCCAGGTCGCGATGGTCAGCCAGGACGTGGTGCTGTTCAACGACACGGTCGCCAACAACGTCGCGTACGGCCAGACGGCCGATGCCGAGAAGGTCAAGGCGGCGCTGCGCGCGGCCAACCTGTGGGACACCGTCGAGGCGATGCCGAACGGCATCGAGACCCTGGTCGGCGACAACGGCATGATGCTCTCGGGCGGCCAGCGGCAGCGTCTGGCGATTGCGCGCGCGATCTACAAGGACGCGCCGATCCTGATTCTCGACGAAGCCACTTCCGCGCTCGATTCCGAATCCGAGCGCCACGTGCAGTCCGCGCTGGAAACCTTGATGAAGGGCCGCACGACGCTGGTCATCGCGCACCGCCTGTCGACGATCGAACGCGCCGACCGGATTCTCGTGATGGAAGCGGGGCGCATCGTCGAGCGTGGCAGCCATCGTGAATTGCTGAAGCAGGATGGGCTGTATGCGCATTTGCACCGCATCCAGTTCCAGCAGAACGCGGCCTGATCAGGCCGGTTCGAGCGACGCCCGGTCTGGTGGCTGAGCGTCGCGTCTTCATTGCCCCGTTGAGCGGGGAAGCACTTTCCACATTCCGTCCGGCATCGTCCGGCTCGTGGCGCTGTCAGCAGGGTGTGGCGGCTGGCACCCGGGCCGCCTGAATGCCGCTGACGGCGGCGGGTTAGCCATGTCTCGTTGCCAGCGCGCCGCGCGGCGCACCGCCATTGCAACGCGCGAACTCAGCGACGGTTTTTACGCACCACGCGCTTGAGCCAGATGCCCGGCGCGTACACCGCCGGACAGCTAGCGTACAGAAACATCCGAATGCGCAGCCCGAGCTTCACGCCGGCACTGCGCATCAGCAAGCCGATACGCTCGCCGGGACTGCCTGCTTCGAACATCGCGTGGATGAACCGTTCACGCGCGAGCTTGGGCGCCATGGCCGCACGCATGCGTTCGCCCACACCCGCCACCTCTGCGTCGCGCTGCAACTGCGCCAGTTCCGCCAGTCCGTAACGATTGCTCTGGCGCATCCGCGCGATCAGCTCGTCCACCGAACCATAGCGGCGTTTGCGCGACAACCCACCGCGCCGGTAGCGCACCAGCGGCTCGCGCAGGCTCATGGCGCCGCCCGACAGGATCGCGCGCAGCACCATGATCTGATCTTCGGCCGCAGCGCCCGCCAGCATCGGCCCGAAGCGCTCGAACAGCCGCCGCGACCACGTGTGCGCCGCGCCGATCAGCCAGGGACGGCCCGCCAGCCAGTCGTCGAAACTGCGATAGCTGTCGAGTTCGGTGGGGCTCAGCCGCTCGTGAACGTGGCCTGCTTCATCCATGTCGGCGAGGTCGGTAGCAATCAGATCGGCGCGGCGCCCGTGCGCGAGCCAGAAGTCGACCACGCGCTCGCAGCGGGTCGACGCCGACATGTCGTCGCCTGCGGCGACGAACAGCAGCTCTCCCTGGGCCAGTTGCGCGATTTGCGACAGGTGCGCGCTGATCCCCTGGTTGGCCGCGTTGCGCCGCGTGATCACCCGATGCGGACCGTCGTAGCCGGCGAGCGCCGCTTCGATCGCGGCGAAGGTCGCGTCGCTGGACGCGTCGTCGGAGATGATGATTTCGAGCGGCTGATAGGTCTGCGCGAGCGCGCTGCGCACGGCATCGCCGATCTGTTCAGCCTGGTTGTAAGCGATCAGCAGCATCGTGACCAGCGGGCGTTCGGTGCCCGGCGCGGCGCAGGGCGCTGCGGGCGACGGATGAGGCGGCAGGCTATCGGTCATGGAGTCGGAGCGGTTGCGATTGGGCTAGATTTTAATCGGTGCAGACGCGGCTGCGGGATTGCGGCTTCGATTCGAGCGCCGCGGCAGGCATCCTTTACAATTGCCGCTGCTTTCGACCAGGCGGCCCGCGCGGCGCCGCGTGTCCATGCCCGAGTAACACCGTATGTGCGCTGCGTGCGCCCTTCACCGAGATCCGATCCTTGTCCGACCCGACCCGCCGCCCACTCACCGACATTGCGCTGACCACCCAGGCGCTGAAAAACAGCGGCGGCGCCGAACGCTATACGCGCGACGTGATCGCCGGCCTGCATCGGATGGGCTTGCGGCCTACGCTGTTCGCCCGCGAAATCGACCGAAGCCTGCCCGAAGCGGCATGGATCGACGCACAGCCGCTGAACGTGCGCTGGGCGCCGCGCAAGCTGCGCAACCTCGCGTTCGACTGGCGGCTGAAGCAGCGGCTCAAACGGCACCGCCCCGCTTGCGTGTTTTCGATCAATCACTCCACCCAGGCCGACGTCGCGCTGTGCGGCGGCACGCATCCGGGCTCGCTCGAAGCCGCCGGGCGCAGCGCGCGCCGCAGCGACGAGTGGCAGATCGACATGGAGCGGCGCGTCTACACGCACGCGCGTTCGATCATTGCGCATTCGCAACTGATGAGCCGCGAGTTGCAGCGCTTTTACGGCGTGCCGGCGGAGCGCATCGACGTCATCTATCCGCCGGTCGACACTGCGCGCTTCCAGCCGCTCACCGACGAAGCCCGCGCGACGGTGCGCCGCCAGCTCGACTTGCCCGAAGACCGCGTGATCTTCGTGTTCTCGTCGACCAGTCACGAGCGCAAAGGCTATCCGCTGCTGGAGGCGTTTTTTGCGCGGACCACGCTGCCGGTGTGCCTCGTCGTCGCCGGCCGGCCGGTGCCGAAGACCAGTGAGACGATTCGCTACGTCGGCTACAGCAAGGAGATCGAGAAGCTGTTCGCGGCCGCCGACTTCACGGTCGTCGCATCGGCGTACGAGCCGTTCGGCCTCGTGGGCGTCGAGTCCGTGATGTGCGGCACGCCGCTCGTGATCGCGGACAACGTCGGCTCGGCGGAGACCGTCACCGGCGCGGCGAAGATCGAGTTCTCGCGGCAGTCGGCGGGGAGTTTCGAGCGGGCGATCGGGCAGGCGGTGGAGCGGGTGCGCGGCGGCGGCGCGCGGATCGCACGGCCGCTCGAGAATCTGGTGTACGACCCGAGCGTCGATGCGCATGTTGCCGCGCTTTATGAGCTGTTCACGCGGTGAACTGATCGGCTGATGGGCGGCTCGGGCCTCGGACCGGCGCGGGAGCACGCCGAATCGGCGCAGAGCGGGGAGCAAACCGGCCCGATCCCCCGGGCGCCCGCTCGCCGAACTCCGCCCGACCTCAAACCTTGACGCCGCCAGCGCGGCGAGCCGCGTGTAAAGCCGGCGCGCTCTGCAGTTCGCGCTTCCTTGCATCGACCACCGCGAGCAGCGTGGCGACCAGCAACGCGAGCAGCACCGTGACCATGATCGGCACGAGCACGTCGATGGTCAGCCCGAAGATCACGGTGCTGGTGGCGACCGCGAGGCCCGCGTAAGAGGCCGCGCGGATCGCCGGGTCGGTCGAATGCCGGTGCCGCCAGAAATACACCGAGATCCCATAGTAGAACAGCAGCAGGCCCGCCACGCCGATCGCACCCATCTCGGCGAGCGCCGAGAAAAAGTCGCTATGGGCGCGCTCGTTGACGATCTCGGCCTTCACTTCACCACGCCTGGCCATCACGCCCAGCTCCTCGGCCAGATGTCCCTTGCCGACGCCGTACACCGGGTGGTGCATGAAAATCAGCCGCGACGCGTTCCACAACTGCAGGCGCAGACCCACCGAGGTGTAATCCTCGCCCTTGTGCATCATCGAGACGTCGGTCGACACTTCGCTCAGGCGCTTCTGGATGCGCTCGGTCGACAGCAGCGTGCCGGCCACGAGCACGATCGCCAGCGTCGCGATCAGCAGACGCTTCTTGTGCGCAAACCACTGGTACTGCATACCGAGCAGCACCACGAACACCGGCACGGCCAGCCAGCCGCCACGCGTGCCCGACAGATACGACGCATAGCCGCCCGCCACCAGCGCCAGCACACGCGGCACCAGCAAGCGCCAGTCGCGGGGCTTGTCCCAGCCGAGCGTGAAGACCGACAGGAAAGCGAGCAGCAGTGCGGTATCGCCGAACGGAATCGCGTTGGTGTAGGAATTATTCAGACGATTCGCATCGGTCCAGCCGCCAGGGGGCTGATCGACGATCGCCCAGAGGCCGACCGCCAGCGCGCCGGCCGCGCAGCCCCAGCCGATCATGCGCAGATTGCGCGATGGCAATTGCCGCAGCAGCAGGAAGATCGGCAGCGCGAGCACGAAGCGCGACAGCGCGTCGAACTGCCGGGGCAGCCAGTAGCCGAACAGCAATTGCTGCGCGCCGATCGCGACGACCAGCGCCAGCATGCCGATGGTGAACCAGCGGTAGGTGCGCAGCGCCGAAAAATAGCCCGGCATGCGCCGGTTGACGACGGCGGCGCCGAGCGCCAGCGCGAGAATTGCGAAAAAGCAATAGCCGGTGCCGCCGCGCCACATCAGATTGACTGCGGGCGCGAGAAACAGCAGGGCTGTACAGAGCCAGACCAGACTGGAAGCAAAAATCATAGGGCAACGATTTGTATGAACACTACCGTTCCGGTGGTGGAGTTGCTGGGGGAGCCGGACCATTGAGAGAAGTTTTTTCAAGACGGTAGAGCGAACGGGATTATAACCGCGCCCCTCCTTGCAAAATGCTTGCTGTCGCACGCGGAAAGGTGCGGGAAGACGGCGCCACGGCACGGCGCGGCGAATCGGCCGGCAAAGGGCGCGAACGCAAGGCGGCGCAGCGTTTGCGGTGCCCGGCGCGGCGGTCCGCGTGACCTTGCGCGCAGCGCTTCGCGCTCGGCGCAGGCGACCCGCCATTGGCCGCGGCCCTGGCGGCCGGCGCCCCGGTATTTGCCGTACGCACGGGCTGCGGCGGTACAATCCCGCGAAACTCATGGCCGGCGCGCGGCGCATGCCGTGCCCGCAGCCAGCTCAACGGACCGAATCGATGTTCTCAATCATCATCCCGACCTGGAACAACCTGCCTTACCTGCGCCTCGTGATCGAGAGCCTGCGGCGTCATTCGACGCACGCGCATCAGATCATCGTGCACGTCAATGACGGCTCGGACGGCACGCTTGCCTGGGTGCGCGACGAAGGCATCGAACATACCGCGTCGCCCGGCAACATCGGCATCTGCCACGCGGTCAATATCGCCGCGGCGCGCGCGACGCGCGATTACATCGTCTACATGAACGACGACATGTACTGCTGCCCCGGCTGGGACGACGCGCTCGTCAAACGCCTCGCGCAGATGCCCGCCGACAACCTGTTCATGCTGTCCGGCACGATGGTCGAGCCGGTCGATTCCGGCAATCCGTGCGTGGTGGTGCGCAACTTCGGCCGCGACGTGGAGTCTTTCCGCGCCGACGAACTGGTTGCCGCCGCGCCCGGCATGGCGCGCGCCGACTGGCGCGGCGCGACATGGCCGCCGACACTCGTGCATCGCGACTGGTGGCACAAGGTGGGCGGCTATAGCAGCGAATTGAGTCCCGGCATGAGCAGCGACAACGACTTTTCGATGAAATTGTGGGACGCCGGCTGCCGCGTGTTCCTCGGCGTCGGCGACAGTCTCGTGTATCACTTCCAGCAGAAGAGCACCGGCAAGGTCGTCAAGAACGACGGGCGTCGTCAGTTCCTGAACAAGTGGGGCATGACGCAGGCCACGTTCGATCGCTACTATCTGCGGCGCGGCACGGCTGTCGAGGGCGGCGCGGCGGTGAGCGAGCCCGAGCGCACCGGACGTCTGCGCCGCGCGCTGCTCAAGTCGCGGATCAAGCGGGCGTTCAGCTGACGGGTCTGGTCGTGCGCAAGCGGGCGTTCAGACGCGAGCGCCCGAACCTCGCCGGCTACGCGTCGGCCCGCAACGACGGTGCACGCCCGTCACGCACGCGCGTCACACGCCGCCCGTCACCAGCGGCAGCACCGTCAGGTCCGGATGCGTGCCGTCGACGATGCTGCGTCCCACATGCACCCCTTCATAGAGCGCGTCGTCCTTGCCGGCGAAGCTCTCCTCGCCGTCAGCATGAAACGCTACGGCATGGCCGGGAATCGCCGGATCGGCGCCCGGATGACAGACATAGCCGACATACGTGTAGCGGTTATCCGCCGCGGCTGACGGCCTGGTCTCGTCGGGCGGGGTCTTGGGCAGAAGCGCCACGTGAATCTCGAAGCCCTCGTATTCCACCATTTGCCAAGGTGCGGTTTCATCGGCCATGGCCGCCTCCGTCTTTGCCGTGTCTACCAAAAAGTCTAGGTGATCCGCGATCGAAACGCGCTCGAAGACGGATACGGCAAAACCATTACGGCTTGATCGCGCCAAGCTGTTTGAGCAGCGTCAGATTGTCTTCGAGGTGCCCGTTCTCGACGATACGGCCGTCCTTCACGCGGTATAGATCGAACGCCTGGAAGTCGACGGTCTGGCCGCTGCCTTGCAGGTTCTGGAACTGCCCGGTGAAGTGTCCATGGAAATGCAGATGGACCGACGCGCGGTCGCCCGCCACGACGAGGTCGTCGATATCCGCATGCAGGTCGGGCACGGCCGCGCGGAATCCCTTCGAGGCCTGCAACGGGCCGCGAGGCCCCTGCGGCCGGCCGTCCGGCAACGTGCGGTCGATGAACGCAGGCGACAGCGCGAGCTTCGCGTAGGTTTCGTCGCCAGTGTTCCAGAACGCGGCGTAGCGGCGCGCGGCCAGCGCGACGGCATTGGTTTGCGCCGATGCGGCATCGACGGCGAAGTGGTGCGGCGCGGGCAGGGCGGCGTCGCTTGCGGCGTAGGCGCTCAGCGCGCCGGCAAGTCCGACGGCCAGCATGACGTGACGAACGAGGCGCGATACCGGTGAGGTGGACATGGGGTGCTCCAGAGAAGTGTAAGTGGATGAAACAGATTCTCCGGCTAACGACCACGTTTGATAATCGGCTTGGCAATTAAAGGATTTTCATTTTTAATTTGAAAATCTTGGCGAAATCAAACGGGTCCGCCCAAACGCCCCGGCGCGTTCGTCATATAGAATGGCGCGCTTTGCCCGGAAACGACCTCGCCCATGTGGTTCAAAAACCTTCAGTTGCACCGTCTTCCCGCTCCGTGGTCCGTCACCCCCGAACAGATGCAGAAGTGGCTCGCGCCGCACGCGTTTGCGCCCGGCAATAGCGTCGAGATGCAAAGCCACGGCTGGGCGTCGCCGCGCGACAACGATTCGCTGGTGTACGCGCTCAACGGCCAGATGCTGCTGGTGTTCCGCACCGAAAAGAAACTGCTGCCCGCGTCGGTCGTCACCCAGGTGACCAGGGCGCGCGCGCTCGAACTCGAGGAACAGCAGGGTTTCAAACCCGGCCGCAAGCAAATGCGCGAATTGAAGGAGCAGGTCACCGACGAACTGCTGCCGCGCGCCTTCAGCATTCGCCGCGACACGCGCGTGTGGATCGATTGCAAGAACGGCTGGCTCGTGATCGACGCGGCTTCGCAAACGGTCGCCGACGAAGTACGCGGCCTGCTGGTGAAGTCGATCGATCAGCTGCCGCTCGGCACGGTGCGCGTCACGCAGTCGCCGGTCGCGGCGATGACCGGCTGGCTCCTCTCCGGGGAAGGTCCGGCGGGCTTCACGCTCGACCAGGATACCGAATTGCGCTCGCCCACCGAAGGCAACGCTACCGTGCGCTACGTCGGACATACTTTGGATACCGAAGATATGCGCCGTCATATCGAAGCGGGCAAGCAGTGCATGCGCCTCGCGATGACGTGGAACGACCGCGTGTCGTTCGTGCTGACGCCCTCGCTGACGATCAAGCGCATCGCGCCGCTCGACGTGCTGAAGGAAGCGAGCGACCCGACCGCGCAGAACGACGACGAGCGTTTCGATTCCGACGTCACGCTGATGACAGCCGAACTCGACCGCATGCTGACCGATCTGCTCGACGCGTTGGGCGGTGAGCAGGGCGACGCGCTCCCGCAGGCTGCGGCGGCCTGATCCGCGCGCTGGTTCGGCAAGGACCGGCGTGTTGTGCATCGAGGTGGCGGCATCGACCATGCTGGATTCGCGATATCTGAATCCTGCGTGGTCGAATTCTGGTCTTCACGCTCAGGGCATCGCGCTGCGGGGCGGTGTGCGGCAAGCTCGCGAATCGGTCCGGCTGCGATCTCGACCAGCGTGCATCCTTGCACGCTACTCCCCACGACCAACCGTACGCCGTCTTGAGCATCGGCAGGCGCGGTGCGCGCGCGTCGTCGGCGAAGGCGCGTTGGCAGCCATCGCACGAATCCGTTTAAGCCGTCGTTCGATTTTGTTCTGCGTCCGCGCGAGCGCGCCCGCCGCATCGCGCCGTTGTGCGCATCGAATCTGTATAAGATGACGATCGAACTCGTGCATCCGCCAGGGAGGGCTTGCGATGGTTCGTCTGGTCATGATTCTGCTGGGCGTCGATTATCTGCGTACCCGCTGGCGATCGTTGCGGATCATCGGCTGGCTGAGTGTGCTGCTCGGGGTGGTGATATTCATCGACGCGCTCGATAACGCGCTCTATTTTCCGATCACGCCGTTCGCGGTATTGCTGCTGCTCGAAGGACTCTGCACGTTGGCCGTCGCATGGACCGGCATGGGCGGCCAACGCACGTTGCGCTACGTGAAGGGCTTCGCGTTCAGCTTTGCCGCGACGCTGATTCTCGCCGGCCATCATCGTGGCCATTTCATTCTGTCGATGATCTTCGGCATGCTCTTTCTGGCCGACGGCTTGCTGCAGATCGTTTCCGCAAGGGTGGTCCGCTATCGCACATGGCGGCTCGCGATCATCGGCGGCAGCCTCGAAATCGCGTTGGCGATTTTCTTCTTCCAACCGTTCCCGACGCACTACGTGGGCACCGTGCCGTACTGTCTCGGCCTCGGGCTGATGTTCGGCGGCTGGAACCTGATTCTGCTGAGCACGCGTGTGCGGCGTCTCGCGTCGAACCCGGCGGTGGCCGCCGACGATGCCGCCGCGCATGCAGCGGCCGCACCCGCTGCGCCAGCCAGCGCGGCGTCGCCCGGACGGACGGGCACGCTCGAATGGGATGGTCCGCCCGCCGCCGACGAAGCCGCGTTGACCGTGCACGTGTGGACTCCGGTGGGATCCGCTAAAAGCGAGGCGCGGCGGCAGCCGATCGTCGACCGCTATATCGCGGCGGTGGACCGCAATGGCGTGATATCGACCGGGCATGCCGCGCTCGAATCGCCCGAGGGCATCTACATCAGCCTGTACCCGGGCGTGGAGATCGATCGTTCACCGGACGATTTCACGCGGCTGTTGCGCGCCACGCGCGAGAACGACGTGCCCGGCGTGTTCCAGCCCGACTACCCGACCGAATCGAAGGCGTGGTGTCCGTCGACGGTGCAGGTACGCATCCGCAATTACGATCCGGTCCGCTTGCGCCGCTTCTGGGAGACCTATCGGCAGGACACGACCTACAACCTGACGCATCGCAACTGTTCGAGCAGTGTGTCGCGCGCGCTGGAGGCCGCGCTCGAGGGCGCATCGGCGCGCGTGTGGGGCAACCTCGGCGGCTGGCGGCCGTTTCTGCGCGTGATCACGACACCGGAATTGTGGGTGGCCGCGCAACTGCGCAAACGCGCCGCGACGATGGCGTGGACTCCCGGCCTCACGCTCGACTATGCGCGCGCGCTCAGCATGCTGGCCGACCCGCGGCCTTCGGGCTGGGTCAGGATGGCGCGGCTCGCCGTGCGCAGAATGGTGCGCTCGCGGCAGCAGTGGCGCGAAGAGGCACGCAACGCGACGGTGGCGCAGGCGGGGGAGCGCGGTGTGGCGTCGGGAGCGGTGCGGGATTGAGGCGTGAGTGATGCGGTGGCGAGACTTGAACGACGCACGAGCGGCGCGTGCGTGAAACGCAACCGGCCCATCATCGGCATCGCAACGGTGCGCAGTCTGCTCAACTTCGGCATCGCAACGAAAATGGCAATTGCGTCAACGGCTTGCGGATTTTGCCTTGCAGTTATGCACAGATTTTTGAACAGATTCTGTTGATAACTTCTGGACCCCAAACCACCGCTCAGGTGAGTTGAACCAATCAATCTAACGGAGCGCGCCGACCCCATCGCTCATGGATATCGCCCGTGCCGTGCGAGCCGCTCGACGCGCATCGCCGTGCCAAACCGGTAAAGTTTCGGTGTGCGAATGCCGACACGCTCAGCATCCAGTCCGCATCGCGAATCGGGTTCGAACCACCACTCAACAACTGATCGTCGCGGTAATCGTGTCGCTATAGTTGCCGGGCACCGGCGTTCTCTTCGCCAGCACGAGTCCGTACACCTTGATCGACACCGCGTTGCCGCTCCCCTGTGAAGATGGCCATCGTCGTGCCCGAGTTGCCGTCGCCCCAGGCGCTGGTGTGGGCCGAGTCAGTGTAAAGCTGGTAATTCACCGCGCCGCCCCCGCCCACGCGTCGCTACGCGTGCCATTAATTGGCATGCCGCGTCATTCACCGAGCGCCAGCGCGCGCTTGCGTCGCAGCAATGAGGAGCCGAGCGACACCGCCGCGCCGATGCCGCCCATCGCCAGCGACAGCGTGACGATCAGCGGTCCGGTTTGCGTGCGCGCCGAGAACAGACCGACCAGCAGACCGGCGAGCGGTTGTGTCAGGTTGTTCAGCAGGATCACGACGCCGGTCGTCTTGCCGTAGTCCTCCGGCGGAATGATCCGCTGGCGCGCACCGCGAATGTAGACGTTGAACATCTTGTCGAAGCCGACGATCAGCAGGAAGCCGAGTGCGTAACCGCGAGGCGCGGCACTTGCGCCGGCGATCACGCCGCCCGCGCAGATCGCCACGAACGCGACCCGGCCGAGCACCTTGGCCGGCCATGCGGTTCGCGCGATGGTCAACAGGATCAGCACCGTGGCGACGGCGCCGGCTGTTTGAAGCGCGGCATAGTAGTGGTTCGATTGCGCGTGATAGCCAGTCACCATCGCAGCCGACGTGGCGAGCGTCACGCCGATCACGAGGTTTTCGGCGGCTGCGAGCAGCACGAGCTTCTTCAGACCCGGCAGCACCAGCACATGGCGCAGCGCGATGCGCAGCGGCCGGGTCCAGTGGCCCGCGAGAGCGGGCAGCGGATTTCCGGGCTCGAAGCCGCTCGTGCGCCGCCACAGCAGCAGCGCGCCATCGGCGGCGACGAATAGCACGCCGGTGGCGCCGACCACCCATTCCCAACGCCACCAGCCGAGCAGCAGCGCGGCCAGCATCGGACCGAGGACGAAGCCCAACTGGTCGGCGAGTTGCGAGTAGGCGAGCACGCGTTGAAACTGCTGCGTGCTGAAGATTTGCGGCAGCATCACCTCGCGTGCCACCAGCCCCTGGCTCGTCAACACGCCGCAGATCGCCGAGAGCGCGATCAGCCAGCCGATTCCGCCAAACAGCAGGTACGCGAGCACGCCGCCGAAGCACGTCAGCGCCCGCACGGTCTGACTGACGCGCATCAGCCTGAGCGGCGAAACGCGATCGCACAGCGCGCCGAAGAAAGGGAACACGAGGTAACGCGGCAGCGTTTCGATGAAGAACGCGAGGCCCGACCACGAGACCTGGCGTGTTGTCTGGAACACGACGAGGGGGACGAGAAACAGCAGAATCTGATCGGCGAGACGCGCGACAAATAGCGAGCAGAAGAAAGCCTGATGATTGACGCGCACCGTGGATGTCCCGTCGTTTATGGGTCGACACCGATGCTATCAAAGATGACGGCGCTGGTCGCGCCGCAAAACGCGCTGCCCGCCGGCCGCGACACCGCGTGAGCGGCTTGCCGTGGCCGACGGGCGGCGCGAGAACCGCTTACTCTGCGCCGCGATACGCGTGCTCCAGTTGCGCGACATCCAGCTTGACCATTTGCATCATCGCTTTCATCACGCGGCTTGCTTTCGCGGTGTCCGGGTCGCGCAGCATGTCGCCGAGCGCGTCGGGCACGATTTGCCACGACACGCCGAAGCGGTCCTGCAGCCAGCCGCATTGCCACGGCTTGCCGCCGTCGAGGAGCTTCGACCAGTAATGGTCGATCTCCGCCTGCGAGCTGCAATGCACGAATAGCGAAATGGCCGGGGTGAACGGAAATTGCGCGCCGCCGTTCAAGGCCATGAACTCCTGGCCTTTGATCTCGAACGTGACGACCAGCACGTCGCCCTCCGGGCCTGGTCCGGCGTCCGTGTAATGCATCGTGGTGGCGATGCGCGAAGCGGAAAACACGGACGTATAGAAGCGGGCCGCTTCTGCCGCATTGCCGTCGAACCACAGGCACGGCGCAATCTTTTGCATGACGGTTCTCCTTCTGTCAGGCGGATCGGGCTTGCGCTGCTTGCGCTTGACTGGCGCGTCAGTCGCATTTCATCGTGGCCATGGCCTGCTGGATTTCTTCCGCGCTCAGATCGCGTGTGTGCGTGGCGAGCGACCAGCGATGGCCGAACGGGTCCTGCAACTGGCCGTAGCGGTCGCCCCAGAACATGTCGGCGACCGGCATCAGGACCGTCGCGCCGGCCTCGACGGCCTGTTTGAAGCTGGCGTCGACGTCCTGCACGTAGTGGTGAATCGTGACCGGCGTGCCCTTCAGCGTATTCGGGCCGAATGCCTGATGGTCGGGCCACTCGTCGGTCAGCATCAGCATGGAGTCGCCGATCTTCAGGCAGGCGTGCATCACCTTGCCGCCCGGTCCCGGCAGGCGGAACTGTTCGACCGCGCTGAAGGCCTTCGTGTAGAACGCGATGGCGTCCGCGGCGTTGGCGCAGATCAGATACGGGGTAAGCGAGTGCATCCCGTCGGGGATCGGTTTGACGGCGGCGCTGGTCATGACGGTGACTCCTTGAAGTAACAGGTTCGCGAGGTGAAAGACTGGCTGCGTGAGCCAGGTCTTCAACGTTACGACGAGTCCAGGGCAGTTGAATCGACACTCCGGGAAAAATATTTTCGGTGTGGGGCCGCGATTCGCGCCAGCACCCGCCAAAACCCATTCAACCGGCCGGATTGTCTTCATCCGGCGGCGCGGAAGACGGCGGTGGCAAAACCCCGTCCGGCGTGCCGAGAATGCTGATCTGGAACGTTCGCGTGGCCGCCAGCGATTGCAGCGTGCCATCCTCGGGGATGTGCTCGAAGAGCGGCAGGATCACCGAGCCGCCGATCACCGCGCGCCGGCTGTTGTCGGCAGGCCGTAAGCCCCACACGTCCTGATAGACGACCGGCACCGTGACGCCGTCGCGCGTCGTGTTGCCGATGTACAGCATCACGTGGCCGCCGATGTAGATCAGCGTGCGAAATGGCGCGCCGTGCCGGGCGAGATAGTCGAGCCGCTGCGCGGGGGCGGAGGCGGACAGGTCGATCATGCGTCCCGCGCTCATCTGCGTCGACGAATGGCGCGGCAGCCATACGCCGAACGCGGCGAAGATGCTTTGCAGTTCCGACGAACAGTCGTTATAGAGCCCGCTGTTGCCCCAGCCATACGGCCGTCCGATCAGCGTTTTCATCAGCATCGCCAGATGACGCGGCGTGGCGGCGAGCGGCATGGGCGCGATTTGCGCTTCGCTCAGCGTAGCGGTGCGGATGAGCGCGCGGCCATCGGTATCGCGGACCGGGACGAATACTTCGCGCATCGCGGGGAGCGGGGTAATGCCGGCCGCCTGGTTGTCGGTCTCGCTGATGCTTGCGTCGGCGGACGTTTGCCGCCCGTCGTGCGCCAGCGAGTCCGGCGACGACGGCAGAAGCGGCAACATCGTGCCTGCGGGCGCGTCGAAGCGGAACACGCCGCCGCTGTCGCGCACGGGCGCCGATGCGACCGTCACCGCGCCGAGCGATTTGCCGGTCGCGGCGCGCCATGCGTCGATGAAGCGGTCGTCGGTCATCGCGACGCCGTCGCTACGCACCCAGCCCTGCACGTCGGGCGTCTGCACGTAGTGCCACGCGCCGTCGGCGCTGCTGCCCAGCACATACAACGGCGTGCCCGGCCGCGTGGCCGAAATCTGCAGGTTGTCGAACGGATAGCCTTCGCCGGCCAGACGATGGTCGTAGAACGAGGGATCGGTGGTCGGCAGTTCGCGCACCATCAGGTTGGTAGCGGCGATTGCGCGGCGCCCGGGTTGATAGACCGGCGCGTGCGTGAACTGCCCGACGTCCATGTTCCGCGCGATCGCATCGATCCATGCCTTGTCGTGCGGGCGGAAGTTCTCGCCATAGCCGAGCGCCGCGCCGCTCCTGCCGGTGTTGTCGAATTTGGCGATGCGGCGCTGCTGCAATGCGGCGATGTCCGCGCCTTGCTGGCGATACACGCGCGTCGTCACGTAGACCGAATTCCACGGCGACGCTGCGTTCGCGCCGGTGCCGAAGTAGCGCGCGTAGAGCGCCCTGAAATGCGCCTGCTGATCCGCCGCGCTGAAGAACGGCTGGTCGTAGCCCGGGCTGTCCGGTTTGAGCCAGTGATCGACGTTCTGGTCGTAAGCGGCTAGCGGAAACAGCGTGACAGTATCGACCGGTGTGTGCGCGTCGCGCGGCGGCGGGGTGCTGCACGCGGCGAGCGTCGTGAGAGCGGCGCACAGCGCGGCGGCGCGGCACGCGTTCGGCCATGAAGCGGCGAAGCGGGACAGGACGGCAACGGACATGGAGTTCGGCACGAAGGATCGAAGGACACGATGATACGGTGTCCGCGACGCGCATTGCGTTGTGCCGTGTTGCGCCGTGTTGAGCCGGCGCTGCGTTACGCATGCCCATGCTCGACGCTTCTGTGTTCTGATACTGATTCGGAACGCTCAGCGCGAGTGCGCGCGACGCCACGTCATGAGCAGGCGGGCGCAGCCGGCAAGCATTCCATTAGCCGTTTCATACCTGAATCCCGCCTCGCAACGTTCGTGCGAGGCGCTCTGATCAAGCAAGGAGCACGACATGCAAACCAGCGCGCGCAATCAATTCGCCGGCGAAGTGGCCGAAGTCAAACACGGCGCCGTGAACGACGAAGTCACGCTGCGCACTCAGGACGGTCTGGAGATCGTCGCGATCATCACGCATGGCAGTGCGACGTCGCTCGGCCTCGCAGCCGGCAAGAAGGCGGTTGCGCTGGTGAAGGCGTCGTCGGTGATCGTGATGGTCGACGTCGCGAAGAACCAGGTGTCGGCGCGCAACTGCATCGCCGGCACGGTGTCGGCGGTGACGAAGGGCGCAGTGAACTCCGAAGTGACGATCAGCGCGGGCGGTGCGCAGATCGCGGCGATCATCACCAACGAGAGCGTCGAGCGCCTCGGCCTCGCGAGCAGTAAAGCGGCGACCGCGATTTTCAAGGCGTCGAGCGTGATTATCGGCGTCGATCAGTAAATCGGCGGCCGAAGGTCGGGCGCGGTGCGGGGCTTCTCGTGATTGGGTGGAAAGCCGGCGAGGCTGACGGTTGAGGGCCGCGCGTGACATGCAAAGCGCGGCAAGCGCGGCAGGGCACCGCGCGGAGCGACACGACACGGCATCGCGCCGCGCAGCAAGGTGCCACACCATGAACTAACCGCCCGCTTGCTTTAAACTGCACACCCTTGCTGTTCTCTTTCCGCTTTCATCACGGACACCGTCATGTTCGAAGTCTCCTCCGCCTCGCATCTGCCCAAAGCCGCGCATTACGCAGAACTGGTCGCCCAGGCGCGCGCGCTGCTCGCCGACGAATCCGACTGGATCGCCAACGCCGCGAATTTTTCCGCCTTCGTGTTTCATTCGCTGAGCGATCTGAACTGGGCCGGCTTCTACTTTCATGATGGCCGCGAACTGGTCGTCGGACCGTTTCAGGGCAAGCCCGCGTGCGTGCGCATCGCCCTTGGCAAGGGCGTGTGCGGCACGGCCGCGCAAACCCGTCAGACCCAGGTCGTGCGCGACGTGCACGATTTTCCCGGCCATATCGCGTGCGATGCGGCGTCGCAATCCGAAATCGTCGTGCCGCTCGTCGCGCCGGACGGCACGCTGATCGGCGTGTGGGACGTCGACAGCCCGGTCGTCGCGCGCTTCGATGAGGAAGACGCGAAGGGCATGGAAGCGCTGTGCGCGGTGTTCATCGAAGCGGCGTTGCCGCGCGCGGAGTCCGGGTCCTGAGTGACGGCGTAAATGGGTGCTTGTACAGGGAGTCGGGACGCTCTGGGGAGCAAGCGGGCTGGTGTGCTCTTCTAATAACGCCGAAGCGAACGCCGAAGCGATCGACTACGCCGGGACCACGCTGAACGTGACTGCGAGCATCGGCATCGTTGCGCATCCGTGCGACGGCAGCGATGCGCCCGCACGCCGCGCAACTTGAAGCGCTCGGGTGTGACGAGGCGCAAGGGTTCTGGTTTTCCCGGCCGATTACGATTGCGGCGTTACGGAATGTGTTGAAGCCGCTCGGGATGGTGGGATGTGTGTAGTGGTTAGCGATCCATATCAAACTGCCTGGTGAATTTGGGCGGCGAGTGACGTACCTTGGCCTCGACCCTCTCTTCGACCGGGGGCCTGCGTACAACCTCGCGCTCATCACGTTTCAATCTTCCAGATGCCGCAGCGCATCGCCGCGATGCACGGCATGCTTGCCGCTTTTCTCGCTTTCCACTTCGTAATGCGGGTCGGATTCCGATGCGTCGATAGTTCTGCCGTCCACAGTCGTGTGAGTAGAAATGACACGCACGATCCTGCCTTGCGTCATACCTTGCGGCGTATTCCAACTGACGCGATCGTGCAGTTTCAGATGGGGAGAAGACATCGGGCACTCCTCGATTGATTGGGGCGCAATCGACGCGCACGTCGCTGAAGCCTCGGATAGGCCTTCATTTGCGGATCTCGGGAATCGATTTTGGGCGAGTCATTCAGACAAGGACGGGAGCAAGCGATGTGCCTCGCCATGCTCACCCGGCCGGGCGGGAACATATCCTGCTACCCGCATCGGGAGAAAATTTCCCGCACTGGAACGCAGACTTACGATGAACGACCTCTTTGCCCGTCTAATGCATTTTCAGCCGTCGTTGATCGTCACCATCACGCACGACGCCCTTCATATCGTATTGGCCGTGCTGATTTTCGTGGTCGGCTGGTGGCTGTCGAACCGTGTCGGCGCGATGTTCGCCAAAGCGCTCGCGCGCACGCGCGCGGACCCGACGCTCGCACCGATGCTCGCCGCGATGGGCACGTGGGCGGTGCGCGTGCTCGCGTTCATCGCGGCGCTCGGTGAAGTCGGTATCGCGACCGCCAGCGTGCTCGCCGTGCTCGGCGCAGCCGGCCTCGCCATCGGCCTTGCGCTGCAGGGTACGTTGCAGAACATCGCAGCCGGCATGATGCTGCTGTTGCTGCGGCCGTTTCGCGTCGGCGACGTGATCGAGGGCGTTGGCGCGGCTGCCGGGATCGTGCGCGAAGTGGGCCTGTTCACGACGCGTATCGAGCGCGGCGACGGCAACGCGGTGTTCGTGCCGAATAGCCAGATCTGGAGCAATCCGGTGATCAACTACAGCAGCGGTGGCACGCAGCGCATCGAAGTCGAAGTGGAACTGGCCGAGCGCAAGGACGTCGATGCTGCGATCGGCGAACTGAAGAAACTGGTCGCCGACGAACCCCGCGTGTTGAGCGGCGCGACGCTTGCGCCGGTCGTCACGGTCGCCAGCTATCCGGACGATGGCGGTGCGACGCTGCGCATCGCCGCATGGGTGCGTACGCCCGACGTGCCGCTCGCCAGCGGCGATTTGCAGGCGCATGCGCAAGCGGCGCTTGAACAGGCGGGTTGCCCGGTGGCGGCTTGAGGTCGGTGGCGCGTGGCTGGGCGTAGCGTACGTGGCGCGCTCTCGCGAGGTTCGCTTCGAGTGCCGTGGGCGACGAAGACGCGAGCGTTTGTGATGCGTGGTCCACGAACCTCATGCTGTGTTTTTGCCTGGCGCGTGCCTGAAGTTGCTTGAAGGCGTTGATGTGCCGACTCGTCGTCGCCCGTGCGCGTCTTGATGTAGGAGTCGACGAGGGAGGCGATTACCGCGTCGGCTTCGAGTGCGGATGGCGCAAAACACGCCACGTCTGGGATATTCGCTTCACCAACTCCGCACTGCGCCGTTGCATGACGTGAGCCAGAGCGTAGCGCTGTGTTCAAACGCTCGACCGTCGCGTTTAGGCCGCTTGTTACGCTCGTGGATGAGCAAGAAAAAATCGCAGCATCTCCGCTGTAGCGTCCGGCCCGGCCGGATCCGTGTACGAGCCGCGCTGACTGCCGCCGGCCCACGCGTGCCCCGCGCCGTGAATCGACCAATACTCCGCCTCGACGCCGTTCTCCGCGACGAGTCGCTGCAACGTCGCGGCGCGTCTGTTGCCTGACGCCCCCGCCGCCGACGCCGACGCCGGGGCGACCGTCGTGGCGCTTGCCTCGAAGCTCGCAACGAGCTCAAGGGCGTTCGACGGATGCACCGTCGTATCCACATCGCCATGAAACACGATCAGCGGGCGCTGCGGTGCGGCGCGCATGCGGGCGCGCGGCGGCTTGCCGCCCTTCATCGCGGCGAGCGCGGAGGGCAGGTCCTTCGCGCATCCGTAGGCGAGCCCCGAATGCACACAGGCGGCGGCGTACAGCTCGGGCGAGGTCTTCAGCATGATGTCCGCCATCGCGCCGCCCGCCGACAGACCCGCCACGTACACGCGCGTGGCATCGACGCGATAACGCGTCATCACCTCGCGCGTGATCCCCGCGATCAATGACGGTTCACCGTGCTCGCGCTGTTGATCGGCAGGCTTGAACCAGTTCCAGCATTTCGAATGATTGGCTGCTTGCGATTGATTCGGATAGACGGCGATGAAGCCGTGACGCTCTGCCATTTCGTTCATGCGCGTGCCGGCCGCGAAGTCGTCGGCATTCTGGGTACAGCCGTGCAGCATGACGATCAATGGCATCGGCTCGTGGTTGTAGACGGCCGGCACGTACAGCTTGTATTGACGCTGGCCCGCGCTGTTGCTGAAAGTGTGAGTGCTGAAGGCGCCGGGTGTGTCTGCGTCGATTGTGTAGGGGGCAGGGGCATGCGGGCGCGCGTGGGGGTATGCCTGAGCCTGTGCTTGTGCCTGGGTTTGAATCTCGGGCCATGCTCGCGTCCAATCGCTCGCCGTCGATCGCGGTTGCGCTGTCTGCGCGTCGCTCCCTTGAGCGTTGGCGCCCGCGAGCGCGCGTTGAACCGCTGCGGTCGCTTCCTGGGGACCTTTTGTACGCAGCAGATCGAAGGCGTCTTTCATCGACTTCAGGAAATCTTCGTTCATGTTCATGGTGGGTTGCATTGCCTTGCGTGGTGGCGTGAGTGAACCGGCGACATGCCGAGGTTCAGCGATGCGATGAGTCGAGGCAGACGCCTAGCTGATGCGGCCGGCAAGCGCCGCTTTGACCGCCGGCGACGCGTGAAAGGCACCCAGCACGACGACCGAGGCGATGGTGGCAGCCGCGAGTTCCGGCGGCACGTCGGCGGCGATGCTGGCGAGGCCGAGTACGTGAATGTCGAGCTGCTCGTGCGCGGCCTGAGCTGCTTCGAGATCCTGTCGCGAGAAGTGCTGCAAGCCGAGCACCATCGCGCGGCGCGTCACCGTTTCCGTGACGACCTGTGCGTGCACGGCAAGCTGATTGCGGATCGCCGTGCGGATCAGGTCGGTGCGATTCGTGTAAAAGCCTTCTTCGACCAGCAGATCGATCTGGCCGAGGTCGATCGGCCCCAGGTTGATGGTGATTTTCTCGGTCTCGCCGCCTTTGGGGCGGGAGCTGCCGACGAGATTGAGTTTGGGCACTTTAACTCCGGAGGGAATCCTGCTGGAATCCATTTAACATCCAATGGGATGGTTATACGCCCCTCGACCGAGGGGCGTCAAATGGGAAATTGAGGGCCAGAGGGGAGGGCGGCGCAGTGCGGAATATCCGGTGCAGGCGTGCCGCGGGGCCGTATCGACGCAACTGCGGCATGATTCCGTGCATGGTCGAAGCCGGCTCATCGACAAGGATGTATTGCATGCCCGGATCGATCTGCACGGATCGGCGCAATCGCCCGAAGATCAGGAGGCGACCAGGATTGTCGCCTGGGAAGTCAACAGTTCAACGTGCTTGCCGATGATCGTTGCCCTGGGATTGGTGGCGGGTCCACACTGTCCCGTCGAGTTGGTGCGATGGTCACCGCCGGCGTCGCCCTCGCTTCAATCAAACTGCGGCTGCCCTTTGTCCACGCGGCAGGATCGCATCGAAGTTTGCGATCACGATTCATCCGTCGAACTTGACCAGGTCCTTAAAGATCAGTCGACCCCAGCTATTTCCACGCGCCTGCACGAGCAGTCCGCCTTCCGAAAGTCCGCCAAGTTTGATCGTCGAGAAACCGAGATTTTCCGCAAGCGCACCAATCTCCGCTGCGGCGCCGTCGTCGTCGCTCGCCAGGAACACGACTCTCCTGCCACCATGTACGGCCGGATCCTCGCCAAGGACTGCAGCGCCCAAATGATTGAAGCCCTTAACCAGTCTGCCGCCAGTGAAGGCCTGCGCGACGGCCTTGGAAGAAGGTTGTCCCCCCAGTTCCTCAGGGGGCACCCCGTAGGCATTGGTCACATCGACGATGGTCTTGCCCTGCCAGTTCGGCAGCGCCTTCGCGACCTCCCGGTGCGCCTCGAAACGGACACCGAGAAAGACAATGTCTGCCTTGACCGCTTCCGCCAGTTTCTTGGGAATGATCGTGGGTCCGATCGCGGCCGCAGTGGATGCGAAGCTTTCCGGGTCGCGCGTGGTTGCAACGGATACTTCGATGCCGTTGCGGGCAAACGCCTTGGCCAGGGCCTGGCCGATATTGCCGAAGCCGATAATTGCGTAGCTCATATATTCTCCTTCAGTTTGCCGCTCCCCCCGACGCTCCGAATAATCGAATGGAGCGCCCGGCCGGGCTTGGCGCGTCAGAGTTGCGCAAGGCCGCCGTCAACGGCGACCTCGCTGGCGGTCATGAAGCTGCTATCCGGCGACGCGAGAAAGGCGGCCACCGCTGCGATCTCCGCCGGATCAGCCATGCGCTGGAGCGGAGTCATCGAGGCGAAGACCTTCTGGCCCTCCTCGCCTAGCGCTTCCTTCGCGAGTTCGGTCGCCGTCGCCCCGGGCGACAGCACGTTCACCCGGATGCCGGTGCCCTTCAGGTCCTCCGCCCAGGTCCGCGCGAGGTTGCGCACCGCCGCTTTGCTCGCGCTGTAGGCGCTCATTGCCGGGGCGCCCGTGGTGCCGGCGCTTGATCCGGTCAGGATGATCGAACCGCCCTTGCCCATCAGCGGCAGTGCCTTCTGGACCGTGAAGATCGTCCCCTTCACATTGGTATCGAAGGTTTCGTCAATGTGCTCGGCGGTGATCTTGCCAAGCGCAAGCTGGCTTCCCGCCCCGGCATTGGCGACGACGATATCGAGGGTTCCGCGCTCGGCCTTCACCGCCGCGTAGAGTCGGTCGAGGTCGGCCAGATCGGAGACCGAGCCCTTCACCGCGCGGGCATTGGGCCCGAGGTCGGCCACAGCGGCGTCGAGCGCTTCCTGCCGCCGGCCGAAGATGAAGACGAAGGCGCCCTCCTCGACAAAGCGCTTTGCTGTGGCGCGGCCGATGCCGGTAGCGCCACCGGTGATCACGGCGGTCTTTCCATTCAGTCTGTTCATGTCATGCATCCTTCGTTGGAGTTGCTCGGGAGCAGGGAACTGTATTCATGAACCACATGAACACATAGAACCCGAACCCTTTGACTGCGAGTGCCGAAGCAAAAGTGACAAACACGATTCTGGAGGTCTTGATTCATGAAGCCAATTGACTAAATATCTATGGATACCATCTACTCTTTGGATATGTATGCTCGATAACGTCACCATCAATCAACTTCGGGCCTTCGTTGCCGTGTGTGACCAGGGAAGCTTTTCCGGGGCTGCACGGGAGCTCAGGCGTGCACAGTCAGCGATCAGTCACGCGATCAGCGCGCTCGAGAGTGCCTTTGATGTGATGCTGTTCGAGCGCAACGCTCGCAAAGCGACGCTTACGGCCGCAGGCCGCAGCCTCCTGCCTGATGCTCGTGGGGTGATCTCACGCACCGAGGAAATGAAGATGCGCGCGGTGGCGATTGCTGAAGCCGGGGTACCACAGGTCTCGATCGCAGTGGATACCTATTTTCCGCGCGCGCACCTGATTGAATGCCTGCGTAGCCTGCAGTCGGACTGTCCAACCGTTGCAATCAATCTGCGCATGACGACCATGCAAGGCGGCGAGCGTTTGGTTCTAGAAGGCACGTGCGCATTGGCGGTGACGATCACCGACGTGCCGGAACTGAGCCCGGGTACCATAGAAAGGCAGCATTTATGTGAAGCGCAAATGGTGACCGTCTGCGCGCCATCGCATCCGCTGGCTGCAATCGCGGGGCCGATCCCGCGCGAGGAATTTGGCCGGCACATCCAGCTCGTCGTCACCGACAATCAGCCCGATGCGGAAAAGACGCAACAGGGGGTCGCCGGTGAACGCCAGTGGCTGGTGAATGACCTCGGCGCGAAGCACGATTTGCTCAGGGGAGGCTTATGCTGGGGGCACATGCCGCATCATGTGGTTGCGGAAGACCTCGCGAATGGAACACTTGTCGAACTCCAGCGGCGCGCATGGCACATGCGCCCCCTCACGTTCATGATCTCGCAGCGGCGCGGGTACTCGTTTTCCGAATGCGAGACACGGCTGGTCGAGCTCCTTGGCAATCGTCATCGCTTCTCAAAGGGTGCCAGCAAGCGCTCCGTCTCACGCAAAGGCAAAAAAGCGTGAAGGCCCCGCCACGCGTGAGCAACAGCTAGTACCGCCTGCCGCTCCTCGACGGATGTCCTATGCTGCTTTGGATCTCCGATTCCCTTTCCCCTTGGAAGGGTTCCCGGACCCGCCGCGCGGGCCGCCGTACAGCTTTCAGCAGGAAAAGCGCAGGGCTCCGCGGCGCTCGCCCTCGCATCACGTGGACTCGATCCGCAGCGAGCCAAACTCAACCGCGATTTCTGCCCCCAGCGTGGCGTACATGTAGGCCACGTTAGCCCCGTTAAGATCGCTTAGGCGTTCTGTCTTTGCCAGAATGTCTCGTGCACGGATGTAGCCCGCGTCGTCCGGTCGTAGTAACCGGATCGCGTAGACGATGTTCAACAATCCCCAATTTTCAAGGTGAACGCAGGTCACGCCTTCGAAAGTGACTGTTGCGCGCTTGTCGTCGAGGTAGAGGCCGAGAGTCAGCGTGCGCGGTTCGCGGTTCGGTCCAGTCGCAACAATGTCAAGATACCAGTCGTGGAAGTGACCGAACTTTTCGAGTGATTCTGTAATCGTCATGAGTGGGTCTATGGAAGTATTGAAACCGGCCAGCCTTGGTCGCGGCTCGTGCCGTCCCAATTATGCGCGTGTGGATTGGCGTTCCCGTGATGGGCTTCGAAGTCGATATCCGTCATCGGCGTTCCATTCGGGCCGTACTGGCGCAACTGCGGCATCGTTCCGGGCATGCTCGAAGTCCATGATCCGGGCGCTCCTTTAAATGGCATGCCAGCTATCTGCTCCGTGTCGCTGCCTGCTGCGTCGGGTGCGTACTCGAACGGCTGCGCATCGCCGAGCGGTGTAGCGGTTTCCGTCAGATCGTCCACAGTGTCGGCCAGTGACGAATCGGCGCGGCTCGCATAGCGGGCCGCAACCGCATTAACGCGGTCCACCATGTCGTTATAGTTTTCGATGTAGGCCGTCGCAGCGTCGTAAGTCATGCTGTATTCGGTCATCAACGATTCGCGAAAGCTGCGCATTTTCGGCTGTGCAGGAGTAGCCATCGCGACGGCGCCACCTGAGCGGGATTGCTCGGCGATTAACACGACACTCTCGCCGCGAATCATGGACTGCAAGGTCTGTATGACCTCAAGGTCAGCGCCATTCCTTGCCAATCGGTGGTGCCAATGAAAGTTCGTCCCGAGAAACGAGCGGACGCGCTGCACGAGCGCAGCATCCTTTGCCCATACATCGGCATAGGCGCGTTGGGAGAGCTTCTTGCCTTCTTCGACCGCCTGTTTCTGTTCGGTGGTTAGAAAGATGCGCCCACCTTCGTATGCATCCTTGCTGTACATCATCCACCGCTGCGACGCGTCTGTTTTGAGTTCAGAACTGCTCACCGATAAGTCTCGTAGGTTATGAGGACGTAAACCTGGCAGATCGTCGGGAGCCTACGTTTGGGATATCCGTCACAAAAGAAGAAGCCGACCATCGCGGGTCGGCTTCTTCGTGTCGGTCTTTCCCGGCTGTTCGTTCGTGCTACTGGGTGCGCCAGTATTTCCGGGCCTGGTCGTAACCGACTGTCATCGGATAACGCGGAGGACTGAAGTCGACCCAAAGCAAACGGCTAAATCTGGGACACAAAATCAACGTCAAGCGGGGCTATTGACCCAACAGAGCTTCCCAAAGTCGAAACAGTTCTTGGGGATCATTTCTCCAGATGAACGATCTCCGACAGCAGCCTCCTTTCGTTGGTCCTGCTTGAACAGCGAAACGTAAGTGTTCTGGGCTTGAGTTTTGTCAGATACAGGCTCGGAAAAACGAATCCAAAGCTCACGCAGATCTGGATTATTTGTCTTGATAAAGTGCCCCGATTCATACAAGCGCTTTACATGTGCACTTGACATCCACCAGGCATAGGTCGTGCGAGATTTCGAGAGCTGGTCACTAGCGTCAATGAACAGTACACAGGCTAAAGCCGCGTTTGGGGTATTACAGATGAGCGACAGATCGCTTTCTTTGATTGAGAAGCTCCCTTCCCAACGTGGTCGATTCTCATTTGGAGCCTGCTTAGGCTGAACTTGCCGTGACTTGACTTGTAAATACAGCGGAATCTCATCCAGCGCAGGTTGCTGCGAAGCGCCTATCGTGGATGCAGGGAATGACAAATGCTTGCAAGCATTAGTTACAACCAGATCGAAGCCGCGATCAATGGGAAGCTTAAACGCTTCTCGGTCATGCCTAAAGCATTCCGACATGACATAGTGCTCGCCTGCCGCACCAAGGTACAACAGTTTTGCTGGAATCGACATATAGGGTAGTGAACTGAAAATAGATGTGGTGAATGCACAATCTAAAACATAAGCGTGTGGTAAAGCCTCCAGCTCTATTAGCTTCCACGGCGACCATTAGTTAATGACCGCTCGTGGTCGCACAGAGCCCGACGGCGGCCGGCTCAGGACGACCTGTTGCAGCCCTCCGACAAAACTCCGCGAGTGTCGCAACAGGCGCTAAAACGCGTCATGCGCAGAACTTCAATAGCTCGCGGACAAGAATTCGCACTCGAGAATGAGCCGCACCGACGAAGGTAGTCGCGCCGACGTCATCCAGCGCTGGAGCGCCCCACCACGTCAAATCTGTGATGTAGAAGACAACGGAGCCGACGGTGGTTTCTGGCCGCATGGAATACGTGCGGCATAAAGTCATATTTAGTATTGCATAAGGGGCGATCGTCGACAAAACTGAACTCAGACTACGTCGTTGAGGGCAGACCATGATGCCAGACAACGTGCTTGTCAAAACTCCATCGAGGGTCGATGGTCATTTCATCGAGGGACGCGTCGTATACGCATTGCGTACGCTGTGCGCGTGGTTCGTAATGGCCGGCAGCGTTTCCGTCGTTCAGGCCGCCTGCGCGCCCGACGGACAAGGCGGCGTCACCAATAGCGGCGGCACCTGTTCGGTCGTCCCCCCGTTAACCGCATCACTGCAACGGGCAGTGGCACCACTACTGCACTTGGTGTCACTCTCGCCGCGCCGTATGGGGTTGCTGTGACGGCATCGGGAGGGGCGTCGGTCAGCCTTGCTCCAGATGACGTCGCCGGGCCGCCGGCCATTTCGGCTCCGTACGGCGGCGGCCTCGTGGGCCTCTTTGCGATCGGGGTGTCCAGTACGATTACGGCGAACAATCTCGTCATCGGCCTCCCTTCGGGCGGCGGTAACACAGCGGCGAAAGCAACCGCCGGCGGCCACATCACGTTCCTGAATAGCGCAAACATCGCCTTTGCACCTGGCGGCGGCGGCGGTACGGGCCTTCTCGCTGACGGCGTGGGCAGCCAGATTACCGGCACCAACGTCACCGTGACGGGTGCAGGCGGCGGCGGGGACTTTGTCGCTCACAGCAACAATGGAGGAGACATCGCCCTGACCGGTGGCGCACTCAGCCTGAAATCTCCCGGCGGAGGGGTAGTTGCTGTGCTGTCGGAGAACGGTAGTACGTTTACTGGCAACGGCGTCGATATCAGCGTGTCCGCCTCGGGCGGAAATGCCGCGGTGAAATCCACCAGTAATAGCAATATCGCATTGAGCGGCGGCTCCGTCACGCTGAACGGGACAAGCGGCGAAACCGGTTTGATGGCACAGGGCGCGACGCTCACGGCGGTCAACGTGCCTGTCAGCGTGACGGCCAGCCAGTCATCTGGCGGCACAGTGCAAGGCGGCACGCTCGCGATCACCGGCGGTTCGGTGACGGCGTCGGGTTTCGGCACGGTCGGGCTGCTGGTCAATGGGGCAGCGGGCACGGCCAATACGCTCGCGCTCAATAATACAAGCGTCACGTCGACGGCCGACTCGCTGCATGTCGTAGGCGCAAATGCGAACATCACGGCGCTGGGATCGACCATCGCCGACAACAACGGTGTCCTGCTCAGCACCACCGGGTCTCCGTCCGCGACCACATTCGACGCGGGCACCTCGACGCTCAGCGGAGCAATCACGACTGGCGCCGGCACCACGACAGCCGTCACGCTGCACGACGGTACGGACTGGACCGTCACGGGAAATTCTACTGCGACCAACCTGACTAACAGCGCGAGCGACATCCACTTTACGGCACCGGTTGACCCGAGCCAGGCCGCCAGCTACAAGACGCTCCAGGTGCAGAATTACACTGGCGCAGGCGGCAGCCTCCAGCTCAACACGTTTCTCGGCAGCGACGACTCCCCGTCGGACAAGCTGATCGTGAGCGGTGGCACCGCGACCGGCGCGACGAACCTCACGGTCCACAACACGACCGGCCCTGGCGGCATAACGGTGGCTGATGGTATCCAGATCGTGCAGACGCTCAACGGAGGAACGACTGCGTCCGATGCGTTCGCGCTGACCGGCAGGTTACGTGCCGGGGCCTTTGATTACTACCTGTTCCATGGCGGCATCGGCGGTAGCCGGCCCAATGACTGGTTTCTCCGCTCGAGCTTCGTCGCCCCTGAGGGGATCACGCCGACGGTGCCATTGTCCCCGACAGAACCGGAGCCGCCAGGCACGCCTGCGCCACCCGGACAGCCGGGAACGCCTGCGCCACCCGGACAGCCGGTCGGCCCGACGACACCGGAAGAGGCTTTCCCGTCGTTCCCCGTCGATCCGCCACCCAGCCCGCTACAGCCCGGCGTGAGCTATCCGATCATCGGGCCTGAACTCGCCACCTATGGTGTGGTACAGCCGGTTGCCCGGCAGATGGGCTTTACGATGCTCGGCACGTTGCACGAGCGGATCGGCGATACGTTGAGGGCTGAAATTGCTGGCACTGGCAGCGAAGGCTGGGGACATTCGGCCTGGGGACGCTTCTTCGGCCAGCAGATCGACAACCGCTATGAAGCTTTCGCCAGTCCCCGAGCCAACGGCCAACTGCTCGGCGTGCAGGCCGGCGTGGACGTCTGGCGCGGCAGCCTGATCCCCGGCCATCGCGACGTGGCAGGCGTCTACTTCGCGTACGGCAACAGCAACCTGGATGTGGACGGGCTCGTCACCAATGCGACGGCCACTGCCTACGTAATGGGCCGTACCGGCAAGCTGAATCTCGACGCCTATTCCGGCGGCGCCTATTGGACGCATTACGGCCCGGGCGGCTGGCACCTCGACCTGGTGCTGCAAGGCACGTCCTACCAGGGCGAAGCGACCACGCAGTCCGCCAGGCTGCCGACCACGGGCAACGGCTTCGTGACGTCGCTGGAGGCTGGCTATCCCGTGCCGCTGCCGCTCGGGCCCCGCTTCGTGTTGGAGCCGCAGATACAGGTACTCTGGCAGCGGGTTAGCTTCGACGGGGAAAATGACGGGCTTGGCCCGGTGGATCTCGGTTCGACCACGGGCACGACGGGAAGGCTCGGACTACGCGGGCAGTGGACCATCGACGGTGACAATGGTCAGGTGTGGCAACCCTATGGCCGCGTCAATCTCTGGCACGACTGGGGCGGGAGTGCGGCGACCATGTTCGGCGCGGATCAGGTGCCGTTGAAAGAAGAAGCCACGCGGCTGGAATTCGCGGCCGGCGTCACGGCGAAGATGACCCTCCGTCTGAGCTTCTACGCCCAGGCCGGCTACCAGTTCGCGGTGGGCGGGTCGGACGGAGGAGGCCGGCGTCAGGGCGTTCAGGGCGATCTGGGTCTTCGGTACGCCTGGTGATTGTGCGCAATCAGTCACGCAGCCCGCGGTGCCTCGTGACCGATTGCGATCTCACCGGATAAGCACAAGGCTGGCTATTGCACAGGCAGGTGGCAGTGCCGGCGTCGATCATGTCGCCGTGCCGACGATTCGTGCCAAAGCGCTGAGCGCAATGACTTGCTGCCACGGAAGCCAGACTGTCGGAGTCCTACATGGGCATTTGCTGCGCTACAGGTCCCGCGCAGTAGATGTCCGCGGGACATTGACGACACTCAGCTCACGAGCGTTATCCACTGTTCAAGAGAGACTATGAGCGACAACTTCGCACGAAAGGTCGTTCCTGGTGGTGAATCCGCAGGGCTATTTGATGCCGCATGCAACACTGTCCGCGATATGACCCAGGCGCGATGCGCAGTCGTGATAGTCGTCGACGGCGCGGCTGGTTCGGGATATTCGGTGATCGGCCCTCTGGATGCGCAGGTGTTCCCACCGGACATCTTGCAGCAGATAGCTGATGCATTGCGCGGGCAACTCGTGTGCGGCCCGTCGTCCACGAACGGCCAATAAGAGCAAAGCAGCGCCTGTTCCGATTGGCGCTTCGACGGTCGCTTCATGGCCGAACCAGGCCTGAGCGCGAGCGCACCCAATCGACCCTTTTCGGACAATGACAGGGAAGCCACGTCAACGGCAGCTTCCGAGGTACAACGAGGCATCCTCGCCTATGTGCTGGCCGACCTGCGACGCAGTCGCAGGCATTCGCTGCACGGCGAAAGCGAACGTTTGCAATCTGTAAATATGGCTGCCTTTTGTCCGAAATTAATCAGGCATCCTCCGAATATCGTGAAGTACAGTATTTGTTTGCTATGCGACTTTAAGCATGGCCGACTCACGAAGTCACAATTTCGCGGATTTTCGTGCACCCCTTCTGCATGTATCTGCCGACACCTGGCGAAAATGACTGCCTGGTGAAGCGTTCCATTATTCAATACTCCGGCGCACGCTCAAGCATTCCTCGCCCACCCTCGGGAACAGCCGCCCGCGCCGACAGGCTTTCGTTCTCTCATCGCTTGCTCCGCAAACGGCGGCAGCCAGGTATCACGGCGGCCGTTTTTTTAATTTCATTTGTTTGAATTGGGCGCCTCATCCCAGCAGGCTATAGGCCCCTGCGGGCCCCTGCGCGCTGTAACGTTACGCGCCTGATTCGGTGACAAGGAGATGACCATGAAGATCAAGCATTTAAGCATTTTGTCCGCAACCGCCATTGCACTTCTCTCGCTCAGTGGCGCCGCGCAGGCCGACGGTCACGGCGACCACGGCGACCACGGCGACCATGGCGGCCGCGGCGGCCTTTGCTCGAACGCAACGCTAAAAGGACCATTTGGGTTTATCGGCCACGGGGAGATTCTTGGATTGATAGGTGCCGATGGCAAGGTTCATCCGTACGCCTCTACGTCGATCCTCGATGACGTAGCCCTGGTGACGTTCGACGGCAACGGCGGCTTTACGCGCACCGACTTCGGGGTTATCGGCGGGCTGCCGAAAGGGGGGCAGCCTACATTCAATCCGAACCAGAACGGAACCTACACGGTGAACCCGGATTGCACCGGCACCATGAAGATCGTCTATACGGCGGGCGGAGCCGTGCCGGCCGGCGTCGAGACTGATCTGAATATCGTCGTCGCTGCCGACGGGACGCTCATCGAATCCGTTGTCTATAGGGCGGTCACCGTTGCGGGCGCTAGCATGGACGGCCAAGCAGTGTGTCCACCGAATTGCGAGCAAGGTGTGCAAGAAAGCTTTGAGGGGAAAAAGGTCCTGGTCTATGGCTTCCGCTAGTTGCGTCCCAGATGGACTCACGCTCGCCAGGGCGCTTGCCATGAGTGGCGCTGAGCCCGACCTTGGGCGTTGGTTTTCGGTCCTTTAATTTCCGGGTCCTCCGCCTGACGATTGGGTCACTTCCCCGACCTATCGCGGTACGGAGGGCGCGGGTGCCGGTGGTGTCGGCGGACACCGATGCCACCAATATGATCATGGCGTCCCGGGGACGGGGGGCGTCGATCGACATGATCGCGAACGTCAGTCAGTTGTTTGGGGTGGAGCGCACGTTGAAGTCAAGCGCTCGAACCATTCAACGACGATCCGAGCAAGGGGAATATCCATCGCGGCCCGGTCTAGCTCGCCGGCATATGCCAACGCGCCGCGTCGAGAAACACATCGGCCCGTTGCGCGGTGAACAACTCGGAAGCGCGAACTCCCGTTGCAAGCAGGATGCAGACGGACAAGCGGTTTTCCTCGCTCATCGCGGCATTGGTCAGGACGTGGATTTCTTCGTCGGTCAGCATCAGCCGCTTACGCACTTGCGGCCGCTTGCCGATGATCACCTCGAGTTGGACTTTCGCATCTGCGGCGAGTCGAACCGCTCCTCGAGCTTCACGATGAGATCGATAGGCATCGTGTACCGTGCTCGGTTCGCTAGCCACGCGAAGACACAGATTGCGACTATGACACCCGCGAAAGGTCCAGTCTCGTGGACGAATTCCCCGTCGACGCACGCGAAACTGAGCAGGAGCGTTGCATCAGCGCGAGAGTATGTGCAGCCGACGAGCTCGGCGTCGTGGTAGTTGTGTCGGGTTTTCATAATGACCAAGTACGGGTGTAGGTGCGATAGCTGGATGGATGATCGTGCGGCTGGGTATCAAGGGAGCGGCGAAAATCGCACGCCGGGGCCGCGAATGGGGAAGGGGCCGCCACTGTCTTCCCAGTTGTGCGCGTGCGGAATGCCTTGTCCGTGGTCGTGATCGAAATCGACGACAGGAAAACCGACCGGGCCGTACATGCGCATTTCGCCGCTGCCCGGATTCGTGAACCAGCTTCCGGCTGCGCCCATGTTGGGTGTCAGGTTGCCCGCGAGATCCATCGAGTCGCCTGACGGCGCCTCTTCAGCCTATTCGAACGGCTGTGCATCCCCAAACGGCGTAGCGGTTTCCGTCAGATCGTCCGCGGTGTCGGCCAGCGACGAGCGGCGCCGTTCGCATAGCGGGCCGCAACCGCACTGGCGCGGTCCACCATGTCGTTATAGCGCTCAATGTAGGCCGTCGCAGCGTCGTAAGTCATGCTGTATTCGGTCATCAACGACTCGCGAAAGCTGCGCATTTTCGGCTGTGCAGGAGTAGCCGTCGCGACGGCGCCACCTGAGCGGGATTGCTCGGCGATTAACACGACACTCTCGCCGCGAGTCATGGACTGCAAGGTCTGTATGACATCAAGGTCAGCGCCATTCCTTGCCAATCGGTGGTGCCAATGGAAATTCGTCCCGAGAAACGAGCGGACGCGCTGCACGAGCGCAGCATCCTTTGCCCATACATCGGCATAGGCGCGTTGGGAGAACTTCTTGCCTTCTTCGACCGCCTGTTTCTGTTCAGTGGTTAGAATGATGCGCCCACCTTCGTATGCATCCTTGCTGTACATCATCCACCGCTGCGACGCGTCTGTTTTGAGTTCAGAACTGCTCACCGATAAGTCTCGTAGGTTATGAGGACGTAAACCTGGCAGATCGTCGGGAGCCTACGTTTTTGGGATATCCGTCACAAAAGAAAAAGCCGACCATCGCGGGTCGGCTTCTTCGTGTCGGTCTTTCCCGGCTGTTCGTTCGTGCTACTGGGTGCGCCAGTATTTCCGGCCCGGCCGTAACCGACTGTCATCGACCCGTTACGGCCCGTCGACCCCGCGTCACAACTATGGCGGCTGTCAAAGCTACAACGGCCGTTCGTCGACTCGCGACAGTTAATGCGAAGCGAGGCGACCGCCTCGGGATGGCAACGCTGCCGGATCGCTATTTTCTGATGCGTTTCGGGCGCGGCTTTACGGCGTTGCGCCCCGGGCTTCGTCAAGAATCCATTTCGCAAATGCCTGTAGTGGCCGTGCACTCAACTCGATCGGTTCAGGAAGAACAAGGCAGAAGTTTTTGGTAATCGCTTTGCCGTCCGGCCAGGGCGCAACCAAGCGTCCTTGTTCGAGTTCTGCCCCGATGTAAAGACGCGGCACCAACGCGACGCCCAGACCAGCCACCGCCGCCTCTATCAGCATGGAATGGAGATCGTAACGTGCGCCGACCGCCGAGTTGGTCAGCGCGATGCCGGCCTCTTGTGCATAAAGCTGCCACGCGTCCGGATTTTGCCGCCTGTGAAGGCGCGGGAACTCGTCTAGCGCCGGCTTCGCGCCTGCGTCCGCGAGGAGCGCCGGACTACAGACCGGTACAAGCACCTCCTCCAGCAGGCGATGCAGATGCATACCCGCCCATGCCGGATGCTCGAAATGGATTGCTGCGTCAAAACCGCTGCCGGCAAGAATGAACGGTTCCATTCGTTCGGCGATATGCACGGTGATGTTCGGATGCATATTTTGAAAGCGTTTTAGGCGAGGGATAAGCCAACGTGTGGCGAAGGTCGGAATCGCGGCGATATCAATGCTCGCACCTTCGATGGGCTGTCCCATCAGATATAGGCTGTCCCGTTCCAGTCGATCCAGAGTCTCTCGAACCTGCACCGCGTATCGCGTGCCGTTGGGAGCAAGCCGTACCCGATTTCCAACGCGCTCGAACAGCGCGACGCCCAAAAATACCTCTAGCCGGCCGATCTGACGACTGACGGCGCCCTCGGTCAGCGCTAGTTCTTCGGCCGCGCGGGCGAAGCTGCCATGTCGAGCCGCGGCCTCAAAAGCCTGGAGTGCAGAATTGCTTGGGATCTTACGTCGCATTGGGATCTCACCGATTGATAGGCGCTCGACGTCAGCTTGAATAAACGTCACTGAAGGCTGACTTTATATCGTTATATACGCCGCTAATCTCAGATTAGCATTACGTTACCGCAATGAACATGGGTCGTTTGCAGTAATCTGCTTACGCGCCACGAAGGATAATCTGATGATCTACACCGTAGAATGCAGCTTCGCCGATCCCAGCAGCGAAGCCGAATGGAACGACTTCTACAGCCTTGAAAAGCTGCCCGCCCTCATCTCGGTATCTGGCTTTCACACGTCGCAGCGCTTCGAGTCGATAAGCGATGGTTGCCCGGTCTACCTTGCCGTTCACACGATTGACGGTCTCGATGTCCTCACGGGAGAGGAATATCGCCAGAAAGGTGGCGGCAATTTTGCGAGGTGGCAGCAACACATTACCGATTGGCACCGAAATCTCTACAGCGATATCGGCCTTGCGCCGGCGGTCAATGCTGACGAACTCCTCGTGCTTTGTGCAAGAGGCCCCGAACCTCTGATTCAGATGGGCCTCACACCATTAGCCATGCAAGCAGTTGCGCTGGAGAAGTTTCCGGAACGCCGTTGGCTCGCAAAACTGCCTCGGCGAAACGCTCAACTTGTCGAGAGCCTGTCCGAAGGCGTCCACCTCTACTCACCGATGACGGAGCAACTGACACGCTCCCGCACCGTTTCGACCGAACAGGAAAAACAAGTCCGCGATGCCCAACGTCACTTTCCACATTCCTGCGGGGCAAATGCCGTCTGATGAGACGCTTGCTGAGCTTTCCCGCGACTGCGTCGAACTCTGTACGGGCGTCCTTGCAGCGGCACTCGACAACGTTCATGTCATCTATGTCGAGGTTCGGCATGGGCACGGACATCCCATCTTCGCGGAGGTCCAATATCGCCTTGAGACGTTTCGCACGCCTTCGGTAATGAACCGGTTCATGGAAGCCCTGGACGACGCCATCACGCGTTGCACGGGTCTCACGGCGCGCATCCGTTGTTTTGGTTATGCCGCGTCGAACATTCACGCCCGCAATTAGAAAGTCATCTGGAGAAAAGTTGTGTCCGCCATTCCGTTTCCAAGTCAGCAAGCCGGGGATTTCACGATCACCGCAATTAGCGATGGTTACCTCACCGCCAGCCTGGACTTCCTCTCGAATATCGACCCGTCCGAGGCATCGAGAATGCAAAGCGATGCCGGGCAGAAGGCGCCTTCCGCCGTGCACATCAACTGCTACGTGGTGCGCGGCGCGGGCCGCACGATTCTCATCGACGGTGGGGCTGGAGGCATCAAGCAATGGGGCGGCCGCCTGAAGAGCAATTTATCGCTTGCTGGCGTCGATCCAGCCGGGATCGACACAATCGTGCTCACACACGCCCATCCTGACCATGTCGGAGGACTGGTGGACGCAGCCGGACACATTAACTTTCCGAATGCGGAGCTTGTTGCTCATCAGCGAGAGGTCGCATTCTGGCAGGACGACGGAAATCTCAGTCGTGCCAGCGAGCGTGCCCGCGGCAACTTCCAGATCGCGCGTCAAGTGTTCAACGGCTACCGCGACAGACTTCGCACTTTCGACGAGGGAGAAGTGCTTCCCGGTATCAGAGCGATGCCGCTACCTGGTCACACAGATGGACACTCCGGATATCTTTTCGAATCCCCTGATCAGAGCCTGCTTGTTTGGGGAGACATTGTTCATTTTCCTCACATCCAGATCAAGCGGCCAGACGTATCGATTGCATTCGATCAGGACCCCTCCCTCGCAGCCATCACACGATCACGGCTTCTGGACGTAGTCAGTTCAGAGGGACTGTTGATCGCCGGTATGCACTTGGGGGAACTCGGCTTCGCGCGAATCAAGCGAACGAGCGGGAGTTACAGTCTGCTTTACGAGACCGAAGCATGAGACCGCGAGGAGGATCAGTCATGTCTGATACCACTCCGGCACTCCGCACTGCACTACCGACGAACACTGCGATGCCGTGACAACGGCGTTGCCCCTTCGTACTTTTTGAGGGACATCCCCTCCGCACTAACGAAGCGGCCGATGACGAAGCGTTCGTCTTTGCTAGTCGAATGGCCGGTTACGGAGGGCAGAGCCGACGCCTAAATGTCCGATCGACGGCATACGTGACCGGCGGCTTGTGGCCGAACCCGGAAGTCCATCAGAAGCCCATGCGCAGCGCGCTCGACTCGCCTGGCGAACTTCCGTAGACCACCCGTTGCGGCCGGACGACGGGGTGCGCTGAACGACCGCCGGTTGGTTTGGATCTTCGCCATGTCGATCGTACTTCGGGGTAATGCGCCTTCTAGCTACCCATCAGAGGCGCGCTTCCATTGTGCGGCGATCGACGGCGATCAACCTGATTTCCCTGAGAACGCCTGCCAGTAAAGGCTTTCTGCGATTTCGAGTGAGCGTAATTAAACGTCAATCAAGCTACATCAAAACAATATCGCATTGCTCCAATCTACTGATTTATATCGTTATAAATCAGTATGTTGAGCTGCTAGATTGATTGATTGTCCGCGCTAGCTACCCATCGAAGGTGTGCTTCGGTTATTCACGAGTGAACGGGGACATATCGCCACGTCGGCGGGACCGGAGGCGGTGTCCGCCAATCATGCAGGTGCGTTAAGGGTTTTCAGTGTGCTTGATGGTGCTACCCACCAACCGACCCACCAAAGATAAAAATGGCACTCAACGCGTACATGCGGCTATCGCCACGGTACCTGTCGAGCTTGCGCGATTTCTCTCCTGGTGTTGTCGTCCCTGGCCAAGGCAGCCTTATACTTTTCGGCAAGCGCAGAGACTTGAGTTTGTAGCGAATGGACCTCGACTAGCTTGGTCTCTAGCGTCTCATGAGGAAGGCCGGCGTACCCCGCCTTAGTGTCTGGCATCAGCGCCTCCAGTTCGCCAACCTTTGCGCGATCGGTGTCAACTTGATCGGCCCAAACGTCCTGTGCGCTGGGTATGTTTCTCCCCTGGACTCTGTTTCGCCACGTGGTTCCCTCTCTGGTGGCCAACACCCCAACTCTCGACCTGTTCGCCTCATCGATTAGCTCTCGCAGGCCGCGGAAATGGTGACATAGGTCAGCACTCGCTTTCCTCAATTCCAATCGTAAATCCAACGCCTTTATCTGGCCGGTTCTTCGGAGACTGACGACACCCATGAGCGCGCCAGCGATGCCCGTCAATGCACCGATAGCACCCGTAACTACGCCGGAATAGTTTATCCAGTCAAGATCGGCCATTGATATCTCTTCCAAGAGGGGAAGCCCGCCCAGCACATACGCTGACACGGTACTGACCCCTTAGGGGTTCTCGTCCGCCTTCTTCACCTCTAGCGCAGGTTCGCACAAGATCACAATCTCAGCGCCGACAGAGGGTTCCAAAACAAACAGTGCGAGTCGGCCGCGCTCGACGAAGGTTCGCATCTCTCTGACTTCTTCATCAGAGAACGAGGCCTTGTAGTCGTGCTTGCTATGCGCCCACGAAATGTATTCGTTGATCTCAGCGATCGAAAAGGTGTACGACGGCGAAATGAGAAGACGCGAGACTACATTTTGCAAGCCGTAGTCATTGATCCGCAGAGCTTGGACCCCAGAGAACAGCAGTTGTGCAGAATCACCGTTTACGAGTTCGAAATTGAGCAATGCGGATGCATTGGCGCGCGAATAGGCTGCGCCAGAGAGTTCTGGCGTCGTGGTAGCTGCGAGATAGTTTCATAGTCTGTCAGTTTGAATAAATCATAGAGGGGAGAAAGCGACCCCGGGACCTCTAACCGGAAATTTGATTCCCGGTATTGAATCCCAGTTGTGAGCGTGGGGGATCCCCTGCCCATGGTCGTGGTCAAAGTCAAAATCAACAACGGGATTGCCATTGCTGTCGAAGAGACGCATTTGCCCACTGCCGGGGATTGGTATGCCAACCCGGTCCACCTGTGTTGGGCGTGCCCGCCAAATCGAAAGTGGAGGCTTCGGGAGGATTGTCGCGATACTCGAACGGGTGTGCATCGCCGAGCGGTGTAGCGTCCTCCGTCAGATCGCCTGCGGTGTCGACCAGTGACGATGCGGCTACGCTCGCATAGCGGGCCGCAACCGCACTGGCGCGGTCCACCATATCGTTATAGCGCTCGATATAGGCCGTCGCAGCGTCGTAGCTCATGCCGTACCCGGTCATCAACGATTCGCGAAAGCTCGGTACTTTCGGCTGTGCCGGTGTAGCAACCGCAACGGAGCCACCTGAGCGGGACTGCTCGGCGACTAACACGACACTCTCGCCGCGAATCATGGACTGCAAGGTCTGGATGACTTCCAGATCCGTGCCGGCCTTCGCCAGCCGCTGGTGCCAGTGGAAGTACGTCCCGAGAAACGAGCGGACGCGCTGCACGAGCGCGGCATCCTTTGCCCATACATCGGCGTATGCTCGTTGGGAGAACTTCTTGCCTTCATCGACCGCCTGTTTCTGCTCGGTAGTGAGAAAGATGCGCCCGCTCCCGTAGGCATCCTTGCTGTACATCATCCGCCGTTGCAACGAATCTGTTTTCAGTTCAGTGCCGCCCATCACCGGTTCCTGTCGCTTATGACGGCGTAAACCTAGCAGATCGCCAGGAAGCTATGTTTTTGGGATATCCATCAGAACAGAAAAAGCCGACCATCGCGGGTCGGCTTCTTCGTGTCGGTCTTTCCCAGCTGTTCGTTCGTGCGAGTGGGTGCGCCAGTATTTCCGGCCTGGCCGTAACCGATTGTCATCGACCCACAACGGACCATCGGTTTTCCGTAAAGCGGCCATTAAAACTGACGGACGAGTTGTTTCCCTTAGCTGACTAAGGCCGCTCGTGGAGATGTGATGGAGCATAGTGGCTTGCCTGGTAAATACTCGTGTTTAAGCAGTCAGGCGGTGATTGTTGTTTATCTTTAAGCTCTCAGCACTACTCTCCTGCGGTGCGTTTTCCTTTGATGAGACGCGCGACGCGCGTTACGCCAAGCCGCCACTCATAGGGATTCGTATAATCGAACTCGCGCACCCTGCGACACAGATAAGGCCAGAAACCGGCGCGCACTCGCGCTTCGTGAGCGCGTTCATCGCGCGAGAGCTTGCGCTTATCGTTCCAAGGGAAGCTGCGCACTTCACGCGATGCGCGTCGTGGCAAACCGAACACCATCGAATAAGCGTAACGCGGTTCATCCGAATGATTCGGACCGGCAAAATGCAGCGTGCGCCCAGCGTGAATGGTGCAGTCACCGAGTTCTAGCGGACAAATGACCGCGTCTTCTATACTGAAGCCCGTTGCGCACTCGAGTCCGTGCGTGGTCGGATCGCCGCCGATGGGTTCATGCGGCAGTACCGGCCCGAGATGCGAGCCGGGGATGAACTGCATGCAGCCGTTGGCGAGCGAGACCGGTTGCAAGGGGAACCATACGTTCACTTCGCGATGCTCGATGCGCGGATCGGTGAACGCTTCATCCTGATGCCAGGGTGTGACGGCATCGGTGTGGGCCGGCTTCTGAAAGAAGCTGTCGCTGACGAAGCGCGCCTCGGGCCCGAGCAGTTGCATGGCGACGCGCTGCATGCGACTGCATAACTCGCTCTCCAACAAGCTGTGCTCGAAATGCGATGGATGACTCAATTGCAGGAGTTTTGGCTTGTCCTGACCTTCACCCTCGGGATAGAAGTCAAATAGCATGCCTTGATCGAATCCCGTCTTTTCGCACAGAAGACGGTCACCGACTGCACGCAGGCTTTTCACTTCCGAATACTTGGCGACTTTCTCCAGACAGATAAATCCATCTTTAAAAAAGCTTTCGCATTGTGCCTCGGATAGCGTCGTCGTCTTCACTTTCGCCGCCGCCTAAAGAAAGAATTGCGATTGCGTTTATAAAATGTATCTCCCCCATTGGAGCAGGACGCAGATTAGCGTTCTGTACGACCGCGCACAAAGCGCCCCCATGGCCCCCTCGAGCCGGCATATCTAGCATGATGGCGAGGAGTCGCTTCGCATGACGCTCCTGCCGCGATATAGACCTCGCGTCGATGGCCGACCGACCTGACGCAGCCCGTCAATCTCGCTCCGGTTGCATGGCTGCCTGCTTTGATACTTCAGCCGCCAGGGCTATACATCTGCAATATCACTGCCTCATGCAAACGGCATGGACCGCCCGAATCTCGCACGGCCGCGATCGCAAGCACGCGACCCTAATCGGTCAAGCGACGCGCGCCAAAGCGGTCGCTCAGGTGTCGTGCGCGCGCAATCTAGCGGTTCTCGCCTGTATGGCTCGTTTGCATGCGTAGCCGATCTAGCCAGCTTTTGATTTCGGCGCCCGAACAGCCGCTAGTTCTCCATGCGATATATCCGTCCGGTCTGACAATCCATGCTGCGCCCCCTCTCGCCCGATACGTGGCAGCGAACTCGCCGGTTGCGTCCGTCACCGTAGTCATGAACTCAGAAGCAGACACTTTGCAGCCGGGCGCCGTAACAAGTACAGCTAATGTAGCTTTGGGTAATGCCGTCGACAGAGCACGACAACCGTCGACGAACGCGCCATATTGGTCAGGCTTGTCGACATAGCCTATGAGCGTATGTTTGCCCCGGCCAATGAACTCATGAAGCCGCCTTGGATGGCCAATGAAACGTTGCATCAGGGCATGCGCATCGGGCAGTCGGTCACCCGGCGCGGGAGATGCCGGATCGGCGTCAGGGTAAAGGTCAGTGACGACCGGGCTCCCTCGATAGGAAATCAGCAGCTGGGTCTCGCGCATCGCCGGATTCGCTGCCTGCCGCGCCAGCACTGCATTGAGCGCCGCACTCGTCGACTTGACGACATCGACGCCAACCGGATGTCGTTCTGCCGTATAGCTGTCGAGCAATGCAGGATCCGCCAGGCCCTTCACGACATATGCCAGTTTCCGCGCGAGATTGTGCGCGTCCTGCAAGCCCGTGTTCATGCCTTGGCCGCCCACGGGGGGATGAATGTGCGCGGCGTCGCCGGCAATGAACGCCCGGCCACGCCCATACGCAGATGCAATACGATGGCTCACCCGATAAACCGATGACCATCGCATCGACGATAGCTGCGTGCTTGCTGGCAAAGACGGCAACAGCAGGCTGTAGATCGTTTCGGGGTCCGCTGTTCCAGTGCTTGCGAGCAAGGAGGCATGTTCATCGGGCACGATCATCGAGAGCCGGTAGCGCTTCGCGGAGGAGCGAACGGGCACAGCTACGAGGCTCGCTTTCGCCCGCGCCGGATCAGTCCATTCAAATCGATACAGGGGCCCGCGCGGATACGACCACCACGTCCACATCTGCAAGTGCAAAGGTCTGCGGATATTGATCGCCTTCGAAGCTTAGGCCCAACGCCGAGCGAACCTTGCTGTGCGCGCCGTCGCATCCGACCAGCCATCTGCAACGCACGGTGAGCGCCTCTCCCTGCGCCCCCGTCATACGCGCCTCGACAGCCTCGCCGTTGTCGGTGAAGCTGTCCAGCGTACAGCCGTAATTCACTCGCCCCCCATGCTCTGCGAACGCCACTTCGAAGAGCCGCTCCGTCTCGTACTGCGCGAGTGAAAGCGAGCCATAGGGCAGGCCGTCTTCCGGTATTCGCATCGAACGCTCGGGCACCATTGCCCCGTCGACCCACGTTTCAACTCCGGTGAGCCATGTACCGGCCTCGATTGCACGATCAGCGATTCCGAGGTCGTCGAAAATCTCGAGCGTGCGAGCCGTTATGCCGAGTGCTTTACTGAAAAATCCCCTGTTTGGCATCCGGTCGACCACCTTTACCGCGACTCCGTCGCGCTGCAGTTCGGTGCCCAGCAGCAGACCCACCGGGCCCGCGCCAATAACAAGCACGTCCACGTCTTCCATAGCTTGCTCTTACAGGGAATCGCGCTGTCGGCGAGACGGACGCGCACGGGCAGAGATCTGCGAGTTCGCTCAAGAGGATACTGACGCTTGACGCCGGGCATATTAGCTATGCCTGGAAGATAGCACCGCGGATTGTCGGCGATTCAAGTGACGATGGCGAATGACTCTTGTTGGCCGGTTGCATTCGTTGATTGAGCGCGACTGGCGGGCCAGCGGCTCGACCTACGCCTCTCGCTTGCTTCGCCCATACAGCAGGAGCATCGCCGCGATCACCACGCCGTAGATGATCTGACGCCCCGCCTCCGGCATCTGCGCGACCGAGAGGATCGATTGCAGCAGTGTGATGAGGATCGCGCCGGCCACCGTGCCCAGGTATGAACCCCGTCCACCCAGAATCGACGTGCCGCCGAGCACGACCGCCGCGATCGCCGGCAACAGGTAAGCATCGCCCATCGACTGTGCCGCCTTCGACGCATAGCCCGCGAGCAGCACGCCGCCGAACGCGGCGAACGCGCTGCACACGGCGAAGGCGGTCACCGTGACGAGCCGCGTATCGATGCCAGAAAGATACGCCGCGCGCTCGGTGTTGCCGATCGCGTAAAGCGTGCGGCCGAAGGTCGTGCGCGACAGCAGGAACATCGTGGCGCCGCCGATCACCACCCACAGCGCGACGGCATTCGGCACGCCCGGTACGAGCCAGCCCGCCGCGAGCCAGCGCATCACCTCCGGCGCAGAATCCTGCGGCGACGATCCGCCCGTATAGACAATCATGATGCCCTGCGCGACCGCATTGGTCGCAAGCGTCGCGATCATCGACGGAATGCGCAGCAGTGCGACGAGGATGCCGTTGACGATGCCGATCAGCACGCCGCAACCGATCCCGACCGGAATCGCGAGGACGCGCCCGAGATCGCCGTGCCCCGCGACCGCGCACGCCATCATCGCGCCGACGGTGATCGTCCACGGCAGCGACAGGTCGATGTGGCCGAGCAGGATCACCATCATCAGGCCGGTCGCAATGATGCCGAGGAATGCGCCGACCTTCAGTTGCAGCAGGATGTATTCCGGCGACGTGAAGTTGCGCGAAAACATCCCGCCGACGAGCAGCAGCGCGACGATACACGCGAATGCGATCACGATCGGTTTGTCGATTCTGCGGGTGAGCCTCGACACGAACGTGGTCCGGCCGGTCGCGGAAGCGTGGCTCATTGAAACCACTCCAGACGGTTGCGCACCCTGAACAATCCGCACGCGCCGATCGCGACAGCAAGCAGAAGAATCATGCCCTGAAATAGCGGCTGCCACAGCGCATCGACGTTGAACACGAACAGCAGATCGCCGATGCAACGGAACGCGAATGCGCCGAAGATCGCGCCGATCGCGCTGCCCTTGCCGCCGAGCAGCGACACGCCGCCGATCACTACCGCGGCGATCGAAAACAGCGTGTATGAGTTCGCGCTGCCGAGGCTCGCTTCGCCGGTGTCCGTGAAGAACGTCAGAAACAGGCCGCCGACTGCCGCGAGCAGGCCGGCCAGCGTATAGCTCGCGAACTTCGCGCGGCGGATCGGCATGCCGGACAGGAAAGCCGCGGGTTCGGACGACCCGGTGGCGTATGCCGCTCGCCCGATCGCCGAGCGTTTGAAAGGAATCCAGACGATCACGATCGCGGCGAGCAGAATCACCAGGCTCGCGGGCAGAACGCCGGCGATCTTGCCCGTCAGTGCGTCGGCGAGGTCCTCGTTGATCGATCCTCCGGGCACAGGGCGCAGCAGCAGCGCCAATCCGTAGTAGACGGCGCCCGTCGCAATCGTCGTCACGATCGGCTGCAGCCGGCCGAAAATGATGATCACGCCGTTCAGCGCGCCGCACAGCGCGCCCGCCCCGAGCACGCCGGCGATGCCGAGCGCGCTGTGCAGCGAGTCGCCCGTGACGAGCCACGACCCGATGCAATTCGTCAGCACCAGCATCATGCCGATCGACAGGTCGATGCCGGCGGTCAGCACGACGAGCGCCTGCCCCATCGAGACGAGCGCGAGTAGTACCGCTTTGTTCGCTGCCGTCTGAAATACGTTGGCCGACAACGCCGACGGATAGTTGACGAGATAGATCGCGAACATCAGCACGAACAGGCCGAACGCGAACACCGCTCCGCGATTCTCCGCATACCAGTAACGCAGCCCGCTCATAGCGCCACTCCCGTGGAAGGCACAATCTGTCCGACGGGCAGGTCGAGAGCACTGGCAATCAGGTTCTGCTCGGTGATCGCCGAGCCGGCGAGTTCCTTCTTGATCCTGCCTTCGTACAGTACGAGCACGCGGTCGCAGCAGCCGATCAGCTCGTCATAGTCGGTCGAATAGAAGACGATCGCGGCGCCTTCGTCGGCAAGGCGCCTGAGCAGCTGGTAGAGCTCCTGCTTGGTGCCGACGTCGATACCGCGCGTCGGGTCGCTGAGCAGCAGGATCCTCGGCTGCCGCATCAGCCACTTCGCGATGACGACCTTCTGCTGGTTGCCGCCCGACAGCGAGCTCACGGGCGCGTCGACGCTGAACGACTTGATCGCAAGCAGCTCCATCATCTGCTCGACGAGCGACTGCTGGCGGTCGCGATCGATTATGCCCGCGATGGACATGCGATCGAGTGCGGCAAACGACAGGTTCTCGCGTACCGACATCGGCAGCATCAAGCCTTCGGTCTTGCGGTCTTCCGGTATCAGCGCCATACCGATTTCGTTGGCGCGCGCGGCCGTCGGGCTCCCGATCGACACGGCTTTGCCGTTGATCTCGATCTTGCCAGCGCAGCCGCGCAACACGCCAAACAGCGCGAGCAGCAGTTCGCGCTGGCCTTGTCCGTCGAGGCCGCCCAGTCCGAGGATTTCACCGGCCTGCACCGAAAAGCTGATGCCCCGCAGCGTGTCGCTCCATGCGAGATCATGACAGGCGAGAACCGGCGCGGTGCTGCGGGCGTCCGCGGGCTGGTCCGCCGTTTTGGCCGCGGGCTTGGCAGGAAACGCATGCTGGTACTTCCGGCCGATCATCATTTCGACAACCTCATTGTCGGAGCGCGTGCCGGCTTCGAAGCTCATCACATGACGACCGTTCCGGTAGACCGTGCATTCGTCCGCGAGCGCCTTCACCTCGTGCATGCGGTGCGAGATGAACAGCAGCGCGAGCCCCTCTTCGCGCAGGCGCTTGAGCACCTCGATCACGCGCGCGACGTCGGCCGCGGTCAGCGCCGAGGTGGCTTCGTCGAGGATCAGAATGCGCGGCGCGTGTGCCAACCCCTTCGCCAGCTCGACCATCTGCTGGCGCGACAGCGGCAGGTCCCGGACTTTCGCAAGCGGATTGATGTCGGCAGCGCCCGCTCGCGCGAGCGCCTCCTCGGCCTGGCGGCGTTGGGCCCGCCGGTCGATCATCCCGAAACGTCGCGGCGGGTTCGCAGCGTAGATGTTATCCGCCACGCTCAAGTCGGGGATCAGCGACAGTTCCTGATACACGCAGACGATGCCGGCCGCGTTCGCCTCGGCGGGCGAGGCGAACGAGACCTCCCGGCCGTCGAGGTGCATCGTGCCCTCGTCCGGCTGCACGACGCCGGACATCACCTTCAGCAACGTGGACTTGCCCGCGCCGTTCTCGCCGAGGATCGCGTGAATGCGGCCGCTGCGCACCGTGAGCTCGGCCTGATCCAGTGCGACGGCACCGCCGTAGCTTTTCGACACGCCAGACATCTGAAAGAACGGCTGCTCTGCATCCTGCAGCATGCTTCGTCTCCGGTCACAGCGCGGGCCATCATCCGGTCACTGGTTGCCCTGGTTCTGCTTCATGATTTCCTGCGCAGAGAAATTGATGCCGCATGTCGGAAACGAGTTGCCGACGAAAAAGTTGTCGGAGTCGTTCGGAAAATAGTTGACGCCCGACTTGAGCATCGAATCGTCGGTGACGTCGAGCGGCAGCTTGATCGCCACGGGAACCGTCTGGCCATCCAGTGCAGCGAGTGCCGTCTTGATCGCCACGGCCACCTGCGCTGGCCCGGTGCCCGCCGACGTGCACTTCAGGCCCTGGCTCCCATACTGCGCGCAGAACTTGCGAAAGCCGTTCTCCGTCTCGCCGCCGAAAGGCACGAACGGGTGTTTCGCATCGATCATCGCGCGCACGACGCCCGTGTCGCCGCCTTGCGCCGATATGCCATCGAAATGACCCTGCACGGCAATCGCGTCGGCGGCGACCTTTTGCGCGACCCCGTCGTCCCACTTGCCGTAGACCTGGACGACGTTCCACTTCTTGCCGGTGTCGTCCAACGTTTTCGTGAAACCATTGTGCCGGTCCGTATCAACCGACGTGCCCGCCACCCCGCGAACTTCGAGCACCTTGCCTCCGTTCGGCAGGTGGCCCGCGAGCCATTTGGCCCACAGCGCGCCGAGCCCATACTGGTCGACGTTGACGTTGATCGCGTCTGCGCTGTCCAGCGTGTTGTCGAAAGCGACCAGCACCACACCGGCGTTCTTCGCGCGGCGGATCGCGGGACCGAATGAGGAGGGATTCTGCGCGTTCACGATGACGGCGTCATAGCCGGCATCGATGAAGTTGTTGACGGCCGAGATCTGCGCCGGAACGTCCTCGCCGGTCGAGACGACCTTGAATTCCTTGAGCTTGGCGGCAACGGCCGGTTGCGCGGTGTAGGCCTTGGCCGTCCTGATCATCTGGATACGCCAGGTGTTCGCGATATAGCCGTTCACGAGTGCGATCCGGTAAGGCGCGTTCTTCTTCGGATACTTGATGAACTTCGTGTCGCTCTTCCAGGGGACCATGCAGGTGGGATCGCTGGACGGCCCTGAAACGATAGAAGCCTGCGCGAAAGCCCCGCTTGCGCAGAGCGCCAATGCGGCGCTCGCCGCCGCTCGAAGCACGTGGATTCCTGAAAGCATGTTGCCTCCTTTTTGTTCGACTGGACGTACCGATTGCCTGCGCACATCGCTGGTCGTGGGCTGCCGGCACGGTGTGCGTGAAGCACGGAACCTTGCGGAGTTGCTATAGCGGGACTGGATCGGACTTGCAGAAGGAGCTTTTCAACGGCGCCTCCTCGAAGCGAAAAGAAGGGCATGCGCATACGCGTTCCCGTCTGACAGTACTGGCATACCCATCCACGCGCGATAGTGGTTTACCAGTGAGTCCAACGCACCGGGCGACCGGGCTGAAACGCTTGGTGGATAAGGACGGGGCTGCCGTGAACGGAGGCGGCGCTGCACGGGGATGGGGTGCCATTTTGACGAAGTTCAGCGGTCGCCCGGTGGCTTCGACCATTTCGAGAGCCGCAGAGGGGCGATCTTTCGCACACGTCAACTGACCCAGCGGCCGACGCGATCGCGGCCGACCGGGCCCGGCTATCGACCCAAAGATCGCAGGCCGACTTGCTCACGTTCGATCATCTGGCGGGCTTCGGAGCGAACCGGCCGTTGGAATGACGCCTTCGCATATTGCGTCAACGGCAGCTAATGGCCGGCCGGGGCCGCACGAGATATCTCGCTAGCACGCATTCGCAGGGCGGGTACACCATCGAAAGGCGCCCGCTGAAGTCCGGCTCGCACTCTTCACAGACCACCAGACACGCCACGAATCTCGCGAAATCGACTTTCTAATAAATACCTTACATTTTCCCGGAACCGATGATCGCCTCGAGCTGGATACCGGCACACGGGCTGGCCACGATGACCTTTTTACCCGTCGCGTGTTTGAACACTCCGCGCAGCACGCACCACAGCTTGAACAGGTCGCCATGTCGATCGTACTTCGGAGTAATGCGCCTCCTGGCTACCCATCGCGCCTGCCAGTAAAGGCTTTCTGCGATTTCGAGTGAGCGTAAATAACCGTCAATCAAGCTACATCAAAACAATATCGTACTGCTCCTGACTCAAATTCGACTCCACCTGCAACGACACCGGCTTGCCAATGAAATCAATCAGCATCGCCAGATGCTGCGACTCTTCTTCAAGAAACAGATCAATCACCTGCTGTGACGCCACGACACGAAACTCGCGTGGATTAAACTGCCGCGACTCGCGCAGAATTTCGCGCAACACGTCATAGCAAACCGTCCGCGGCGTCTTGACTTGACCCTTGCCCTGACAAACCGGGCACGGCTCGCACAGCACATGCGCCAACGACTCGCGCGTACGCTTTCTCGTCATCTCCACCAGCCCGAGCTGTGAGAAGCCGTTCACCGTCACACGCGTCCGATCGCGCGACAACGCCTTCTTCAACTCGCCGAGCACCTGGTCGCGATGCTCGACGTTTTCCATATCGATGAAATCGATGATGATCACGCCGCCCAGATTGCGCAGCCGCAATTGCCGCGCGATCGTGTGCGCGGCTTCGAGATTGGTCTTGAAGATCGTGTCGTCGAAGTTGCGCGCGCCGACGTAACCGCCGGTGTTCACGTCGATGGTGGTCATCGCTTCGGTCTGGTCGATCACGAGATAGCCGCCCGACTTCAGATCCACGCGGCGCGACAACGCGCGCTGAATTTCGGCTTCGATGTTGTACAGATCGAAGAGCGGCCGCTCGCCGGTGTAGTGATGCAGTTTCGACGACACCGCCGGCGTGAACTCCGCAGCGAAATCGGCGAGCATCTGATGCGTCTCGCGCGAGTCGACCTGAATGCGCGAGGTTTCATCGTTGACGAAATCGCGCAGCACGCGTTGCGCGAGATTCAGATCCTGGTATAGCAGGCTGGTCGGCGGCATGCGCTGACCTTGCGAAATGATCGTCGCCCAGGTCTTGCGCAGATACGCGACGTCGCCGGCCAATTCTTCGCTCGTCGCATCTTCGGCAATCGTGCGCACGATGTAGCCGCCTTTCTCGTCGGCGGGCAACACGGCGGTCAGACGCGCGCGCACCGCTTCACGCTCGGCCTCGCTCTCGATCTTCTGCGAGATGCCGATATGCGGCTCCTGCGGCAGATACACGAGCGTGCGCCCGGCAATGCTCACTTGCGTGGAGAGCCGCGCGCCCTTGGTGCCGATCGGGTCCTTCACGACCTGCACCATCAGCGTCTGGCCTTCGAAGACGATCTTTTCGATCGGCTGATGCGGCGCCTGATGTTGCGGCTCGCCGGCGATGCGCGGATGCCAGATATCGGCTACGTGCAGAAACGCGGCGCGTTCCAGACCGATGTCGATGAAGGCGGATTGCATGCCCGGCAACACGCGGACGACCTTGCCGAGATAGACATTGCCGACGCGTCCGCGCGACAGCGTTCGTTCGACGTGAAGTTCCTGGACGGCGCCTTGCTGGACGAGCGCGACTCGCGTTTCCTGCGGCGTGACATTGATCAGGATTTCTTCATTCATGGTGTTATTTTAGAAGTCGATGCGCGCTGCACGCAGGAGGGCAGCGGTTTCAAAAAGCGGCAAACCCATGATACCTGAATAGGACCCGTCGATATGTTCGATAAACTCCGCGGCGCGTCCCTGCACGCCATAGGCGCCGGCTTTGCCGAGCGGCTCGCTGCTCGCCGCATAACGACGGATCGCGTCTGCGTGCACTGCAGCAAAGCGCACCTTCGACACCGATAGCGCGGCGGGCAGCAACGCGCCTTCGGCGTCGATCACGGCCACGGCGGTCAGCACTTCATGAGCGCGGCCCGCGAGTCGCGTGAGCATCGCAACGGCATCGTCGGCATCGACGGGCTTGCCGAGAATCGCATCGTCGATCGTGACCGTGGTATCCGCCACGAGGATCGGCCGCGCCGCATGGCCGCCGGCCACCAGCCGCTCACGCGCGGCGTGCGCTTTGGCGATGCATACGCGCTGCACGTAGTCGTGCGCGGATTCGCCGGGCAATTCGGCTTCGAGTGCTTCGGCATCTTCATCGGGACGCGGCAGCAGCAGTTCGAAACGCACGCCGAGCTGTTGCAGCAACTCCTGGCGGCGTGGGCTTTGCGATGCGAGGTAGACGAACGGATGCAGCGAGGCGGCGGGCGTGGGCATGAACGGTCTCGATGAAGCGGATTGCTGGGAATGTGTGAGCAACGGGAGATGATCGCGCGACGGGCGGGCAGGGCGGGCGTCGATCGGCTGCGTCGAGCCGTGTATCGACTCGTTGCATCGATCACGCGTTCTGGCGCACGGGTCGACGCAGCCGATCGACCAGGCACGTCGACCGACGCGGATAACCAGACGACAACGAAGGCCTGCAACGAAGACCGACAACGCGCCCGGCAATCAGCCCCGAACCGCAAGGCGCCAAAACCGCGCGCCCGCTCAGCCGCCGCGTCCGCTCACACGCGGTGATAGGGGTGATTTTGCGTGATGGTCCACGCGCGGTAAAGCTGTTCGGCGAGCAGCACGCGCACCATCGCATGCGGCAAGGTCAGGCTCGACACGCGCAATAGCATGTCGGCGCGCGCCTTCAGATCGGGATCGAGCCCGTCGGCGCCGCCGATCAGAAAGGCCACGTCGCGGCCGTCCTGCTGCCAGGTCGGCAGGGCATTGGCCAGCTGCATCGTGGTCCAGTCCTTGCCGCGTTCGTCGAGCGCGACGATGCGCGCGTTCTTCGGCAACGCGGCTTCGATCTTCTGCCGCTCGGCGGCCATCACGCTTTCCGCCGACCGTCCGGACGAACGCTGCTCGGGCTTGATCTCGCGCAGTTCGATGCGCAGCTCGGGCGGCATGCGCTTCGCGTATTCGTCGAAGCCGGTGGCGATCCAGTCGGGCATCTTGTGGCCGACGGCGAGGATGTGCAGTTTCATCAGCGAGGCAATGAACGAAGGAGTCGCGAACTGAGGTCTACAAGTTGCCAGCCTGCAAAGCCGGCTTACTTGCGACGAGCAGCGGTCTTGCGCGCGGGCTTCTTCACGGCCGGCGCGTCTTCGTCTTCTTCGTCCTCGTCGTCGGGCTCGCTCGAACGCGCGCCGCCGAACGGATCGGGCGTGGACAGTTTGATGCGCACCGGCTTGTCACCCCAGATTTCCTCGAGGTTGTAGTACTGGCGCAGCGCGGGCTGCAGGATGTGGACGATCGCGTCGCCGCAATCCACCAGCACCCATTCGCCGATGTCCTCGCCCTCGGTGCTGATGATGTCGCCGCCGGCTTCCTTCACGCTTTCGCGCACGCTCGACGCGAGCGCCTTGGTTTGCCGGTTCGAGGTGCCGCTCGCGACGATCACACGATCGAACAGCGCGGTCAGGTGGCTGGTGTTGAACACCTTGATGTCTTGCGCCTTGACGTCTTCGAGAGCGTCGACGATCACGCGTTGTAGTTTGCGAATATCCATGGGGTTACCGGTGGTACAGATGATGTTGAAGAATATAGTCCCACACCGCGGTGGGGACATGGCTCGCGGCCTCGCCTTGCTGTTCGCCGCCCGCGAGGGCGAGCCGCTGGCTCACCTGTTCGCGCAGATGCGCGCGAATGTCGGTGGCCGAGACGTTGAACGCAAGCGTCGTATCGATCAGCAAGTGGCCGCAAGGCGTGGCTTGCAGAACGTCGGCGCGGGCACGGCGCGCGTCGATTTCCTGAGCGACCGCCGGTGGAATCGACGCGAGGTCGAAACCGGGCCGGGTGGCCGCGCAAATATGCGCGAACTCGAACAGGCGCCGCCAGTCGCGCCATGTGTCGAGATGCACGAGTTGATCCGCGCCGATCAGAAGCGCAATCGATGCGTCCTCACCTTCGCGTTCACGCCAGCGTTGCAGCGTGTCGATCGTATAGGTCGGGCCGTCGTGATCGATTTCGTCGGTCGCGACGCGCACCGTCACGCCCGGCAGCGCCAGCGTGCCGGCCGCCGCGCGCGTCATCGCGAGCCGGTGCACGGCCGGCGATACGTCCGCTTTCTGCCATGGCTGGCCGGCCGGCAGCAGCACCAGCTCGGTCAGTTGCAGCACCTCGGCGAAACGCCGCGCGAGCGCGAGATGGCCGTCGTGGATCGGATCGAAAGTGCCGCCTAGCAGGCCGATCCGGCGAGGCAGGGCAACAGGATGAGCGTTCGGCTTCAGGTGAAGGTCCTTTGTCGTGGCCGCGTGGAAGGCATGGTGCGCGCAATGCGCGTCACACCCACTCGCGCGGCACGAGAAAATCGCTGTAAAGACGCGCTTCCGGCGTGCCCGGTTCGGGATGCCAGTTGTAGCGCCAGTTCACCACAGGCGGCATCGACATCAGGATCGATTCCGTGCGTCCGCCGCTCTGCAGTCCAAACAGTGTGCCACGGTCGAAGACCAGATTGAACTCGACGTAGCGGCCGCGCCGGTACGCCTGGAATTCGCGCTCGGCTTCGCCGTACGGAATGTTGCGGCGCTTTTCGATGATGGGCAGGTACGCTTTGAGGAACGCATCGCCGACGCTTCTCACCATCGCGAACGATTGATCGAAGCCCGGCGCCGAGAAATCGTCGAAGAAAATCCCGCCGATGCCGCGCGCTTCGTTGCGATGCTTCAGGAAGAAATACTCGTCGCACCAGCGCTTGAAACTCGGGTAGAGGTCCGCGCCATAAGGCTGCAGCGCATCGCGGCAGGTGCGATGGAAATGCTGGGCGTCTTCCTCGTAGCCATAGTACGGCGTCAGGTCCATGCCGCCGCCGAACCAGAACACCGGCTCTTCGCCGGCCTTGGTTGCGATCAGCAGGCGCACGTTCATGTGCACGGTCGGGCAGTGCGGATTGTGCGGGTGCAGCACGAGCGACACGCCCATCGCTTCGAAGCCGCGCCCGGCCAGTTGCGGACGCGCCGCGCTGGCCGAACCCGGCAACGCGTCGCCCGCGACGTCCGAGAAACCGATGCCGGCCCGTTCGAAGAATTTGCCGCCTTCGAGAATCCGCGTATAGCCGCCGCCGCGCAGCTTTTCGCCCGGACCACGCTGCCATGCGTCGGTCGCGAACGGCGTGCCGTCCAACTCGCCGAGCGTGTCAGCGATATGCGTTTGCAGGCCTTGCAGCCAGTTGCGCACGGCCTGTATGTCGTAGCTCGAATCAGTCATGAATGCGGATGCTGGGGGCGGCACGCTCGTCGTACCGCGGTTTTTCGGGAAAGGCGACGGCCGGGCCTGTGTCAGGCACAAACCTGCGAAGGCGCGGCGTACGGTGTTTCGCGTCCGGCGGCGGGCTTTCGCCTCACCCGGCCCACCGGCTGCGGCGGGTGCGGAAAACCCGCTGGGTCGCGCCCGCAGTGTAGCGCCGTTGGCGCCGCCCGCGGGCGAGCGGGGTGGTGGCTTACTGCTTGCCCTCGGTCCGGGTGTCCTGCTTGCGGTTCAGCGCACGGTAGCCGATGTCGCGGCGATACTGCATGCCGTCGAACGAGATCTGGTTGATCGTGTCGTATGCGACCGACTGCGCGGTGCGCACCGAATCCGCCAGGCCGACCACGCACAGCACCCGGCCGCCCGAGGTGGTCAGCTTGCCGTCGGCGAGCGTGGTGCCGGCGTGGAAGGTGACCGAATCCGCGGTTTCAGCGGGGATGTCGTTGATGCGGTCGCCCTTGCGCGGCGTGTCCGGATAGTTGTGCGCGGCGATCACCACGCCCAGCGCGGTGCGGCGGTCCCACTCCAGCTCGACCGTATCCAGCGTGCCGGCAATCGCCTGCTCGACCACCTTCGAATAGTCGCCCTTCAGACGCGCCATGATCGGCTGCGTTTCGGGGTCGCCCATGCGGCAGTTGAATTCGAGCGTCTTCGGGTTGCCTTGCGCGTCGATCATGAGGCCGGCGTACAGAAAGCCGGTGTAGCGGATGCCTTCCTTCTCCATGCCGCGCACCGTCGGCAGGATGATTTCGCGCATCACGCGCGCATGCAGTTGCGGCGTGACGATCGGCGCGGGCGAGTACGCGCCCATGCCGCCGGTGTTCGGACCCTGGTCGGCGTCGAGCAGACGCTTGTGGTCCTGGCTCGACGCGAGCGGCAGCACGTGCTTGCCGTCGACCATCACGATGAAGCTCGCTTCCTCGCCGGCGAGGAATTCCTCGATCACGACGCGCGCGCCGGCATCGCCGAGCTTGTTGTCCGACAGCATCATGTCGACCGCGGCATGTGCTTCTTCCAGCGTCTGCGCGACCACCACGCCCTTGCCGGCGGCAAGTCCGTCGGCCTTGATGACGATCGGTGCGCCCTTGGCGTCCAGATACGCATGCGCGGCGGCGACGTCGGCGAAGGTCTCGTATTCGGCGGTCGGGATCGCGTGGCGCTTCATGAACGCCTTCGCGAAGTCCTTCGAGCTTTCGAGCTGCGCGGCCTCTTTGGTCGGCCCGAAAATCTTCAGGCCGCGCGAGCGGAACAGGTTGACGATGCCGGCCGCGAGCGGCGCTTCCGGCCCGACCAGCGTGAAGGCGACCTGTTCCCGTTCGACGAAATCGGCGAGCGCGGCCGGCTCGGTGATGTCGATGTTGCGCAGACGCTCGTCCTGCGCAGTGCCGCCGTTGCCCGGCGCGACGTAGACGAGCTGAACCCGCGGCGATTGCGCGAGCTTCCATGCGAGTGCATGTTCGCGACCGCCGGAACCGACGACGAGTAACTTCATGTGAATCCCCGAGACTTAAAAACCATAAACGGCTGAAGCGGGAAGCTCAGCCGTGCAATAAATAGCGAGATTCGCGCCGGGTCGGCCTGCGCCGGCCAGGAAGCCGGTGGACCGAATCCGGGACGAACCCGAGTGACGATGACCAGGCGGGCGCGCAACGCTGCACCCGTGTTCAAAACGCCCGTTCAGCGGCAAACAGCAGCAATAAGCGGCAACGCGAGGGGCAGCCGGCAGCGCGGCGCGGAGTTCGGGTTCGACCCACGTGAACCCGCGCGCCGCGCGCTGCCGGAGCACGCTCATTCGTCGGCGATCGCGGCGTTTGTATAGACTTCCTGCACGTCGTCCAGATTTTCCAGTGCGTCGAGCAGCTTCTGCATTTTCACGGCGTCGTCGCCGGTGAACTCGACTTCCGTCTGAGGCTTCATCGTGACCTCGGCCAATTCGGCCTTGAAGCCCGCGGCTTCGAGCGCGGTCTTCACCTTCGGGAAATCGTTCGGCGGGCACAGCACTTCGATACTGCCGTCTTCGTTCGTGACGACGTCGTCGGCGCCGGCTTCGAGCGCGGCTTCCATCAGCTTGTCTTCCGGCGTGCCGGGCGCGAACAGGAACTGGCCGACGTGATCGAACATGAACGACACCGAGCCGTCCGTGCCCATGTTGCCGCCGTTCTTCGAGAACGCGTGACGCACTTCCGCGACCGTGCGGGTGCGGTTGTCGGTCATCGTGTCGACGATCACCGCCGCGCCGCCGATGCCGTAGCCTTCGTAGCGGATTTCTTCGTAGCTCGCGCCGTCCACACCGCCCACGCCGCGCTGGATCGCGCGGTTGACGTTGTCTTTCGGCATGTTGGCGTCGTACGCCTTTTCGACGGCGAGCCGCAGACGCGGGTTCGAGTCGATGTCGCCGCCGCCCATGCGCGCCGCGACCTGAATTTCCTTGATGAGCCGCGTCCAGACCTTGCCGCGCTTGGCATCGGCCGCTGCTTTCTTATGCTTGATGTTGGCCCATTTCGAATGACCCGCCATACCTTTCTCCGTCGCGCGCGCCAGCGGGGCGCACGCATAGTGCAATTGTCGTTGCGATGTCGGGCGCTTGCGTGACGCGCGCCTCGATGTCAAAGCGTCTGGTGTGAGACCGCCCGGCGGCTGCCTGTTCGGACTCGCCGCCTGCAGCCGACCGTTCCCAGCTAGCCGCCTGTGTCGAACCGTCTTCAGCCGGCTCCTGCACCTGGCCTCGCGGACCAGAGGCGGCTGCGCGGATGAAGCGGGGCGGCGGGCGGGCGGCAAACCCGGCACCAGCCTGGCGAGTGCCGCGTCAAGGCGCGAAGCGGCGGTGCAGACGGGCGGTGCAGACGGGCGGTGCAGACGGTGACGCAGGTTGAACCGTTCTTTGAGCGGATTCGAATTTTATCACGCCGCAAGGGGGCGGCAGAGGGTGACGTGGCCGGAAAGTAGCTGGAAAGCCGTTGAAAACGACGTGGAAAGTGCAGAATCGCGGGCCGCCGGCGGCCTTTCCTACCTGCCGCCAGCGCTTTTTCAGCCCACGATCAACTCACCCTCAATTCTTCGTGCCGAACAGCCGGTCGCCGGCGTCGCCCAGACCCGGCACGATGTACGCGTGCTCGTTCAGGTGCGAATCGAGCGAGGCGACGTACAGCTTGACGTCCGGATGCGCGTCCTGGAACACCTGCACGCCCTCGGGCGCGGCCACCAGCGCGAGAAACATGATGTTCCCGGCGGCCACGTTGCGGCGCTTGAGCACGTCGACTGCGTGCACGGCGGAGTAGCCGGTCGCGACCATCGGATCGCACAGGATGAACACGCGGTCCTCCAGGTCCGGCAGGCGCACCAGATATTCGACCGGGCGGTGATCGTCGGCGCGGTACACGCCGATGTGGCCCACCCGCGCCGACGGCACCAGCTCCAGCAGGCCGTCCGACATGCCGATGCCCGCACGCAGCACCGGCACGATCGCGAGCTTCTTGCCGGCGATCACCGGCGCGTCGATCTCGACGAGCGGCGTGGTGATGCGGCGCGTGGTCATCGGCAGGTTGCGGGTGATCTCGTAGCCCATCAGCAGCGTGATCTCGCGCAGCAGCTCGCGGAACGTGCGCGTCGAGGTGTCCCGGTCGCGCATATGGGACAGCTTGTGCTGGATCAGCGGGTGATCGAGGATGAAAAGATTGGGGAAGCGGCTGTCCTGGGTCATGGCGGGGGCGCAAGCGGCGCAAGAGAGATCAATCGGGATCGATCGGAGATCGGTTCGGCGTGCCGCCCGCGCCGCCAGGCGGCTGGCCGGCGGACGCGCCACGGCGCAAGTTTACCGAAAGAGTGCCGCCCGAAGATACCGGAGATTGCGATCGGCGGGCGCGGCGCCCGGCACAGTCGGGCACCGATTCTTCTAGAATCGGGGGGAACTTTGCAACGCCGGGCGCGCCGATGCGCCGGCACAACGTCACGAGGACGCATCCATGGACATGGGAATCGCAGGACGCACCGCGCTCGTTTGCGCGGCCAGCAAGGGTTTGGGACGCGGTTGCGCGCAAGCGCTCGCCGCCGAGGGCGTCAATCTGACGATCGTCGCACGCACCGCCGAGACGCTGGAGGCGACCGCGGAAGAGATCCGCAGGCAGAGCGGCGTCGAAGTGAAAACGGTAGCGTGCGACATCACCACGCCCGCAGGCCGGGCTGCCGCGCTCGCTGCCTGTCCGCAGCCCGACATCCTCGTCAACAACGCGGGCGGCCCGCCGCCGGGCGACTTCCGCAATTTCACGCACGAGGACTGGATTCGCGCGCTGGAGAGCAACATGCTCACGCCGATCGAGCTGATCCGCGCAACCATCGACTCGATGAGCGCGCGCGGCTACGGGCGCATCGTCAACATCACGAGTTCGGCGGTGAAGGCGCCGATCGACGTGCTGGGCCTGTCGAACGGCGCGCGCTCGGGGCTCACCGGTTTCGTCGCGGGACTCGCGCGCAAGGTGGCGCCGACCGGCGTGACGATCAACAACCTGCTGCCGGGCCTGTTCGACACCGACCGCATCGCGGTCACGTTCGAGGCGCAGGCCAAGGCGCAAAACATTTCCATCGACGACGCGCGTAAGCAGCGCATGAAGACGATCCCCGCCGGCCGCTTCGGCAACCGCGACGAATTCGGCCGCGCGTGCGCGTTCCTGTGCAGCGTGCACGCCGGGTACATCACCGGGCAGAACTGGCTGATCGACGGCGGCGCGTATCCGGGCACGTTCTGAACGTGCGGCAATGCCGGCGCCGTGACTCCGGCATTGCCGCCCAGCATCATTACAACAACGACAATCACAACAACGGTTTCAGGAGTCTTACGTTATGACCACCCGCATTGCGCTGATCGCGCACGATCACAAGAAGGACGACATCGTCAAACTGGCCGGCGAATACGTCGACACGTTGCGGCGCTGCGACATCATCGCGACCGGCACGACCGGCGGGCGCATTGCCGACGCGCATGGCCTGACGGTCGAGCGGATGCTGTCGGGTCCGCATGGCGGCGACCTGCAGATCGGCGCGCAACTCGCAGAAGGACGCGTCGACATGGTGATCTTCCTGCGCGACCCGATGACGCCGCAGCCGCACGAACCGGACATCAACGCGCTGGTGCGCGCGTGCGACGTGCATAACATTCCGTGCGCGACGAACATCTCGACGGCGCGCATGGTGCTCGACGTGCTGACCATGCGCCTCACGCAGCAAGTCTGACGGCGCGCGTACGCGCGGTGATCTGAACGAGACGCGAACAACGCTCGAATAACTAACACCTGCCTCAAGGAGACGTGATGGTCAAAGCAATCCGATTCGATAAAACCGGCGGCCCGGAGGTGATGAAATGGGTCGACGTCGAAGTGGGCGAGCCTGGCGCCGGCGAGATTCGCATCAGGCAGACGGCGGTCGGGCTGAACTATATCGACGTGTATTTCCGCACTGGCCTGTATCCGCTGCCGTTGCCGGGCGGCCTCGGCATGGAGGCCGCCGGCGAGGTCAGCGCGGTCGGGCCGGGCGTGACGGAACTGAAAACGGGCGACCGCGTCGCCTACGTGGCGCGCCCGCCTGGCGCGTACACGCAGGAGCGCGTGCTGCCGGCCTCGCAGGTCGTCAAGGTGCCCGACGCGCTGAGCGACGAGCAGGCCGCCTCGGCGATGCTGCAGGGCCTGACCGCGCAATATCTGCTGCGCCGCACGTATCCCGTGAAGGCCGGCGACACGATCCTCATTCAGGCCGCGGCGGGCGGCGTGGGTCTGCTCGCGTGCCAGTGGGCCAAGGCGCTCGGCGCGACGGTGATCGGCACGGTCGGCTCCGATGAAAAAGCGGAGATCGCGAAAGCGCATGGCTGCGATCACGCGATCGTCTACACGCGCGAGAATTTCACGAAGCGCGTGCGCGAGATCACTAACGGCGCGGGCGTGCCGGTGGTGTACGACTCGATCGGCAAGGACACGTTTACGGGCTCGCTCGACTGCCTCGCGCCGCTCGGCATGTTCGTGAGTTTCGGCAATGCGTCGGGGCCGCTGCCGCCGCTCGATTCGTCGGAATTCGCCGGACGCGGCTCGCTGTTCTTCACGCGCCCGACGCTCTTCACCTATATCGCGAAGCGTGCCGATTACGAGGCGATGTCGGCGGAACTGTTCGACGTGCTCGCCTCGGGCAAGGTCAAGACGAGCATCAACCAGCGTTACGCGCTGGCGGACGTCGGGCAGGCTCACGCGGATCTCGAAGGACGCCGCACCACGGGCTCGACGGTGCTGCTGCCGTAAGCGCCGGATAGCAGGGCGCGGCCGCCTCGACACGGCCCAGCACGTCCCAACCCGCAAGGCCGCTCCATCGCAGGATGGAGCGGCCTTGTCCGTTTACACGATTTTTATACGTGCACCTTCACCTTTGACCCGTCCTTTACGCGCCAAGGCATACCGTTGCACCTATCCAAAGTCCGTGAGTGGAGAACAAAAATGGATGTGTTGTATGTCGGGGGGCTGGTGCTGTTTGCCGCGCTGACCTTTGCATTGATCGGTGGCTGCGAGAAGTTGATGCAGTTCCGTCGCGGCCAGGGAGCGCGGTCATGAACTGGATCCTCTGGTTGTCCGGCGCGGCCACCGCGCTGCTGTTTGTTTATCTGGTCTATGCGCTGTTGCGCGCGGAGGACATTGAATGAACTCGAACAATGTCCTGCAGGCGGGCCTGTTCATCGTCGTGCTGCTGGCCGCCGCGGTGCCGATGGCCCGCTATCTCGGCGCGGTGATGGACGGCAGCTCGCGCGTGGTCCGTTGGGGCGGTCCGCTCGAACGTTTGCTGTATCGCATCGCGGGCGTCGATCCGTCGGCGGAAATGGGCTGGAAGCATTACGCGATCGCCACGATCGCGTTCAACGTGCTCGGCGTGGCCTGCCTTTACGTGCTGTTGCGCGTGCAAGGCTGGCTACCGGGCAATCCGCAGCAGTTCGGCGCGATGTCGGTCGACAGCGCGTTCAACACGGCGGTCAGTTTCGTGACCAATACGAACTGGCAGGATTATTCGCCTGAACAGACCGTCGGCTATCTGACGCAGATGCTCGGCCTGACCGTGCAGAACTTCTTCTCCGCGGCGACCGGCATCGTGGTCGTGATTGCGCTGATCCGCGGCTTCGCGCGTCATACCGCGCAAACCATCGGCAACTTCTGGGTCGACGTCACGCGGGTGACGCTGTACGTGTTGCTGCCGATGTCGATGATCGTCGCCGCGCTGCTGATGAGCCAGGGCGTGATCCAGAACTTCAAGGCCTATCAGGACGTGCCGACGCTGCAAACCACCACCTATGCCGCGCCGAAACTCGACGCGCAAGGCAATCCGGTGAAGGACGCGAAGGGCAATCCGGTCACGGTCGATACGCCGGTGAAGACGCAGACCATCGCGATGGGCCCGGTGGCGTCGCAGGAAGCGATCAAGATGCTCGGCACCAACGGTGGCGGCTTCTTCAACGGCAACTCGGCGCATCCGTTCGAAAACCCGACGCCGTTCTCGAACTTCCTGCAGATACTCTCGATCCTGATCATCCCTGCCGCCTTGGCGCTGGTGTTCGGCCGCGTGATCGGTGACCGCAAGCAGGGCGTGGCCGTGCTTGCGGCGATGACGATCGGCTTCGGCGTCTGCGTGTTCGGCGAGATCGGCGCGGAGCAGGGCGGCAATCCGGCGCTCACCGCGCTGCATATCGATCAGTCGGCGAATGCGTTGCAGTCGGGCGGCAATGCGGAAGGCAAGGAAACGCGCTTCGGCATCGCGCAGTCGGGCATCTTCACGGTCGCGACCACGGCGGCGTCGTGCGGCGCGGTCACGAATACGCACGACTCGCTGACGCCGATCGGCGGTCTCTATCCGATGCTGCTGATGCAGCTCGGCGAGGTGATCTTCGGCGGCGTGGGCTCCGGCATGTACGGGATGCTCGTGTTCGCGATGCTGGCCGTGTTCGTCGCAGGCCTGATGATCGGCCGCACGCCCGAATACGTCGGCAAGAAGATCGAGGCGTACGAGATGAAGATGGTGTCGATCGTCGTGCTGCTCACGCCGCTGCTGGTGCTGGTGGGCACGTCGATCGCCGTGTTGAGCAGCGCGGGCACGGCCGGCATTTTCAACCCCGGCGCGCACGGCTTCTCCGAAATCCTCTACGCGTTCAGCTCGGCGGCGAACAACAACGGCAGCGCGTTCGCCGGCCTCTCCGTGAACACGCCGTTCTACAACTGGCTCACCGCGATCGCGATGTGGTTCGGCCGCTTCGGCACGATCATCCCGGTGCTCGCGATCGCCGGCTCGCTTGCCGCGAAGAAGCGCATCGGCGTGACCGGCGGCACGCTGCCGACGCACGGCCCGCTGTTCGTCGTGCTGCTGCTCGGCACGGTGCTGCTGGTCGGCGCGCTGACCTATGTGCCGGCGCTCGCGCTGGGTCCGGGCGTCGAGCATCTGATGATGATGGGCGCGCATTGAGGCGGCCCATCGACGTGACACGGGCGGCCAGCGATTGACCAGGCACACGTTACGCGATAACGGTATTCGAGGATTCAATGACTGAACATAATGCAACGAGGTCCATGTTCGACCCGGCGCTGCTGCGCCCGGCGATCGTGGACTCCTTCAAAAAACTCACGCCGCGCACGCAGTTCCGCAATCCGGTGATGTTCTGCGTGTACGTCGGCAGCATTCTGACGACCATTCTGTGGATCGCCGCGCTCGGCGGCCAGGCCGAGGCGCCCGCGGGCTTCATTCTCGCGGTCACGTTGTGGCTGTGGTTCACCGTGCTGTTCGCGAACTTCGCGGAAGCGCTCGCCGAAGGCCGTTCGAAGGCCCAGGCGGCGTCGCTGCGCAGCGCGAAAAAAGACGTGATGGCCAAGAAGCTCAACGAGCCGCATCCGAAGTCGCCGATCCGCATTCTGACGGCGTCCGATCTGCGTAAGGGCGACGTTGTGCTGATCGAAACCGGCGACGTGATTCCGGCCGACGGCGAAGTGATCGACGGCGTCGCTTCGGTTGACGAATCGGCGATCACCGGCGAATCCGCGCCGGTGATCCGCGAGTCGGGCGGCGACTTTTCATCGGTGACGGGCGGCACGCGCGTGCTGTCGGACTGGATCGTCGTGCGCGTCACGGCGAACCCGGGCGAGGCGTTCCTCGATCGCATGATCGCGATGGTCGAAGGCGCGAAACGTCAGAAGACGCCGAACGAAATCGCGCTGACGATCCTGCTGGTCGCGCTGACCATCGTGATGCTGCTCGCCACCGCGACGCTGTTGCCGTTCTCGATGTTCTCGGTGCAGGCCGCGCATGCGGGCCACGTGGTGACGATCACGGCGCTCGTCGCGCTGCTGGTGTGTCTGATTCCGACCACCATCGGCGGGCTGTTGTCGGCGATCGGCGTGGCGGGCATGAGCCGCATGATGCAGGCCAACGTGATCGCCACCTCGGGCCGTGCGGTGGAAGCCGCCGGCGACGTCGACGTGCTGCTGCTCGACAAAACCGGCACGATCACGCTCGGCAACCGTCAGGCATCGCAGTTCGTCCCGGCGCCGGGCGTGACCGAAGAAGCGCTCGCGGACGCCGCACAGCTCTCGTCGCTCGCCGATGAAACGCCGGAAGGCCGCAGCATCGTCGTGCTCGCGAAGCAGCGCTTCAACATCCGCCAACGCGACATGGCTTCGCTGAATGCGCTGTTCCTCGCGTTCACCGCGCAAACGCGGATGAGCGGCGTCGACCTGTCTCCCAGCGACAGCTCCGGCGCGCCGGGCCGCGAAATCCGCAAGGGCGCGGCCGACGCGGTGAAGCACTACGTCGAGGCCAACGGCGGCCGCTTCCCGAACGAAGTCAGCAACGCGGTGGCCGAGGTCGCGCGGCGCGGCAGCACGCCGTTGGTGGTGGCCGAGAAGCTCACCGCGCAGAACGCACGCGTGCTCGGTGTGATCGAGTTGAAGGACGTCGTGAAGGGCGGCATCAAGGAGCGCTTCGCAGAACTGCGCAAGATGGGCATCAAGACAGTGATGGTGACCGGCGACAACCGGCTGACCGCGGCGGCGATCGCCGCCGAGGCCGGCGTCGACGATTTCCTCGCCGAAGCGACGCCCGAAGCGAAGCTTGCGACGATCCGCGCGCACCAGGCCGAAGGGCGCCTCGTGGCGATGACCGGCGACGGCACCAACGACGCCCCGGCGCTCGCGCAGGCCGACGTCGCGGTGGCGATGAACACCGGCACCCAGGCCGCGAAAGAGGCCGGCAACATGGTCGACCTCGACTCGAATCCGACCAAACTGATCGAGATCGTCGAGATCGGCAAGCAGATGCTGATGACGCGCGGCTCGCTCACCACGTTCTCGATCGCCAACGACGTCGCCAAATACTTCGCGATCATTCCGGCCGCGTTCGCCACCACTTATCCGGCGCTGAACGCGCTGAACGTGATGCACCTGGCCACGCCGGCCTCGGCGATCATGTCGGCGGTGATTTTCAATGCGCTCGTGATCGTGCTGCTGATTCCGCTCGCGCTCAAGGGCGTGCGTTATCGCGCGCTGGGCGCGGCGATCCTGTTGCGGCGCAATCTGCTGGTCTACGGTTTGGGCGGGATCATCGTGCCGTTCATCGGCATCAAGCTGATCGATATGGTGCTGGCCGCGTTCGGCTGGGTTTGAAGCCCGGCTGCTTCGAAAGCAAAAGGAACCACTCATCATGAAAAATCTGTTTCGTCCGTTGCTCGTGATCTTCGCGGTGCTCACCGTGTTCACGGGTCTCGCTTACCCCGCGGTGATGACCGCCTTCGGTCAGGCCGCTTTCCACGATCAGGCGAACGGCAGCCTGATCGAACAGAACGGCAAGCTGGTCGGCTCGCAACTGATCGGCCAGCAGTTCGACGCGCCGCAGTACTTCTGGGGCCGTTTGTCGGCCACCAGCCCGATGCCGTATAACGCGCAGGGTTCGAGCGGCTCGAACCTCGGGCCGACCAACCCGGCGCTGCTCGACGAAGTGAAGGGCCGGCTCGACGCGTTGAAGGCGGCGGGCACCGATATGTCGAACCCGGTGCCGGTCGATCTGGTGACCTCGTCGGGCAGCGGTCTCGATCCGGAGATCAGCCCGGCGGCCGCGGCCTATCAGATCGGGCGCGTCGCAGCCGCGCGCAAGCTCGCGCCGAACGACGTGCAGGCGCTGGTCGACCGTTATACGACCGGCCGTCAGTTCGGCATTCTCGGTGAGCCGCGTGTGAACGTGCTGAAGCTGAATCTGGCGCTCGACGAAATGAAACGCGGCTAGCTGATCTCGCGTACGCGCGCTTCGCGGCGAGGCGCCGCGGCTCGCAAAGGCGGCGTCCGCGTGACGCCGCCTTTGCTTTTGCTATTTTCCTTCGCGGCACCCGGCCGCGCCGCGATTTGCGGGCCGGCGGCGACCGTGCCACCATGCGGATACCGCCGCTCGCACGACTATGAAAACTACTGAGCATGAACCGCCCCGATCCTGACGAACTGCTCGACAAGCTGCAGCGCGACGAAGAAAAACGTCTGCGCGGCCGGCTGAAGATTTTCTTCGGCGCGTCGGCCGGCGTGGGCAAAACCTACGCGATGCTGCAGGCCGCGCGCCGCCGCCATGACGAAGGCGCGGACGTCGTGATCGGCATCGCCGAAACGCATGGCCGCAGCGAAACCGCCGCGCTGCTCGACGGCCTCGAGGTGCTGCCGCTCGCGCATATCGAGTATCGCGGCCGCAAGCTCGGCGAGTTCGATCTCGACGCCGCGCTCGCGCGCAAGCCGCAGCTGATTCTGGTCGACGAACTCGCGCATTCGAACGTGCAGGGCGCGCGCCATCTGAAGCGCTGGCAGGACGTGCACGAACTGCTCGACGCGGGCATCGACGTCTATACGACGGTCAACGTCCAGCACCTCGAAAGCCTGAACGACGTGGTCGGCCAGATCACCGGCATCCGCGTGTGGGAGACGGTGCCGGACCGCGTGTTCGACCACGCCGACGAAGTCACGCTGGTCGACCTGCCCGCCGAGGAACTGCTCGACCGGATGCGCGACGGCAAGGTGTATTTGCCGCAGCAGGCCGAGCGCGCGGTGCGCAACTTCTTTCGCAAGGGCAATCTGATCGCGCTGCGCGAGCTGGCGTTGCGCCGCACCGCGGACCGCGTCGATGCGCAGATGCGGGAATATCGCGCGGACCGTTCGATTCAGCGCATCTGGCAGGCGCGCGAGCGCTTGCTGGTGTGCGTGGGTCCGGGCCCGGAGGCGCCCGCGCTGGTGCGCGCGGCGGCGCGCCTTGCCGCCAGCCTGAAAGCCGACTGGCTCGCCGTCTATGTGGAAACGCCGGCGCTGCAACGTCTGCCCGATGCGCGCCGCGAACGCACGCTGAACGCGTTGAAGCTCGCCGCCGAACTCGGCGCCGAAACCGCGACGCTCGCAGGCACCGATGCGGTCACCGCGCTGATCGGCTATGCGCAGGCGCGCAACGTGTCGAAGCTGGTGGCGGGCGCATCGTCGCGCACGGGGCCGAGGCGCTGGCTGTGCCGGCCGTTCGGCGAGCGCATCGCCGAGCGCGCGGGCGAACTCGATCTCACGCTGATTCGCGCGTCGGCGGAACGTGATGGCGGTGAGCCGCGGCGCCTGTTGAACACCACCGCGAACGCATGGCGCGAGGCGCTGAGCGCGGCGCGCGAACGCCGTTCGCCGCCGCGCGCATACGGGCTCGCGCTGCTGATCTGCGCGGCCGTCACGCTGCTGTCGAGCCAGCTGATCGACCGTATCGATCTGGCCAACCTCGTGATGCTGTATCTGCTCGGCGTGATCTTCACGGCGGTGAAGCTGGGACGCGGGCCGGGCGTCGTGCTGTCGTTCCTGAGCGTGGCCGCGTTCGATTTCTTCTTCGTGCCGCCACGCATGTCGCTGTCGGTGTCCGACACGCAATACCTGCTGACCTTCTTCGGCATGCTGCTGACCTCGCTCGTGATCAGCCATCTGACTTCGAGCCTGCGCCACGAGGCGAGCGTCGCGCGGCGCCGCGAGCAACGCACCGGCGCGATGTACGCGATGGCGCGCGAACTCGCGGCGGCGCTGACCACCGAGCAGATCGTCGGGATCGGCAGCCGGCACGTGAGCGAGGTGTTCGGCGCGCGCGTCGCGATCCTGCTGCCGGATAGCGTCGATCAGGTCAAACAGAAGATCGAGGACCCCGACGCGGCGATTACGCTCGAAGGCGAACTGCTCGACCTCGACGTCGGCCAGTGGGTCTACGATCAGCAGAAGCCGGCCGGTCACGGCACCGATACCTTGCCCGCCGCGGCCGCGCTGTATCTGCCGCTGAAGGCGCCGATGCGCACGCGCGGCGTGCTCGCGGTCGTGCTGCGCGACGAGCGCGAGCTGGACGTGCCCGAGCAGCAACGCATGCTCGACGCGTTCGCCGCGCAGATCGCGCTGGCGCTCGAGCGGGTGCATTACGTCGACATCGCGCGCGATGCGCTCGTCAACATGGAGTCGGAGCGCCTGCGCAACTCGCTGCTCTCCGCGATCTCGCACGATCTGCGCACGCCGTTGACGACCATCGTCGGCTTTTCGTCGATGCTGGCGCAAACGCGCAAGACGCCCACCGAAGCCGGTACGCCGATGCAACCGGCCGACGACCTCGTCGACGCGATTCACGAGGAAGCGCTGCGCATGACCGGCATCGTCACCAATCTGCTCGACATGGCCCGCCTGCAGGCGGGCAGTCTGCAACTGAACCGGCAGTGGACGCTGCTCGAAGAAACGGTGGGCGCGGCGCTGCGTGCGTGCAAACGCGTGCTGGCGGGTCATCCGGTGCAGGTCAGACTGCCCGCCGATCTGCCGCTGCTCAATCTCGACGCGGTGCTGATGGAGCGGCTCTTCTCGAACCTGTTCGAGAACGCGGCCAAGTACACCGCGCCGGGGACGCCGCTGACGATCGGCGCGCAACGCATCGACGCGGACGACACGCCGTTCGTGCGCGTCACCGTCGACGACGACGGCCCCGGCCTGCCCGCCGGCATGGAAGCGCGCGTGTTCGAGAAATTCACGCGCGGCGAGAAGGAATCGGCCAAGCCGGGCATCGGCTTGGGGCTCGCGATCTGCCGCGCGATCGTCGAGGCGCACGGCGGTACAATCGGCGCGCTCAACCGGCTGTCGGCGGACGGCCGCATCGCCGGGGCGCGCTTCTGGTTCACGCTGCCGGCGGACACGCCGCCCGACGCGCCGGATGCGCTGGAAGACGAAGGCGCCGAGCCGTTGGCGCATGCCGATCTCCTCGCCGACCCTCACACCGGCGCCGAGCGCGCCGCCACCCTCAATCCGCTGGCCAAGCCGACCCATGAGTGAGCCGAGCATCACCGTTGTTCTGATTGAAGACGAAAAACAGATTCGCCGTTTCGTACGCACCGCGCTGGAAGGCGAGGGCATCGTCGTGCACGACGCCGAAACCGGCAAGCAGGGTCTCGTCGAAGCCGCGACCCGTAAGCCGGATCTGGTGATCGTGGATCTCGGCTTGCCCGACACCGACGGTCTCGACGTGATCCGCGAACTGCGCGGCTGGAGCGAGCTGCCGGTGATCGTGCTGTCGGCGCGCACCCAGGAGAGCGAGAAGGTCGCCGCGCTCGACGCCGGCGCGGACGATTATCTGACCAAGCCGTTCGGCGTGTCCGAGTTGCTCGCGCGCATCCGCGCGCAGATGCGGCGGCGCAATCACGGCGGCGCGAACGAGTCGCCGCAGGTGCGCTTCGGCGCGGTCACGGTCGATCTCGCCTTGCGCCAGGTCACGCGTGACGGCGCCGCGATCCATCTGACGCCCATCGAATACCGGCTGCTCGCGACGCTCGTGCGCCATGCCGGGCGCGTGCTGACTCACCGGCAGCTGCTGCGCGACGTGTGGGGGCCCTCGCATGTCGAGAGCCACCACTATCTGCGCATCTACATGGCGCATCTGCGCGGCAAGCTGGAGCGCGATCCGGCGCAGCCGGAACATATCATCACGGAAACCGGCGTCGGTTATCGGCTGGTGGGCGCGGTGTGAGCCTGCTTCGAAGCGGCGCGCGCGTCGCTTCGATATAATTACGCTCTGTAAGGACGACCTTACGCTTTTGCTACGAACGGGGACGGCCCCATTTTTTTCATGGAGCTGTCTCGTGTCCTGGTTTCTTCTGCTGATTGCCGGTTTGCTCGAAGTCGCGTGGGCGGCCGGTCTCAAGACCTCCGAAGGTTTCACCCGGCTGTGGCCGTCCGTGTTCACGATCGTGACCGCGCTCGGCAGCTTCGCGCTGCTCGCCGTCGCGATGCGCCAGTTGCCGCTCGGCACGGCCTATGCGGTGTGGACGGGGATCGGCGCGGTCGGCGCATTCATCTTCGGCGTCGTGATGATGGGCGAGGCGCTGAGCGTCGCGCGCGTCGCCAGCGCGGCGCTGATCGTGATTGGCTTGATCGGGCTGAAGCTGTCGTCGGGGCATTGAACGCCGGGCTGCCATGCCGCGCGTCGGAGCCCCGCTGGTCGGTTCCGCGCGGCAAATCCGGCTGAAGCGGGGGAATCTGACCGAGCCTGGGTGAGCGCACCGGCGTCTGCCCCGCGCCACACCGGCGCCGCCGATTGTTCGCCGCTCTACGTCCTACGAATTAACGTGGCTATAATGAAACCGAATCCAACCTGACATTGCCCGCGGCCTCCATGGCGCGGCCGGCTTGGCGCGGGTCTGACGACTTCGGTGTGGGGCTTCTCCTGTCCCGGCCCGCCGAAGCGCCCGGCACGCACAGCGCGCCTGGAGGCGGCCATGCTTGAATCACTTTCGCTTGCTGCAGGCCTTTCGTGGGGCAGCGGTCTGCGCCTCTATCTGACAGTTCTGCTCGCCGGCGTGTTCGAACGCCTCGGTTTCATCCATCTTCCCGATACGCTGTCCGCCCTGTCTTCGCCGTGGGTAATCGGCGCGGCGGCCGTCCTGACGCTCACCGAATTCCTCGCCGACAAGATTCCCGCGTTCGATTCGCTATGGGACGCGGTCCATACGTTCATCCGCATTCCGGCCGGCGCCGTGCTCGCGGCCGGCGCGCTCGGCCATGCCGATCCGGCGCTGCTGACGGTCGCCGCGCTCGCGGGCGGCACGCTGGCGGGCACCGCGCATCTGGCGAAGGCGGGCACGCGCGCGCTGATCAATCTGTCGCCGGAGCCGGTGTCGAACGTGGTCACCTCGACCGCCGAGGACGGCCTCGTGTTCGGCGGCATGCTGCTCGCGCTGTTCGTGCCGCTCGTGTTCCTCGTGCTGATGGTGGGCTTCCTGGTGCTGGCCGGCTGGGCGTTGCCGCGGCTCTGGCGCGGCGTGCAGGGCGGCTTTCGCGGCATGGCTACGCACATGGTGTCGCGTCTTGCCAGGAGCAGGCACGATTGAGCGATACGGTACGAGGTTCTTTGGCGCGCGCTGACTCGACGCCCGCACGCCGGTTCGGCGGCACGGATCTGCTGCGTCAGGCCATCCGTATGACGGCGCGCGACTGGCGCGCCGGCGAATTGACGATGCTGCTGCTGGCGCTGGTTCTGGCCGTCGCGGCGTTGTCGAGCGTCGGCTTTCTGGCCGACCGCCTGCATCAGGGGCTCGAGCGCGATGCGCGGCGCATGATCGCCGCGGATTTCATCGTGCGCGCCGATCATCCGGTCGATCCGCAATTCGCCGCGCAAGCCAAAGCGCTCGGCTTGAACACCGCCAGCACGGCGATCTTCCCCAGCATGATCAATTCGACCGGCGCGTCTGGCGCGCAGCCGGTCTCGCGCCTCGCCGCGATCAAGGCGGTGTCGCCGGGTTATCCGCTGCGCGGCGCAGTGCGGATCGCATCGGCGCCCGGCGCGCCGGACCATCCCGCGCAATCGATTCCGGCGCCCGGCACCGTGTGGGTCGATCAGGCATTGCTCGACGCGTTGAAGCTGCATGTGGGCGACACCGTGAAAGTCGGCAACCGCAGCTTCACGATCGGCGCGCTGATCACCCGTGAACTGGACCGCGGCTTTTCGTTCGTCAACTTCTCGCCGCGTTTGATGCTGCGCGCCGACGAAGTGCAGTCGACCGGCCTCATCACCTTCGGCAGCCGCGTGACTTACCGGTTGCTGGTGGCGGGTGCGGACGCGTCGGTGGCGAAGTTCGCGCAGTTCGCGCACGGCAAGGTGGACGACGGCAAGATGCGCGGCGTCGCGCTCGAATCGTTGCAGGACGGTCAGCCGCAAGTGCGCCAGACGCTCGATCGCGCGAGTCATTTCCTCACGCTCGTGTCGCTGCTCACCGCGCTGCTCGCGGCCGTGGCGATCGCGATGGCCGCGCACCGCTACATGCGCCGGCATCTGGACGGCTGCGCGGCGATGCGCTGTCTCGGCGTGAGCCAGGCCGCGCTGCGCGCGCTGTTCACGCTGGAGTTCGTCGGGCTTGGCGTGATCGGCGGCGCGCTGGGTGTCGCGCTCGGTTATCTCGGGCATCTCGCGTTGCTGATGTGGCTCGGCAGTCTGATCGACGTCGCGCTGCCGTACCCGACTGTGTGGCCCGCGCTTCAGGGCATCGCGGCTGGCCTCGTGCTGCTGCTCGGTTTTGCGCTGCCGCCGCTGTTGCCGCTCACGCGCGTGCCGCCGGTGCGCGTGCTGCGCCGCGAGTGGGGCGAAGCGGGGCGCACTGCGTGGGCCGCCTACGCGCTTGGCATCGCGCTGTTCGCCGCGTTGCTGATCGTCGCGGCGGGCGAGTTGAAGCTCGGCGGGATCGTCGCGGGCGGCTTTGCCGGCGGGCTGCTGGTGTTCGCGTGCATCGCGCGGCTCGCGCTGTGGGGTGCGGCGCGCCTCGTGCGCAGCGAGCGCGTGAACGCGGGGATCGGCTGGCGGTATGCGCTGGCGTCGCTGGAGCGGCGCAGCAGCGCGAGCGCGTTGCAGATCACCGCGCTCGGCATCGGCCTGATGTGCCTGCTGCTGATCGCGATGACGCGCAACGACCTCGTGCAAGGCTGGCGCAAATCGACGCCGCCGGATGCGCCGAACGAATTCATCATCGACATCCAGCCTGATCAGCGCGACGCGGTCACGCACTATCTGGACACACACGGCGTGCCGGGCACGGTGCTCTCGCCGATGGTGCGAGGGCGGCTCACGGCGATCAACGGCAAGCCGGTCAATCCGGATTCGTTCAAGGGCAACGACGCGAAGCGCCTCGTGGACCGCGAATTCAATCTGTCGTACACGACCGAGCTGCCCGACGACAACCGCGTGGCCGCAGGCACCTGGTACGGCGACACGAAGACGCCGCAGATCTCGATCGAGCAGGGGCTCGCCAAACTGATCGACGTGAAGCCCGGCGACGTGCTGCGCTTCGACGTGACCGGCTTGCAGATCGACGCGCCGGTGACGAGCGTGCGCAAGCTCGACTGGGGGTCGTTCAAGGTCAACTTCTTCGTGCTGATGCCGCCCGCCGCGTTGCAGGATTTCCCGGCGACCTTCATCACGAGCTTTCATCTGCCGCAGGAAAAGCAGACGACCATCGACGGCCTGATCGGCGCTTATCCGAACCTCACGGCCATCGACACTGGTCCGATCCTCGCGCAGATTCAGCGCGTGTTGCAGCAGGTGATCGGCGCAGTGCAGTTCCTGTTCGCGTTCACGCTGGCGGCAGGCGTGCTGGTGTTGTACGCGGCGCTCGCCGGCACGCGCGACGAGCGTATGCGAGAATCCGCGCTGCTGCGCGCGCTCGGCGCATCGCATCGACAGGTGCGCGCGGTGCAGATTGCCGAGTTCGTCGCGGTTGGCGCGCTGGCCGGGGCAATGGCCGCGGTGGGCGCGCAGATCATCGGCTGGGTGTTGGCGACGCGGGTGTTCGAGTTCTATCTGAGCTTCAATCCGTGGCTGTTGCCGGCGGGGATCGCCGCGGGCGTCGCCTGTGCCGGCGTCGGCGGCTGGCTGAGCTTGCGGCATGTGTTGGCGCGCCCCGCGTTGCAGTCGCTGCGGGATGCGTGATTTTTCTTATCCGTTGATGAGCAGGTTATGAGTGATTTGAACGACGAAGTGTCCGCGGCGCAGCCGACGGCCTTCGATCTGGTGGGCGGCGAAGCGCGCGTGCGCGAACTGGTCGACCGGTTTTACGACCTGATGGATCTGGAACAGGATTTCGCCGGGATTCGGGCTTTGCATCCGGAATCGCTCGACGGTTCGCGCGACAAGTTTTTCTGGTTCCTGTGCGGCTGGCTCGGCGGTCCCGATCACTACATCAGCCGCTTTGGCCATCCGCGTCTGCGCGCAAGGCATTTGCCGTTTGCGATCGCGTCGAGCGAGCGGGATCAGTGGCTCAGGTGCATGGCATGGGCGATGGAGGACATCGGCCTCGCCGAGCCGCTGCGCGAGCGCCTGCTCGGCTCGTTTTTCGAAACCGCCGACTGGATGCGCAACCGCAATGGCTGACGAATCCGGCGCGACGTCATACTCGACGTCGGTCGACTACATGGGCCTCGCGCCGCAAGCGCGCGCGGTTCTCGACTGCTGGTTCGATGCGCCGGATGCGCCGCACTTCGGCGAGGAGCACAAGCGCTGGTTTTCCCGCGACGAAGTGTTCGATGCGATGCTGCGGGAACGCTTTGGTGCGTTGATCGACGCGGCGGTTGATGCGTCGAGCCACAACGCGAGCGCCACCTCGCTCGACCACTGGCAGGCCACGTCACTCGGCGCGTTGGCGCTCATCATCGTGCTGGACCAGTTCTCGCGCAATTGCCACCGCAACACGCCGCGAGCGTTCGCCGCCGATCAGAAGGCACTGCGCATCGCGCAACAGATGATCGCCGGCGGCGCCGATCGCCTGTTGCCGACCGTGCATCATCGCGCGTTCGCCTATCTGCCGTTCGAACACGACGAGACGCTCGCGAGCCAGCGCGAATCGCTGCGTCTGTTCAAGCGGCTCGAAGCGGAGCCGGGCGGCAAGTCGTACTACCGGTTTGCCGTGCGGCATGCGGAAATCATCGAGCGTTTCGGGCGCTTTCCGCATCGCAATGGGGTGCTTGGGCGCTCGTCGACGGACGAGGAGCGCGCATTTCTGCGCGAACGCGGTTCGTCTTTCTAAGGCCGCTCTCGAGACCCGTCGTCAGTCGTCAGCGTCCGCCGGAGACGTCGATCAACGCACCGCTCACGTACGAGGCAGCGTCGCTCAGCAGCCAGACGATCATTTCAGCCACTTCATCCGCGCTGCCCGGGCGGCCGAGCGGCGTGGTCGCGCCGAGTTGCGCGGCGCGCTCGGGCTTGCCGCCGCTCGCGTGGATTTCGGTGTCGATCAGGCCGGGGCGCACCGCGTTCACGCGCACGCCTCGCGGGCCGAGTTCCTTGGCGAGGCCGAGCGTCATCGTGTCGATCGCGCCTTTCGAGCCGGCGTAATCGACGTATTCGTTCGGCGAGCCGAGGCGCGCCGCCGCCGACGAGATATTGACGATCACACCGCCCACGCCGCCGCGATCGGTCGACATGCGCCGCGCGGCTTCGCGCGCGCACAGGTACGCGCCGAGCACGTTGACATCGAACATGCGCTTCAGGCGCGCGAAGTCCATGTCGGCGAGCGCGCTCGACGGCGCGACGATTCCCGCGTTGTTGACGAGCGCGTCGATCTTGCCGAATTTCTGCTGGAGCGTGTCGAACATCGCGATCACGTCCGCTTCGTTCGCGACGTCGCCTTCGATCGCCACGGCGCGGCCGCCGGCGCGCTCCACTTCAGCGACGGTGGCCTCCGCGGCGGCCAGATTCCGCGCGTAATTCACGCCGACGCACCAGCCGCGCGCGCCAAGCAGACGCGCGCTTGCGCGGCCAATGCCGCGGCTGCCACCGGTGATCAGAACGGCTTTTGTCATCGCAACCTCATCGTTCGGGTGAGGGCCGCGCGAACGGCGCGGCCGGTGGGACGAGCGCCTGAGCGGGCGCGTGGGAATCAGCGTGGTCCCGCGATCAAACGCGGCACGTGAGACCGGGTCGCGTTAGACCGGGTCGCGTCAGACCGGGTCGCGTCAGACCGCGTCGCGTTTGATTGCCCACTTGTCGCTCGCGGGCGGCTGGTAGCGTTGCAGCTTGCCGATCAGCGCGGCGGGATCGGCGTCGATCTGCAGGATGTCGAAATAGGTCTGGCGCATGAAGCCTTCGTCGACCGTGTGCTGCAGCAGCTTGACCAACGGATCGTAGAAGCCGTCGATATTCAGCACCGCCACCGCTTTCTGGTGATAGCCGAGCTGCGCCCACGTGAAGACCTCGAACAGTTCTTCGAGCGTGCCCGCGCCGCCCGGCATCGCGACGAACGCGTCCGACAGGTCGGCCATCATCTTCTTGCGATGGTGCATGTCGGGCACCACGTGCAGTTCGGTCAGCCCGTTATGGCCGACTTCCTTGTTGACCAGCAGCTCGGGAATCACGCCGATCGCGCGGCCACCTTCGGCCATCACCGTATCGGCGATCACGCCCATCAGCCCGACCTTGCCGCCGCCGTAGACCAGCGCAAGATCGGCTTGCACCAGCGCGCGGCCGAACGCACGCGCCGCCTCCGCATACAACGGCTTGGCTCCATTGGCGGAGCCGCAATAGACACACACCGACTTCATACTCAAACGTCCTTCGATTCGTTGCGGGGCGCGGCGCCTTCCTTGGGCGGCAGGTAATCGTAGAACTCGCGCTTGGGCAGCTTGCCGGACACGAGGTCGTCGAAAATCTGCCGCGAGCGGCCGCGCAGATAAGGCGCCATCAGCGAAACGATCTGCACGCTCACCTGATGCAGTTCCGCGCGAATCGCTTCCTGCTCGTTGTATTTGCGCGGATTCATCACGAATTGATACGACAGCCAGTACGTGCCGATCACGCCGACGTTGGTGGCGATCACATGCAGTTCTTCCGGCGTGACGACCATTTCGCCGTCGGCGACGAGCTGCTCGCAGAACTGGCTCGCAAAGCGCACCTTGTGGCTGATGATCTGCTTGAAATGCGTTTCGAGCGTGCGGTTGCGCGCGAGCAGGTCGTTCAGGTCGCGATACAGGAAGCGATAGCGCCACGTGAAATCGACCATGTACTGCAGATACGACCACATTTCGTCGATGGTCGCGCGATGGTCTTCGGGGAAGCGCAGGCGCTTTTCGATCTCCTGCTCGAACTGGCTGAAGATGCTGTTGATGATGTCGTCTTTGTTGCGGAAGTGGTAGTACAGATTGCCTGGACTGATTTCCATTTCCTCGGCGATCGTCGTCGTCGTGACGTTCGGCTCGCCGATTTCGTTGAACAGCTTCAGCGACAGTTCGAGAATCCGTTCGCGCGTGCGGCGGGGAGGTTTGGCTTCCATGTCGTCCGGCCCTGGTTATGCCGGGCTGGTCGCGCGGCGGCGTGCCGCTGCTGCGTGGTCCACCCGGATGCGGTTGGTATATGAGCGCCTGCAAACCTGCCGCTCGGCGACAGGGCCCCCGCGGGAGCAAGACAACGTCGGGCGGCCCGGCGTTGTCTCATGAGACTATCGAACGATTATAAACCGAGCGTTCGTATACCAAGCGGATACTCAGGGTTTTCATCCCCGGCGAGGGTTTGCGCGCGCCGAAAATAGGCTGCGATCGCAGTGACTGCGTTTCAAACGCTTGCGGCCAGTGCGCGGCGCGCCGTCATAGCCATGCGCGCAGCCAACGCGCGAGGAGCGGGCCGACGATCAACGCCCAGGTCATCACGCACATGCCGAGCGCGACCATCACGGCCGCGCTGCCGAGGTCCTTGGCGCGGCGCGACAGTTCGTGGCGTTCGAGCGAGATCCGGTCGATCGCCGCCTCCACGCTCGAATTCAACAGCTCGACGATCAGCACCAGCAGCACCGAACCGAGCAGCAGCACACGCGACACCGGTTCGACCGGCACCAGCAGGCCGCACGGAATCAGGATCGCGGCGAGCGTCAGTTCCTGGCGAAACGCGCTTTCCTCACGGATGGCGACACGGAACCCGGCGAGCGAGTTTTTCATCGCGTGCCATGCGCGGGTGAGGCCGCGGTTGCCCTTGTACGGATTGAATGGCAGGGGCGCGAGCGGATCGTCGGGGCTGAGCGGCTCGTGGGCGGTGCTGTCGATTCCGTTTGAATCGTGCGCCGAGTCCGCATGATCCTGCGCGCCGGGTTCGCCGATATCGTCGAACGGCTCGAGGCCGGCGGTGCCGCGTTTGATATCGCGGCCGACATCGCGCTCGATATCGTGCTCGGAATCGTGCTCGGAAGCGACGGCGCGCAGCGCGCCGGTCGACGCGCGCCTTGACGTGGCCCGGGTGGATTGGCTGGTTCGCATGGAGGGCTCGCGCGCCGCGTCAGGCGGCGGCGCTTTCCTCGCGATACGACGCATGCGGCAGGGGTTTCAGATGCGCTGCGAATTGCGCGGAAGCCGCCGCCCACGAGAAACGCTCCGCCCACGCGCGCGCATGATGGCGATCGATCTTCAGCGCTTCGAGACAGGCCTCTTGCAGATTCTCGTGCATCGCGCCCGCGCCGCCGTCGCCCAGCACGTCGATCGGACCGGTGACCGGATAGGCCGCCACCGGCGTGCCGCATGCGAGCGCTTCGAGCAGCACGAGCCCGAAGGTATCGGTGCGGCTCGGGAACACGAAGACGTCGGCTGCCGCGTACACCTTCGCGAGTTCCGCCTGCGTGAGCACGCCGAGATAATTCGCTTGCGGATAGCGCGACTTCAGCTCGGCGAGCGCCGGGCCTTCGCCGGCGACCCATTTCGAGCCGGGCAGATCGAGCTTCAAAAACGCCTCGACGTTCTTCTCGACCGCCACGCGTCCCACGTACAGAAAGATCGGCCGCGCGGAGTTGAGCACCTTCGAGTCCATCGGATGAAAGATCTCGAGGTCGACACCGCGGGTCCACAGCACGACATTCGTGAAGCCGAATTGTTCGAGGTCCTGCTTGACCACCGGCGTGGGCGCCATCACGGCCAGCGACGGCTTGTGAAACCAGTGCAGAAACTTGTAGGTCGCGGCGAGCGGTATGCCGAAGCGTGCCTGCACGTATTCCGGAAAGCGCGTGTGATAAGCGGTCGTGAACGGCAGCTTGTGACGCAGCGCATAAGCGCGCGCGGCCATGCCGAGCGGACCCTCGGTGGCGATGTGCAACGCGTCGGGCGCGAACGTGGCGATGCGCTCGCGCAGCTTGCGGCGCGGCAGCAGCGACAGACGGATCTCGGGATAAGTCGGGCAGGGGATCGTTTTGAATTCGAGCGGCGTCAGCAGATCGACGCGATGGCCGAGCGCGGTGAGCTCGCGCGTGGTGTTCTTCAGCGTGCGCACGACGCCATTGACCTGCGGTTCCCATGCGTCGGTGACGATCATGATCTTCATCGGCTTGTTCCTCGATTCGGGTCCAAACGAAGTTAGGGGGACTACGCGGTCGCCCGGGCCTTCTGCGTGCCGACTTGCGGCGCGCGCAGCGTGGTCCAGTAGATCACCTTGAGTTCGCCTTCATAGGTCTCGACGAGTGCCGACAGACTCTCGACCCAATCGCCGTCGTTGCAATACAGCACGCCGTCGATGTCGCGCATCTCGGCTTTGTGAATGTGTCCGCAGACCACACCGTCGCAGCCGCGGCGGCGCGCTTCGTCGGTCATTACCGTTTCGAACGACGAGATGAAGTTCACCGCGTTTTTCACCTGATGCTTCAGGTACTGCGACAGCGACCAGTACGGAAAGCCGAGCTTGCTGCGGATGCGATTGAACCAGCGGTTCAGGACCAGGATCATCGTGTAGAGCGTGTCGCCGAGATACGCGAGCCACTTCGCGTGCTGGATCACGCCGTCGAACAGATCGCCGTGCACGATCCACAGCCGCTTGCCGGCGAGCGTCGTGTGAAACGCTTCGCCGCGCACGTGGATGTCGCCGAATGCGAGGTCGCAGAACTGGCGCGCGGCTTCGTCGTGATTGCCGGGCACGTAGATCACCTGGGTGCCTTTGCGGGCCTTGCGCAGCACTTTCTGCACGACGTCGTTGTGCGCCTGCGGCCAGTACCAGCCTTTCTTCAACTGCCAGCCGTCGATGATGTCGCCGACGAGGTACAGATACTCCGACTCGTTATGACGCAGGAAGTCGAGCAGATAGGGCGCCTGGCAACCGCTCGAACCGAGATGGATGTCGGACAGCCAGATGGTGCGGTAACGGTGCGGGTCGGCGTGCTCGTCTTCGGGATGGGCGGCGTGCGCGTCGAGAGGCGGTGCCACGGGCAACGGCAAGCCGTGGTGAGCGGGGCTGGGGTCCGGGCGGAACGCGACGGTGTCGACGCTCGGGCCGGTCTGGCGGAACAGGGAAGTCGCGGACGTTTTGGGGTCCATGGCTCACGCGTCGAGTTGCGGTGCCTGTATTGGGCCGGGCGCGCGTGACTGTGCCGTGACAGTCATGAGAAGTTCTTATTACTGCGGCGGGAGATGAGGCGTGGATCGCGTGGGCAGCCGGGGGAATTTCAGGTGCGCGGCAGAGACGCGTGGTCGGCGCCGGTGGCGCGACCGGCGGCGGGTGAGCGCGTGAACGGCTATTTCATGGACTGCCAGGCATACCGGGCAGGCGCGGCCACCCGGAGGACGCGCGCCCCTTCGCTCAGCGCGCGACCGCAACCACGCGCGTACCCGCGAGCCGGTCGTGCAGGAACCGACGTTGCGGGTCGAAGCGGCCGGTCGCGGCCCACAGCACGAACCAGATGCCGGCGATCGCCAGCGTTTGCGGCAGGCGCAGCCCGAGCAGCGGATGCAGCGCGAGCGGCGGCAGGAACCACAGCCACGCGAGCACGTAACGGGCGATCGCCCGTCTCGTGGACAGCGGCGAGCCGTCGGCGGCGACGACCCGCAAGCGCCAGGTCTTCATCGGCAGGGTCTGGCCGCTGTGCGTCCAGAACCAGACGAAGTACAGACCGACCACGAGGCCGATCCATGCGGCAAGCAGGTTGTGATGGGTCAGTCCGTTGCGTTGCTGCGTCAGCGTGCTGAACAGATAGCCGGCGACGAACACCACCCCGAACAGGATCAGCGCTTCGTAGAGCAGCGCGGCGAGGCGCCGTCGAACGGAGGGGGCGATGCGGGACGCATCGGCGGGCGGTGTCGAGGTCGTGCGCGTTTGGGACACGGGCAGCCGGATCAGGAGCCGTTGAAGATCGACGGCGCCTCGGCCGGCGACACCGGCAGCGGCGTGGCGGGCACGAAGCTGCCCGCGGCCGGAATCGCGGGCGCGGCGGCCGGGGCCGGCAACGATGCGGCCGCGACGGCGCTCGCCGCCGCTACGCTGCTCGCGCCGTGCTCGCGCGCATTGACGATCCGGTCGAGACCCTTGATTTCGTTGCGCGCCGACGGCGGCGCGCTGACGACGCTCGGCCGCCGTTTGCGCTCGCTCGCGGCCAGCCGCTGCTTCTGTTCTTCGGGCAACTGCTGATAGGCCTTCCACGCGTTCTGACGAGTCTCGCGCGGTAATTCCTTCGACACCTGATAGTTCTCGCGTGCGACACGCCGCTGATCGGGCGTCATGCGCACCCATTCGCTCATGCGCTCATGCAGGCGCTTTTGCGCATCGGGCGACATCTTGGGATAGCGCGATGCGATCTTGATCCACTTGCGTTTGCGTTCGTCGCTGAACGAATCCCACTGGGCTTCGAACGGCGCGAGCGCGAGATGCTCGGCCGAGGTGAGGCGCGACCACGCCATCGGGCTGTTGCTGCCGGGCAGGCTCGGCAGTTCGACGGCGAGGGTCGGGGCGGGCGTCCTGGCCGTGGCGTTGCCGCCGGCCGAGTGAGCGCCGACGGGCGAGGGGCTCGGGTAAAAGCGCGGATACGTCGCGGCGAACGACACCAGGGCCGCGATCGCACATCCGAAAACAACGGCCAGGCCGCGCTTGTAACTCACCCGAAAAATCTCCCGCTCAGTGGTGGGCGCGTGAAAGGTACGCGTTGAAACCGTGGTCGAGATAGGCATTGAGCGGCAGGTCGTCGCTTAGCATGGCGGCATCGATATCGGCGAGTTCGGCGGTGCGCTGCTGGTCTTCCCAGTAGGCAATGCCGATGAGGCTCACGACCAGCGCGGCGAGCGGCCACGCGAGCGCGAAGCGGCGCAGCGGCGAACGGCGGCGCTGCGGGAATTCGACTGGCGGCAGACCGGCCGGCATGCCGGCGAAAGCGGGCACCAGCACCGGCGCGCTGACGGCTTCGGGCTTCTTGCGGGCGAGCGCGGCACGGCGCGCCGCGGCGAGTCGATCGACGGTGGCGGGGGCAATGCTGGCGGCGTTTTCGTCGAGCGCGCGGCGCACCTGGCGCGCGAACTCGAGTTCTTTGGTTTCGAGGGAGCTCATAGGGTGATTCCTTTGGCCTTGAGCGCTTGCGCCAGCGTGTGGGTGGCCCGCGAACAGTGTGTCTTCACACTGCCTTCGGAGCAGCCCATTGCGGCGGCAGTCTCGGCGACATCCATATCTTCCCAATAACGCATGAGAAACGCCTCCCGTTGACGTGCCGGTAATTTTTGGATCTCGTCGTCGATCAACTGCAGGATCTGCTCGCGCTCGAGTTTCCGCTCGTTGCTCTCGGCCCCTGCCGAGCCTTGCTGGGCCTCGAAGGTTTCCAGCGGATCGAATTCGTCGTCGTCGGCATTGCCGAGCGACGAGAACAGGCTAACCCACGTATTGCGTACTTTCGCACGACGGAAATAGTCGTGCATCGCATTCTGCAGAATACGCTGAAACAGCAGCGGCAACTCGGCGGCCGGACGGTCGCCGTATTTTTCGGCGAGCTTGATCATCGCGTCCTGCACGATGTCGAGAGAGGCGTCGTCGTCCCGCACGGCGTAGACCGTCTGCTTGAATGCGCGCCTTTCGACGCCCGCCAGAAAATCGGCGAGTTCCTTGTCTGATGCCATCCGTTTGGGGGTCGGCGCAGCGAGCGTGCGCGTAATATGTCGAAAAATGTCGCAAAGCTCGCGGATGCTAACAAACTTTTGCGCGGCCCGGGGCGAAACGTGCTGAACCTTGCATCTACATAACAGGATTCGGGGCGATTACGGTCAATCCTGGAGTATGGGGGCAGGGCGCCAAGGCAATATTTGCTTGACCGCATGCGCGTCAGCAGATATCTTCGCTGGTTCGCAACATAAGTGACTTGTCTCAATTGAGGTGTGGCCCAAGAAGCTCACCTGTCAACTGGACGCGCCGCTTGAACCCGAGCCATAAGCCCGGCAGAGAGCACCCGATCAATTTTTTGCCGAAAATTCGAAAGGTGAATAAATGAATATGCCCAGCGCGGAATTCTCCACGTCGGATACGACTCCCCATCAGGAAGCTGACTCTATTGGCGGCACCGTGCTCATGAAAGCACTGGCCGACGAAGACGTCGAGTTCATCTGGGGCTATCCCGGCGGCTCGGTACTCTACATTTACGACGAGCTGTACAAGCAGGACAAATTCCAGCACGTCCTCGTACGCCACGAGCAGGCCGCGGTCCACGCCGCCGACGCGTATGCGCGTTCCACCGGCAAGGTCGGTGTGTGCCTCGTGACCTCCGGCCCCGGCGTCACCAATGCGGTGACCGGCATCGCCACCGCCTACATGGATTCGATTCCGATGGTGGTGATCAGCGGCCAGGTGCCGACTGCCGCGATCGGCCAGGATGCGTTCCAGGAGTGCGACACGGTCGGCATCACGCGTCCTTGCGTGAAGCACAACTTCCTCGTGAAGGACGTGCGCGATCTCGCCGCCACCGTCAAGAAAGCTTTCTATATTGCCCGTACCGGTCGTCCCGGCCCGGTGCTGATCGACATTCCGAAAGACGTGTCGAAAGCGCCTTGCCAGTACGAACCCGTGAAGAGCGTTTCGCTGCGCTCGTATAACCCGGTGACCAAGGGCCACTCCGGCCAGATCCGCAAGGCGGTCTCGCTGCTGTTGTCGGCGAAGCGTCCATATATCTACACCGGCGGCGGCATCATTCTCGCGGATGCGTCGCGTGAGCTGAACCAGTTCGCCGACCTGCTCGGCTACCCGATCACCAACACGTTGATGGGTCTGGGCGGCTACCGCGCGAGCGACAAGAAATTCCTCGGCATGCTCGGCATGCACGGCACGTACGAAGCCAACATGGCGATGCAGCACTGCGACGTGCTGATCGCAATCGGCGCGCGCTTCGACGACCGCGTGATCGGCGACCCGGCGCACTTCGCGTCGCGTCCGCGCAAGATCATTCATATCGACATCGATCCTTCTTCCATTTCCAAGCGCGTCAAGGTCGACATTCCGATCGTCGGCGACGTGAAGGAAGTGCTCAAAGAACTGATCGAGCAGTTGCAGACCGCCGAGCATGGCCCGGACACCGCGGCACTCGCCGACTGGTGGAAGGACATCGAAGCCTGGCGCGCGAAAGACTGCCTGAAGTTCGACCGCAAGAGCGACATCATCAAGCCGCAGTACGTGGTGGAAAAGGCTTGGGAACTGACCGACGGCAATGCCTTCGTGTGTTCCGACGTCGGTCAGCACCAGATGTGGGCCGCGCAGTTCTACAAGTTCAACAAGCCGCGCCGCTGGATCAACTCCGGTGGCCTCGGCACGATGGGCTTCGGCCTGCCGGCGGCGATGGGCGTGAAGATGGCGCACCCGGACGACGACGTGCTCTGCATCACGGGCGAAGGTTCGATCCAGATGTGCATCCAGGAGTTGTCGACCTGCAAGCAGTACGACACCCCGGTGAAGATCATTTCGCTGAACAACCGCTATCTGGGCATGGTGCGCCAGTGGCAGCAGATCGAATACAGCAAGCGCTATTCGCATTCGTACATGGATGCGCTGCCGGACTTCGTGAAGCTCGCCGAAGCGTACGGCCACGTCGGCATGCGTATCGAGCGCACGGCCGATGTCGAGCCGGCGTTGAAGGAAGCGCTGCGCCTCAAAGATCGCACGGTGTTTCTCGATTTCCAGACCGATCCGACCGAAAACGTCTGGCCGATGGTCCAGGCCGGCAAGGGCATCACCGAGATGCTCATGGGTTCGGAAGATCTATAACGACCGTTTCTGACGCGGGCTTCGTCACGTGCGCCTTCACGAAGGGCGAACGCGGACGAAGCGGCGCAAGGCGGCTCGCAGACATCGACAAACATCTGGAAGAAGCGAATCATGAGACACATCATTTCCGTCCTGCTGGAAAACGAACCGGGCGCGTTGTCACGCGTGGTGGGTCTGTTCTCGGCACGCGGCTACAACATTGAAACCTTGACGGTGGCTCCGACCGAAGACCGTTCGCTGTCGCGCATGACCATCGTCTCCATTGGCTCGGACGACGTGATCGAACAGATCACGAAGCATCTGAACCGCCTGATCGAGGTGGTGAAAGTGGTCGACCTTACCGAGGGCGCCCACATCGAGCGCGAGCTGATGTTGATCAAGGTGAGGGCGGTCGGCAAGGAACGTGAGGAAATGAAGCGGATGTCGGATATTTTCCGCGGCCGCATCATCGACGTCACCGAAAAGACCTACACGATCGAACTGACGGGTGCGAGCGACAAGCTCGACGCCTTCATCGAAGGGCTCGATTCCACGGCGATTCTCGAGACGGTCCGTACGGGCAGCTCGGGCATCGGGCGCGGCGAGCGCATTCTGAAGGTCTGACGCGCGGCACCCGGGTGTCGTGCCTGGGGGCCGTGACCGAACGTTTCGATCGAGGTCGGGCAGCGCATCATGAACCCGGCCAGCAACACACTATTCGCAGTATTTGCATTTCACTGATTCAACGAATTTAGCCAAGGAACCGACATGAAAGTTTTCTACGACAAGGACGCCGACCTCTCCCTGATCAAGGGCAAGCAAGTCACCATCATCGGCTATGGCTCGCAAGGCCATGCGCACGCGCTGAACCTGAAGGAAAGCGGCGTGAACATCACGGTCGGTCTGCGCAAGGGCGGCGCATCGTGGAGCAAGGCTGAGAACGCCGGCCTGCAAGTCAAGGAAGTGGCGGAAGCCGTCAAGGGCGCGGACGTCGTCATGATGCTGCTGCCGGACGAGCAGATCGCCGAAGTCTATGCAAAGGAAGTGCACGCCAACGCCAAGCAAGGCGCAGCGCTGGCATTCGCGCACGGCTTCAACGTGCACTACGGTCAAGTGATTCCGCGTGCCGACCTCGACGTGATCATGATCGCGCCGAAGGCGCCGGGCCACACGGTTCGCGGCACCTACTCGCAAGGCGGCGGCGTGCCGCACCTGATCGCTGTCGCGCAAGACAAGTCGGGCGCAGCACGTGACATCGCTTTGTCGTACGCGGCGGCGAACGGCGGCGGCCGTGCCGGCATCATCGAAACGAACTTCCGCGAAGAAACGGAAACTGACCTGTTCGGCGAACAGGCTGTTCTGTGCGGCGGTACGGTCGACCTGATCAAGGCCGGCTTCGAAACGCTGGTGGAAGCGGGCTACGCGCCGGAAATGGCGTACTTCGAGTGCCTGCACGAACTGAAGCTGATCGTCGACCTGATCTACGAAGGCGGCATCGCGAACATGAACTACTCGATCTCGAACAACGCCGAATACGGCGAGTACGTGACGGGTCCGCGTATCGTGACGGCTGAAACGAAGAAGGCGATGAAGGCTGTGCTGACCGACATTCAGACGGGCGAGTACGCAAAGAGCTTCATCCTCGAAAACAAGGCTGGCGCACCGACGCTGCAATCGCGCCGCCGTCTGACGGCCGAGCACCAGATCGAACAGGTCGGTTCGAAGCTGCGCGCGATGATGCCGTGGATCGCGAAGAACAAGCTGGTCGACCAGTCGAAGAACTAAGCGAATTACCCCTGAAGTCCGGTCATGCGCACTTGCGCGTGGGCCGGACAAATCAAAAAGCCGTCCAAGGGTGCTGAACCCTGGGCGGCTTTTGCTATCCTACGGTTTTACAAAAACACAGAAGCCATCCATGAATTACCCTCATCCGATCATCGCGCGAGAAGGCTGGCCGTTCATCGCCATCGCGGCTGTCGTTGCATTACTGGTTCACGCCTTCGCGGGGTTCGGCATTGCATGGCTGTTCTGGCTGATCCTGATCTTCGTCGTGCAGTTCTTCCGCGATCCGGCTCGCCCGATCCCCACCCAGGCGAACGCCGTGCTGTGCCCGGCCGACGGCCGCATCGTCGCAGTCGAAACCGCGCACGATCCGTACGCGAATCGTGAAGCGCTGAAGATCAGCGTGTTCATGAATGTCTTCAACGTCCACTCGCAGCGTTCGCCGGTGGATGGTGCGATCTCCAAGGTCGAATACTTCCCTGGCGCGTATCTGAATGCCGCAGTGGACAAGGCTTCGACCGAAAACGAGCGCAATGCGGTGGTGATCGAAATGGCCGGCGGCCAGACGGTGACGTCGGTGCAGATCGCCGGTTTGATCGCGCGGCGTATTCTTTGCTACGTCAGGGCAGGCGAGCCGCTTACCCGTGGCCAGCGTTATGGGTTCATCCGGTTCGGCTCGCGCGTCGACGTGTATCTGCCGGTGGGCAGCCGTCCGCGTGTGTCGATCGGCGAGAAGGTGTCCGCATCGTCCACGATCCTCGCTGAACTCTAAAGCGGCACACAGGAGGTTTCCGAATGGCCGCATTCAAACCGCGTCGACCCCGTAATAGCGGCGGACCGCTACCGCGTCCGTTCCGCCGCAACAAGCCGATGGGGGCGGAGTCGCCGGCCGTCGAGAGTCGGCGCGCGCAGCGCCAGCAGTTCCTGAGAAAGCGCGGCATTTATCTGTTGCCGAACGCATTTACCACGGCGGCGCTGTTCTGCGGCTTCTTTGCCGTCGTGCAGGCAATGAACGTGCGCTTCGAAATCGCGGCCATCGCGATCTTCGTGGCGATGGTGCTCGACGGCATGGACGGTCGCGTCGCGCGTATGACGCATACGCAAAGCGCATTCGGCGAGCAATTCGACAGTCTGTCGGACATGGTGTCGTTCGGCGTCGCGCCAGCGCTCGTCATGTACGAGTGGATTCTGAAGGATCTCGGCCGCTGGGGCTGGCTCGCCGCGTTCGTCTATTGTTCTGGCGCGGCGTTGCGGCTTGCGCGCTTCAATACCAACATCGGCGTGGTCGACAAGCGTTTCTTCCAGGGCATGCCGAGCCCGGCTGCGGCGGCGCTGATCGCCGGTTTCGTGTGGCTCGCCACCGACAACCGCGTGCCGCTGAAGCTGGTCTGGCTGCCGTGGGTCGCGTTCGTGCTGACCATCTACGCCGGCGTGACGATGGTGTCGAATGCGCCGTTCTATAGCGGCAAGGCGCTCGACGTGCGGCATCGCGTGCCGTTCGGCGTGATCCTGCTGGTGGTGGTGGCGTTCGTGCTGGTGTCGTCCGATCCGCCGCTGATGCTGTTCGGCCTGTTCGTGCTGTATGGTCTGTCCGGCTATGTGTTCTGGGGCTACCAGGCGTTGCGGGGCAGGGCGAATCCGGCCCGATCGGTGGCGCACGACAGGTAACGGCCCGCGGCTTTTCAGCTGCCCACGATATGCAAAAACGGCATCCTTCGAGGTGCCGTTTTTCTTTTGCCAGGCCCGCCCGGCGACGCTTCCAAGGCAGGTCCGACGCCAATTGCGTGGCGGAGGGAATGCCGCTATAGTCGTCGGATAACGTGCGTTCAGGCTTGCTTTTGAGTCGCAATGCGAGCGTCGGCAGGCCGGCGCAGCGCCCCGCATGCGAGTGCCGGCGTGGCTGCCGCGCTGATCGTCGCCAGTCGCCGACAATCATTTCGCCCTCCGTCTGCCGCGTCTGCGCTCGAGCGTCGCCAGCGCACGCCAAACACCAGCACTCCAATATCCGATCCCCACATCCGAACGACTCCTGAGGAGCCCCGACATGTCCGACAAACTGATCATTTTCGACACGACGTTGCGTGACGGCGAGCAATCGCCCGGCGCGTCGATGACGAAGGAAGAGAAGATTCGCATCGCCAGGCAACTCGAACGGATGAAAGTGGACGTGATCGAAGCCGGCTTCGCGGCGAGTTCGAACGGCGACTTCGATTCGATCCACACGATCGCGGGGCTGATCAAGGACAGCACGATCTGCTCGCTCGCCCGTGCGAACGACAAGGACATCCAGCGCGCCGCCGATGCGCTCAAGCCGGCCGATCATTTCCGCATCCACACGTTCATCGCGACGTCGCCGCTGCATATGGAAAAGAAGCTGCGCATGACGCCGGACCAGGTGTTCGCGCAGGCGAAGCTGGCGGTGCGTTTTGCGCGCAAGTTCACGGACGACGTCGAGTTCTCGCCGGAAGACGGCAGTCGCTCGGACATGGACTTCCTGTGCCGCGTGCTCGAAGCGGTGATCGCCGAGGGCGCGACCACCATCAACATCGCCGACACGGTCGGCTACGGCGTGCCGGAACTGTATGGCCAGCTGGTGAAGACGCTGCGCGAACGCATTCCGAACTCGCACAAGGCGGTGTTCTCGGTGCATTGCCATAACGACCTCGGCATGGCGGTGGCGAACTCGCTGGCCGGGGTGCAGATCGGTGGGGCGCGCCAGGTCGAGTGCACGATCAATGGTCTCGGCGAGCGCGCGGGCAACACGTCGCTCGAAGAAATCGTGATGGCGGTGAAGACCCGCAAGGATTACTTCGGGCTTGAAGTCGGCCTCGACACGACGCAGATCGTGCCGGCGTCGAAACTGGTGTCGCAGATCACCGGTTTCGTCGTGCAGCCGAACAAGGCGGTGGTCGGCGCGAACGCGTTTGCGCATGCGTCCGGGATTCACCAGGACGGCGTGCTGAAAGCGCGCGACACCTACGAAATCATGCGCGCCGAAGACGTGGGCTGGAGCGCGAACAAGATTGTGCTCGGCAAGCTGTCGGGCCGCAACGCGTTCAAGCAGCGCTTGCAGGAACTCGGCATCGCGCTCGACAGCGAAGCAGAACTGAACACCGCCTTCGCGCGCTTCAAGGAACTGGCCGACCGCAAGGCTGAAATCTTCGACGAGGACATCATCGCGATCGTCACCGAAGAGTCGGCCGAAGCGCAGCAGAAGGAGCACTACAAGTTCGTGGCGCTGTCGCAGCATTCGGAAACCGGCGAGCAGCCGCATGCGAAGGTCGTGTTCTCGGTGGAAGGCAAGGAGATCACCGGCGAGGCGCGTGGCAACGGCCCGGTCGACGCCACGCTCAACGCGATCGAAACGGAGGTGGGCAGCGGTTCGGAACTGCTGCTGTATTCGGTCAACGCGATCACGACCGGCACCCAGGCGCAGGGCGAGGTGACCGTGCGCCTGTCGAAGAGCGGGCGCATCGTCAACGGTGTGGGCACCGATCCGGATATCGTCGCGGCTTCCGCGAAAGCGTATATCTCGGCGCTCAACAAGCTGTATTCGAATTTCGACAAGCTGAATCCGCAACGCTCGGAGTAAGGCGAGCGCGTGAGCGGTCGTCTGAATCAAAAAATCCCCGTGCCCATGCAGGCACGGGGATTTTGCTTTGCGGCGAGAGCTTTGCGCACACGCGATCAGCCAGGGGCGCCGCGCATTCGCGCAAGCGCTCAGAACAGCGAGCGGCGCCCCGGATCGTGCAACGGGTCAGGCGTTTTCTGCGTGAGCCGCACGATGCCCTGTTCGTCGAAATAGAAGCTGTACATCATGTACCAGACGTTGTCTTCGAGGTAGCGATAGGTCCAGACTTCGCGCTTCATCAGCGGGAAATACGCGGTTTCGACCGGGCGGCCGAAATTCACCAGTACGTCGCTCTTGGTCCATTTGCCGATTTCGGCCCGATAGAACTCGTTCGGTTGCAGCACCTGGCGCACGTTGACGATCCTGCCGGCCGCGTCGATGTCGGCCGCAGTGGTGGTTTCGCCCATCGGCTGGGTTGGCCACATCAGGCGCCTGCCGCCGTTCGGCAGGTCGTAGACTTCGCGCGGCGGGCCGAGGCGCGCGACGATGGTCGATTCGTCCGCTCCCTGTTGATACTGCTGCCAGGGCTGCGCGCAGCCGGCGAGTGTCAACGCGCTCAGACAGACGAGCGCCGCCCGGCGCAGACGTCCGGCGGCCGGCGCTGCGCTCGAGGCCGCTGTGGCGTGATGACGGTTCAACATGGATTCCTCCGATGGTGTTTGAGTAGCGGTTTTTATCATCGAGACGCATCATTTTGACACGCGCTGTGACAAAAGATCTGCGCTTCGCGCAAGCCGTGCGCCTGGTACGGTAACGGCTGTGCCGGCTTGCTTATTCCATCCGCTACGTCCTATGATCCGCGCTTCGACGATTCAGGCGGGGCAATGACGATGGCGATGTGGCAACGGGCGGCGGCAGTGGCGTTAGCAGCGATCTCGATGGCCGCGGCGGCTTATGCGGCGGGCCAGACGGCGGCGATTCCGGGCGCGAATTCGGCCGCGAACGCGGCCCCGAAACCCGCCGGTGCGCCGATCCGGCTCGCGCTGATCGAAGGCATGTCCGGGCCGTTCGCGAACGCAGGCGCGGCGGTCGAGCGCAATCTGCGCTTCGGCGTCGAGCAGGTGAATGCTCAGGGCGGCGTCAAGCTCGCTGACGGCGCTCACCCGTTCGAACTGGTCGTGCTCGACAGCAAGGGCAGCACCGAAGAGGCGCTCACGCAATTGCGCGCGGCCGCCGACCGTCATATCGGCTACGTCATGCAGGGCAACAGTTCGGCGGTCGCCGCCGCGCTTATCGGCGCGATCGACAAGCAGAACAGCCGCGAGCCCGGCAACCGCGCGCTATTCCTCAACTATTCCGCCGACGACCCCGCGCTCACCAACGCCAACTGCAGCTTCTGGCACTTCCGCTTCGACGCGCACGCGGGCATGCGCATGGACGCCCTGGTCGACGTGATCCAGCGCGACAAGGCGGTGAAGAAGGTGTATCTGCTGAATCAGGATTACAGCTTCGGCCACGACGTCAGCAGCCTCGCGCGCTCGACGCTGGCGGCGAAGCGGCCGGATATCGCGGTGGTCGGCGACGAGTTTCATCCGATCGGCCGAGTCAAGGATTTCGCGCCCTACATTGCGAAAATCCGCGCGAGCGGCGCCGACGCGGTCGTCACCGGCAACTGGGGCAACGACCTGACGCTGCTCGTCAAGGCGGCGCGCGAGCAGGGGCTGGACACGAAGTTCTACACGTTCTACGGCAACAGCCTCGGTGCCCCGGCCGCGCTGGGCGACGCCGGTGTCGGTCACGTGATTGCGGTCGCCGACTGGCATCCGAACGCGGGCGGTGCCGCTTCCGACGCATGGTACGCCGCGTTCCGCGCCCGTTTCCCCGCCGCGCAGGATGACTACCCGGTGCTGCGCATGCCCTTGATGATCGAAACCCTCGCCGCGGCGATGAACCGCATCGGCAGCGCCGATCCGACAGCCGTCGCCCGCGCGCTGGAGGGGCTGCGATTTGACAACGGCTTTCACGCATCGTGGATGCGCGCCGACGACCATCAGCTGATTCAGCCCCTTTATGTGATGGAGATGGACAAAGCCGGCACGCCGGGCGTGCGCTTCGACAATGAAGGCTCCGGCTACGGCTTTCGCACGGTGCTGGCGGTGCCGCCCGAGCGCACCGTCGCGCCGACGGTCTGCAAGATGCGGCGACCCTGACGTCGGCGTGCGTGTGGCGAGGACGCGGCGCCGCAGACGATTCGCCCCGGCTCGGCGGGGTTCGCGGCCGGATTGGGCTGTGCTACAATACGCGTCCCGTTGTGAGGCAGGGTTGTGATTCTGTCATACATACGGGGTAATCCACGGCACGGCCTTTCTTCCGTGACCGCCTGTCCAGTTCTTAAGGAAATAGACATGTCCGCAGTTGAAACAAGCAAGAAGTCCGAAGTCGTTGCGCAATTCGCACGCGCAGCTAACGACACCGGCTCCCCCGAAGTTCAGGTCGCGCTGCTCACGACCCGCATCAACGAACTGACCGTTCACTTCAAGGCACACACGAAAGATCACCACAGCCGCCGCGGTCTGCTGCGCATGGTGAGCCGCCGTCGTAAGCTGCTCGACTACCTGAAGAGCAAGGACGCGGATCGTTACCGCAGCCTGATCGAGAAGCTGGGTCTGCGTAAGTAATCGGCCAGTCGTTCAGCAAGATGCCTGTGTCAGTTCCGCTGATACAGGCATTTTGCTTTTGCACAATGCGCTTCATGTGACGCGCATCGCCTGTCGTCCGCAGTGGCGTGCCGGTTCATGCGGCGGGGCAGGCAAGAGCAGTATTTGCAGTAACCCAGGCAGCAATCAAAGCAGTAGAGCAAGCAGCAAGAAAGAAACACGGCCGGGCCCCAGGGCGGAGCTTTGTGTCATTCCAGCGGTTCGCGCGTGTACCCGACGCAGCGCGTGGTTCTCTGGAATGGCATAACACTACTCTTCCCATGTGGCGCCGGTCTGGCGTTGCCGCGCCGCTTCTGGTCCGCGCGGCATTACGATGAGGAAAAGCAATGACTATGTTCAATAAGATCGTCAAAGAGTTCAAGTGGGGACAACATAACGTTCGCCTCGAAACCGGCGAAGTCGCTCGCCAGGCAAGCGGTGCGGTGATCGTCGACGTCGAAGACACCGTCGTGCTGGCAACCGTGGTCGGCGCCAAGACAGCCAAGCCGGGCCAGGACTTCTTCCCGCTGACCGTCGACTACCTCGAAAAGACCTACGCCGCCGGCAAGATCCCGGGTGGCTTCTTCCGCCGCGAAGGCCGTCCGTCGGAAGGCGAAACGCTGACTTCCCGCCTGATCGACCGACCGCTGCGCCCGCTGTTCCCGGAAGGCTTCTACAACGAAGTCCAGGTGGTGATCCACGTCCTGTCGCTGAACCCGGAAATCCCCGCCGACATCCCCGCGCTGATCGGCGCGTCGGCGGCGCTCGCGGTGTCCGGTCTGCCGTTCAACGGCCCGGTCGGCGCAGCACGCGTGGCCTACATCAACAACGAATACGTGTTGAACCCGACGCGTCCGCAAATGAAGGAATCGGCGCTCGACCTGATCGTCGCCGGTACGGAACGCGCGGTGCTGATGGTGGAATCGGAAGCGCAGCAACTGAGCGAAGAAGTGATGCTCGGCGGCGTGGTGTTCGGCCATGAGCAGATGCAGATCGCGATCGACGCGATCCACGATCTGGTCCGCGAAGGCGGCAAGCCGGAATGGGATTGGCAACCGGCGGCGAAGAACGAACCGCTGATCGCACGCGTGACGGAACTGGCGCAAGCCGACCTGCTCGCCGCTTACCAGATCCGCGACAAGCAGGCGCGTTCGGCCAAGCTGAAGGAAGTCTACGCAGCGACGTCGGCGAAGCTCGAAGAAGACGCAGCGGCAAGCGGCACGCCGGCGGCCGACAAGGCCACCGTCGGCAACGTGCTGTTCGACATCGAAGCCAAGATCGTCCGTACGCAGATCCTGAACGGCGAGCCGCGTATCGACGGCCGTGACACGCGCACCGTGCGCCCGATCGAAATCCGTACCGGCGTGTTGCCGCGTACGCACGGTTCGGCGCTGTTCACGCGCGGCGAAACGCAAGCGCTGGTGGTCGCCACGCTCGGCACGAAGGGCGACGAGCAGAACATCGACGCGCTCGAAGGCGAGTACCGCGAACGCTTCATGCTCCACTACAACATGCCTCCGTTCGCGACCGGCGAAACGGGCCGCGTCGGTTCGCCGAAGCGCCGTGAAATCGGCCACGGCCGTCTGGCCAAGCGCGCGCTGGCTGCGTGCCTGCCGAGCGCCGACGAATTCGGCTACTCGATCCGCGTCGTGTCGGAAATCACCGAATCGAACGGTTCGTCGTCGATGGCTTCGGTGTGCGGCGGCTGCCTCGCGCTGATGGACGCCGGCGTGCCGATGAAGGCGCACGTCGCCGGCATCGCAATGGGCCTGATTCTCGAAGGCAACCGCTTCGCGGTGCTGACCGACATCCTCGGCGACGAAGATCACCTCGGCGACATGGACTTCAAGGTGGCGGGCACCGAGCAAGGCGTGACCGCACTGCAGATGGACATCAAGATCCAGGGCATCACGAAGGAAATCATGCAGGTCGCCCTCGCGCAAGCGAAGGAAGGCCGTATGCACATCCTCGGCAAGATGACCTCGGCGGTGTCGGGCGCGAACACGCAGTTGTCGGAGTTCGCACCGCGCATGATCACCATCAAGATCAACCCGGAAAAGATCCGCGACGTGATCGGTAAGGGTGGTTCGGTGATCCGCGCGCTGACCGAAGAAACGGGCACAACGATCGATATTTCGGACGACGGCGTCGTCACCATCGCGAGCACGAGCAGCGAAGGGATGGCCGAAGCGAAGAAGCGTATCGAGAACATCACGCTGGAAGTCGAAGTGGGCCAGGTGTACGAAGGCACCGTGCTCAAGCTGCTCGATTTCGGCGCGATCGTGAACATCCTGCCGGGCAAGGACGGTCTGCTGCATATCTCCGAAATCGCCAACGAGCGTATCAAGGACATCAACGACTATCTGAAGGACGGCCAGCAGGTGAAGGTCAAGGTCATCCAGACGGACGAGAAGGGCCGTGTGCGTTTGTCGGCCAAGGCGTTGCTGAACGACGCCGCGAACGGCGCGCCGCAAGGCGAGCCGACGCCGCAGTAATGCGGTAGCGGAGCAACGGCCGGCAGCGTGAATGCGCGCCGGCCGTTTTTCATGCAGGGTGGATTGCGTTGCAGATGAGTGCAAGTGGCGACAAGCGGGTACTCTGTTTGCGTCGGGCGCTTTGCCGTAGTCGGACGATTCGCGTCCCTGGCGGTGAGCAACGGGTATGCAACGCAATCCAATCTTGGAGTTGACGCAGATGAAAGCGATCGAAATCACCGAATTCGGTGCGCCGGATGTCCTCAAGCTGGCGGAGCGACCCACGCCGCAGCCGAAAGCGGGCGAGGTGCTGATCAAGGTGGCGGCGTCCGGCATCAATCGCCCGGATGTGTTCCAGCGCAAGGGCGGCTATGCGCCGCCGCCGGGTGCGTCGGATCTGCCGGGGCTGGAGGTGGCGGGTGAGATCGTCGGCGGCACGATCGACGAGAAGAACAACCCGTTCGGCTTGAAAATCGGCGACCGTGTGTGCGCATTGCTGGCGGGCGGCGGTTACGCGGAATACGCGGCCGCGCCGCTGTTGCAGTGCTTGCCGGTGCCGGCGGGTTTGTCGGACGTCGAGGCGGCTTCGCTGCCGGAGACTTTCTTCACGGTATGGAGCAACGTGTTCGACCGCGCGCAGCTCGGCAAGGGTGAGGGCGCGCCGAACGAAACGCTGCTGGTGCAAGGTGGCTCGAGCGGCATCGGCGTGACGGCGATCCAGATTGCGCATGCGCTCGGTTTTCGCGTGTTCGCCACTGCCGGGTCGGATGAAAAGTGCCGTGCGTGCGAGGCGTTGGGCGCCGAGCGGGCGATCAACTACAAGACGGAAGATTTCGTCGAAGTGATCAAGTCCCTGACCAACGATCGTGGCGTCGATGTGGTGCTCGACATGGTGGCGGGCAGCTACGTGCCGCGCGAACTCACGGCGCTCGCCGACGGGGGCCGCATCGTCGTGATCGCCTTGCTAGGCGGCGCGAAGGCGGAACTGAATTTGAACGAGGTGCTGCGCCGCCGTTTGACCGTGACTGGTTCGACGCTGCGTCCGCGGCCGATCGAATTCAAGGCGAAGATCGCCGCGCGACTGAAAGAGCAGGTGTGGCCGCATCTCGAAGCGGGCCGTATCAAGCCTGTCGTGCACCGCGTGTTTCCGGCCGCGCAGGCCGCTGACGCGCATGCGCTGATGGAAAGCAGCACGCACGTCGGCAAGATCGTACTGGCTTGGGGTCAGGGCGCTTGACACGGTCGGTTTGACCCGATCCACCCCACGCAGTAAAATTGCGCGTTTTGCGCACGCCGAATGAATCCGAAAGGCGGACTGTGAGCGCAAACAAAGTCCGCCCGCCAAGACTAGACGAGACGATGTCGAAACAACAACGAGCCAAACTGGTAGTCGGTAACTGGAAGATGCACGGGCGTCTCGCTGCGAATGCCACGCTGTTGCAGGCTGTGGCGCAAGGCTCGGGCGATCTGCCGGCCGACGTACGCGTGGGCGTGTGTGTGCCGAGCCTGTATCTCGCGCAGACTCAATCGTTGCTGGAAGGCAGTCGGGTTGTGTGGGGTCTGCAGGACGTGTCCGCGTTCACGCATGGCGCCTATACCGGTGAAGTGGCGGCACCCATGGCGACCGACTTCGGCGCCACGTTCGCGATCGTCGGGCACTCCGAGCGTCGCGCCTATCATCGCGAAAGCGCCGAGCTGGTCGCGGTGAAAACGCAGCGTGCGCTGGAAGCGGGTTTGACGCCGATCGTCTGCGTCGGTGAAACGCTCGAGGAGCGCGAAGCCGGTTCGACCGAGCAGGTAGTCGGCGCGCAGCTGGATGAAGTGCTGGCGAAGCTGTCGGTGCAGGAAGCGGCCCGTCTGGTCGTCGCGTATGAGCCGGTCTGGGCGATCGGCACTGGCAAGAGCGCGAGCTCGGCGCAGGCGCAGGCCGTTCATGCGTTCCTGCGCGCGCGTCTGGCGGCAAAGGGCGCGGCGGTGGCGGATGTGCCGCTGTTGTATGGCGGCAGCGTGAAGCCGGAAAACGCGGAAGAATTGTTCCGTCAACCGGATATCGACGGCGGCCTGATCGGCGGCGCGTCGTTGAAGGACCAGGATTTCCTGGCGATCTGCAAGGCGGCGGCCGCAACCAGCGTCGCCGGTTAGCAGGGCGCCTTGTCGAGGATGACCCCATCCCGCGAAACACACTGTGTGTGGCGCGGTTAAATAAAGACTCAGGTGAGTGTGATGCTGTATTTGAAAACATTGATTATCGTCGTTCAGCTGTTGTCGGCTCTCGGGGTCATCGGCCTTGTTTTGCTGCAACACGGCAAAGGCGCCGATATGGGCGCTGCTTTCGGTAGCGGCGCATCGGGCAGCCTGTTCGGTGCAACCGGTTCGGCAAACTTTTTGTCGCGTACGACGGCCGTGCTCGCCGCAGTGTTTTTTGTCACGACGCTCGCGCTCACTTACCTCGGCGCGTATCGGTCGAAGCCTTCCGCGGGCTTGCTGGGCGCGGCGGTGACCGCACCGGCTGCGCCGAGTGCCACGCCTGCAGCTTCCGCGCCGGTCGCTGGCTCGGCTGCACTGCCGGCCTCGCCTGCCTCGCCAGCGTCCGTTCCGGCTACGGGCGTGCCGAAATAAAATTTTCGTTCAAAGTGCCTTTGGTGCGTTGAACAAACTGTTTAAACAAGTTACAATTCAAGTCTTGAAGCGATTCGCGGGTTTTACAAGTTGTTTTCCCGGATTGCATGCAGTGCCGACGTGGTGAAATTGGTAGACACGCTATCTTGAGGGGGTAGTGGCGAAAGCTGTGCGAGTTCGAGTCTCGCCGTCGGCACCAAAATGTTATCTAAATGCCAGCCGCTTGCTTCGCTTCGGCTGGCATTTTCACTTTCAGGGCACGGTCTGCGTTGGGCTTGCGGCATGTGCGTTTCGGAAGTGATTTCGCGTCAGGAGTGCTATGCTCTTGGCGGCACTTTAGAACCAACCGATTGAGGATAGTCTTGAACCTCGCAGCCTATTTCCCCGTCTTGTTGTTCCTCATTGTAGGCACCGGTTTAGGCGTAGCGCTGGTCAGTATCGGTAAGATTCTTGGTCCCAACAAGCCCGATACCGAGAAAAACGCACCGTACGAGTGCGGCTTCGAAGCATTCGAAGATGCGCGCATGAAGTTCGACGTGCGCTATTACCTCGTCGCCATTCTCTTCATCATTTTCGACCTTGAAACCGCGTTCCTGTTCCCGTGGGGCGTGGCCTTGCGTGACATCGGCTGGCCTGGCTTCATGGCAATGATGATTTTCCTGCTCGAGTTCCTGCTTGGCTTTGCCTATATCTGGAAGAAGGGCGGCCTCGACTGGGAATGATGGATTAATCGCCGGTTTGCGTGGGTGGCCAAGGCTTGCCGCCCCGTCTGGAGTGGAAAGCAAATGAGTATCGAAGGGGTCTTGAAGGAAGGGTTTGTCACCACCACGGCAGACAAACTGATCAACTGGACGCGCACCGGCTCGCTGTGGCCGATGACGTTCGGTCTTGCGTGCTGTGCGGTCGAGATGATGCATGCGGGCGCCGCCCGCTATGACCTCGACCGCTTCGGCGTGGTGTTTCGTCCGAGTCCGCGTCAGTCGGACGTGATGATCGTCGCCGGCACGCTGTGTAACAAGATGGCGCCCGCTCTGCGCAAGGTCTACGACCAGATGGCCGAGCCGCGCTGGGTGATCTCGATGGGCTCGTGCGCGAACGGCGGCGGCTATTACCACTACTCGTATTCGGTAGTGCGCGGCTGCGACCGGATCGTGCCGGTCGACGTCTATGTGCCGGGTTGCCCGCCTACCGCGGAAGCGCTGGTGTACGGCGTGATCCAGTTGCAGGCCAAGATTCGCCGCACTAACACCATCGCCCGTCAATAAGGCCAACGCCTCCCCCACAATATGGCAAGCAAACTCGAGACCCTGAAAGCGAACCTCGAGGCGGCCTTTGGCGGCCTCCTGCTGAGCACTACCGAAGCAATCGGTGAGTTGACGATCGTCGTGAAGGCAAGCGACTACCTCAACGTGGCAACGCGTCTGCGTGACGATCGCTCGCTCGGTTTCGAGCAATGCGTGGATCTGTGCGGCGTCGACTATCAGACTTACGCCGACGGTGCTTATGACGGTCCGCGTTTTGCGGCTGTTCTGCATTTGTTGTCGGTGCAGAACAACTGGCGCTTGCGTCTGCGCGTGTTCGCACCGGACGACGAAGTGCCGATCCTGCCGTCTGTCGTCGAAATCTGGAATTCGGTCAACTGGTACGAGCGCGAAGCATTCGACCTGTACGGCATCGTCTTCGAAGGCCACCCGGACCTGCGCCGCATTCTGACCGACTACGGTTTCATTGGTCACCCGTTCCGTAAAGATTTCCCTGTCTCCGGCTACGTCGAAATGCGTTACGACCCGGAAGAGAAGCGCGTCGTCTATCAGCCTGTGACGATCGAGCCGCGGGAAATCACGCCGCGCGTGATCCGCGAGGATCGCTATGGCGGTCTGAAACACTAAGAGAACGCCATGGCAGAGATCAAGAACTACACGCTCAACTTCGGCCCTCAGCATCCGGCAGCGCACGGTGTGCTGCGTCTCGTGCTCGAACTCGACGGCGAAGTCATCCAGCGCGCCGATCCGCACATCGGTCTGCTGCATCGCGCGACTGAAAAGCTCGCCGAAACCAAAACCTTCATCCAGTCCGTGCCGTACATGGACCGTCTCGACTACGTGTCGATGATGGTCAACGAGCACGGCTACGTGATGGCGATCGAAAAGCTGCTCGGCATCGACGTGCCGGTGCGCGCGCAATACATTCGCGTGATGTTCGACGAAATCACGCGCGTGCTGAACCACCTGATGTGGATCGGCGCGCATGCGCTCGACGTTGGCGCGATGGCGGTGTTTCTGTATGCGTTCCGCGAACGCGAAGACCTGATGGACGTGTACGAAGCGGTGTCCGGTGCACGGATGCACGCGGCCTACTATCGGCCGGGTGGCGTCTATCGCGATTTGCCCGACGCGATGCCGCAGTACAAGGCTTCGAAGATCCGCAATGCGAAGGCGTTGTCGAAGATGAACGAGAACCGTCAAGGTTCGCTGCTCGACTTCATCGACGATTTCTTCACGCGTTTTCCGAAGTGCGTCGACGAATACGAAACGCTGCTCACCGACAACCGGATCTGGAAACAGCGTCTGGTCGGCATCGGCGTGGTCAGCCCGGAACGTGCGCTGCAACTCGGCATGACCGGCGCAATGCTGCGCGGCTCGGGCATCGAATGGGATTTGCGCAAGAAGCAGCCGTACGAAGTCTACGACAAGATGGATTTCGACATTCCGGTCGGCGTGAATGGCGACTGCTATGACCGCTATCTGGTGCGCGTCGAAGAAATGCGCCAATCCACGCGGATCGTGAAACAGTGCGTTGAGTGGTTGCGCAAGAATTCAGGCCCCGTGATGATCGACAATCACAAGGTTGCGCCGCCGTCGCGCGTCGGTATGAAGTCGAACATGGAAGAGCTGATTCACCACTTCAAGCTGTTCACGGAAGGCTTCCACGTTCCCGAAGGCGAGGCGTACGCGGCGGTCGAGCATCCGAAGGGCGAGTTCGGCATCTACCTGATCTCGGACGGCGCCAACAAGCCGTATCGCCTGAAGATTCGCGCACCGGGCTATGCGCACCTGTCCTCGCTGGACGAAATGGCGCGCGGGCACATGATTGCCGACGCCGTGACGATCATCGGCACGCAGGACATCGTGTTCGGCGAAGTGGATCGCTAGGACGTATTCATCGGCGCGTGTCTTCAGATTGCACCGGGACACGCGTCAAGCAAAGGAACGCCGGGTCTGTCGCAGCATGAATGAGCGACGGGTTTTCGTTCGGTAGGAATTGAAAGAGTCGTGTCTGAAAATGATCTCAGCTGAAGGCCTGAAAGAAATCGATCGTGCGATCGCGAAGTATCCCGCCGATCAGAAACAGTCCGCCGTGATGTCGGCGTTGGCCGTTGCTCAGGAAGAGCATGGCTGGCTGTCGCCCGAACTCATGCAGTTCGTCGCGGACTATCTCGGCATGCCGGCGGTCGCCGTGCAGGAGGTGGCTACCTTCTACACGATGTACGAGACCTCGCCGGTCGGCAAGCACAAGATCACGCTCTGCACGAACCTGCCGTGCCAGCTCGGCCCGGACGGCGGTTCCGACAGCGCCGCTGAATATCTGAAGCAGAAGCTCGGCATCGACTTCGGCGAAACCACGCCCGACGGCAAGTTCACCCTGAAAGAAGGTGAGTGCATGGGTTCGTGCGGCGACGCGCCGGTGATGCTGGTGAACAACCATCGCATGTGCAGCTTCATGAGCCGCGCGAAGATCGACCAGCTGCTCGAGGAACTTTCGAAATGACGTCTTTACACGATCGTCACATCAAACCGCTGATTCTCGCCGGCCTGAACGGCGACAACTGGCATCTCGAAGACTATGTGGCGCGCGGCGGTTACGCCCAGCTGCGCCGCATTCTGGAAGAAAAGATTCCGCCCGAGCAGGTGATTGCCGACGTCAAGGCGTCGGGTCTGCGCGGCCGTGGCGGTGCAGGCTTCCCGACCGGTCTGAAGTGGAGCTTCATGCCGCGTCAGTTCCCGGGGCAGAAGTACCTCGTCTGCAATTCGGACGAAGGCGAACCGGGCACGTTCAAAGACCGCGACATCCTGCGCTTCAATCCGCATTCGCTGATCGAAGGCATGGCCATCGGCGCGTACGCGATGGGCATCACGGTCGGCTACAACTACATTCACGGCGAAATCTTCGAAGTCTATCGACGCTTTGAACAGGCGTTGGACGAAGCGCGCCGCGCCGGGTTCCTCGGCGAGAACATCATGGGTTCGGGCTTCTCGTTCGAACTGCATGCGCATCACGGTTACGGCGCCTACATCTGCGGCGAAGAAACCGCGCTGCTCGAATCGCTGGAAGGCAAGAAAGGCCAGCCGCGCTTCAAGCCGCCGTTCCCGGCGAGCTTCGGCGTGTACGGCAAGCCGACCACGATCAACAACACCGAGACGTTCGCGGCGGTGCCGTTCCTGCTCGCGATCGGTCCGCAGAATTACCTCGAAATCGGCAAGCCGAACAACGGCGGCACGAAGATTTTCTCGGTGTCGGGCGACGTCGAGCGTCCGGGCAATTATGAAATTCCGCTCGGCACGCCGTTCGCCACGCTGATGGAACTCGCCGGCGGCATCCGCGGCGGCAAGAAGATCAAGGCCGTGATTCCTGGCGGTTCGTCGGCGCCGGTGATTCCGGGCGAGATGATGATGCAGACCGACATGGATTACGACTCGATCGCCAAGGCCGGCTCGATGCTTGGTTCGGGCGCAGTCATCGTGATGGACGAGACGCGCTGCATGGTGCGCTCGCTGCTGCGTCTGTCGTATTTCTATTACGAAGAGTCGTGTGGACAATGCACGCCTTGCCGTGAAGGCACGGGCTGGCTGTACCGCGTCGTCCATCGTATCGAGCATGGGCTCGGCCGTCCGGAAGACCTGGATCTGCTGAACTCGGTCGCGGAAAACATCATGGGCCGCACGATTTGCGCGCTCGGCGATGCAGCGGCCATGCCGGTTCGCGGCATGCTCAAGCACTACTGGGACGAATTCGAATATCACGTCGCCCACAAGCAGTGCCTCACCGGCGGTCATGCCGGCGCGGCAGCGGCGACGGAAACAGTGGCCGCTTGAGTTGGCCAGCTGGGCTGGCTCACCAGATAACCACCAGACGAACACGTCAACCGCGGGATTCATCGCCTGACACGGTGATGAACAGGCGAACGATTGAGCGGTAACAGGTTAAGGAAGATTGACCATCATGGTTGAACTTGAAATAGACGGCAAGAAAGTAGAGGTGCCTGAAGGCAGCATGGTGATCCAGGCTGCGCATAAGGTCGACACGTACATTCCTCACTTCTGCTATCACAAGAAGCTGTCGATTGCGGCCAACTGCCGGATGTGTCTGGTCGATGTCGAGAAGATGCCGAAGGCCGTGCCTGCATGCGCGACGCCGGTGTCGGCGGGCATGATCGTGCGCACCAAGTCGGACAAGGCCGTCAAGGGCCAGCAAGCCGTGATGGAATTCCTGCTGATCAACCACCCGCTGGATTGCCCGATCTGCGACCAGGGCGGCGAGTGCCAGTTGCAGGATCTGGCCGTGGGTTACGGCAAGTCGGCGTCGCGGTATAGCGAAGAAAAGCGCGTGGTGTTCCACAAGAACGTCGGCCCGCTGATCTCGATGGAAGAAATGTCGCGTTGCATCCACTGCACGCGTTGCGTCCGCTTTGGCCAGGAAATTGCCGGCGTGATGGAACTCGGCATGCTGGGCCGCGGCGAGCATTCGGAAATCACCTCGTTCGTCGGCAAGACGGTCGACTCCGAACTGTCGGGCAACATGATCGATCTGTGCCCGGTCGGCGCGCTGACCAGCAAGCCGTTCCGCTACAGCGCCCGCACGTGGGAACTGTCGCGCCGCAAGTCGGTGAGCCCGCACGATTCGGTCGGCGCGAACCTCGTGGTGCAAGTGAAGAACAATCGCGTGATGCGGGTTTTGCCGTTCGAAAACGAATCCATCAACGAATGCTGGATTTCGGACAAGGACCGCTTCTCGTATGAAGCCCTCAACGGCCCCGAGCGTCTGACGCAGCCGATGCTCAAGCAAGGCGGCAAGTGGGTCGAGACCGACTGGCAGACCGCGCTCGAGTACGTGGTCAAGGGCCTGAAGGGCATCAAGGGCGACCACGGCGCGAACGCGCTGGCCGCGCTCGGCAGCGCTCACAGCACGGTCGAAGAATTGTTCCTGTTGAAGCAGCTCGCGCAAGCGGTCGGCACGCCGAACGTCGATTTCCGTCTGCGTCAGTCGGATTTCTCCGCACCCGTCAACGGTGCGCCGTGGCTGGGTACGGCTATCGCCGAATTGTCGAACGTCGATGCGGCGCTCGTGATCGGTTCGGATCTGCGCCGCGATCATCCGCTGTTCGCAGCGCGTCTGCGCCAGGCGGCGAAGAATGGCGCGAAGCTCACGCTCGTGCAAGCCACCAGCGAAGACGCGTTGATTCCGCAAGCGCAACGCGTGGTCGCGGCGCCGTCGGCATGGCTCGACGCGCTGGCCGGTATCGCGGGCGCGATTGCGGAAGCCAACGGTGTTGCACTGCCTGAAGCATTTGCCGGCACGCAGCCTACGGATGCCAATAAGCAGGTCGCCAAGTCGCTCGCTACCGGCGAACGTCGTCTCGTATTGCTCGGCAACGTCGCGGTCCGTCATCCGGACTTCGCGGCCATTCACGCCGCCGCGCAGTGGATCGCGGACGCGACCGGCGCAACGCTGGGCTTCCTCACTGAAGCAGCCAACACGGTCGGCGCGCATCTCGTGAACGCGCTGCCGGGAGAAGGCGGTCTGAACGCTCGCGACGTGTTCCAGCAACCGCGCAAGGGCTATGTGCTGCTGAACGTCGAGCCGGAGTTCGACACGGCCAACCCGGCGCAGGCGCTTGCCGCGCTGAAGCAGGCTGAAATGGTCGTGGTGATGTCGCCGTTCCAGATCGGCGCCGAATACGCCGACGTGCTGTTGCCGGTCGCGCCGTTCACCGAGACGGCCGGTACGTTCGTCAACGCCGAAGGTACGGCGCAGACGTTCAACGGCGTCGTGCGGCCGCTGGGCGACACGCGTCCGGCATGGAAGGTGTTGCGCGTGCTGGGCAGCCTGCTCGGCGCACCGGGCTTCGAATTCGACACGGCAGAAGAAGTGCGCGTGGCGGCTCTCGGCGACGGCGATCTGAGCTCGCGTCTGTCGAACAGGACAGGTGTTTCGGTGGCGCGTGGCAAGGCGGCCAAAGCGGCCGAGGGCAAGTTCGAGCGCATCGCCAATGTACCGATCTATCACGCCGATGCGCTGGCACGTCGCGCGGATTCGCTGCACCTCACCGCGGCGGCGCGTGCGGCGAACTCGGTTGGGCTGCCTGCAGCGCTGTTCGACAAACTGGGTTTGAAGGAAGGCGACGCAGTGCGCGTGCGCCAGGGCGAGCAATCGGTGCAGTTGCCGGCCGTGCGCGACGCGAATCTTGCGGAGACGGTCGTCCGCGTATCGGCGGCTACGCCTGCCGGTGCAGCGCTGGGCAGCCTGTTCGGTGAACTGGTGGTGGAGAAGGCGTAAATGAGCTTGTTCGATACGATCAACTCGGGCGGCACCCAGCTTCTCGGTGTGGCATGGCCCACGGTGTGGGCGCTGGTGCGCATCCTGGTGGTAGCCGTCGTGATCCTGCTGTGCGTGGCTTACCTGATTCTGTGGGAGCGTAAGCTGATCGGCTGGATGCACGTGCGTCTCGGCCCGAACCGCGTCGGTCCTGCAGGTTTGCTGCAGCCGATCGCCGACGTGCTGAAGCTGTTGCTGAAAGAAGTGATTCAGCCGGCCCAGGCGAGCCGCTGGATTTATCTGATCGCGCCGATCATGGTGGTGGTGCCGGCCTTCGCGGTCTGGGCGGTGATTCCGTTCCAGGCGGGCGCGGTGCTCGGCGACATCAACGCGGGTCTGCTGTACGCAATGGCGATCTCGTCGATCGGTGTGTACGGCGTGATTCTGGCCGGTTGGGCATCGAACTCGAAGTACGCGTTCCTCGGCGCGATGCGCGCCGCGGCCCAGATGGTGTCGTACGAAATCTCGATGGGCTTCGCCCTCGTCGTCGTGCTGATGACGGCTGGCACGCTGAACCTGTCGGGAATCGTCGGTTCGCAGGAGCATGGCTTCTTCGCGTCGCACGGTCTGAACTTCCTGTCGTGGAACTGGCTGCCGCTGTTGCCGATGTTCGTCGTGTACTTCATCTCGGGCATCGCTGAAACGAACCGTCACCCGTTCGACGTGGTGGAAGGCGAGTCGGAAATCGTCGCGGGCCACATGATCGATTACTCGGGGATGGCGTTCGCGCTGTTCTTCCTCGCCGAGTACATCAACATGATCGTGATCTCGGCATTGGCTGCAACGCTGTTCCTTGGTGGCTGGAGCGCTCCGTTCGGGTTTCTGTCGTTCATCCCGGGCATCTTCTGGCTCGTCCTCAAGGTTTTCTTGCTGTTGTCGGTGTTCATCTGGGCGCGCGCCACATTCCCGCGCTACCGCTATGACCAGATCATGCGTCTGGGCTGGAAGGTCTTCATTCCGGTCTGCGTGGTGTGGCTGGTGGTGGTCGGATTCTGGATCATGTCGCCGTTGAACATCTGGAAATAAAGGGCGGATGAACCCATGACCGCAATCCAAAATTTTTTCAAGACCTTCTTCCTGACGGAGCTGCTCAAGGGCCTCGCACTGACCGGACGTTATACGTTCCAGCGCAAGGTGACCGTGCAGTTCCCGGAGGAGAAGACCCCGATCTCGCCGCGTTTCCGTGGTCTGCATGCACTGCGCCGCTATGAGAACGGCGAAGAGCGCTGCATCGCCTGCAAGCTGTGCGAAGCGGTGTGCCCGGCGCTCGCCATCACGATCGAATCGGAAACGCGCGCGGACAACACCCGTCGCACGACGCGCTACGACATCGACCTGACCAAGTGCATCTTCTGCGGTTTCTGCGAAGAAAGCTGCCCGGTCGATTCGATCGTCGAGACGCACATTCTCGAGTATCACGGCGAAAAGCGCGGCGACCTGTACTTCACGAAGGACATGCTGCTGGCAGTCGGCGATCGCTACGAAGCGGAGATCGCTGCGAACAAGGCAGCCGACGCACCGTATCGTTGAAGCGCCCCGCTGTTAATGCTGTAAGAGCAGTGGCAAATGCGGCACCCAAAGCAGTAACACGGCCTGTTGTCGGGCCGGACGCCGCGGCCTGAACGCCGCGGCACGGCGCACCTGTGCGGCAGTTCTGGCGGTTTCGTCCGCTTTTGCTAACCACGCGTGCCAAAGAACAATGCCTGACGATGGCCTAACGATGAACCGGTAATCATGGAATTCACGACCGTACTGTTCTACATCTTCGCGCTGCTCCTGGTTGTCTCGGGGCTGAAGGTGATCACCTCGCGCAACCCGGTGTCGTCCGCACTGTTTCTGGTGCTGGCGTTCTTCAACGCAGCCGCGATCTGGATGCTGCTGGAGGCCGAGTTCCTTGCGATCCTGCTGGTGCTGGTCTATGTGGGCGCGGTGATGGTGCTGTTCCTGTTCGTCGTGATGATGCTGGACATCAATCTCGACGTGCTGCGCAAAGACTTCAAGCGCTTCGTGCCGATGGCCACGCTGGTGGGCGCGATCATCGTGATCGAAACCGCACTGATCCTGTGGCACGGCTACGGCGCGACCGGCACCGCGCTGCGCGACACCACGGCGGCCGCGAACGGCATGGGCGACTGGTCGAACACGCGCCTGATCGGCAAGGTCATCTACACCGACTACATCTTCGCGTTCGAAATCGCCGGCCTCGTGCTGCTGGTGGCGATCATCGCGGCGATCGCACTGACCACGAGCCACAAGAAAGATAGCAAGCGCCAGAACGTCAGCGAGCAGGTCAAGGTGCGCGCTCAGGACCGTGTGCGTGTGGTGAAGATGGCGTCGGAAAAAACCGCGGCAACCGTCGCGGCAGAAGAAGCCGCCGCAGCGGCGGCAGCGGCCGAACAGGCCTCTGCCAAGAACAGCTGAGCGGACAGGAGATAGAAATCATGTTGACCCTTGCCCATTACCTTGTCCTCGGCGCGATCCTGTTTGCGATCAGCATCGTCGGCATTTTCCTGAACCGCCGCAACGTCATCATCATCCTGATGGCGATCGAACTGATGCTGCTCGCGGTGAACACCAATTTCGTCGCGTTCTCGCATTACCTGGGCGACGTGCATGGCCAGATCTTCGTCTTTTTCGTGCTGACGGTTGCAGCGGCGGAAGCGGCGATCGGTCTCGCAATTCTGGTGACCCTGTTCCGTAGCCTCGACACGATCAATGTCGAGGATCTCGATCAGCTCAAAGGTTAATTTCAGGAAAAGCGGTTATGTCCACGATACTCAATGAAAACCTGTTGTTGGCGATCCCGCTGGCACCGCTCGCCGGCTGCCTGGTTGCAGGGCTGTTCGGCAAGGCGGTAGGGCGAGCGGGCGCGCATTCGGTTACGATCCTCGGCGTCGCGATCTCGTTCATCCTGTCGGCCATCGTGTTCTTCCAGGTGCTGAATGGCGCGAGTTTCAACGCGACCGTCTATCAATGGATGGCGATCGGCAAGACGCAGTTCGAAATCGGCTTCCTGGTCGACTCGCTGACCGCGATGATGATGTGCGTGGTGACCTTCGTGTCGCTGATGGTGCACATCTACACGATCGGCTACATGGCCGACGACGACGGCTACCAGCGCTTTTTCTCGTACATCTCGCTGTTCACGTTCTCGATGTTGATGCTCGTGATGAGCAACAACTTCCTGCAGCTGTTCTTCGGCTGGGAAGCGGTGGGCCTGGTGTCGTACCTGCTGATCGGTTTCTACTTCAAGCGTGAGACCGCGATCTACGCGAACATGAAAGCGTTCATCGTGAACCGCATCGGCGACTTCGGTTTCCTGCTGGGTATCGGCCTGCTGTTCGCATTCGCCGGCTCGATGAACTACGGCGACGTGTTCGCGAAGCGCACCGAACTCGCGGCATTGACTTTCCCTGGCACGGACTGGGGTTTGCTGACGGTTGCCTGCATTTGCCTGTTCATCGGCGCGATGGGTAAGTCGGCGCAGTTCCCGCTGCACGTCTGGCTGCCGGATTCGATGGAAGGCCCGACGCCGATCTCCGCACTGATTCACGCGGCCACCATGGTGACGGCCGGTATCTTCATGGTCACGCGCATGTCGCCGCTGTTCGAACTGTCGGACACGGCGCTGTCGTTCGTCATGGTCATCGGCGCGATTACCGCGTTGTTCATGGGTTTCCTCGGGATCGTCCAGAACGACATCAAACGCGTGGTGGCTTATTCCACGCTGTCGCAGCTCGGCTACATGACAGTCGCACTCGGTGCGTCGGCGTACTCCGTGGCCGTGTTCCACCTGATGACGCACGCGTTCTTCAAGGCGCTGCTGTTCCTCGGCGCGGGCTCGGTGATCATCGGCATGCACCACGATCAGGACATCCGCAACATGGGCGGCCTGCGCAAGTACATGCCGATCACGTGGATCACGTCGCTGGTCGGTTCGCTGGCGCTGATCGGTACGCCGTTCTTCTCGGGCTTCTACTCGAAAGACTCGATCATCGACGCAGTGAAGCTGTCGCATCTGCCGGGCTCGGGTTTCGCGTACTTCGCGGTGGTGGCGAGCGTGTTCGTCACTGCGCTGTATTCGTTCCGTATGTACTTCATGGTGTTCCACGGCAAGGAGCGTTTCCGCGGTCCGAAACATCCGGAATCGCCGATGGGCATCGAAGCCGCGGCGCATGCGCATGACGCGCATGGTCACGACGCGCACGGCCATGGCCACGGTCACGACGACCACGCGCACGAGCCGCATGAAACGCCGTGGGTGGTGTGGCTGCCGCTGGTGCTGCTGGCCATTCCGTCGGTGGTGATCGGCGCGATCGGCGTCGGTCCGATGCTGTTCGGCGACTTCTTCCAGCATGGCGTGGCGTTTGACAAGGTGATCTACATCAGCGAGAACCATCCGGCGCTGCACGAGATGGCCGAGGAGTTCCGCGGCTGGGCGTCGATGGGCCTGCACTCGGTGTCGGGTCTGCCGGTGTGGCTCGCGCTCGCGGGCGTGGTGGTCGCGTGGTTCCTATACCTGGTTCGTCCGGACCTGCCGGCTGTCATCAAGCGCGCATTTGGCCCGATCTACACGTTGCTCGATAACAAGTACTACATGGACAAGATCAACGAAGTCGTGTTTGCGCGGGGCGCAGTGGCAATTGGCCGTGGTCTCTGGAAGGAAGGCGACGTCGTCGTGATCGACGGCATCGTCAACGGCAGCGCACGCTTTATCGGCTGGTTTGCCGGCGTGATCCGCTTCCTCCAATCCGGCTACATCTACCACTACGCGTTTGCCATGATTATCGGCATGTTGGGGCTCCTGACCCTGTTTGTAACGCTCGGCGGCAAATAAGGCGAGGGACACTAATGCACGCTTATCCGATTCTCAGTATCGCGATCTGGTTACCGATCCTCGTCGGTCTTCTGGTTCTGGCTGTCGGTTCGGACCGTAATCCGGCACCCGCACGCTGGATCGCGCTGATCGGCTCGGTCGTCAGCTTCCTCGTGACGATCCCGCTGATCACCGGTTTCGACTCGAGCACCGCCGATCTGCAGTTCGTCGAAAAGGCCAACTGGATCGAGCGCTTCAACATCTCGTATCACCTGGGCGTCGATGGCATCTCGATGTGGTTTGTCGTGCTGACCGCGCTGATCACGGTGATCGTCGTGATCTCCGCGTGGGAGGTGATCACGAAGAACGTCGCGCAGTACCTCGCGGCGTTCCTGATCCTGTCGGGCATCATGGTCGGCGTGTTCAGCTCGGCTGACGGCATGCTGTTCTATGTGTTCTTCGAAGCGACGCTGATCCCGATGTACATCATCATCGGCGTGTGGGGCGGGGCGAACCGCGTGTACGCGGCGTTCAAGTTCTTCCTGTACACGCTGATGGGCTCGCTGCTGATGCTGGTCGCGTTGCTGTACCTGTACGTCGAGACCGGCACGTTCGACCTCGCCACGTGGCAGCACGCCCAGATCGCGATGACGCCTCAGGTGCTGCTGTTCATCGCGTTCTTCATGGCTTTCGCCGTGAAGGTGCCGATGTGGCCGGTGCACACGTGGTTGCCTGACGCGCACGTGGAAGCGCCGACCGGCGGCTCGGTCGTGCTGGCCGCGATCATGCTGAAGCTGGGCGCCTACGGTTTCGTGCGCTTTTCGCTGCCGATCACGCCGGACGCAAGCCACTTTCTGGCACCGGTTGTCATCACGCTGTCGCTGATCGCGGTGATCTACATCGGCCTGGTCGCGATGGTGCAGGCCGACATGAAGAAGCTGGTCGCGTATTCGTCGATCGCGCACATGGGTTTTGTCACGCTCGGCTTCTTCATCTTCAACCAGCTCGGTGCGGAAGGCGCGATCGTACAGATGATCTCGCACGGCTTCGTGTCGGGCGCGATGTTCCTGAGCATCGGCGTGCTGTACGACCGTATGCACTCGCGCCAGATCGCGGATTACGGCGGCGTCGTCAACGTGATGCCGAAGTTCGCCGCGTTCGCGATGCTGTTCTCGATGGCCAATTGCGGCTTGCCGGGCACCTCCGGTTTCGTCGGCGAGTTCATGGTGATTCTCGCGGCCGTCCAGTACAACTTCTGGATTGCCGGCGGTGCGGCAGTTACGCTGATTCTCGGCGCGGCCTACACGCTGTGGATGTACAAGCGCGTGTACTTCGGCGCGATCGCCAACGATCACGTGAAGAGCCTGCTCGACATCAGCCGCCGCGAATTTTTCATGCTGGCAGTGCTCGCTGCACTGACGCTGTTCATGGGCCTGTATCCGAAGCCCTTTACCGATGTGATGCACGTATCCGTGGAAAACCTCCTCTCCCACGTTGCGCAATCGAAGCTGCCGTTGCCTCAGTAACGCCGAGCGGAGGAATTTAAAGACCATGCAAAACGCCCCTATGACTGCTCTGTTGCCCGACGCACTGGTGATGCTCGCCGTTGTCGTCGCGTGGCTCAACGACACGTTCGTCGGCCAGGACGGTCGCCGTACCACGTATTTCATCGCATTCTTCTCGACGCTGGTTGCCGGCATCTGGTTTGCGGTGAATGCGTTCGACCCGCAAGTCCGCTACTTCTTCGGCCACATGTACGTGGTGGACCCGTTCGCCAGCGTGATGAAGGCGGTGGTGTCGCTCGGCTACGCGGTATCGATCGTTTATTCGCGCCGTTACCTCGAAGATCGCAATCTGTTCCGCGGTGACTTCTTCCTGTTGGGCATGTTCGCGCTGCTCGGCCAGCTCGTGATGATCTCCGGCAACAACTTCCTGACGCTGTATCTCGGTCTGGAACTGATGTCGCTGTCGCTCTACGCAGTGATCGCGCTGCGCCGCGAAGTGCCGCAGTCGAACGAAGCTGCGATGAAGTACTACGTGCTCGGCGCGCTGGCTTCCGGTTTCCTGCTGTACGGCATCTCGATGCTGTACGGCGCAACCGGCTCGCTCGACCTGAACGAGGTGTTCAAGGCGATCGGCTCGAGCCATTACGATCCGAGCGTGCTGCTGTTCGGTGTGATTTTCATCGTGGCGGGCGTGGCGTTCAAGATGGGCGCGGTGCCGTTCCACATGTGGGTGCCCGACGTCTATCAGGGCGCTCCGACGGCGATGACGCTGATCGTCGGCGGTGGCCCGAAGGTGGCGGCATTCGCGTGGGGCCTGCGTTTCCTCGTGATGGGCCTGCTGCCGCTCGCGGTCGAATGGCAGCAGATGCTGGTGATTCTGGCGGCGCTGTCGTTGATCGTCGGCAACATCACCGGTATCGTGCAACGCAACGTCAAGCGCATGCTCGCGTACTCGGCGATCTCGAACATGGGCTTCGTACTGCTCGGTCTGCTGGCCGGCGTGGTCGACCAGAAGACCGTAGGCGCCGCGAGCGCGTACGGCTCGGCAATGTTCTACAGCATCGTCTACCTGATCACGACGCTCGGCACCTTCGGTGTCATCATGCTGCTGGCGCGCCGCGATTTCGAAGCGGACACGCTCGAAGACTTCAAGGGCCTGAATCAGCGCAGCCCGGTGTTTGCCTTCGTGATGATGATCATGATGTTCTCGCTCGCCGGCATTCCGCCCGCGGTCGGCTTCTATGCGAAGCTCGCGGTGCTGCAGGCAACCATGAACGCTGGCCTGACCTGGCTGACGGTGTTGGCGGTGATCACGTCGCTGTTCGGCGCGTTCTACTACCTGCGTATCGTCAAGCTGATGTACTTTGACGAGCCGCAAGACAAGTCGCCGATCGTCGCCGACACCGGCACGCGTGCGCTGCTCGCGCTCAACGGTGTCGCGGTGCTGGTGCTCGGTATCGTCCCGGATCCGCTGCTGCGCGCCTGCCTGCAGGCTATCCAGCACACGCTGCTGCTCTGATGTCGGCTGCGGGTTGGTTTATCGTGCTGTTGGCGCTCGTCGGCGCCAACCTGCCTTTCCTGAATCAGCGCCTCTTCGCTGCGGTGCCGCTGAAAGCGGCGAAGAAGAGCGCATGGATCCGGATCGCCGAGTTGATCGTGCTGTACTTCGTGGTCGGCGCGCTCGGGTTTTTGCTCGAAGCGCGAGCGGGAAACCGCTTCGAGCAGGGCTGGCAGTTCTACGCGATCACGTTCGCCCTTTTCGTCGTGTTCGCCTTCCCTGGCTTTACCTTCCAATATCTCGTCAAACGCCGCTGACGGCGTATCGCCGTCGCGCACCAGGCAGTCCCGAGGTCCGCATATGGCTGAACTTCCCAATCACGACGCCGCGCTTACCGAGACCTGTGTCGACAGCAAGACGGTCCATGAAGGCCCGTTTCTGACGCTCAAGTGCGATACCGTCCGCCTGCCGGACGGCAAGCACGCGACCCGCGAATACGTGCAGCATCCGGGCGCCGTGATGGTGATTCCTTTGTTCGACGACGGCCGCGTGCTGCTGGAAAGCCAGTACCGCTATCCGATGGGCAAGGTCATGGTCGAGTATCCGGCCGGCAAGCTCGATCCGAACGAGGGGGCGCTGGCGTGCGCAATACGCGAGCTGCGCGAGGAAACCGGTTATACGGCGCGTGAATACGTGTATCTGACGCGCATTCACCCGATCATTTCCTACTCCACCGAGTTTATCGACATTTACATCGCGCGCGGTCTGACGGCGGGCGAGCGCAGCCTCGACGAGGGCGAGTTTCTCGAACTTTTCACCGCGACCATCGCCGATATGTCCGAGTGGGTGCGCACCGGCAAGATCACGGATGTGAAGACGATCATCGGCACGTTCTGGCTGGAGAAGGTGCTGTCGGGTGAGTGGCCGATGGCGGCGCCGGAGTAACGCTGTCGGGCGGGATGCGTGTGCGGCGCGCATCGGTTTGACGTCCGCCGGAAGAAGCCCCTGTCGGTCCATGACCGGCAGGGGCTTTGTCTTGGTGGGCGAGATATCGAGCGAGGGCCTTTGCGTGTCTGAAAAAAGGTGTCATTTTCCTATGCCATCCGGCAGTCTCGCCGGGCGCCTGTCGCAGCGCTAGTATGGATCTTCCGAGAGAGGGCGGTTGAGTCCCATTTGCTTTGGATAACGAATCATGTGGGCGTGGCCGGATTGGCTTCAAGTTTGGTTGTCATTTGACAACCAAACTTGAAGCTGCTAAATTGGGAGGGTATCGATGGTGAGAGGAACTCACGCCAAGAAAGAGATCGAGGCCGCATTGGCCCATGCGGAGGAACACGGCTGGCGGGTTCAAAGCGGTGGTAAAGGCCACGCGTGGGGAAAAATCTACTGTCCTTACAACGACGCGGAGTGTCGTTGCGGCGAGTTCTGCATATCGAGTGTGTGGAGTACGCCGAAGAATCCCGGCAACCACGCACGGCACTTACGGCGCATCGTCGACAACTGTACTGCTCGTCGGTAGCGGTAGGGTTGTTCAACGGCGAAGGGCTAAGGCGTGAATGACGCAGGAGTAACGTATGGAATATGTGTTCACTTTGAAGTACCGGCTCGCGGCGGAGGATTGCGATTCCGACGAGATCGTCGAACGCCTGGGCGAAGCAGGGTGCGACGACGCGACAGTGGGCGTGGGGCAATCTGGCCGTATCGCGCTGCTTTTTTCGCGCGAAGCGGCGTCCGCGTTCGAGGCATTGGTCAGCGCGCTCAAAGATATCAAACGAGCAGTGCCGTCGGCGCGGCTAGTCGAAGCGGGTCCCGATTTTGTCGGCCTCACTGATGTTGCCGAGGTTGCCGGCGTGTCGCGGCAAAACATGCGCAAGCTGATGCTGAGCCACTCAATCGATTTCCCGCCTCCGGTCCACGAGGGCAGCGCATCGGTATGGCATCTGTCGGACATTCTGGATTGGCTGACCGAGCGCGGTGGATATGACATCAAGGCCGACGTGGCGGATGTCGCAAAATCGGCGAAGCAAATCAACCTTGCCAGGGAAGCACATCAACTCGAACCGCGGTTCAACCGCGAACTCGCGAGTCTCGTGGCATAGAAGCCATGATGGCGGGCAGCACGCGAAGGCCGTGGCGGTCGATACTAGTAGCGACTCCGCTTTTCGTCCGGGCTGCCTCCTGTTTTATACGTCGGATTGCCTTCGGCAGCCCTTTGCGCAAAGCGTTAAAATCGCGCACCGCGTTGGATTTATCCGCAGCATCTAACGTCGGGGCATCGTCCGTAAAAATTTACGAACGACCGTTCACAAAATTTCGTTTTGCGCTAAACTGGCACGCAAGCCCTGATTCCACATGAAGGTCCTCGATTTACAGTGTCCGCATGGCCATCGGTTCGAAGGCTGGTTTGCTTCGGCTGATGACTTCGAATCGCAGCAGTCCCGCAAGCTCGTCGAATGTCCGATTTGCGGTGCGAATGAAGTCAGCCGTTTGCCGTCGGCACCCCGACTGAATCTGTCGGGCGCGACCGAAGCGAAAGTTCCGGCGGGCGTAGGCGATATGCAGGCGCGTGTCATGCGTGCGTTGCGCGAGGTACTGGAAAAGACCGAGAACGTGGGCGACCGCTTCGCCGAGGAAGCGCGGCGCATTCACTACAACGAAGCGCCTGCACGCAACATTCGCGGTGTCACGACACCTGAGGATGCGCGTGCCTTGGTCGAAGAAGGCATCGAAGTGATGCCGCTTCCGGTCCCGGCTGCCCTGAAGGAACCGCTGCAATAGCGCAGTGGCTCCGTGGCGGCGGGTGGTGGCGGCCAGGAGACACGACGCATGAATCTGGACTATTCCGCCGCTGACGACGCATTCCGCGCCGATATCCGCGCCTGGCTCGAAGCGAACCTGCCTCGCGAGCTAAGCGATAAAGTACTCAATCACAAGCGTCTTGGCCGCGAAGACTTCGCAGGCTGGCACAAACTGCTCGGCACGCGCGGCTGGTCGGCGATTGCGTGGCCGCAGGAGTACGGCGGCCCGGGCTGGGACGCGACCCAACGACACATCTGGGAAGAAGAGTGCGCGCGTATCGGCGCGCCGTCGGTGCTGCCGTTCGGCGTCTCGATGGTCGCGCCGGTGCTGATGAAATACGGCAACGACGCGCAGAAGCGCCATTATTTGCCGCGCATTCTCGACGGCACGGACTGGTGGTGCCAAGGCTACTCCGAGCCGGGCTCAGGTTCCGATCTCGCGTCGCTGCGCACACGCGCCGAGCGCGTTGGTGACCACTACGTGGTCAACGGTCAGAAGACCTGGACCACGTTAGGTCAGTACGCCGACATGATGTTCTGCCTCGTGCGCACCGACAGTGGCGCGAAGAAGCAGGAGGGCATCTCTTTCCTTCTGATCGACATGAAGACGCCGGGCATCACCGTGCGGCCGATCATCACGCTCGACGAGGATCACGAAGTCAACGAAGTGTTTTTCGAAGACGTGAAAGTGCCGGTCGAGAATCTGGTCGGTGAAGAGAATCGCGGCTGGACCTATGCGAAGTATCTGCTCGGCCACGAGCGCACGGGCATCGCGCGCGTCGGTTCGTCGAAGCGCGAGCTCGCGTTCCTGAAACGCGTTGCGCTGAATCAGAAAAAAAACGGCAAACCGCTGCTGCAGGACCCGGTATTCGCCGCCAAAGTCGCGAGTCTCGAGATCGAGCTGATGGCGCTCGAAGTCACCGTGCAACGCGTGGTCGCCAATGAGGCCGGCGGACGCGGGCCAGGACCGGAGGCGTCGATGCTGAAAATCAAGGGCACGGAAGTGCAGCAGAGCCTGACCGAACTCATGTTCGACGCCGTCGGGCCGCTCGCGGCACCGTTCGACGTGCCGTTCCTCGAAGGCGAGCGCGAGCACAGCCTCGCCGGCGACGACGATGCCGCGCCGCTGGCCGCTTACTACTTCAATTACCGCAAGACGTCGATTTACGGCGGCTCGAACGAAATTCAAAAGAACATCATCGCGCAGATGATTCTCGGACTTTGAGGAGCGGCGCATGGACTTCACATTCAACGACGAGCAGCAGCAATTCGCGGACGCGCTGCGCCGTTATCTGGACAAGAGTTATGGGTTCGAAGCGCGCCAGGCGATCGTGCGCTCGGAGTCCGGCGTGTCGGATACGCATTGGGCGGCCTTTACCGAACTGGGTCTGACCGCGCTGCCGGTGCCGGAGGCGCAGGGTGGCTTCAACGGCGGTCCGATCGACATGCTGGTGGTGATGCAGGAGCTTGGCCGAGCATTGGTCGTCGAGCCGTATTGGGCGACCGCGGTGGGCATCGAGGCGCTGCGCCTCGCGGGCACGGGCGAGGGGGAAGAGGCGTCGCTGCTGGAGCGCGCGGCGCAAGGCGAGCTCAAGTTGGCCGTGGCATTTCACGAGCCGCACGCGCGCTATGAGCTGTTCGACGTAAAGACGACAGCAAGCGGGCAGGGCGAGCAGCACACCTTCACCGGCACGAAATCGGTCGTGCTGCACGGCGCGCAAGCGGATGCGTGGATCGTGCCGGCCCGTTTGAACGGCGAAATCGCGCTCTTTGTCGTTGCGCGCGACGCGGCCGGCGTCAAGGTCACGGATTGCCGCACGATCGACGGGCAACGCGCCGCGACGCTCGAGTTCGACGGCACGCCCGGGCGCCGGCTCGCCGGCAAACATGCAGGCGCGGCAGCGCTCGAACATATCGCGGACTACGGCACGTTGCTGCTGTGCGCGGAGGCGATCGGCGCGCTCGACGCGCTGAATCTTGCCACGGTCGACTACACGAAGACGCGGCAACAGTTCGGCCAGCCGATCGCGCGCTTCCAGGCGTTGCAGCATCGCATGGTCGAGATGCTGATCCACGCCGAGCAGGCGCGTTCGATCACGTATCTGGCCGCGATGCGCTATTCGAGCGAAGACGTGGATGAGCGCCGCCGCGCCATTTCCGCCGCGAAGGTGCGGGTCGGTCAGGCCGCGCGGTTCGTTGGGCAACAGGCGGTGCAGTTGCATGGTGGCATGGGCGTGACGAACGAAGTGGCCGCGGCGCATCTGTTCAAGCGCCTCGCCATCATCGAAACCACATTGGGCGATGTCGATCATCATCTCGCGCGATTCGCCGCGCTGCCTGGCTTCATCACGGCCGAAGCCTGATCAGCTCCTTCAACCGGACAAAAAAGAGGTGCGACGATGGGATTGAGTTTCGAGGACATGGAAGCCGGCACGACCACGGAAGTCGGCAAGCACACGTTCACGCGTGAAGAGATCGTCGAGTTTGCGCAGAAGTTCGACCCGCAGCCGTTCCACCTGGACGAAGCCGCAGCGGCCGAGTCGCCGTTTCGCGGCCTGGTGGCAAGCGGCTGGCACACCTGTTCGGTGATGATGGGCATGCTGGTGCGCAACGTGCTGGCGGGCTCCACGTCGATGGGCTCGCCCGGTATCGACGAGATTCGCTGGTTGAAGCCGGTGCGTGTCGGCGACACGATCACGATGATGAACGTCGTGGTCGACAAGCGGGTATCGGAAAGCAAGCCGGATCGCGGCATCGTGTCGACGCGCTGGGAGGGCATCAATCAGCATGGCGAAACGGTGATCACGGTGCGCTCGAAGGGCATGTTTGGACTACGTCATCCGGGAGCCGCAGCATGACGACCGTCGCGGCGCCTGCGGCGACTCTGCATAATGCGGCGGCTTTGCGTGCGCTGATCGGCGCTGAGCCGCTGGTCAGCGAATGGCTGACCGTCGGTCAGGCCAGGGTCGATCGTTTCGCCGAGGCCACGGGCGACCATCAATGGATTCATGTCGACCCGGAGCGTGCCCAGCGCGAGTCGCCGTTTGGCGGTCCGGTCGCGCATGGCTTTCTGACGTTGTCGTTGATTCCGGCTCTGCTCGGCAAGACGTTGGCGATTGACCAGCGCATGGGCGTCAACTGCGGCCTGAACCGCGTGCGGTTCACATCGCCGGTCCTGGTCGGCTCGCACCTGCGCGCGAAATTCGCGGTGGAGGCGGTCACGGATGTCGATAACGCCGGCGTGCAAGTCCAATGGAGCGTCACGCTGGAGCGGCAGGGCAGCGAACGGCCGGTGTGTGTGGCAGAGTTCATCACGCGGCATTACTTCTAGCGCTTCAGCGCGGACATGTCGTAAAAAAGCGCGAGCCGGCATGCATGCCGGCTCGCGCTTTTTTAACAGCAATGAGCAGTGAGGAATGGGTCGAGCCTAAGAAGCGGCAGCGCCCCCGCCAATGCAGCGGAAATGCCTAATGCTTGGCGTACTGCGTCGCGCCGAACAGCATCTCTTTGGCCTTGTCGTCCATCAGCGGTACTCGGGCAGACGCCAGCACTTCGACACCGCGCATCACCGCCGGCCGCGTCGCGATCTCTTCATGCCAGCGCTTCACGTTTGGAAACGCATCGAGGTCGACACCCTGATTTTTCCATGAGCGGGTCCACGGAAACGCGGCGATGTCCGCGATCGTATAGTCGTTGCCCGCGAGGTACTGCGTCTTGCCGAGTTGCGTGTCCATCACGCCATACAGGCGCCGCGTCTCGTTCGTGTAGCGGTTGATCGCGTATTCGATCGGCTCAGGCGCGTAGATACGGAAGTGGTGAGTTTGCCCGAGCATCGGACCCAGGCCGCCCATCTGGAACATCAGCCATTGCAGTGTCGAATAGCGCGCGGCCGGATCGGTCGGCAGAAACTTGCCGGTTTTCTCGGCAAGATAAATCAGGATCGCGCCCGACTCGAACAACGCGAACGGTTTGCCGTCGGCGCCTTTCGGGCCGTCGGAATCGACGATCGCCGGGATCTTGTTGTTCGGACTGATGGCGAGAAATTCGGGTTTGAACTGGTCCCCCGCGCCGATATTCACCGCGTGCGCGGTATACGCGAGGCCCGTTTCCTCGAGCATGATGTGGACCTTGTGGCCGTTCGGGGTCGCCCAGCTATAGACGTCGATCATCCTGGCTCCATTGTTCGTGAAAGCGGCGCCGAACAAGGCGCCGCCATTGACGAAAATTAGAGCATAGTTCGCACGAAGCTGCTTGCGGCGCCGCGAGCCACACTCGACGCTACGATCCCTTCGAGCCGTGCATTAACGCCGGCTCAAACGCCGGCGTGCTCAAACACGCGTAACCGGCATCTCCACGCGAGCCGCCGCGCCCGCATCCATATGACGCGCGAGTTCGAGTTTGGCGATGGCGTTGCGGTGCACTTCGTCGGGACCATCGGCGAAGCGCAGTGTGCGGGCCGACGCGTACGCATACGCGAGCGGAAAGTCGTCGCTGACACCGCCGCCGCCGTGCGCCTGAATCGCCCAGTCGATCACCTGACACGCCATGTTCGGCGCGACCACCTTGATCATTGCGATCTCGCCGCGTGCGCCCTTGTTGCCGACGGTGTCCATCATGTACGCGGTCTTCAGCGTGAGCAGGCGCGCCTGCTCGATCATGCAGCGCGCCTCGGCGAGGCGCTCCTGCGTGACACCTTGCGCCGCGACCGGTTTGCCGAACGCGATGCGTTGCAGCGAGCGTTTCGCCATCAGTTCGATGGCGCGCTCGGCGAGGCCGATCAAGCGCATGCAGTGATGGATGCGCCCCGGCCCGAGGCGGCCTTGCGCGATCTCGAAGCCGCGGCCTTCGCCGAGCAGCAGGTTGGTGGCGGGCACGCGCACGTTATCGAGCGTGATTTCCATGTGGCCGTGCGGTGCGTCGTCGTAACCGAAGACGGTGAGCGGACGGTGCACGGTGATGCCGGTGGCGTCGGCGGGGATGAGGATCATCGACTGCTGCTGGTGGCGCGGCGCGTCGGGATCGGTCTTGCCCATCACGATATAGATTTTGCAGCGCGGATCGCCCGCGCCCGACGACCACCACTTGTGGCCGTTGATCACGTAGTAATCGCCATCGCGCACGATGCGGGTCTGGATGTTGGTCGCATCCGACGACGCCACTTCCGGCTCCGTCATCAGAAACGCCGAACGGATGTGGCCTTGCAGCAGCGGTTCAAGCCACTCGCGTTTGTTGTCCTCACTGCCGTAGCGTTCGATCGTCTCCATGTTTCCGGTGTCGGGCGCGTTGCAGTTGAACACTTCGGGCGCCCAGGGCACGCGGCCCATGATCTCGCACAGCGGCGCGTATTCGAGATTCGTCAGCCCGGCGCCGCGCACGGAGTCCGGCAGGAACAGGTTCCACAAGCCCGCGTCGCGCGCCTTCTGTTTGAGTTCCTCGATCAGCTCGGTCGGCAGCCATGCGTTGCCGTTCTGGCGATTGCGCGCAATCTCCGCATAGAACGCCTGCTCGTTCGGATAAATGTGCTCGTCGAAGAAGGCGAGCAGCTTTTCGCGCAACGCCTGAACCTTCGGGGTGTAATCGAAATTCATCTAGGACCTCGCGGATAACGGACAGCGGATGATGTGGGTTCGGAGCGCGTCGTGTGGGACGCAGAGCCCGTAGCGCATCGCTCCGGACACCCGGCCCCGCGCGCGAATTCAGTTAGCGCACCTTCTGCGCATAGCGCCACGCAAGTTCGGCCATCGGCTTAGCGCGACGTCCTGCATCGAGCGCCTGCGCGCTGGCCGCGGTGCCGTCGACGACGCGCTTCATGATCCCTTGCAGGATCGCGGCGATGCGGAACATGTTGTAGGCCAGATAGAAATTCCAGTCGCCGTGAATCTCAAAGCCGGTGCGCTGGCAATAACGTGCGACATACTGCGCTTCATCGGGGATGCCCAAGGCGGCCCAATCCAGGCCGGCGATGCCGCGGAACTGCGCCGGATCGACATGCCACGCCATGCAGTGATAGGCGAAGTCGGCGAGCGGATCGCCGAGCGTGGACAGTTCCCAGTCGAGGACCGCGAGCACGCGCGGTTCGTGTGGATGGAAGATCAGATTGTCGAGCCGGTAGTCGCCATGCACGACCGATGCGCGTCCACGGGTCTCGGCCGGCATGTGCTGCGGCAGCCATTCGATCAGCCGCTGCATCGCGTCGATCGGTTCGGTCTCGGACGCCAGGTACTGTTTGCTCCAGCGGCCAATTTGCCGTGCAAAGTAATTGCCCGGCTTGCCGTAGTCGGCGAGACCTGCGGCCTCGACATCGACGCTGTGCAACGCCGCGATCACACGATTCATTTCGTCGTAGATCGCCGCGCGCTCGGTGGGCGTCATGCCGGGCAGCGACTGGTCCCACAACACGCGGCCCTCGACGAACTCCATCACGTAGAACGCGCGGCCGATCACGCTTTCGTCCTCGCATAGCGCGAGCATTTGCGCGACCGGCACGCCGGTATCGGCGAGTGCGCGCATCACGCGATACTCGCGTTCGACGGCGTGCGCGGAGGGTAGCAGTTTCGCCGCGGGACCGGGCTTCGCGCGCATCACATACGAACGCGACGGGGTAACCAGCTTGAACGTGGGATTGGACTGGCCGCCCGCGAATTGCTCGAGCGTGAGCGGTCCGGCAAATCCGTCAACCTGCCGGGTGAGCCATGCGGCGAGCGCGTCGGTGTCGAAGCGCTGCCGCTCGTTGACCGGGCGCGTGCCCTCGAAGGCCGAATAGTCCGGCTTGTGTGCGGGTTCGCCAGTCGATGTGGCTTGCACCATGTGTCTCCTCCAGTTCGGGTTCAGCTACGCTTGTATTGAATGAATTGTGCGTAGAGCATTTCCATCGTGGTGTTGCGGACGTCGCGATGCAGCGGCGACGGCGGTGAATAGTTGAGCGTGCGCAGCACCCAGTCGCGCGGCGCCGCGCCGACATCGAGCGCGTTGATGCAGCCGGTGGCCTGCGCCAGGTGGCCGAAGAACGTGCGGCCGCCCGCGGTGATCGCGTGCGACAGAATCGCGCGATTCACGCCGCCGTGCAGGACCAGCAACACGGTGTCCCACGAGCTGTCTTCGCGCAGCGCAGCGACTGCCGGCAGCACGCGGTCGAACAATGCGCCAATGGTTTCGCCATCGAGAAAGCGCGTGCTTTCCGGCACGATGCCGTCGAACACGCCAAGAAACGCGGCTTCCAGGTCCTGCATGGGAATGCCGCCGAGCTTGCCGCCGCGAATCTCCTGCAACGCGGGCTCGATTTCGAGTTCGATCTGCTGGCCCGTTTCGGCCAGCACGCGCTGAGCGGTTTCCACCGTGCGCGGCAAACCGCTGACGATCACACGATCGAAGCGCACCCCTTGCCCGGTGAACACGCGGCCCGCTGCGCTCGCCTGCTCGCGGCCGTTCGCGTTCAACGGCACGGTCTCGGGATCGATCGCGCGGCCGGAGTCGTCGAAGTAGGTGACGTCGCCGTGCCGCATCAGAAAGATGCGGCGGCGTTTGGGCAGTTGGTAGTCAGGCATGGTCGCTGGGTTCATTCCTCGTTCAATCGCGGTTCAATCGCAGTTCACTCAGGGTTCACTCACGGTTCACTTATAGACCGGCGCGCGTTTTTCGAGGAACGCGGAAATCCCTTCGAGCCCTTCGCGGTGATGCAGCGAAGCGACGAAGCTGTCACGCTCCGCGACCAGATGCTCGGCGAGCGGCTGCGTGCCGGCCGCGCCGATCAACCCCTTGATACGCGCGACCGAATTGGGCGAGATCTTGCCGAGTTCGTCGGCCCAGCCGACGGCGGCATCGCGCGCGGAACCCGGCTTGGCCAGCTTGTTGACGACGCCGAGTTCATGCAGACGCGCAGCGCCGATCGGCTTGCCTTCGATCAGCACTTCGGTGGCCAACTGGCGCGGGAGTGCCTGGGCGAGAAACCACGAACCGCCGCCGTCGGGCGTCAGGCCCACGCGTGCGTACGACATCACGAATTTGGCGTCGTCCGCGGCGACGATCAGGTCGCACGCGAGAGCGAGCGAGAAGCCCGCGCCGGCGGCGGCGCCATCGACCGCGGCGATCACCGGTTTCGACGACAGACGCAGCGCCGAAATCCACTGGCCGAGCAGATCGATGCTCTCCGCCTGCACGGACGGATCTTTCGCGCGGTTTTCGAGCAGGCGGTTCAGATTGCCGCCCGCGCAGAAGAAGTTGTCGGCGCCGGTGATCACGATGGCGCGGATCGACGGATCGCGCTCCGCCGAGTCGAGCGCTTCGATGCCGGCCGCGTACATGTCCGGATGCAGCGCGTTGCGCGCGCCGGGGTTCGACAGCGTGAGAACCAGCGTCGATTCGCTTTCGGTCGGGCGCGAGGTCAGTAGTTCGGCGCTCATGCGAGGGTCTCCTTTTGCGTTTGCGTTTGACTATCCGCCGCGTCGCGTTGCGTCAGCGACAGACCCAGTTGTGCGCGCCGTGCGAGCCACGGTGACGGACGGTAACGCGGGTCGCCGAGCACGCTGAACATATTGCGCAGGATCGTAAGGATGGTGGTGGCGCCGAGCGCGTCGCCGAGCGCGAGCGGGCCGCGTGGGTAGCCGAGACCGAGCGTGACGGCGAGATCGATGTCCTCGGGCGTGGCAATCTGCTTTTGCGCGATCTCGCAGCCGATGTTGACGATCGTCGCCACCACGCGTTGCGCGACGAAGCCCGTCGAGTCGCGAATGACGGTGACGGGCACGCCATCGGCGGCGAACAGCGCATGCGCGGCGTCGCGTGTGGCGCGTGTGGTGGCCGGCGTGGTCATCAGCGTACGGCGCTGTGCGCCGACGAGCGGGAAGAGGGCGTCGATGGCGACCACGCGGCTCGCGTCGAGCGCTTCGTCGACGGCGGACGTAGTCGCATCGTGACCGAACGGCGTCACGACGATCAGCGAGTCCGCTGCGGGGGTGACGCCGTCGTCGAGCTTCACGCCGGCGTTGCCGACGAGTTGCACGACGGCCTCACACGCTTGCGGATAACGCTTGCTGACCCACACGCTCGGCGGCAGTGCCGTCGGTGCGGGCGCTTCGGCGCTCACCTGCTGCTTGCCGTCCACGTAGCGATAAAAGCCTTCGCCTGTCTTGCGGCCGAGCAGTCCGCCCGCGAGCCGCGTACCGGTGATCGGCGACGGCGTGAAGCGCGGCTCTTCATAGAATTGGTGGTAGATCGACTCCATCACCGGATGCGAGACGTCGAGTGCGGTCAGGTCCAATAATTCGAACGGTCCGAGGCGAAAGCCCGCCTGTTCGCGCATGATGCGGTCGATCTCCGCGAAACTCGCGACGCCTTCACCCGCCACGCGCAAGCCCTCGGTGTTCATGCCGCGCCCCGCGTGATTCACGATGAAGCCGGGCATGTCCTTGGCGCGTACCGGCGTGTGGCCCATGCGGCGCGCGAGATCCATCAGCGCATCGCCCGCCGCGGGGTCGCTGCGCAGACCGTCGATCACCTCGACGACCTTCATCAACGGAACAGGATTGAAGAAGTGATAGCCGAGCACGCGTGACGGATCGGTGCAACCGGCAGCAATTGCCGTGATCGATAGCGACGATGTGTTGGACGCCAGCACGCAACGGCCGCTCACCACGGTTTCGAGTTCGCGAAAGAGCGCCTGCTTCACATCGAGCTTTTCGACGATCGCCTCGACGACCAGGTCGCAGCCCGCCATCTCGCCGATCGCCTGCGCGCCGCTCACGTTGGCCAGCGCGGCAAGCGAGCGTGCCTGGTCGAGCTTGGCTTTGGCCGTCAACTTGGCGAAAGTCTCGGCGAGATAGTCGCGCGCGGCGCCGACAGCGGCGGGGTTGGTGTCGTACAGGCGCACCTTGAGGCCCGCGAGCGCGGCGATTTGCGCAATGCCACGGCCCATTGCGCCGGTGCCGACAATGCCGATAGTCTCGATGCTGAAATTGCGAGAGTTCATTGTGATGCTCGGCTCCATGGTTATTTTAGAATAGCACGATCGTGCAATTTACTGGATGATTGTTCGAAGGCCGTTGCTTTGGCTGTCGCGTCGGCAGTGATAGGCGGTCTCATACAACTCGAAGGAGACACCCGATGATCAAACTCTGCGGTTTCGCGCTGTCCAACTACTACAACAAAGTGAAGTTCGTGCTTCTCGAACACGGCATTGCGTTCGAAGAGGTGTTGGTGCTGCCGAGCCAGGACGAGGCCGTGCTCGCGCATTCGCCGCTCGGCAAGGTGCCTTACCTGCAAACCGAAGAGGGTGATCTGTGCGAATCGCAATGCATCGTCGAGTATCTGGCCGCGCGCTTTCCCGACAAGGCGATTTTCTCCGCCGACCCGTGGCAAGCAGCCAAGGAGCGCGAGATGATCATGTTCGTCGATGTGCATCTCGAACTGACCGTGCGAAATCTCTACAAGGAAGCGTTCTTCGGCGGGACGGTGAGCGATGCGACCAAAGGGCGTGTCGAGAAGCTGCTCGCGCATCACATCGCCGGCTTCAGGCGGATTGCGAAGTTCGGGCCGTATTTGTGCGGCGAGCGCTTCGGCGTCGCGGATACGGCAGGGTATGTGAGCTTGCCGCTCGTGGGCATGGCAACGCAGGCCATCTACGGCCGCGATTTTCTGCTCGACGCGGGCATCGACTGGAAGCGCTATGTGAAGACGCTCGGCGCCCGGCCGGCCGCGCAGCGCGTGACCGAAGACCGCAAGGCGTATATCGCGGCAACGCGCTCCGCGTGAGCGCAGGCGCCGCCGTTGAAACGGGCCGCTGCATGCGGGGCAAGGGGGCACGCACGTGTTGGCCGCGGCGCGCGATGGCGAGGAACATGGGTTCGTTCGCAGCATCGCGCGGGACATCCTAGAGCCGCGCCAGTCGGTCGAGCGCGGTGGCGAGCGTGCTTTCCTGTTTGGCAAAGCAGAAGCGCACCACGCCCGATTCGTGCGCTTCGTGATAGAAGGCCGAGACTGGAATGGCCGCGACGCCGATCTCGCCAGTCAGCCATTGCGCAAACTCGGCTTCGGGCAGATCGCTGATCGCCGAATAGTCGACGCACTGAAAGTAGGTGCCCGTGCACGGCAGCAACTTGAAGCGCGAATTCGCGAGGCCCGCGCGGAAGAAGTCGCGCTTTTTCTGATAGAACGCCGGCAGGTCGAGATACGGCGCCGGGTCTTTCATGTAGTCGGCGAGGCCGATCTGCATCGGCGTGTTGACCGTGAACACGTTGAACTGGTGAACCTTACGGAACTCGGCGGTGAGCGCGGCGGGCGCCGCCACGTAGCCGACTTTCCAGCCCGTCACGTGATAGGTCTTGCCGAAGCTCGACACCACGAAACTGCGCTGCTCGAGTTCCGGATAACGCGCGACGCTTTCGTGCGGCGCGCCGTCGTAGACCATGTGCTCATACACTTCGTCGGACAGGATCAGCACGTTGGTGCCGCGCACGATCTCTTCGAGCTTGCGCATGTCTTCCGCGCGCCACACCGTGCCGGTCGGATTGTGCGGTGTGTTGATCAGCAGCAGCCGTGTTTTTGGCGTGATCGCGGCGGCGAGTTTGTCGAACGGGATCGCGTAGTCGGGCGCTTCGAGCGTGACGAAGACCGGCTTGCCGCCGGCCAGTTCGATCGACGGCAGATAGCTGTCGTAGGTTGGCTCGATCACGACCACTTCGTCGCCGGGATGGACGGTGCAGAGAATTGCCGTGAGCAATGCTTGCGTCGCGCCTGCCGTCACGGTGATTTCGCTCGCGGCGTCGTAGCGGCGGCCGTACAGGTTCTCAATCTTGTCCGAAATAGCCTGACGCAGCGGTGCGACGCCGGCCATGGGCGGGTACTGATTATGGCCGTCGCGCATCGCGTTCGCGACCGCGTCGACAATGCGCGGATCGCAGCCGAAGTCGGGAAAGCCCTGGCCCAGATTCACCGCGCCTTTCTCGGCGGCGAGCGCGCTCATCACGGTGAAAATCGTCGTGCCGACGTTCGGCAGGCGAGACGGAAACGAGGGACTCATGGGCGTATCGTGCGGTGCATTCATGGCGCTGTCCGGAGCGTGGGCGAGTGGGTTGGCGAAATCGACGAACGGAGCCGTCGACAAGGACGAAGCCTGATTGTAGGGAATCGCGGCGCTCTGTGCGCGCCACGGGCTCCGCGTTGGCCGTTTGGCCAGGATGTCATGGCGTCGGAGTCATGCGGGTGCGGGCTCGCCGGCGGCGCTCATCGAAGCGCCGAGCGCGGCGACGAACGGCGCCGGCTGCGCGATCTGGAAGCCGAAGTCGCGCGCGATCCGTTTCGCGAGCTTCAACACCGCGCGATCTTTCGACACCAGCCAGTCGGCCTGCACCGCGTGCGCGAGTTCGAGGAACTTCTGGTCGTCGCGGTCTTTGCATTTGGGCAAGGGCTTGGCGTCCCCCGCCGGTGCAGCGGGTTCGACCAGTTGCGCGAGACGTGCGACGACCGCGAGCGCGGCGGCCTTGTCCACGTTCCGATGCACGAATTGCGGATAGTCGAGCACAAAAGTGAGTTCGGCGAGACAGCGCGCGTCGATCAGCGCGGCCAGCGCGCCGCTTTCGAGTGCGGCCGCGATCGGCCGCGTGTGCGGGTCGTCGAACACGAGAATATCGATCCATACATTGGAATCGAGGACGACGCGCAAAGCGCCGTGTGAGGCATGGGAACCGGGCATTCGTTACAATCTGGCTTTCGTCTTTGACCGCCAGGCACGGCGTGCCTGCAAGCCTCTATGATAATCGTTCTGTCGCCGGCGAAATCGCTCGACTACGAAACCCCGCCGCACGTCAGCAAGCACACGATCCCCGATTTCGTCGACGACGCGGCCGAACTGATCGGTGGATTGCGCCGTTTGTCGCCCGCGCAGATCGCTTCGCTGATGGACATTTCCGATCAGCTCGCGCATCTCAACTTCCAGCGTTACGCCGAATGGTCGCCCCAGTTCGGCACGCACAACGCCAAGCAGGCGGTGCTCGCATTCAATGGCGACGTGTACGAAGGGTTCAACGCGAAGACGCTTTCGTCGGCCGACCTCGACTATGCGCAGAATCACGTGCGCGTGCTGTCCGGCTTGTACGGCTTGCTGCGTCCGCTCGATCTGCTGCAGCCGTACCGGCTCGAAATGGGCACGCGTTTCGCCAATCCGCGCGGCAAGGATCTGTACGCGTTCTGGGGCGAGCGCATCACGCAGGCGTTGAATGCGCAAATGAAGAAGAACGCCAAGGCGTCGCGCGTGCTGGTGAATTGCGCGTCGGGCGAGTACTTCAAGTCGGTCAAGCCGAAACTGCTCGATGCGCCGGTCGTCACGCCGGTGTTCGAAGACTGGAAAGGCGGCCGCTACAAGATCATCAGCTTCCATGCAAAGCGCGCGCGCGGCCTGATGGCGCGCTACGCCGTGGAAAACCGCCTCGAGCGGCCCGAGCAGTTGAAGGCATTCGACGCCGAAGGCTATGGGTTCGACGCCGCGGCTTCGAACGATTCCACTTACGTATTCCGCCGCCGCGTCGCTGAATAAGCGTTGCACCGTGCAGGGAGGCAGGGAAGAACATCATGACGTTATCGATTACGAGCAATTTCGACGCCGGCGCAATTGAAGTGTTGTCCTGCGAGGACGCCGGCAATATCCGTCTGCGCGTGCGGCCGGACAGCCACGCCGAGTTTGCGCAATGGTTCTATTTCCGCGTGTCGGGCGCGGCGGGCACGCGCTGCGTGATGACTTTCGAGAATGCCGCCGCGTGCGCGTTCGCCGAAGGCTGGCGCGACTATCAGGCGGTGGCGAGCTATGACCGGGTGAACTGGTTTCGCGTCCCGACCGCGTACGACGGTCGCGTGCTGACGATCGATCACACGCCGGATTTCGATCGCATCTACTACGCGTATTTCGAGCCGTATAGCGAAGAGCGTCATTCGGAGTTTCTCGGTGCCGTGCAGCAGATGCCGCAGGCCACGCTCACCGAACTGGGCACGAGCGTCGAAGGCCGGCCGATGTCGCTGCTCACGCTCGGCACGCCGCAAACCGGCGAGACGCCCAGGAAGAAGATCTGGTTGATCGCGCGTCAGCATCCTGGCGAGACGATGGCCGAGTGGTTTATCGAAGGTCTCGTCAAACGCCTCGTGGGTTGGGGCGATTGGGCGGGCGATCCGGTCGCGCGCAAACTCTACGATCACGCGGTGTTCTACATCGTGCCGAACATGAATCCGGACGGCAGCGTGCACGGCAATCTGCGTACCAACGCGGCCGGTGCGAACCTGAATCGCGAGTGGATGGAGCCGGACGCCGCGCGCAGTCCTGAAGTGCTGCTGGTGCGCGACGCGATTCACGCGACCGGCTGCGACCTGTTCTTCGATATTCACGGGGACGAAGCGCTGCCCTATGTGTTCGTGGCCGGTTCCGAAATGCTGCCGGGTTTCACCGAACGGCAAGGTCAGGAGCAGAAGGCGTTCATCGACGCATTCAAGCACGCGAGTCCGGATTTCCAGGACAAGTACGGCTATGCCGCGAGCAAGTATCGCGAGGATGCGCTGAAGCTCGCGTCGAAGTACATCGGCAACCAATTCGGCTGCCTGTCACTGACGCTGGAGATGCCGTTCAAGGACAACGCCAATCTGCCCGACGAGCGGGTGGGCTGGAACGGCGAGCGCAGTGCGTCGCTTGGCGCCGCGATGTTGCAGGCGATTTTGCGGCACGTGGAGACGTTTGCCTGAAACGAACGCTGGGAAAAAAGAGGCGCACGGTGACGCGTGCGCCTCTTTTGCTTTGGGCCGCCACTATCCGTGGCGGCGCGAGCGGATGAGTCGATGCCGCCGCAGCGGCGCCCGTCATCAGTTCTTCTTTTTCGCCGTAGATTTTTTGGCGGTCGACTTACTCGACGTCGCTTTCGACGACTTGCCCGAGCTTGTCTTGGACGGCTTCGAGATCGCCTTCTTCGTCGTTTTGCCGCTCGAGGAGTGCTTGCCCTTGGTGCTCTTGTGCTTGCCCGACGCGGCCGGCAATCCTGACGACTCCGCACTGCGCGCGCGAGCCGGCGGCACAGGATCATTCCAGCTGAACGCGAGCATCTGGGCGCCGACATAGCCGCAGCGGAATTTCAGCGGGGTAGGGTCGCCTTCCCCGTTCTGACGGACGCCGATTCCTTCGACGATGACGATGTTGTCGACCTTGACGCGCTGCTTGCCTTCATCGAACGAATCGTTCCAGGGCGTGACCGACGCGTGCGCGCTGTCGAACGAACTGGGTGGAAAATCGACATGGTCGAAGGCGGTCGAAGTGCCGGCGACAAAATCGCCGTGAGCCGCGCAGTCCGCGACTAGCGGGTCGGCGTGCAGGTCACTGACAAATTTGTTGACGAGATCGTTGTGCTGTTCGAGTTGATCGGCGAATGCGGGAGCGGCGCAGATGAGCGACAAACTCGCTGCAACTGTCGCCAACCGGCCGACCAGCCGCAGCAATCGGCGCGGTACGTTGGTGCGATCCATCTAGTTCTTTAGACGCGAAGAGGATATGAGGCAAGTAAGATGCCCGCCGGGAGCAGGGAGTTCAATCCTGACACAAATAATTTTGTCCTGTGCCGGTGCGCGGCTTCGGTAGGTTCGGTATGCCTACGCGGCCGACTGCGGCCACCCGTTAAAGAATCGCCGGTGTCAGGTGCGAGGGCCGCCCAGCCGGTATCGGCGCACATCATACGTGGTGACCCACGCGGGACGGTAGACGGCAATCAACGCGGTCGACATGCCGGTGAACCAGGCCTCGCCGGTGGCGAGCAGAAACACGCTGAACGCGTAGCCGGCGGGCACCACTGTCGTTGAACCATCGGCGAGCGCGATGTGGACGCCGAGCGCCGCCGCTGCGGTGAGCGACACGGCAATGGCGGGCGAGACGAAACCCTGGCCGAAGATGAACATGAAAAGGTTGCGCGGAAGCCAGGCGATGCTGATGCGCTGGAGCAGAGTCGAGATGCCGACAGGCACCGCGCCGTACACGAGGAATGTTAGCGCGATGCCCTGCCAGGGCGCATCGAAGACCACGGCGGCAATACCTGTGACGACTGCCATCGCGATCAGTGCCAGCGCCCAGTCGAATAGCGTGACGAAGAGCGTGGCGCCGAGCAGGTGCATCACGGTGCCGTCGTCGAGCCAGGCATTGCTCGCCCACAGCACCGACACTGCGACGATGATCGCAAGCCAGACATGCTGCAGTGTGCCGTCCTGAAGTCGTTTGAAAGGATTTTTCCACAGCGCGAGCGCGACCACTATCGCAGTGGCGATCCAGCCACCGACAGCGACCCAGAACGGAAGCGGTGTGTAGAGGAAACCCATGTATCCATATTACTCGTTGGACGAGAAAAGGTGTGAGCGGATTCCATGCCAGCCGATACAAACGCTGCCTTCGAGGGCGTGTTCAGGCCGCTGCGCGCGTGGTCACGAACCTCATGCCGAACCGGGTGTGAGTGGCTTCGACGGTAGTCCGGCGGCTGGTGCGTCGCCGTAGGGTGTGCTGGGCTCGGCCGCCATCGGCAGTGAGGGGGGCGTGTCGCTGGCGGGCAACGGATACTGGAAGCGCCGCCGTTGGTGACGCCGCAGCGGAATGACCCCGGCTTGTCCCATCACCGGCCGCGTCGAGCCTTCGCCGTTGTTGCACAAGACCTGCAGATGGTTCGTCAGCCAGCCGTTGTAAAGCGCGACCGCGGCGGCGCGATTGGGTGCGCCGAGTTGCTGGAATATGCTGGTCAGGTGGATCTTGACCGTGCCCTCGCTGATGCCGAGGGTGCGCGCGATCATCTTGTTGGTACTGCCCATGTGGACGCAGCGCATGATCTGCTCCTGGCGCGGCGACAGTCCGCTGGAAAGCCGATTGCGGCGTGGCGGCGGATTCTTCGCATCGAACACGCGGATGGCGGTATCCGGTGGCAGCGGGGGATCGAGGGCGAGCGCGCCAGGCGGCACGTAGTGGCCGCCGAGCAGCACCATTTCGAAGGCGCGCACAATCAGACACGGATCGGTATCGCGCGGCACGACACCGAGCACGCCTTCATCCATGAGCGCTCGCACGATGATCGGCGAGATGTCGTCGGTTAGCACTGCGACGCGCAGATCGGGGTAGTGGCTGAGCAGTTCGCGGGCATCCGCGATTGTCATCCAGTCCTGCCAGTCGATCACGAGCAGGTCGGGCCGGTGACGCCTGAAGGTGCGTTCGATCTGGCGCCAATCCTGGGCTTCGGTAAAGCGCGCCAGTCGGTCGATTTGCCGCAGTAATGCTTTGAGTCCATCACGTCGTTCAGCGTTTGAGTTGAGTATCGAGAATCTCATGCATGTCTCCAGATGAATCGGGCGAGGTGGCGCGACGTATCCGTCCGGCGCTTGAGCCAGACACATGCAATGCGTCGCCATCTCTATGATGACAAATTCCCTCCCGTTTGACGGCCTGTCCGAAAGGCATAAGAAGCATGCGCAATCAAACAAAAAGCCCCGCTGAGCGGGGCTTTTTCTCTCTCGGGCAATGCGCGGCACCGCCGCGCTTATGCTCAATGGAAATGCGGCTGCGCGGGCTCCGCGTCCTCGGGCATTTCGGCGTGGACGATTTCGCCGAGCGGATCCGCATAAAGCGGTACGCCGCAGTCATCGCAATATTCCGGCTCGAAGCGTCCCGCATGGCGCCGCACGTCGGTGACGCCGGTCTCCTTGAGCAGCGCGACGATTTCCTCGAGCGGATCGTCGGACGCTGAGCTCTCCTGCGGTTCTTCGTCGATGCCAGGTTCACCGTTCTCGCGGCCGTACAGCGGCCACACGACGCCGTAAATCACGTCATTGCTGCCCCGGCGCGTGAAGCCGACGCGGTATTCGTCGATGCGGCGCTCACCGAACCCCGCGACAACCGCACGCAACTCCTGCGGCGCGGCTCCAATTGTGTCGAATAGATAACGCACGGCGGTCCGCACCGTGTGAGGGCGCACACTTTCGTCGGCGTCGCGGCAGGCCGAGTAGTATGCATCCGGCAACAGACACTCGAATTCGCAGCCCGGCAGCACCAGCGACAGGTTGGCGCCGCCTTGGGTCGTCCATTGTTCGAGACATTGGCCGCGCTCGATCCGGCTGCCGTGCTCTTCTTCCTGCCAGCGGAACGTCGGCTCGCCCACCGGCGCCGCGACGACGGCGAGCAGGAAGCGCGGGTCGGCCAGAATCGGCGAAGTTTCCGGCAGTTCGTTGAAATTGAGCTTGACGTTGCCGCCGCCCATCGCCACCTGAGCCAGCTGCTGGGCGAGGCGCCACGTTTCGACGTGATGGCGCGGCAGCTGATCGATGCTGTACAGGAACGGCGCCATCGCGACGCGGGTGTCGGCGGCGAGCACGTGTGCTTGCAGGTGCGCGCGCAGCGCGTCGGCCGCCTCGGCTTTGAGCGGGCCGGACGGAATCATGTAGCGGGTCCAGGCGAGCACGGGCGCAGCGATCAGCAGCGCTTCATAAGACACGCCGTCATGTTCGATCACGAACGATTCGCTGTGGGTTTCCGCCATATCGGCGAGCGCGCCGTAGGCATCGGGATGATTCTGCTGCAGATGATCGAGCGCGGCGTCCAGCGTGGTCTGGTTGGCGTTGCGGACGATCCTGGCGAGCAGTGCATCGAGCTTTGCTTCCCAGAAGCGGTCCTCAGTGCGGCTGCCCGACGCGAAAAGCGCGAGCGAGAGACCGACCAGCTTGTCGGCATCGGGGGGGAGACGTTTGGCGATTCGCGAGCGCATAAATCCGGAAATTGGGGGGCAGAGAACCTTATATTCTAGTCTTTTCTATGCCGTCATATTGTTTGGCCGGCAATGCCGGATGGATTAGGACGTTTCCAGACGAAAAATCAGTCTGTCGCGCGGGCCGCACATCGCCTCGGCCGGATGGTATAAGACACCCCCGAGGACGGGACTCGCTTCTATACTGACGGCGTTCAGTGGGGCGCCTGACAAGCGTAGGTCAATTTGCCGCCGTGGTTTGGCGCAATAGGAGATTCGTCGTGAAATCAGACCAACTGATCGAACGTCTTGCCGCTGTATTCGCGCTGATTATTCTGGTGGGCGGCTCGCTGCTGGTGCTGGCGCCTTTCACAACCGCCTTGCTGTGGGGCGCGATTCTCAGTTATAGCTCCTGGGGGCTTTACCGGCGGCTCACCGCCGCGGTCGGTGGGCGGCGCAAATTGGCCGCCACTTTGATCGTGCTCATCATTCTGGTGGTCGTGCTGGGGCCATTCGTCTATGCGGGCTTTGCGTTCGGCGCACACGTTCACGAGATCGTTGCGCTGGTGCAAAGGCTATTCGAGGATGGCTTGCCTGAGCTCCCGCCATGGGTCGCTCGGATTCCGCTGATTGGTTCGAATATCCAGGCCTTCTGGGAGCGTCTGACCAGCGGCAATTCGGAACTGATCGCTCAGTTGCGCACGCTCGCGGCACCGGCCGGCAAGTGGATTCTGGCGGCGGCGATTGCTGTGACGCACGGTCTGGGTTTGCTGGCGTTGAGCATCGTGCTAGCGTTCTTTTTTTATACCGGCGGAGAGGGAGCGGCTGCGTGGCTCAATGCGGGGATGCGGCGCATCACCGGCGAACGCGCCGACTATCTGTTGGCGCTGGCGGGCAGCACGGTGAAGGGGGTGGTCTACGGGATTCTTGGTACCGCGCTCGTGCAAGGGGTCCTGGCGGGTTTTGGTTGCTGGGTCGCGGGGGTGCCGGCTCCGGCGCTGCTTGGACTGGCGACATTTTTCCTGTCTGTGATACCGGGCGGCCCGGTGATCGTGTGGCTGCCTGCTGCGATCTGGCTGTATCACGGCGGTGAGACCGGGTGGGCGATCTTTCTGGTCGTGTGGGGCGTGCTGGCTGTCGGCATGTCCGACAATGTCATCAAGCCGATCCTGATAGGCAAGAACAGTGACATGCCGCTGATTCTGGTGATGCTGGGTATTCTAGGCGGCGCGTTGGCTTTCGGTTTCCTCGGCGTTTTCATCGGCCCGACTTTGCTGGCGGTTGCGTACACCGTGCTCCACGACTGGACGATCGGCTCGCCGGGCGCCCGTGCGTTGGCGCCCGATCTGAAGGAGCCCGCGGTCAATGAACCGCGCCGCATAGAAAAGGCGCCTTGAATAAACATTGAGATAACGCTTGCAAGTCCCCTTGGGGCTCGCTAGAATTCCGCTCTTTCGTGCTTCGGATACCGGGGCACGGAGAAGCGGGAAAGCCAGCAGTGGCAAGGCTTCCAGCGCGGTGGGCAGGGTGAGTGAGTGATAAAAACCTGTTGACGGCGCCGCGGAAGTTCTCCATAATCTCGTTTCTCTGCTGCTGATGCAGCGACGCAGAACGAAGCGGTGCCGGGTGGTTGAAGTGGGCGCTGTGCGTGAGCGGATCGATCTTTAAAAATTAACAGCCGATAAGTGTGGGCGCTTGATGCGAGACGCGACGGTGGATTCTTTGGAGTCTGCTGTAAAAGCGAAAGTATCAAGTCTCACACAGTAATGAAAGGAAGGTTTGACCGTCGAGAGATGATCGAACACTTCGTCAGTACG